>JBCCGI010000010.1:0-155111 GCA_039029355.1 Planctomycetota bacterium
CAGCGCCGCGGCCAGCTCGGCGAGCGCGTCATGGCCGCGCGCGCCGGCGGTGGGCACCGGCTCGAAGAGGCGCACCGTCCGACCCAGGTTTCCGAGCCTCGCGTTGAGCGCGAAGAGGCGCGCGTGCACCGCGGCTGGCTGCGTCGGGCCCGCGGTCAGCACGCCGGCGCCGCGTGCCGCGAGCAGGTCGTCGGCGATGGCCTCGGCGACGTCGGCCGCACGGCGGTAGGTCGCGAGCCGCCGCGCGCGCTCCGAGTGCGTGCCGCCCCGCCCCTCGCGCGCGTCGAGCGCGCGCTCGACCAGGTCGAGGAAGGCCGGCACGTCGCGCGAGCGGAGCGGCAGCCGGTGATCCGCCGCCATGCCGGTGCCGGTGAAGCGGCTCTCGACCGCATACAACCGCAGCATCTCGCCGTCGGGATGGCGACGCTCGGTCAGCTCGCGCGCCAGGCGCAGCGCCTCGGGGCCCTCGTGCAGGAGGTCGCCGTCGAGCGCGACGACTACGCGCGCCGCGGTCAGATCGAGCCGTGCCGCCACCGGCCGTCCGAACGCGAGCCGCGCTCCTTCGCGCGCGGTCTCGCCGGCCGTTGGGCTCCAGGCCACCCAGCGCGCGGCCGGGAAGGCGGCGCGGAAGCGACGCTCCAGGCGCGCGAGCGTGGGCGAGGTCGACACCTCGGTCAGGAGCGCGAGCCCGCGCCCTCCGTCAACGCGATTGCGCGCGAGGCGCTGGTCGAAGGCCTGCTCGAAGCTCCTCCACGACGCCTGAGCCTTGCCCTCCGTCCCCGGGCGCATCACGCCCGTGCGCCGGTCGGGGTCGTAGAGCGACAGGATCGAGGCCTGGGCCCGGGCGTCGGTCGCCCCGAGCGAGAGCGGGTGCTCCGGGTTCCCCTCGACCTTGATCGGGCGCCCGTCGTACGTGGTGACCCGGATGCCGTAGACCTCGTCGTCGACGCGGAACGCCGTCGAGAGGCTGCGCGTCGCCCCCGGCACGAGGCCTTCGGGCCGGCGGTTGAGCGACAGGATGCGCTCCTCCTCCCAACGGCAGCCGGTCGCGGTGGCGAGCGCCATCGACGCGCCCAGCAGCTGCAGGAAGCGCCGTCGATCCACGCCTTCGAGGCGGTCCGGGTCGACACCGGGGAACTCACGGCGAAGCAGCGCTCGGAACCGCGGGTCGTCGGCGCGCTCGCGCAGCGTGCGCCAGAGCGGGTCGCGGCGATCGGGAGCCGTCACCTGTGACATGCCGAGCAATCCTGGGCTGCGCCCCGCGCGGAGCGGCCGTGTCGAAGTTGATCCTGCGTGCCGCGGCCGCCGTGCTCGGCGGGCTGCCACCCCATGTCCGTCACGCGCTCGGGCGGCCGCAGGTGCGGGGCGGGGTCGCGGTGGCAGTCGAGGCACCAGCCCATCGAGAGCGGCTCGACCTGTTCGACGACGTCCATGCGGTCGACCCGCCCGTGGCACGACACGCAGCCGACGCCCGCCCCCACGTGGGCCGAGTGGTCGAAGTACGCGTGGTCCGGCAGGTCGTGGACCCGGATCCACGGGATCGGCTGGCCCGCCGCGTGGTTGCGGCGTAGGAGCGCCAGGTGCCGGCTCTCCGTCCGCACCCGGGCGTGACAGTTCATGCAGGTCGCGGTGGGAGGGATCGCGGCGTGCGCCGCCCTCTCGACCGTGTCGTGGCAGTAGCGGCAGTCGATCCTGAGCTCACCGGCGTGTAGCCGGTGGCTGAACGGGATCGGCTGCTCGGGCGCGTAGCCGACGTCGGTGGTCTCGGGCGAGAAGCCGAACGCGACCGTCGCCGCGGCGTAGAGGCCGCCCGCGCCCAGCAGAGCGGGCGCGAGGTTGCGCAGGCGATCGAGCCAGTCGGGCAGGAGCGGCGTGGTCATCGCGCGGAGCATCGTCCGAAGCCATGGCGCGTTCGCTGCGGTATTCGGTCGCACCGAGCGCCCGCCGCGACACCGGTGCGGCAGGATGACGCGCGTGCAGCGCGTTCAGGCGCAGCGACGCGACGTGCGCGGCGAGGGCGGCTGCGGCCTCCCGCCGCAGCGATGTCGCGCGAAAAAAGTAGGCGCGCTCCGGCTTTTCGGCCGGCTCCTACTCGGGCGCGAAGCGGCGGAGCTTGCGCTGCAACGACCGGCGGTGGATCCCCAGCCGCCGTGCCGCCTCCGAGACGTTGCCGTCGGTGTCGCGCAGGACGCGTTGGATGTGCTCCCACTCCGCGCGCGCGAGCGTCGGAGCGCGCACGTCGTCCGCCGCCTCGGCATCCGGCTCTCCGCCGCCCGCAAACGCGGTCAGGATGTCGTCGGCGTCCGCCGGCTTCGGGATGTAGTTGGTCGCGCCGAGCCGCACCGCGTCGACCGCGTTGGCGATGCTGCCGTAGCCGGTCAGCACGACCACCAGCATCTCGGGGTGCAGCTCCTTGAGCGCCCGCACCAGCTCGAGGCCCGAGCGCCCGGGCATCCGCATGTCGACCACCGCGTGCGTGGGCGCCTCGGCCTGGGCCAGCTCGATGGCTTCTTCGAAGCCGCCGCCCGTGCGCACGTCGAATCCCCGTCCGCGGAGCGCGCGCGCGAGGCGCTCACGCAGCACCACGTCGTCGTCGACCAGCAGCATCCGCCCCGGGGCGGCTTGGAAGTCGTCGTGCTCGCTCATGCCATCTCTCGTTTCGGCGATCTTAGGCGATGGGATGCCAAGGTTCCGCTATTCGTCTCCGGTCCTGGCCCCGAGCGACCCGAGCGGTACCTCAACGCGCACCGTCGTGCCCGCGCTGGGCGTGGAATCGATGAACAGGGTGCCCTGAAGCCGCTCGATGACGCTGTTGGCGAGGAACATCCCGAGGCCCATGCCGGCCCCCGGTTCCTTGGTGGTGAAGAACGGGTCGGCCGCGTGGGTGCGGGCCTCCTCGTCCATGCCGCTGCCGTGGTCCACGATCGAGACGACGAGCGCGTCCCCCGATCGACGGGCCTGGAGCGAGACGCGCTCGTCCGGCGGCGACGCGTCGAGCGCGTTCTGCACCAGCCCTCGCAGGGCCATGATCAGGTTCTGGCCGGGGAGTCGGACGCTTAGGCCGGCGGCCGACGGCTCGGTGAGCAGGTCGACCCGGCGGGCCTCGGGCAGCTCGCCGCGCGTCTCTTCGAGCAGGTCCGCCACCGTCCGTTCGACCGGGTCTTCGCCGCTTCCGGCGCCGTCCATGCGGTCGAGGATGCGACGGCAGCGCGAGACCTCCTCACGGATCAGGCGCGCGTCGTCGATGTCCTCCTCGGAGCCGGAGTCGGCGAGTGAGCGCTCGAGTTCCTTCGCGACGACCGCGATCGTGGAGAGCGGCGAGCCCAGCTCGTGCGCCGCACCCGCGGCCAGCGTCGCCAGGCCCTGCAGACGCTCGCCGCGCACCCTGAGCTCGCGCTGGCGCCGCAGCTCGGCCTCGCTCTGCGCGAGCTCGCGCGTGACCCGCGTCACGAAGTAGACCGTGGTCGCGAGCGTCAGAACCGCCGCCACGAAGAGCCCGTGCACCACCAGGCGGTCGCCGACCTCGTTCGCCGGCAGCGGCACGTGCGCGAAGTGCAGCAGCGTGAAGCCGGCGGCGGCCAGCGCGGCGACGCTCCAAGCCCAGGACGGCCGCAGCAGCACGGCCGCCAGGGTGACGTTGACGACGTAGAAGGCGCAGAAGGGGTTGCCGTTGCCCCCGCTCAGCGAGAGCAACGCTGTCAGGATCATCAGGTCGCCGACCATGATGGTGCCCGCGACGTGCTCGCTCAGGGCGGTGCCCGAGATGCGCCCCTCGCGACGGAACCACAGCTCGAACAGCACGTTCGAGGCCGCGAACGACAGGAGGATCGGCAGCATGCGCGGCAGCGGCAGCGACACGCCGAGCATCAGCACGACGACCAGGATGGTCACGAGCTGGCCGGCGAACGCGACCCAGCGCAGCTGCAGCAGCCACGAGAAGTGGATCCGCGCTAGCGAGGACGAGGGCGACGCGTGGGTCGTGCTCACGCCCTCACGTTAGCCCGCGAGCGCGGGCGACTCACGCGCCTACCTGGACACGATCCAGCCGAGCAGCGTGCGGAAGGAGGGCGTTTGCCCCTGGGCGAGGATGCCGATCCGGAAGATCTTGCTGCTCGCCCAAAGGAGCACGCCGGTCGTCGCCAGGCACATCAGCGGCCCCGCGATGTACTCCCAGGCCGGCGGGCCGGGCGGAGCCAGGACGCGCAGCAGCAGCACCATCGGCGTTGCGGTGGGGAAATAGGTCAGCCCGACCGCGATGCTGCCGTTGGGGCTCTCGATGATCGCGCTCAGCGCGAACATCGGCACCATCAGCACGATCATGGCCGGCATCATGAGGCTCTGGGCGTCGCGCAGCTCCGAGCAGGCCGAGCCGAGCGCGGAGAACAGCGAGCCGTACATCAGCAGCGCGAAGACCATCAGCCCGATGAACCACGGGTAGGTGCTCGCGGGCACGAGGTCGCTGACGCCGTAGTGGTGCGTGGCCCAGAAGACGCCACCAAGGTAGATCGCGGCGAGCGTCAGCGAGATACAGACGCTTCCCAGGAGCTTCCCGAGCATCAGCTGGAACGGCGAGACCGCCGACACCAGCACCTCGGCGATGCGCTGCATCTTCTCCTCGAGCACCTGGTTCATCAGCTGCGGCGCGGCCGTCATCACGATCAGGAACAGGAGCATGAGCCCGCCGAACGGCACGGCGAAGGTGCGCAGGTCGTTCTCCTCCTCGGCCTCCTCGACTGTGCCGTCCTCGCGCTCCTTCAGCAGGCCCCAGGTCGACAGCGGCACGCGCCGGCTGAGCCGCGAGTAGATCTCGGGCGCCACGTCCGCCTCCTGGAGGCGTCGCTGCTGGACCTCGTCGTTGACCGCGCGGCCGAGCCAGTTGGGCAGCTCGGTGAAGGTCGGCTCGTTGGTGTGGTAGGCGAACGGCCGCTCGCCGGGCTCTTCGTCGAGCACGGTCGCGTCCAGCAGCACGAAGCCCTGCAGCTCGCCGGCCCGCACGCGCTCGGACAGCACGACGTCGGCGCGCTTGCCGTCGGACGGCACGAAGCGCTCGAGCACGAACTCCGGCCGCGTCTGGCTCCGCTCGCCGTTGTCGTCGAGCTCCCAGATCTCCTCGGCGTTGCGCCGCTCGGCGGCGGCTTCGAGCGCCGGCCAGAGCTGGCCCGAGGCGTCGAACACCGCGCAGCGACGCTCGCTGAGGTCGACGCGGTCCTCCATCACGATCTGGAAAGCGATGCCGGCGCCCATCAGGATCGGCATCGCCAGGATGCCGATCAGGAACGCCTTCGAGCGCACGGCCTGGGTGTACTCGGCGCGCGCGATGGCGAGGACCTTGTTCACGCCACCACCTCCTTCTCAGCGGCCTCGGGCCCGGCGATGCGGATGAAGATGTCGTGCAGCGTGGGCCGCGTCTCCTCGAAGTGGCGCACGCGGGTGCGCTGGGTGAGGGCCATCAGGAGCTCCTGGGGCGAGCCGGTCAGGCGCAGCTCCTGGTAGCGGCCGAGGTCCAGCACCTGCTCGACGTGCGGCAGCCCCTCGAGTACCGCCGCGCCTCCGTCGGTGCGGACGCGCACCGTGTCCTGCCCGTAGCGGGCCTGGACGTCCTCGAGGGTGCCGTCCAGCACCTTGTCGCCGCGGTAGATCATGAACACGTGGTCACAGATCTGCTCGGCGACCGTCATGTCGTGCGTCGAGAAAATCACCGTCGAGCCGTCCGAACGCAGGTCGAGAATGGCGCGGCGCATCACCTCGAGGTTGACCGGGTCGAGCCCCGAGAAGGGCTCGTCCAGGATGATGAGCTCCGGGCGCGAGAGCACCGTCGAGATGAACTGGATCTTCTGGCTCATCCCCTTCGAGAGCGACTCGACCTTCTTGTCGCGCCACTCGCCCAGCTCCAGACGCTCGAGCCAGCGATCGATCTCGCCCAGGGCCTCAGCACGCCCCATGCCCTTCAGCGAGGCGTAGTAGAGCAGCAGCCGGCGCACGCTCATCTTCTTGTAGAGACCGCGCTCCTCCGGCAGGTATCCGATGCGGTCGTTGGCCGCACGGATGCCGCGCTCGCCGAGGACCTCCACCGTCCCCTCGTCGGGCGCGAGGATATGGAGGATCATGCGGATCGTCGTCGTCTTGCCCGACCCGTTCGGCCCGATGAAGCCGTATAGGGAGCCCTGCGGGACTTCCAGGTCGAGGTTGCGGACGGCGGTGTGGGCGCCGAAGGTCTTGGTGACGTTGCTGAGGCGGACGGTAGGCGGGGGCAATGGGGATCTCGTAGGGGGCTCCGTCGTGATTCAGGCCCTCGGATACGGAGCGGGCTGGGCGCTATTACGCCGCTGGCCTACGCAAGCCGCCAGGTCAGCGGCTGGTCGGCCCAGTACGGCACGATCGTGCCGCCCGCGAACTCCGCCTCGGCGGGGACGGTCCATGGGCTCTCGACCAGCGTCACGGTGTCCCCGTTGCGGGGCAGCCGGTAGAAGTCGGGGCCGAAGTGCGAGGCGAACGGCTCCAGGCGCTCGAGCGCGCCGAGGCGGTCGAAGAGCTCGGCGTACAGCGGCAGGGCGGCCGGCGCCGAGAAGCAGCCGGCGCAGCCGCAGTCGGACTCCTTCGCGCCGCGCTCGTGCGGCGCCGAGTCGGTGCCGAGGAAGAAGCGCGGGTCGCCGCTCACCGCGGCGCGCTGGAGCGCCTCCTGGTGCGCGCGCCGCTTGAGCACCGGCAGGCAATAGTTGTGGGGCCGCAGCCCGCCCGCGAAGAGGTCGCCGCGGTTCATCAGCAGGTGCTGAGGCGTGAGCGTGGCCGCGACTCCCGCGCGCGCGCCGCGCACGAAGTCGGCGGCGTCCGCGGTCGTGATGTGCTCGAAGACGACGCGCAGGGTGGCGAAGCGCTCGCAGAGCGGCGCGAGGTGGCGCTCGATGAAGACCTTCTCGCGGTCGAAGACGTCGACCTCGGGATCGGTCGACTCGCCGTGGACGAGCAGCGGGAGGTCGACCTCCTGCATCGCCTCGAGCGCCGGGTAGAGCGCCTCGAGGTCGGCCACGCCCGCGTCCGAGTTCGTCGTCGCGCCGGCGGGGTAGAGCTTGCACGCAAAGACGCCCGGCGCCTCACCGGCGCGGCGGATCTCATCGGCGCCGGTGCGCTCGGTTAGGTAGAGCGTCATCAGCGGCTCGAACGTCGCCCCGTCCGGCACCGCCGCCAGGATGCGGGCTCGATAGGCCTCGGCCTCGGGCACCGTCGTCACCGGCGGTACGAGGTTCGGCATCACGATCGCGCGCGCAAACACGCGCGCCGTGGGCGGCACGGTGTGCGCGAGCGCCTCGCCGTCCCGCAGGTGCAGGTGCCAGTCGTCGGGCCGCGTCAGCGTCAGGGTCCGGGTCATCGCGCGTGCCGCGCTCGGGGCGCGGCGCGCACACGGTACGGCCTCGGGCGCGCGTTGACGAGCCGACTCCCTCAGAGCGTGAGCAGATTGATCGTGTCGGGCGCCAGCCGCACCGTGACGCGCTCGACCTCGTCGCCCTCGCGGTAGAGGATCAGCGTAGCGGCCTCCTCGGCGACGCCGACCGTCCGCGAGCGCCCGTCGATCAGCTGGAGGAGCTGGTGGAACGTGGTCCCCGACGCGCCGATCTCACACAGCGAGAGCGTCTCGCCCGCGGCGCCGAGCATCCGCACGGCGTCGGCCCGCGCGGCGTCGGCGAGCTCGATCTTCAGGTGGCGGAGCGCGCTCACTTCGAGCGTGAGCTCGCGCCCGCGCGGATCGTCCCCGTCCTCGAAGAACTCCCAGCCGGGCACGATGTGGTCGCCGATGAGCCGCAGGCCTATGTGCCCCGCGCCCACCGCGTCGAACGCGAAGTCGCCGCTCTCATCGGTCCTCGTCGTCCTGGCCAGCAGCCAGGTCCCCCCGAAGCCCTTGCTGTAGAGCTGCACCTCGACCCCGTCCTGGGCCGCGCCCGAGCGCGACACGACGCGCCCGCGCAGCGGCAGCTGCTCCACGCGCGGAAAGACGACCCGCAGCCCGGCGAGCCCAGCCTGGAACGGGCCGGCGACGAGCGTCTCCTGGCGCCGCGCGTCGAGGAGCCGCAGCGAGTAGGCGCGGTCGAGCAGCCCGCCCAGCTCGAACCCTCCGCCCTCGTCGGTGCCGGTGCTGTGCCAGTAGGCGTCGCCCGGATCCTGCGTCGGCTCGACCCCTGCGCCCAGCATGTACTCCACGCGCGCGCCTACCTCGTCCTCGCCGAGGAGCCCGAAGGGCGTCGCGTCCTCGATCCAGAGGCTAACTCCTGCGCGCGGCTCACCGCGCTCGTCGACCACGACGCCCGCAAGCGCGAGGGGCGGTCCACCGAGCCGAAGCTCGATCCAGTCCGGCCAAGTCGGCTCGCCGCTCGTCGGGTCGACGTCGGCCGTGGCGAACGCCGCGCGGTGTCCGCTCTTCACGGCGCGGAGCTCGGTCGCGTGGTCGGCATCCTCGCGCGACAGCGAGAAGCGCCCGCCCGCCTCCGTCAGCGTGCTCTTCGCCCCGAGGCTGACCCAGGCGTCCTCGAGCGGCTCTCCACCCGCGTCGACGACGCGGCCGGAGAGCAGCTCGGACCCGGGCGCGCGCGTCAGCACGAGCTCGAGCCCCGCGGCGGGCGTCAGCGGCGCGTCGAGCTGACCTTCGAGGTAGCCCTCCCGGCGCGCGATCACCCTCGCCTCCGGCACGGCGGCGGCGCGCGTCAGCTCGAACACCCCTTTCGCATCGGTGGTGACCCACGGCGCGTGGACCTCTGCCCGGTCGAACACCGCGTCGAAGCGCGCGAGGAAGCCGTCCGGCGTCGCGAGCCCCACGCGCGTCCCCGGAAGCGGCTGCCCCGCCGCGTCGACGACGCGGCCGGAGAGCGCGCGATGGGGCGCGACGACGATCGGCAAGGAGCGCGACGCGTCGCCGCCGATGCGCGCGGCGACGAGCGTCACGAGGTGCGGCTCGTCGCTGCGCACCTCGCCGGCCCCGTCGTCGTGCAGGACCAGCTCGAACCGGCCGTCGGCGTCGCTGCGCGCGCGGACCGACGGGCGGCCGCGATCCCAGGCGCGGAAGCAGGCGACCGTGATGCCGGGGTAGGGCCGCCCCGACGCGTCGAACACGACCCCGCGCACGACGCGCTCGGCGGCGACGGCTTCGGAGGCGGCGACGGCTTCGAGTTGGGGCTCGATCGCCGGCAGCGTCTCGGTGAGCTGGCGGTCTGCGCGAGCGGGCGCGACCGGATCGGCGGCGAGCGCCTCGATCTCGGGTTGCGGCGCCCCGCGTGGCCGCTCGGCAACACGCGCCGCGGGACGCGCCGCGTCGGCGTCGCGTTCGGTCCACAGCCACGCCGCGCCGGCGGATCCGGCGGCGACGAGGCACACGGCGATGAGCTTGAGCTGCATGGCGAGGGCTCCGAGAGGTCCGAGCAGGGATGGCACCGCCGGGCCCGCGAGCCCCGCGCCGCCGCCGGTAGGAATCGGAACCGGCGCCGCGCTGCGACCCAGCGGCGCGGCCAGCACGGTGAGGGCGCCGCGCCACGAGCGCTCGTCGCCGCCGTGCTCGCGCAGCCAAGCCTCGCGCAGCCGCGCCAGGCCGCGCCGCGCGCGCGACTCGACCGTCTTCGCCGGCACGCCCAGGCGCGCCGCGGTGTCGGCCGTCGAGAGCCCTTCGCCGAAGCGGAGCAGCACGGTGCTCCGGAACGGCTCCTCGAGCGCCAGCACGCGCCCGACCAGCGCCTTAGCGAGCTCGGCTCGCTCGAGCGCCGCCGACGCGTCGGCGGCGAGCGGCGCGTCGCCGGCCGCGCGGTGTTCGTGCTCCCGCCGGCGCGCTTCGCCGCGCCGCGCGAGCCGGCGCGCGTTGCGGACGACGCCCGCCAGGTACGAGCGCACCGAGCGGATCTCGCCGCCGCCGGACGAGCGCGTCCGCAGCACGGCGACCCACGCGTCCTGCGCCAGGTCGTCGGCCTCGTGCGCGTCACCCGCGATCCGGCGCGCGAGGTCGCGCACCCAGCTCACCTGTTCGGCGAGAGCCTCGGGGTCGTCGGGCTGGAAGGAAGAGGGCTTCATCGCGGTTCCTCCAGCCTGTTGCCGGCCGCGGGGCAGCCCCTCCCGGTTTTCGCGAAAACCTGAGGCCCCTCCCTCAGGCGGGGCGTTAGGAGGCAAAGGAAGCCCGTGGAAGCCGCCCTCGACCCCGAAGACCTGCCCCGTCAGACCGAAGCGCTGCGACGCATCGCGCGCGAGCTGCTGCGCGATGAAGCGGCCGGCGACGACGCGGTGCAGACCGCCTACCTGACGGCGCTCGAGCGTCCGCCCAGCAGGCTGACGCCGGCCTGGCTGCGCCGCGTCGTGCGGAGCCGCGCGCTGGACGCGCTGCGGCGCGAGCGCGTCCGGCGTGAGCGTCGGCTCGACGGACTCGGCGACGCGGAACCCGCGAGCGAGGACGGCGCCGGCGACTTCGCCGAGCGCCTCGAGCTGCACCGCACGCTGGTCGGCGCGGTGCAGGAGCTGCCGGAGACCTACCAGCGTGCGCTCTATCTGCGCTACTTCGAGGGGCTGCCGCCGGCGAGCATCGCGACGCGGCTCGGGGTTCCGACGAAGACGGTCAAGACGCGCCTGAACCGCGGGCTCGCGCGGCTGCGCGCGCGTCTGGGAGAGCGCTACGGGCGCGACGGTTGGCGCGGCGTGGTCGCGGCGGCGTTCCCCGCGCATGGAGAGGGCGGCGCTCTGACGTTCGCCGGGACGGTGACCTGGACCGGAGGTGTGCTGATGGCGAAGAAGGCGATGTTGGCGCTGGGGATCCTGGCCGCGGTTTGGGGGGCGGCACGCTGGGCGGCCGACCGCGGCGAGCCCGCGCGTCCCGAGGTGGCGGCGCGGCCGCCCGTCGCCGTCCGGTCGGAGCCCGTCGAGCCCGCGACCGCGCCGGCGACGACCACGCTCTCGGAGACCGCGGCGCGAGAGCCGGTGCGAACCGCGGCTGCGCCGATGGTCGCCGAGCCGCGCGACGACGCCGACGAAGCGAGCCTCACCGTGCTCGCGCGCTGGCCGGATGGCGCGCCCGCCGCCGGCGTCGCGGTGGACTTGCGGCGACAGCTGGCCGACCTGCCCGAGCGCGGCGTCGCGCGCGCGTCGGCCGACGCCGCGGGCACGGTGCGCTTTGACGGCCTGCTCCCCGGGACGTACCGCGTGAGCGCCGATCGCCGCACCTGGTCGAGCGACGCGCTGGTCGAGCTCGCGCCGGGCGAGGCGCGCGAGTTCGAGCTCGCGCTGCCCGCCGGGCTCACGGTGGAGGGCGTCGTGGTCGACGGCGTCGGCACGCCGGTGCGGCGGGCCGAGATCTGGCTCTCGACCGCCTTCGACGACTGGATGGGGGGCGGCGCGGTGGCGGAGGTCGACGCGGACGGCCGCTTCCGCGTCGAGCACGTGCCGTCGGGCAGGGCGCTCGGAGCGATCGCCCCGGGGTTCGCGCCTTCGCCGCTGCACGTCTTGGACGAGCGGTCGCCGGGCCCGGTGCGGTTGGAGCTCGTGCTCCCGCGCCGCGGCGGCGACCTGTTCGGCACCGTCTTCGGCCCGGACGGCTCCCCGCTGGCGGGCGCGGTCGTAAGCGCCGGAGCACCGGGCGCGCGGCCGCAGTCCTACGGCGCGCGCTTCGCGCCCTGGCCCGCGCGGACCGCGCGCGCCGACGCGGAGGGGCGCTATGCGCTCTACGGGCTCGCGGAAGGAGAGCTTGAGGTCGAGGCGCGTGCGGACGGCCTCGCGCTGGCGCGCGCGACGGCGGAGATCGCGGTCGGTCGCGGTGCGAGGCTGGACTTCACGCTCGTCGCGGGGCTCTCCGTCGCGGGGGTCGTCAGCGACTCGACCGGGCAGCCGCTCGCCGACGCGATCGTGCGGGCCTTCGACCGCGAGATCGAGCGCCACTTCATCCCGCTGGGGCAGTACGACCACCGCGGCGCCTTCGGCTATCCCGCGGCGCGTACCGACGAGCGCGGCGCTTACCGCCTGGACGGCGTCCCGCCGGGTGAGGTCCGCCTGTTCGCGAACCCTCCGCCGCAGCCGGAGCACCTGCGGCGCCGCTCGGAGATGCGGGCGGAGTCGGTGATGGCGGGCGCGTCCGGCGACGTGCTGACCTGGAACCCCACCCTCACCGAGGGGCGGGTGATCGAGGGCGTCGTCACCTACCGCGACGGCTACCCGATGCCGGAGGTCTTCGTGTCGGCGCGCGAGCCGGGCACCGGCGAGTCGCTCACGACGCGCTGCGACGTCGAGGGACGCTTCCGCTTCCTCAACCTCACGCACGGGCCGCACGCGCTGGGCGTGCAGCTGTGGGATGCGCCGGCCGGAGCCGCGCCGGTCGAGGCCACGGGCGTATTCCCGGACGGCGGGCTCGTGCGCCTCGCCGCGGACTACGACCGTCCGGCGGTCGGCGAGCCGGGCTCGGTGCGCTGCACGGTCGTCGACGCGGCGGGGCGGGTGTCGTCGCCCGAGTTGCTCGAAGTCGAGCTCACGACCGGCCGCTCATCGCTCGTCAGCCCCGATCGCAAGGGCGACGCGTTCGTCTTCCGCCGGGTCGAGCCGGGTCGCTACCGCGCGATGGTCGTGTACGACGACGCGCCGATCTTCGCGGGGGACTGGTTCGAGCTCGCGCCGCGGGAGGACCGCGATCTCGGGCAGCTGACGCTCGGGCCGGCCGGCGCGCTCCGGCTGAGCGCCCCGCGCGTGGACGCCACGGCCGAGGCGGATCTCCTGGTGTTCGTGCGCATGGCGGGTCTTCCCGCCGCCCGCTCGGTCGAGCTTGGAGTGCGTGCGGAAGCGCTCGTGAGAAATCTCACGCCGGGCGAGTACCAGGTCGACGCCTACGGCGTGGGAGTCGTCTCGCAGCACCAACGCGCGGTCGTTCGGGAGGGCGACGAGGCCGAGGTCGCGCTCGAGGTCGTGCCTGCGGTCGCGCGGCCGATCGAGCTCGTTTGGCCCGAGAACGCCGCTCTGGGTGGGCTTTCGCTGCGGGTGGAAGACGCCGGGGGGAACGAGGTCTGGGAGCGCAGCGACATCGGAGCGACTTCGCTCACGCGGCCCTACGTGCGTCGGCCTCAGCTCGGGCTCGGCAGCTATTTCGTAACAGCCGAGTCGCAGACCGGTCTGCGGGGAACCGCCAAGCTCGACGTCCTGAGCCTGGATCCGGACCAGCCCACGGTGCGCGTCGAGCTCGAGTAGGGGCGGAGGGGGAGGCGCCTATTCGCGCAGGCGGGAAGCCGCGCTTATGATAGGTGGCCGTTTCCCTTCCGCACCGGACCGAGCCCCCATGTTCAAGTCTTCCGCCAAGCTCTCGCGCGCTCGCCGCGCGGCCCTTCCCTCGCTCCTCCTCGCGTCCCTCGCCCTCTCCGGGTGCTCGACGATCGAGGACATCTTCGGCTGGGACAGCAGCAGCGGCGGAGGCGTCAAGAAGCTGAAGCCCCGCTCGGCGAAGTACGCCGTGCTGCTCGAGACGCCGATCGTCCAGAAGGGCGACCTGATCGTCTACCTGGCCAGCGAGGCCACGTCCGGCGAGGGCGGCACCGACCTCAACAAGGACGGTGACTTCGCCGACGTCGTCGCGTCGGTGATCAACATGAAGGGCGGCGAGACGCTGCTCCGCGCCGCCACGATCCGGGCCGAGATCGCCGTCAATCAGGTCTATCTCCTGGTCGACGAGGACGAGGACTCCAAGGACTGGAACGGCGACGGTGCCTTCGGCGACGTGGTGTTGCTCCACTGGAAGAAGGGGCAGAAGAAGCCCAAGTACGTCGCCACTCCCGACTTCACGATCGACGAGCCGATCCTGGCCACCGACGGCGGCCTGTACTACATCGATGCGCCTGGGGCGCTGACGGCGCCGGACACGACGCTGAACTTCCTGCCGACGTCGATGCCGACGACGCCGATCCGGCTGACGAACGACGATCCGACCTTCACGCTGGACCCGCGCTTCCACCGGACGGACGAGGGGCTGCTCTTCCTGCGGCAGGACGAGACCGTCGAGGGGCGCGACCTGAACGGCGACGGCGACACCTTCGACGAGGCGGTGCTGGCGCTGCACGACTCGAGCGACCCGGCCTCGCCGATCCGCAACGTGGCGCTGGCGATGTCCGGTCCGGCGGCGCCGATCCGCGCGCTCAACCTCGACGTGGGGGACTGGCTCGTCGGCTTCACCGTGAACGAGCCGGCGCAGGGGTCGGTGAACTTCAACGACGTCGCGCTGTTCGATCCGGCCTGGAACCCGCCCCACTGTCCGCCGCAGGGCGACCTCGACGCGACCGACAACATCCTGTTCTTCCTGCGCTTCAACGACTGGGCCACGGACCCTGTGACCAGCCCGCCGGTGAACACCGGGCTGGTCGCGGCGCTCCGCATCCTGGCGATCGCGGGGGAGGGCGGCTCGCCCGGCTTCATCGCGACGCTCAGTCCCGAGGGCGAGTTCGGCGACCCGTGCAACTTCAACGGCGACGACGACCTGTCCGACGTCGTCCTGCGCTGGACCGAGGCCCAGGAGCCGATCGTGCCCTTCGGCGTGGTCGACGACATGATCGCCGGAGCCTCGCCCACGGGCGGCACGCAGGGCGCGGCGGTGCTCGACGGGCGCTTCGTCATCGTGGCCTCGGAGTCGACCGACGAGCGCGATCACGACGGCGACGGGATGCTCAACCACGACCTGGTGGCCTGGTTGGATCCGCGCGACGGCCAGCTCGCGACGTACACGTTCGACCACTCCGCCGGCGGCGGTTTCTACGCGGGCACCGACTGGATGGCCGAGTCGCAGAACGGCGAGCGGCTCCTGGTCGCGCTGCGCGAGGACATCGTCGGCATCTCGCTCAACTCGGGCGACGAGGACCTGAACGACACGGTCGCGACCTTCGTCCGCTTCAGCGAGGACAACCCGCAGGACATGGACTTCCCCGGCCCGCCCGTCGCGATCACCGACGGCAACCCGGAGCTGACGCCGGACATGGTGCTGGCGAACGGCATGGTCCTGTACCGCGTCGATGAGGGCGCCGATGGGGTCAACTGGGACGGCGCGGGCGGCCTGAACGACACCGTGCTCCTCGCGACTCCGCTCAACAACCTGCAGAAGACGCAGTTCGTGGCCAAGCTGACCACGTCGGTCTCGCCCGCGATCTACGCCGACGGCAACACCGGCGCGGCGTACATCGTGCGCGAGAACACGGTCAACGAGGACCTGAACAAGGACGGCGACAAGCTCGACTTCGTCGTCCGCTGGTTCCGCCTGTAGCGAGCGAGCCAGGCCGTCTCGCGCCCGCGCGGACGGTCTCGGCCCGCCCGAGCCGACCCGGATGCAGGAAGCCACGCTCGAGGCGATCGAGGCCGACATCTCCGCGCAGCTGAGCGCGGCGCGTCCGCGGGCCCTCGACGCCGCGTCGGAGATCCTCGATCGCGGCGTCAGCGTGCACTCGCTGCACGGCATCGTCGGCGGCAAGAACAACTTCTTCGCCGACAGCGTCAACACCGAGTTCGCCAGCTTCGACGAGTTCCTCGCCGTATGGATGAGGGGGCTGCGCCGCGAGGCGGAGAAGCGCCGCGAGCGGGGGGATGCGTACTGGCCGGACTCCGGCTCCTGGAGGCTGGTACGCCTGCTCAAGAACCCCGCGCTGCTCGAGTACACCGAGCTCTTCCTCGAGCGCAACTTCTACCGCAACTACGTCGAGCGCACGCGCTACAAGCCCAGCGGCGAGACCTGGAGCCTGTGGTTCGGCGCCAACCAGATGGTCTGGGGGCTCGTCATCGCGCCCGCCTTTCGGCGCGGGCAATGGACCAACGACGTTAGCGAGATCCGCCGCGCGAAGTACGCGTACTGGACCGTCGGCCACGTGCTCAAGACCGGCCTGATCGACCCGGCGGCCGATGCGCCGTACCGCTTCGCGTCGCTCCGGCAGTTCCTCGACTTCTACCGCTCGGTCCTCAAGCGGATCTCGAATTCGCTCTACGAGCAGCGGATCGCGGACGCCTACGTCGACTACGTGACCGCCGAGCCCGATCCCGAGTCCGTGCCCTTCCTGATTCCCGAGCTGCGGTACGCGGGGCTCGGGCAGAAGCACGTCTATCGCCTGGACTACTCCGTCCTCAACGTGCACACGCGCGACTTCGTCGGCTTCGAGCTGAGCCCGCAGTCCACCCACATGAAGGTGGCCGGGAAGGAGAAGTCGCTGAAGGAGCACAACGTCGAGCTCCTCGAGAAGTGGGAGCACGAGATGGCGAAGCGCAACGAGTACTTCGATCGCTTCGGCCTGTCGGTGAAGACCTTCACCGACGGCCAGCTACGCGACATGGACGCGTGCTTCGGGGCGATCGCCCAGGTGCTGTCGGCGCGGCCGCCCGAGCGGCAATCGGCCGAGGTCGAGCGACGGAAGGTGCTCGACCTCTAGCTCGACTCGGGCGCTAGGGAAGCAGCCGCGCGTTGCGCTTGAGCCACATCCCGCGCGCCGCTCCCGCGCCGGGGCCGAGGGCCGGGAAGACCTCTAGCCCGTTCTCCTGCGCGAAGCCCTCGAGGTGCGCGTTGAGCACTTCGGGCCACGCGTCGTCGGGGATGACGGCCAGGTTGAGCCCGCCCAACGTCTCGCGCGGGAGCCGCTCGTCGTCCGCGACGTCGAGGGCGTCGAGCACCGGCGGCACATACTTGCGCGAGCCGCGGTCGAGCAGCGCCTCGGCCGCGCCGAGCGTGTGCGAGGGGACCTGCAGCGACGCGCGCTGAAGGAAGTAGGCCAGCGTCTCGGCCGAGCGCTCCTCGGTGGACTCGCCGAGCGCTTCGACGAGCACGGGGATGAGCTCGATCGCCTCGAGCGTCTCCGAGGCGTCGATCGTCAGCCGGGTCACCAGGTCGATGCGCCGGGTGAGCGTGTCGAGCTCGCGCTCGAGCTTGCGCATCTCCGCGGAGGGCTCGGGCTTGGCCTTCTTCTCCTCCTGCTGGCGCTTCCACTTGTTCCAGGCCTTGTCGTACTTCTTCTTGTCGTGGTCGTACTGCTTCTTCTGCTTCTTGTAGTCCTTCGAGCCCGGGATCGGCGCCAGCGGCGGGATCGGCGGCGGGGTGAAGTCGAAGCGAAGCGACGAGAGCAGGTCCGCGGTGGCCAGGTCCTTGCGGATCTCGATCATGCGCTTGCGGTCCGCGAGCAGCTCGTCGCGGAACAGCACGCGGAAGCTGTCCTTGTCCGCGCCGCGCGGGACGCGGATGCCGGCCTCGAGGGAGCGCTTGTCGAACTCCTTGCCGATGAGCTTCAGCCGATAGAGCGTGTCGACCAGCGCGTCCGAGAACTCGCGCACCATGCCCCGCTCGCGCGCGACGTCGGCCATCAGCTCGGCGGCGTGGATCCGCACCGAGCGGCCCGCACGCGCTTCGCGCAGGACCTCGAGCGCGATCGCGTCGTCGGTGACCGCCGCGTCCATCCCCAGGATGCCGGCCAGCTTGTCGAAGGCGGGCGCGGACGCGCCGTCGTCCGAGGCCTTGTTCAGCGCATCCTGCATCAACGCCTGGGCGCGCTCGAACTGGCCGCGGGCGGACGCCGCCGCCCCGGAGCTCAGCGGCGCCGTCAGCCCGAGCGACAGCAGCGAGAGCACCTCATCGATCGGGCCGTTCTGGTGGTGGCGGTGCAGCTCGGCCGCTTCGTCGAGCGCGACGATGCGCTGCTGCGGCGTGCCGGACTCCATCAGGATACGGAGCTCGGGCACGCGCTCTTCGAGCTGTGCGCGATAGGTCGGGCACGGCTCGGCCGCGCTGCAGTTCGGGCAGTCCTTATCCCCCGCGGGATCAACCGGACCGGCGGCGGGCAGAGACAGCGGCAGAACGAGAGCGAGAGAGACGGATAGGGGAGTCACGTCGATCCAAATCCCGGGACGAAGGACGCAGGACAGTTCCTCTCTATACCACGCGCGTTCGGCGCTGTGGGGAGCCAACGGATTCCCTTTTCCGCGACCGCCTTGGGAATTTATTGCGGTTTCTTCAGGAGTCCCGTGCGGGCGCGAGCGGGACGTGCATCTCGACCCGCGCGCCCCCTTCCGGACGGTTCCTTGCGCGCAGCGCGCCGCCGTGTGCGCGGACGACTTTGTCGGCGACTTCCAGGCCGATACCCGCGGAGTCAGGGCGGCTTCGGGGCCGCTGGAGGTCCTCGTGCGCGCCCTTGCCGGAGTCCGGGAGGCCCTCTCCATCATCCTCCACGACCAGGTGCACCGCATCGTCCACGTGCCGCGCGCGGAGCGTGACCTCGCTCCGCGCGTGCTGGATCGAGTTGAGCAAAAGGTTCTCCAGCGCTCGCATCAAGCGGCGCCCGTCGGCCCGCAGCTCGGGCAGGCCGGGCGGCAGCTCGACGCGGAGACGCACGGCGCTCCCGTCGGCTAGCGGGCTCAGCGCGCGCGCCGCGTCGCGCGCCAGCTCGCCGACCGGGACGGGCTCGAGCTGCAGCGCGTCGCCCGCGTCGAGGCGCGCGATCTCGAGCAGGTCCTCGGCCAGGTCCTGCACGCGCCGTACGTCCAGCCCGGCGGCGGCGAGCGTTCCCTCCAGCGCCTCGCGCTGCTCCGGCTCGGGGATGCCGCGGGCGAGTGGCAACGCCTGGTCGAGCGAGACGGCGAGGGCGGCCAGCGGCGTGCGCAGGTCGTGCGACACCTCAGCCACCCACCTGCGGCGCGAGCGGTCGCGCTCCTCGATGCGCTCGAGCAGGGCCAGGATCTCGCTCCGCATGCCGTCCATCGCCGTGCCCAGCTGGGCGATCTCGTCCCGCCCCGCGACCCGGAACGGGCCCGGCACCTCCTGCCCGTCGGTCCCGGGAGTCGACGCCGTGCGGGTGAGCTCCGAGATGCGCCGCGTGGCGAGGAACGAGACGAACGAGCCGAGCACCAAGGAGAAGAGCGCGGCGTACAGCGCCATGGCGCCGAGCAGCGCGGCGTTGTCCAACAGGCTGTAGCTGCCCATGTCCCACCGAGCGGCCTCGAGCTCGTCCGGGGTCAGCGTCTCGAGGTGAGCGGCGTACGCGCGCAGGTAATCGGGCTCGAACCACTCCGGCGACAGCGCGAGCCACAGCCAGTTCCAGAACGGGATCATCACCAGGTCGACGAGGAACAGCCCCGCGAACAGCACGAGGCCCATCCGAAACCCGAGCCGTCGCGGCAGCGGAAGCCGAAGCCGTTGCGCCGCCATCACGCCGTCTCCGCTAGATGGTAGCCGACGCCCCACACGGTCTTGATGTACCGCGGGTCGCTCGGGTCCTCCTCGATCTTCGCCCGCAGGCGGCGCACGTGCAGGTCGACCGTGCGCGACTCGCCCTCGAAGCCGTGGCCCCACACGTGCTCGAGCAGCTGGTCGCGGGTCCACACGCGCCCGGGTTGCCGCAGCAGGAAGAGCAGCAGGTCGAACTCGCGCGGCTTCAGCGCGATCTCGACGTCACCGCGGCCGGCCTGACGCGTGCGCGGATCGGCCCACAGGTCGCGGAAGGTGACCCTTCCCGCCTGCGCCGTGTGTCCCGCGCGCCGCAGGACGCTGCGCACGCGCGCGAAGAGCTCCTCGAGCTGGAACGGCTTCGATACGAAGTCGTCCGCGCCGAGGTCGAGGCCGCGCACGCGCTGACGCGTCGCGTCGCGCGCGCTGACGACGATGATCGGCGTGCGGTCGCCCGCGCTGCGCAGCTCGCGGCATAGCTCCAGGCCGTCGGCGTCGGGGAGCCCGAGGTCGAGCAGGATCAGGTCGAAGCCGCCGGCGAGAACGGCGCGCGCCTCGGCGACCGAAGCGGCGGTCGCCGAGGCGTATCCCGCTGCAGACAGCGAAGCATCGAGCCGGCTGCGTAGCTGCGGGTCGTCCTCGACGAGGAGGATGCGGGGGACGTTCGACGTCACCTCTACGTTGTAGCCGCTTCCGACGCGATTCGTCGACCCCGAACGCGACGCGCAGAAATGGCGCGGAGCGGAAACAGATGGGACACAACCCGCCGGTAGCGTCATACCTCGACCCCAACCAAGGAGGTGGTCCGAATGATGCACGGCGCTCTTGTCCTTTCCTTGCTGTTCTCACCGCTCGCTTCGGCGCAGGGCGGTGGAGTCGTCTCTGCCGCTGCCGCGCCCTACGTTCACTTCGAGTCCGGGCCGGTGCGGCAGCTGTTGCTGTCTCCCGACGGGAGCGAGCTCTATCTGCTCAACACGCGTGACCATCGGCTCGAGGTCTATTCGGTCGCGGGCGCAGCCCCCGTGGCCGCGCCGACTCCGGGGCCGGTTGCTTCCGGCGGGCCGGCGATCACCGGCCCGGTTTCCGAAGGCCCACGCCGCGCGCCCGCGTTGAAGTACCAGGGCGCTGTCTTCACGGGGCTCGAGCCCGGAGCGATGGCGCTCGATCCCGACGACCCGAACCGGATGTTCGTGGCGAACCACCTGTCGGACTCGGTCGCGGTAGTCGACCTGGCCGCGCGGGTCCTGGAGACCGTGATCCCCGTCGGCGACGAGCCGCGCGACGTGCTGGTGGCGGGCGACAAGCTCTACGTCGCCTGCGCGCGCGCGACCGACTTCGGCGTCCTCGGGACGGTCGATCACGCACTCCTGGTCTTCGACGCGGACGCGCCCTACGCGTACCGCACGACGCTCGGCCTCGAGGCGGTCAAGCCGCGCGCGCTGGCGACCGACGGCACCTACGTGTACGTCGTCCCGCAGGATTCGGGCAACAACACGACGCTCCTCAAGGATGACGAGGGCGCGATGCTCGGCGTCAACCAGCTGACCCTCGACGCGTTCGACGAGAACTTCGTGCTGAACGAAGTGCTGCTGCACAACTTCCCGTGGTGGGTCGAGCGCGGGTGGGAGATCCCGCTCTCGGGCCGCGTCGTCTTCGACTGGGAGTACCCCGACGACGTCACGCAGGTGCCGGACCGCGACGTGATCGCGGTCTCGATCGCCGACGACACGATCCAGCCGGCCGCGACGGAGGGCGTGGGCACGACCCTCTTCGCGCTCGAGCGCAACCCCGCAACCGGCGCGCTGTGGGTCGCTGGCACCGAGGCCAACAACCGCACGCGCATGGAGTACAACCTGCGCGGCGCGTCGGTCCTCAACCGCGTCACCACGGTCGCCGGTACGCCCGGCGGGGCGGTGCTGTCGCAGATCGAGCTCGCGCCGCCGTTGACCTCGCAGGAGCACGCGCAGCCCCATGCGCTGGCGTTCTACGACGGGCCGGGGCAGAAGTACGCGTACATCGCGGCGCTCGGCACGGCGACGGTGGTGGTGCTGGACGCGGTCAGCGGCGCGCTGGTCACCGAGCTCAGCACCGCGGACCTCCCGGGCGACGTCGCCGTCGACTCCGCGAACGGCTGGTTGTTCGTCTATTCGCGCGGCGACAAGTCGATCCAGGCGTTCGACGTCCGCAACGGCCACCTGCCGGCGGGCGGAGCGCGCCCCGTGGCCTACGACCCCGAGGACCCGGTGCTGGCCGAAGGGCGGCGCGTCCTGTACGACGCCGATCCCGCCGGCGGCGCCGGCAGCGGCAACACGTCCTGCGCCTCGTGCCACATCTTCGGCGACACCGACGGACGCGCCTGGGACCTCGGCGACTCGCAGGGCGGGCTCAGCTATTGCTTCCCCGACACGCTCGGCCTGCCATCGATGGGCTTTGCCGGCGACGTGGTCACCGACAAGCTCGTGCCGCAGCAGAACCCGATGAAGGGCGCGATGGCGACCCAGAGCTTGCGCGGGCTGAAGGGCGGCGGGCCGTTCCACTGGCGGGGCGACCGACGCTTCCTGCAGAGCTTCCAGACGGCCTTCGAGGGCCTGAACGGCGGCCACGGCGTGTCCGACGCCGAGATGCAGAGCATGACCGCGTTCCTGCGCGACCTCGCGTTCCCGCCCAACCCGCTGCAGTCGAAGGACCGGCAGTACACGGGCTCGGAGCTCGCGGGGCAGCAGACCTTCGGCATGCCTCCGTTCGAAGGCGACTTCTACGAGGTCGGCTTCTTCGGCGGTCCGTCGCCGTTCAAATGCGTCGACTGCCACGAGGCGAACTTCGCGACCGGCGACTACGACGGCAGCCACTTCTACGTCGACGAAGAGGCGCTCTTCCAGCTGTTCAACCCCGGCACGCTGCGCGGGCTCTACGACAAGGAGTACAAGGAGCTCACCGGCTTCGGTACCCACCACGACGGCGTGCAGGACGGCGTCGTCGGCTTCCTGACCGCGCACTTCCAGGGCTTTGCGGCGTTCAGCCTGATCACGCTGCAGCAGAAGGAAGAGCTGCGCGACTTCATCAACGCGTGGGACTCGGGGCTGGCGCCGCTGGTGGGGGATCAGCTCCACCTGGATGCGGGCTCCGTCGCCGCGGTGGGCGCGTTCCTCGACCTGGCCGAGGACCAGGCCGAGCCGGCGAAGGGCTGGCTCGATCTGACCGGCAAGGGCTGGCGCCTGGTCGCCGGCGTGCAGCAGCCGTTCGGGCTGAAGTACGAGCTCGACGCGTCGACGTCGACCTGGCGCTATCTGCTGGACGACGGGACCTTCGTCGACCGGAGCACGCTGATGGCCTGGGCCTCGGGCGGAACGGCGCAGGTGACGTTCACCGCCGTTCCTCCGGGGCTGGGCGTCCGGCTGGGGCTCGACCGCGACGAGGACGGGCTGTTCGATGCCCAGGAGCTCGCGGCGGGCACGTCGCCGCACGACCCCGACAGCGACGGCGATGGGTACGCCGACGGCGCCGAGGGTGCGCTCGGCGGCGACCCGGCGGTCTTCGACGCGCGCCTCTCCGACGGCGTCCCGCCCGAGGTCGTCAGCCACGAGCTGCAGGACGCGTTCACGTCGGCCGCGACGCTCGTCGTCGTCACCGACGAGCCGACGACCCTCAGCGTCGACGTGACGCCGGCCGGCGGATCGGCGCAGACGTTCGTCAGCGGCGAGCTCCGCCGGACGCACCGCATGATCCTGACCGGGTTGGCCGCGGGCACCGCGCACGCCTACGACGTGCTGGCGACCGACCGCAACGGCAACGGCTCGTCGGAGTCGGGCGTCTTCACGACCGTGGTGCGGCACCTGCACGTCGACTCGATCGAGCTCGACATCGTGCAGGCCTCTCCGGTCGTGCTGGAGGCCAGGTTCCGCGTCGTCGACCGGACCGGCGCGCCGGTCGCCGGCGTCCCGGTCCACGGCCGCCTTGCGGGCGACGTCGGCGCGAACCCGGTTGCGTTCGTCGTCGAGACCAATGCCGCTGGCGTGGCGACCCACACGCTCTCGCCCTACGTCCCCGCCGGGCCCGATACGGTGTTCGTCGGACTCGACTTTCTCGGTAGCACGGATGCTTCGCACCCCTTCTTCGTCGGCTTCGGCGGCGGCCCGTCGAGCTTCTTCTACGAGCAGCCGGCCAACGTCGTGAACTTCGCGACCGCGGACGTCTAGGCGTCGCAGCCGCCGGGTCCGGCCGCGTGACGGTCGGATTCGGCGGCGAGTCGCGCGCGATCTCGAGCCATCAGCGACGGGCTCACACCCGGCACGCCACGAGCACCGCGAGCACGATGATCTCCCCGACCTGCTCGACGGCTCCGAGGAAGTCGCCCGTGTAGCCCCCGATGCGGCGCTGAAAGCGCCAGCCGAGCAGCGCGGCCGCGGCCGTCGTCGCCAGCGCGATCCAGGCCAGCTCGGCGAGGCCCGTGGTGCACGCCGCGCCGACGATCGCGCAGAGCGCCAGGGCGGCGACGAGCTGGGTCGAGCCACCGTCCGCCAGATCGCGACTGCGCGCGCCGGTCCCGCGCGTAGCGTAGGGAAGCAGCGTCTTGAGCGCGACGGGCGGCGTCCGGGCCATGCAGTGAACCAGCGCCAATGCCGACGCATCGAGCGGGGAGAGCCGCTCGATCAGAACGACGCGCGCGAGGATGGACAGGAACAGGGCCGACGAGCCGTAGGTCCCGAGCCGGCTGTCCTTGAGGATCTCGAGCACGCGTTCGCGCTCGTCGATGCCTCCGCCGAGCGCGTCGGCTGAGTCGGCCAACCCGTCCTCGTGAAAGGCGCCGGTCAGCAGCATCGCCGCCGTGACGGCGGCGACGGCCGCCGGCCACGTGCCGAGGGGCGCGCAGGCGTGCCAGGCCGCCGCAGCCAGCAGGCCGATGCAGGCCCCGACCAGCGGGAAGTAGGCGTTCGCCCACCTCCAGTCCGCCGGCGCGTAGGGAAAGCCGCCGACGGGGAGTCGCGTCAGGAAGACGAACGCCGCTCGCACTCCGCGCACGGGGGGAGGGGTCATACCGGCCCCTCGATTCCCGCTTCCTCGAAGGTCGCCATGCGGTTGTGCATCGAGCACGCGAGGTCCAGCAGGGGGAGCGCGCAGAGCGCACCGCTACCCTCGCCGAGCCGGAGCCGCAGGTCGAGCAGCGGCGCCGCGCTCAGCGCGTTCAGGATCGCGTCGTGGCCCGGCTCGGCGGAGCGGTGGGCGAAGATCAGGTGCTCGGCCAGGCCGGGCTCGATCCGCGCCGCCGCGAGCACCGCGGCCGACACGATGAAGCCGTCCACCAGCACGGCGATGCCGCGCTCGCGCGCCCGCAGGGCGGCGCCGGCCAGCGCGGCGATCTCGCGTCCGCCCAGCGTGCGGAGGGCCTCGCGTGGGTCGCGACGGTCGACGCCGCGCGCGAGCGCGTCGGCGACGACCTGCCGCTTGCGCTCGAGCGCCTCGCCCTGCACGCCGGTGCCCGCGCCGACGATCTGCTCGGGAGGCAGCCCGAGCAGCGCGCTGGCCACGGCGGAGGCGGGCGTGGTGTTGCCGATGCCCATCTCACCGAGGATCAGCACGCGGACGCCCGCGAGCCGATCGACGGCCGCGGCACCCGCTGCGAGTGCTGCGCCGAAGACTTCGGGCGTCATCGCGTCCTCGGTGCGGAGGTCCCCCGCCTGCGCGGATGCGACCTCCTCGCGCCGCAGCGTGAGGCCGCTCGGGTAGGGCGAGCCGACGCCGACGTCCACGACTTCGAGCGGCACGCCGAGGTCCGCCGCGAAGACCGTGGACGCGGCCCTGCCGGCGGCGAAGTTTGCCATCATCGCGGCGGTCACGCTGGACGGGTAGGCCGAGACGCCGTGCGCGGTGACCGGGTGGTCGCTGGCGAACAGCACCGCCGCCGCAGGGCGCGCGTCGGGTCGTTCGGATCGCTGGATCCCGGCGAGCTGAACCGCCAGCTCCTCCAGACGCCCGAGGCTGCCGGGGGGCTTGGTGAGCTGGTCCTGCCTCGCGCGTGCGCATTCGCGGTAGTCCACGGCTAGCCTCCGCTCCGGGGCGCGGGTCGGGCGGTCGCGGAAGGCTTGGGCGGTCTTGAAGTCAGGCGTGATCTCACAGGGGTCTCCTTTCCACGAGGGACTTTGGGCTGCGTCGACCGGGCCGTCTTCTGGCTTACGCCTCGTGCCTACTCCCCACCCTTCCCGGCCTCGCGGCCAGTGGATCGCGGGTTTCGTGGGCGCTTACAGCGGCGGGACCGCGGAGGACTCTCACCTCGCTTCCGGTACCCGGTCGCGCGCAGCGTATCCGCGTGCGCGCCGGGGCACGAAGAAATAGCGCGCGGCCGGTCCGAAACCGGGAGGCGTGCGAGCGGTTCTCTTCCGCGTTCCACGGTCCTCAAAGACGCGCTTCCCATGCACCGACCGCTGCTCGTCCTCGCCCTTGGCGCCTTCGCCGCCTCGTCCTCCGCCGCCCAGCGCGCGGCGCTCTCTGCCGGCGGCCCGCTGATCGCGGGAAGTGCGCATCCCTTCGAGCTCTCCGCGCCGGAGCTTCCGGGCGCGCCGTACGCGGCCGCCTTGTCGCTCTCGGTGCTGCCGGGCATCGAGGTCGGTTCGACGTGGATCGGGCTGGCGCCGGATGAGCTGTTCTTCGCCAGCCTCGGCGCGGTCGGCGGAGCGCTCGACGGTGCTGGGCGCGCGGGCTTCGACGTCGCCGTGCCCCGCGACGCGGCGCTCGAGGGGCTAGCGGTCTCCTTTGCGGCCGTCGTCCTCGACGCCGGCGCGCCGGATGGGATCGGCGCCGTGTCGAACACGCTGACGCGCCGCGTGCGGCTCGTGCCGCCGGCGTACGACTTCGCGGCCGTCGATCAGGTGCTCGCCGGCTTCTCGGACGGCTGGTTCTTCAACGACGGCATCGCCTTCGTGTTCGTGCAGAACGGCGAGCTCGTTCACGTCTCCTCCTTCGGCGACCTGGCGCCGGACACGCGCGTGCCGTACGCGTCGGCGACGAAATGGCTCAGCGGCGCGGCGCTGGCGACGCTGGTCGACGCGGGCGAGCTTTCGCTCGACGACCCGCTTGCCGAGTACCTGCCGCTGTTCCTCGGGCCGAAGGCGGAGATCACTTTTCGCCAGGCGTTCGCGCACACCTCCGGCCTGCCGGGCGGCTGGGGGTGCGTGAGCGACACGGCTTCGACGCTGCAGGCCTGCGCGTTCTCGATCGCGTTCGCGCCGCTCAACGGAGCGCCGGGCGAGCTCTTCGACTACGGAGGCCCGTCGATGCACGCCGCCGGCGCCGCGATCGAGAACCTGACCGGTATGGGCTACGAGGCGTGGTTCCAGACCGCGCTCGGCGAGCCTCTGGGGCTGGGCTCGGTGGCCTACGACGGGTTCGGCGCGACGCTCAACCCACAGGTCGCCGCCGGTGCAAAGGGCACGGTGCTCGACTACGTGCCGCTGCTGGTAGCGATGCTCGACGGCGGCTCGGCCGGGGGCGTCCCGGCGCTCTCCACGCGCGCGGTGCTCGACGTGCTCGCCGAGCAGACCGGCGGCGTGCCGGTGCTCTCGACGCCCTTCACCGAGGCCCTGGGCTACGGTGTCGGCTGCTGGGTCGAGGCCCTCGACGAGGCGGGCCGGTCGTCGCGGCTGAGCTCGCCCGGCGCGTTCGGCGCCTACCCCTGGGTCGACCTGGAGCACGGCTACGGGGCCTTTGTGCTCATGCTGCGCAACACGACCGACGGCATGGCCGTGGTCGAGGCGATCCGGCCGCTGCTCGAGCAGCTCGCCGACCGGGGTTAGGGGCTCGGATCGGCGAACGTCCTGGGCGCGCGCGGGGGCTCTTTGGTAGGACGCTCCTCCCGTGAGCCGCTACCCGGCCGTTCTCCTCTGCTTCGTCCTGTCGGGCGCAGCCGCGCTCGTCTACCAGACGGTCTGGCTGCGCGAGCTGTCGCTCGTGCTCGGTACGACCGAGCTGGCGGTGGCGACGGTGCTGGCGTCCTACATGGCCGGACTCGCCCTCGGCGCGACGGCGGGCGGGGTGCTCGCCGCGCGGCTGCGGCGCCCGCTGTTCGCCTACGGCGTTGCCGAGCTCGTCGCCGCCGCGCTGGCGCTGGCGGTGCCGGCGGCGCTCGCGCTCGCGCGGCGGCTTCACGACGGCTGGCTCGGCGGGCTTTCGGAGCTGCCCGCCGAGGGCGCGGCGGCGAGCACGCTGGTGTTCGCGCTCGCCGGCTTCTTGGTGCTGCTGGCGCCGACCGCCGTGCTCGGCGCGACGCTGCCGCTCTTGGTGCGGCACACCGTGCGCAGCGAGGAGGAGATCGGCGCGCGCGTCGGCGGCCTGTACGCGGCGAACACCCTGGGCGCGGTGCTCGGGGCGCTGTTGGCGGGGTTCTGGTGGATCGCCGCGCTCGGGCTGCGCGGCGCGACGCTGGCCGGTGCGGGGCTCAACGCGGCGGCCTTCCTGTTGGCGCTGCTGCTCGCGCGCGGCGCCGCGCCGCCCGTCGCGGATCCGGCGCGGCCGTCGGACGCGCCGCGCGGCGGCCCGACCGGACGCGCTTCCTGGATCTACCCGCTGGTGCTGCTCGCGGGCGTCGCGTCGTTCTCCGAGGAGGTGCTGTGGACGCGGCTGCTCGCGCACCTCGTGGGCGGGAGCGTCGCGGCGTTTGCGACCATGCTGGCGGTCTTCCTGCTCGGCATCGCGCTCGGCGGGGCTGCGGGAGCGCGGTTCTCCCGCAGCCCCGCCGGCGCCGCCGCGGGGCTCGCGGGAGGTCAGCTCGGCGCGGCGCTGTGCGCCGGCGCCGCGTTCGCGCTCGCCGACCGCCTGCCCGGCCTGGCGCGCATGCTCGGAGCCGGCGCGGCCGGCGGCTTCGCGGCGAACGGAGCGCTCGCCGCGCTCGCGCTGCTCCCGCTGTCGGTGTGCATCGGCGCGTCCTTTCCATGTGCGGTACGCCTGGTGGCGCGCGACCCGGGCGACGCGCCGCGCGCGACGGCGCGCGTGTACGGCTTCAACACCGTCGGTGCGATCGCCGGCGCGCTGCTCGCCGGCTTCCTCTTGCTGCCGGCCTGGGGCACCGCCGGGACGGCGCGCGCCGGCGTCGCGCTGCACGCGCTGGTCGGCGCGGCGGCGGCCCTGGCGTTCGCGCCGGCGCTTGGCCGGCACGCGCGCATGCTGGCGGCGGCGGGCGCCGTGGGGCTCGCCGCGGTCCTCCTGGTGCCGCTGCGCGCTCCGCTTAGGCTGCTGCTCTCGTCGCCCTTCGGCGGCCTCGAGGCGGACGGCGAGATGGTCTTCGCCGCCGAGGGCCGCGCCGCCAGCGTCGTGCTGCTCGAGCAGAACGGCGTCTGGCGCCTGCGCACCAACGGACATCCCGAGGCCGAGATCGTCCCTCCCGGCCGGCCCCCGTACGGCGAGGGGCTGCAGTGGTGGCTCACCTGCCTGCCGGTGCTCGCGCGGCCGTCGACGGAGCGCATGCTCGTCGTGGGCCTCGGCGGCGGCGTCGCGCTCGAGGGGCTGCCGCCGTCGGTCCGCGCGGCGGATGCGGTCGAGCTCGAGCACGAGGTCGTCGAGGCCAACCGCGCCGTCGCCGAGCTGCGCGGCCGCGATCCGCTGGCGGATCCGCGCGTCAGCGTCGCGGTGACGGATGCGCGCAGCGCGCTGGCGCGCACGACCGAACGCTGGGACGCGATCGTGTCGCAGCCCTCGCACCCCTGGACCGCGGGCTCGTCGCACCTCTACACGCGCGAGTTCCTCGAGCTGGTGCGCGACCACCTGAACCCCGGCGGCGTGCTGGTGCAGTGGGTCGGCTCGGTGTTCCTCGACGCCGAGCTGCTCGCGTCGGTCGCCGCGACGGTGGGGGAGGTGTTCCCCCACGTGCGCGTCTACCGCCCCAAGGCGACGATGCTGATCTTCCTGGCGTCGGACCAGCCGCTGGAGCCCGAGCGCAACCTCGCCGAGCTCGACTGGCCCGAGCGGACGCGGGCGCACTTCGCGCGGCTGGGCCTGCGGGCGCCCGAGGATCTGGCGGCGAGGCTCGCGCTCGAGGACGCCGGCGTGCGGCGGCTGGCCGAGTCGGGCGAGGTGTGCACCGACGACCGCAACCGGCTCGCCTTCGCGCGCGTGGGCGGCGACGGGGCGGCGGCGCTCGACGCCGCGCTCACCGCGTACGACCCGCTGCCGGTCGTCGCGGGCCTGGCGCTCGACGGGGTGCTGCTCGCCGAGCGCATCGCGCAGCGCCGCGACGAGCGCCGCGCGTTCGCCGTGGCCGAGGCGTTGCCCACGCCGCTCGCGCGCAGCCTGGCGCGCGCGCGTGCGCTGCGCGCACTGGGGCGCGGCGGCGAGGCGTGGGAGGAGGCGCAGACCGCGCTGCTCCTCGACGCCGCCGACGCCGAGGCGCGCTTCCTAGCGATCGAGCCGCGGCTCGGCGAGGTCGCGGCCGGCCAGGCGCCGGACGAGGTCGCGCGGCTCGTCGCGGACCTGCCCGATCCGGCGGCGGCGGTGCTGGAGGGGACGCGCTTCGCGCAGATGGGCGACTGGCCGGCGCTGGCCGCGCTCGACGCACGGCTCGCACGCGCGGCCCCGTCGCACGCGGCCTACCCCGCCGCCGTCAGGCTGCGCGCAACGGCGCGCACCGCCGACGCCGCGCGTGGCGACCGCCGGGGGCGCGGGCGCGAGGCGCTCGCGCTGATCGACGGGCTGCTGGTCGACGACCCCAGCCCCCACAATCTGCTCCTGCGGATCGACGCGGCGATGGCAGCGGACGAGCCGCTGGCCGCGCTCGAGACCGGGCGCGAGCTTCTGCGCTGGCTCGAGCCCGGAGCGCCGCCGCTGGCCGCCAGCACCGGGCGGCTGGTGGCGTCGACGGTCGCACGCCTGCTGGACGCGCGCGGGCCCCTCGGCGGAGATCCGCGGGTGCCGCGGGGGCGCTTCGACGCGCTCCAGAGGCGCCTGGCCGCCCTCGCCGCGCCCTGAGGCCTTTTCCGCCCCGCCGCCGGTCCCCCAGGCGGCCTCCGTGCGTAGGGGCGCGCGTGCTCCGCTTCTGGGGCTCACCCCGCGCCGCCCGCGGCCGCTCGGCTTCCCGTCGAGGCTCGACTTGGGTTCTCCGCCCTCCGGCCTCCCGGGGAGGGTGGGCGGCCTAGAGGGGCGGACGGCGGCGGGGGACCCCGGAGCCGGAGCGCCTTCCACACAGGATCCCCGCAGGCGGGGCTCCGTACCCCTCTGCGCCTCTGGCCTTCCGTGACCGTTTCGTGATCCTCCATCCCTACTCTCCAAACCGCTCTCAAAACCGTCGCATGCAGCGAAGCATCCTGATTATCGAGGACGATCCCGACCTCGCGCGCCTCGCCTCCCTGCACCTCGCCGACCACGGCTTTCGGGTCGACGTTGAACCCGACGGGGCACGGGGCTGCGAGCTGGCGCTGACGGGGGAGCACGACCTGCTCCTGGTCGACCTGATGCTTCCGGGTACCGACGGTCTGGAGATCTGCCGCCGGGTGCGCGCCGGCGAGCGCTACACGCCGATCCTCATCCTGACCGCGCGTGGCAGCGAGGTCGACCGTGTGCTCGGCCTCGAGGTCGGCGCCGACGACTACCTGACCAAGCCGTTCAGCTTCCCCGAGCTCGTTGCGCGCGTGCGCGCGATCTTCCGCCGCATCGACGCGCTCGCGGGCACGCCCGACCGCGCGGGCGAGCGCATCCAGCGCGGCGAGCTGTCGATCGATCCGGTGCGCCGCACGGTGCGGCTCGGCGAGGACCGGATCGACCTGACGGCGAAGGAGTACGACCTCCTGGAGCACTTCGCGGCGAACCCGGGGCGGGTGTACACGCGCTCCGACCTGGTCGAGGCGATCTGGGGGCCGGGCTACGAGGGCTACGAGCACACGGTCAACTCGCACATCAACCGCCTGCGCGGGAAGATCAACTGCGGCGGACCGCGGCAGCGCTTCATCCAGACGGTCTGGGGCGTCGGCTACCGCTTTGCGGAGGGTGAGGGGAGCTGATGGCCGCCGGATCCGGACCGTGGCCGCGCTCGCTGCACGCGCGGCTGGTGGCGCTCCTGCTCTCGCTCCTGCTCGGGCTCGGGACGCTGCTCCTCGCCGGCATGCTGCACGGGTCGCGGCTGTTCTTCGAGGAGGTCCACGCGCGCCTCGACGAGGGCGTCGCCGAGCACATCGCCGGGACGCTGAAGCCCCAGCCCGACGGGTCCTTCGCCGAGAAGGACCTGAAGGGGCTGTTCATGGACATCATGATCATCAACCCGGCGCTCGAGGTGTACCTGGTCGACCTCGAGGGCCAGCTGCTCGCCTACGACGCTCCCGAGGAGCGCATCCTGCGCCGCCGCGTCGACCTGGCGCCGGTGCGGCAGCAGCTCGAAGGCGGCGGCGAGCGCGTGGTGCGCGGCGACGACCCGCGCAGTCTCGAAGGCTGCAAGCCGATCAGCGCGCACCCGGTCGAGGTCGAGGGCGAGCACGTCGGCTATCTGTACGTGATCCTCGGCGGGCAGGGATACGACACGATCTTCGCCGCGCTGCGACAGAGCTGGGTGGTGCAGAGCGCCGCCGCGATGCTCGGCGGCATCCTGGTCGTCTCGGGCGTGATCGGCGTCGTCGCCGTCGGACGCCTGACGCGGCCGCTGCGGCGCCTGAGAGGCAAGATGGCGAGCTTCCCGTCGACGGCGAGCGCCGACGAGGTCAGCGTCGAGGACGCCGGCTCGAACGAGCTGCGCCAGCTCGAGCTGGCCTTCGAGGCGATGTCGGCCCGGATCCAGCGGCAGGTCCGTGAGCTGGAGCTCAACGACGAGCGTCGGCGCGAGTTCGTCGCCGGCATCTCGCACGACCTGCGCACGCCGGCGAGCGCGCTTCAGGGCTATCTGGAGACGCTGATCCTCAAGGCCTCGACGCTCGACGAGAAGGAGCGCACGCGCTGCCTCGAGACCGCCCTGCGCCAGTCGCGCCGGCTGGGCAAGCTGGTCGACCAGCTGTTCGAGCTTGCGCGGCTCGAAGCGCGCGAGGACGTGCCGCAGAAGGAGGTGTTCTCGCTGGCCGAGCTGGTGCAGGACATCGTCTTCGAGTTCCAGGTCGCGGCCGAGCGCAAGGGCATCACGCTGCGCGCGGTCTTCCCCTACGACCTGCCGCCGGTCGCCGCGGACATCGGGTTGATCCAGCGCGCGCTCGACAACCTGCTCGACAACGCGCTGAAGTACACGACGCCCGGCGGCGAGGTCGTCGTGCGCCTCGCCCACGTGGGCGAGGACGTCGAGGTACGCGTGACCGACGCCGGTCCGGGCATTCCCGCCGAGGAGCTCCCGCGCCTGTTCGATCGCTTCTACCGCGTCGAGACCGCCAGCCGCGAGCCGGGCGCCGGCGCGGGCTTGGGCCTGGCGATTACGCGGCGCATCGTCGAGCTGCACGAGGGACGGATCTCGGTCGAGAGCACCGCGGGGGAGGGGACGACGTTCCGCTTCGCGCTGCGCGCGGAGCCGTGCGAGGGCGAGTCGGAAGGCGTTTCGCGAAGTGACGCCGCCGTGAATCGGCCGTGATCTTCGCGGTCTAGGTTCCGCCTGGCCGGCGCCTTTTCGCCGGCGCTCTTGGCCGCATCGTCCTGCCATCCCCCGAAGAAGACAGACAGAGAGAGAGACTCCTCGGATGCACCGTTCCAAGCTCACCGCCCTCGCCGTTCTCGGCTCCGCCGCCGCGCTCGCGTTCAGCACCTATGCCCCCGCCGCGCCCGGAGGCGGACCCGCCACCTTTGAGGTGACGATCACCAACCTGACCCCGGGGCAGATCTTCTCGCCCGTGCTGCTCGCGACGCACGACTCCACCGCCACGGTCTTCCGCGGCGGCGAGACCGCGTCGGCCGAGCTCGCGCTGCTCGCCGAGGAGGGCGACAACTCGACGCTGTTCGCCGCGCTGTCGGCGGCCTCGGCGGTGCTCGACGTCCAGAGCGGCACGGCCAACATCGCGCCGGGCGGCTCCGAGACGATCATGATCCAGGGCGCGCCGGACGCGCGCCTTTTGAGCATGGCCTCGATGCTCGTCACGACCAACGACACGTTCGCGGGGCTCGATTCGGTCCCGCTGCCCGCGGGCCGTTCCGCGACGCTCTTCGCCTACGGCTGGGACGCCGGCAGCGAAGCGAACTCGGAGAACTGCATGTACGTGCCGGGGCCGCCCTGCGGTTCGGGCGGCTCCCACGACCCCTCCCCGGCGGAGGGCTTCATCGCGATCTCGAACGGCGTGCACGGACAGGGCTCGCTGGTTCCGAGTGAGCACGACTGGCGCGGGCCGGTCGCGCGGATCGCGATCCGGCGCCTCTAGAGCCCCATTGTGAGGCGCTGACCCTCGCGGCCGTGCCTCCCCCGGCGCCTACTCCCACAGGCGCTCCGAGGGGGGCACGGCCGCCTCTTTGCCTACGGATCTGAAACGATCCGCGGGCCACGGCGTAGGGGCTCGACGGAGCGCGCCCGCGAGATACGATTGCAGGCCCCTCCAGGATTTCGATTCGAGCCCCCAGACGAACCCCGGAGATCCCTCCAATGAAGCGCCGCCTGACCCTGATCGCCCTGTCCCTGACCCTGGGGCTAACCACCTCGTGCATCTTCGTCGCCGACGTGCGCGCCTCGGACGACTACGACGCGTGTGCCGAGTGTCTGGAGGTCGAGGAGTCCGGTTGGGAGTGCTGCGAGGAAGAGCTCGGCTGCGACGACTAGCGCGCGCGCTCCGCGTTGCGCGGCCTTTCGCCCTCCTCCTCGCGGCGTCCTGCGGGGGGGAGGGCGACGTCGTTTCCGAGCCGCCGCTCGCCGCGCGTGAGCCCGACCTCGAGGCGCTGCGCGCGATCGGCTACGCCGACCTCGGCGGTCGGCCCGAACCGGCCGAGGCAGCCGGCGCGTCGCCCGCGGAGCCCGCGCTGGTCGCGCCGGGGCTCAACGTCTACGCGGACGAGGTCGACCGCGTGCTCGCGCTCGACGCCGACGGGCGCACGGTGCACGCCTGGCGCATCCCGGGGCGCTCGCAGGTCGAGCACGCGCTGCCGCTCGGCGGCGGGCGGCTGCTGGCGGTCAGCGTCGACCAGGGCGTGACGGCGGTCGACGCGGACTCGCGCGTCCTTTGGAGCCGCGACCTCAACGCACACCACGACGTCGCGCGCGCCGCGAACGGCACGTTCCTCGTGCCGGTGTGGAAGGAGCGCGAGTACCGCGGCCGTCGCGTGCGCTTCGATCAGCTGGTGCGGCTCGACCCGAGCGGCGAGCGCCTCGGCGCGTGGGATACCTTCGAGCACCTCGACGAGCTACAGCGGCTGCACCCGCCGCTGGCGCTCGACCGCGCGGCTCCGCCCGCAGCGGGCGACGACGCGATCTACGACTACTACCACCTCAACACGGTCGCGCCGGTGCCGCCGAACGCGCTCGGCGACGACGCGCGCTTCCGCGCGGGCAACCTCGTGCTGTGCTTTCGCAACGCGAACCTGATCGTGATCCTGGAGCGCGACACGCACGAGCTGGTGTGGAGCTACCGTCCCGGCACACTCGACATGCCGCACACGCCGCGCGTGCTGCCGACGGGCACGCTGCTCATCTTCGACAACGGCCGCCACCGCGGCTGGTCGCGCGTCATCGAGGTCGACCCGCGGGACGGCCGCACGGTGTGGTCGTGGCAGGCCGATCCCCGACCGGACTTTTTTTCCGACGTGCGCGGCTCGTGCCAGCGGCTCTCGAACGGAAACACGCTGATTTGCGAGTCGGAACGCGGGCGCGCGTTCGAAGTCGCACCGGCGGGAGATGTGGTTTGGGAGCTCGTCAACCCGCTCGAGCGCGGCGGCCGTCCGCGGCGCATGTACCGCTTCCTGCGCTACTCCGAGGCGGAGCTGTTCGGCCCACGCTAAACTGGGCCGGATGCGGCCCCTCTCACCCTGGATCTTCCTGGCCCTCGCGGCATCCCTCTCCTCGGCGTCCTCGGCCCAGTCGTCCGAGGCCTCGCGCGATGCTCTCCTCGCGGCCCGCGCCGCCACCTCGCACCTTGCGTACCGCAACGTCGCCCCCGTCCGCGGAGTCGTGACGCCGCAGATGGTCAACACCGGCGGCCTGCGTGACGTGGTGTTCGAGGGCCACGACCTGACCGTCGCGGCCGACGGCGGCACGAAGATCCTGTACGCGCCGTCCGAGCTGGACGACCCCTTCTATCGCGCCGCCATCTCGACCGCGGCCGGCGGCGCGACCGTCGACTACTTCGACGCGCGCGTCGCGACGCCCGACGTGCCCACGCTGCTGCAGTACGACGCGGTGCACACCTGGAGCAACTTCACCTACTCCAACCCGGTGGCCTTCGGCGACAACCTCGCCAACTACGCCGACAGCGGCGGCAACGTCGTGCTCGGGGTCTTCTGCACGTACACGAACGGCAACTCGCTCGACGGCACGATCATGACGTCCGGCTACAGCCCGGTCGTGTCGCCGACCGGCGGCAACCACTTCTCGTTCGACGTCGACGCGGGGCCGTTCTTCTCCTGCATCGCCACGGCCGTGCAGAGCGTCTCGTCGAGCTTCCGCGACGTGCTGATCCTGCAGGGGCCCGGAATCATCGACAGCAAGTTCGACGGCGACGAGGAGATCGTCTCCGCCTACCGCGTCAGCCCGAGCCTGGGCTCGGGCGAGGTCGTCTACGTCAACGGCGCCGGCGGCCAGCCGTTGACGCCGGGCGGCGACTGGCCGCTGATGGTCGCCAACGCGGCCCTCTGCAACCCCGGGCAGGTCGGCGCCACGCCCAGCTGCACCACGCGCCTGGGCGTGCTCGGTCTCAACCCGAACGACTTCACCTGCATCAACAACCCGATCGTCGCGCAGACCTGGCAGGTCAACGTCTCGACCACGCCCGCGGTCGGCACCCAGACCACGTCGACCACCGTGCTGGTCGGGCTCGGCGGACCGACCTCGGGGGTGGTGGTGCTCGGCTACGAGCTCTTGGTCCTGCCGAACTACGTCGAGATCGGCCCGGCGCTCGGCACGCACAACATCCCGGTGCCGCCGATCGCGGACTTCATCGGAGCACAGTTTCCGGTGCAGGCCGCCCGCGTCGAGGCCAACCCGGCTGCGGTCGTGCTGACCAACGCCCTCGACGTGACGGTCGGCCTCTAGTACCACCCGCTCCATGCGCCGCCCCGCCGCCGCCTGCGCGCTGGCCCTGGCCGCCTCCTGCCAAGGCGCCGGAGCGGCCGACCAGCCCTACGTCATCCGCCTCGCCCAACCCGCGCCGGAGACGATCGAGGGCCTGCGGCTCGACCCGCTCTTCGCGACGCCGACGCTGAGCGCGGCGCTCGCGTCGACCAAGATCTCGCTCCCGGCCCACTACCACGAACGCCACGAAGAGACGGTGCTGATCATCGCCGGCACCGGCGCGATGTGGATCGACGGCCAGCGCTACGCCGTCGAACCCGGCATGCTGATCCACGTCCCCCGCGGCGCCGTCCACCGCGTCGAGCCGGACGGCCCGATCAGCGCCCTGTCGATCTTCACGCCGCCCTTCGACGGGGAGGATCGCATCTTCGTCGAGGAGTAGGCTGGGGGGCCGATGGACGGCTTCCTGTACCAGTACGGCGTCGGCGGAGCGGTGTTCGGCGTAGGCCTCGTCTACGCCTGGCGCCAGGGCTACCTCGGGCTCGCCGGCAAGCCGCTGCGCAACCTCGCGCTCCTGCTCTTCGGCCTGCTCGTCTTCGCGGTGCTGCAGGGCTACCTGCAGTACGCGCCGATGGACGAGCGCCCGGCGGTGACCGCCGCCGGCGGCGAGGCGGTGTCGTCGGAGTCGCTCGCGCGCCCGATCGACTACGCGGTGATGGGGCTGTACCTCGCGCTCATCCTGCTGGTCGGCGTGTTCTTCGGCCGCCGGCAGCGCACGCTGCGCGATTTCTTCTTCGGCGGGCAGCGCTTCTCATGGTGGCTGATCGCGTTCAGCCTGGTTGCGACGCTGGTCGGTTCGTACAGCTTCGTGAAGTACGGACAGGCGGCGTACACGTACGGGCTCTCCTCCAGCCAGACGTACCTCAACGACTGGTTCTGGATGCCGCTCTTGCTCTTCGGGTGGCTGCCGCTGCTGTACTTCTCGCGCGTTACGTCCGTGCCCGAGTACTTCGGCCGCCGCTTCGGCCCCAAGGTGCGCCTGGCGGCGACGGTGTCGGTGCTGACGTACCTGATCAGCTACGTCGGCGTGAACCTCTACACGATGGGGACGGTGCTCGAGAGCCTCCTGGGCTGGGACGTCTTCTGGGCCGCGGTCGCGGTCGCGTCCGTGTCGGCCGTGTACGTGACGATGGGCGGGCAGACATCGGTGATCATGACCGACCTGTTGCAGGGCGCGGCGCTGCTGCTGACGGGCCTCCTCCTGCTCGCCCTCGGCATCCACCACATCGGCGGCTTCGAGGCCTTCTGGGAACATCTGCCCCGCGCCCAGCGCACCGCCTTCCACAACTTCAACGACGAACCCGCCTTCCCGTCGGTCGGGATCTTCTGGCAGGACGCGATGGCGAACTCGGCGTTCTTCTACTTCCTCAACCAGGGCATCCTGATGCGCTTCGTCGCCGCGAAGTCGGCCCGCGAGGCGCGCAAGGCGGCGGTGGCGATGCCGCTCTTGCTGATGCCTATCGCGGCGTGTGTGGTCGCGTCCGGCGGATGGATCGCACGCTCGTTCGTGCATGCGGGAGTGCTGCCGGAGATGGAGCCGAAGGAGGCGTTCTACGTTGCCGCCGAGTTCCTGTCGCGGCCCGGCGTCTTCGGTTTGATCCTCGCGGCGCTCACGGCGGCGTTGATGTCGACCGTCGATACGCTGATCACCGCCGTCTCGACCGTCGCGGTGAACGACGTGTATCGCCCGTACGTGCGCCCGAAGGCGACCGACGGCGAGCTGTTGCGCGTCGCGCGCTTCTGCGCCGTGGGCGTGACGCTGCTGGGGATCGCGCTCGTGCCGGTGTTCGCGCAGTTCGACACGATCTACGCCGCCCACGGCGCGATGACGGCCGCCGTGACGCCGCCGCTGGTCGTGGCGCTGCTGCTCGCCGTGTTTTGGCGCCGCTACACGCGCACGGCCGCACTGTGGACGATCGTCGGCGGCCTGGCGGCGATCGGGCTCTCGATCTTCGTGCCCGACATCATCGCGCCGTTCGGCCACGGCGTGCCGGGCGTCGACACGGGCGACGGCCTCTTCGCCGGCGCGAAGCGCTACAAGTTCCTGCGCGCGTGCTACGGCCTGGCGGTGAGCGGCGTCATCGGCGTCACGGTCACCCTCTTCACCAAACCCGAGCCCGCCGAGCGCCAGCGCGGCTTGGTGTGGGGCACCGTCGCCGACGCCATCGCGCACTACAAGGGCTCACCGGGCCGCGAGGGGCAGGAAACCCAAGCCCTCGCCCGCGCGACGCGCGCCGATGCGGAGCCGCGCGAAGCGGGCACGCATGGGTTGCCGAGCGTGGTGCTGTCGACCGAGCTCGCCCGCGCGCTGGACGCGAATGAAGGCGACCTCGTCTACGTTACCGACGCCCGCCGCTGGCTCGGCGGTTTGCGCAGTGCGCACGCGCTGGTCGCGTCGGTCGAGGAGCGCGACGGCGCCGAGGTCGTGCTCGGCCCGGTCACGTACGGCGACGTGGTGGCGTCGGGCCGTGAGGGAGAGCCCTTGAGGGTCGAGCGCCTCTACTGAGGCTATACTCCGCCGCCTTCCGCTCGCCTCCCTTGTCCAAGCCCCTCTACGTCTTCATCGGCCACAGCGCCGACGCGACCGAAGAAGCGCAAGCGATCCACGCGCTGGAGCCGAAGCTCCAGCACGAGCTCGACCGCCTCCGCGAAGCCGGTGCAGTTGCGCCGTTCGAGCGCGTGAAGACCTGGGTGTGGGACCACGACGCCCGCGGCCTCGTCGGTGGGCAGCAGTCGACGGTCGATCCGACCCTCGACCAGTCCGAGATCGCGGTCTTCGTCTTCCGCGACCGCATCGGAAAGACGACGTGGCAGGAGCTCCTGCGCGCGCGCGATGCGTCGAGCCGATGCGGCCTGGTGTACGCGCTCTTCCCCGGCGAGGTGCCGGGCGACGGCAAGCTGCTCGAGATCGAGTCGGTCGAGGAGTGGCTCGACCTCCTGAAAAGGAAGCGAAGCCTGACCGATGACTGGAACGAAGACGACTCGCAGGCGCTCCTTCCGCTCCCCGCCTACCGCGACCGCGCGCACCTCGGCGAGATCGTTCTCGAGCAGTTCCGAAAGGACCTGCCCGGCCTCGTGCGCGAAGCCGCGAAGGCCGACCCCTTGGCGCCCGCTCGCGCCGCCGAGGCCTTCGCCGCCGAGGTCGACGAGTATCTGAGCCAGATCGGGCCCTTCCACGCCAACCTGAAGATGGTCGGCTTCGAGAGCAAGGGCCGCTTCCTGCTCGACCTCTCCGAGATGGAGATCGAGCGCTTCGCGATCCCGGACCTGCGCGGCCACGGCGACGCGCGCTTTGACGACGCCGAGGGCGCCGACGATCGCATCGGCCTGCACGCCGAACGCTCGATCGCGCTCAAGGACGCCTTCCGCGAGCCGATCGGGGACCGCAAGCAGCGCGGCATCGCTCTGCTCGGCGACCCCGGGTCGGGCAAGACGACGTACCTCAAGCAGCTCCTCGTCTGGACGGTCCGCAACGGCTCCGAGTCGCTGGGCCTTCCGCCGGGGCTGATCCCGGTCTATGTCCCGCTCAGCCGTCTGGGCGAGGGTGAGGAGCGCGGCATCTGGAGCCTGGTCGAGGACGAGCTCGCCAAGCTGCGCATGCCCGAGGGCTTCGGACGCCGGCTGATCGAGTCGCGCCGGCCGCTCCTTCTGCTGTTCGACGGGCTCGACGAGGTGCCGGCCGAGGGCGACCGGCGGCGCGTGGCGCAGGCGATCGACGACGCGTGCTCGGCGTCGCGAAGCTCGTACTTCGTGACGACGTGCCGGTACGCCGGCTACTCCGACCACGCCCGGCTGTCGCTGGAGTTCGCCGAGCTACACCTGCGCCCGCTGGGCAAGGAGCAGGCCGACGAGTTCGTACGCCGCTGGTTCGCCGCGGTCGACCCCGGCGCGGGGGGCCAGACCCGCGCCGCGGAGCTGGTCGAACGGCTGAGCTCACCGGACTTCCGCTCGGCCCGCGTGGCCGAGCTAACGCGCAACCCGCTGTTGCTTACGACGCTGTGCCTCGTCTACCGCGAGACCGGCGACCTCCCGCGCCGCCGCGTGGACCTGTACGAGGAGTGCATCGCGCTCCTCCTCGGCCGCTGGCGCGAGGCGAAGCGGCTGGAGCCCGACGTCGCACGCCGCGCGCTCGGCCCCTTGGCTCTTTGGCTGCACGGCGTCGAGAACCGCAAGCGCGCAACGGCGGCCGAGATGACGCCGGTGCTCTCGCCGGCGCTGGAGGAAGCCGGCGAGACGCGCGCGACCGCCGCGTCGTTCCTCGACGCGATTCGCGACGACAGCGGGCTGTTGACCGGTTGGAGTGACCGCGACTACGGCTTCCTGCACCTGGGGTTTCAGGAGTACTTCGCGGCGCTCGAGATCCACCGGCGCTCGGAGCAGGAGCCCGAGCTCTTGCAGAGGCTTGCGCGGGAGTGGGGCAACGATTGGTGGCGTGAGGTGACGTTGTTGCTCGTCGGACTGAGGGAGCGCCCCGCGTTCGAGCCATTCTTGCGCACGCTTCTCGCCGAGCACGGAGTGGCGCTCGATGAGAACCTCCTGAGCGAGTGCGTCGACGACGCTGTAGAGGCGACGGCGACGCCCTTCCTCGAGCTTTTGGATGAGCCCTGGGGTGACGACGGCGCGTTCTGGGAGCGGCAGCTCGCGGCGCTCCTTGCCGCGCAGCAAGTGGATCGAGACAGCCTTGGCGAGGCCCGAGTCGAGCGCCTGCTCGGGCACCCGTACGAGCCGATCGCGAGTCGCTTCCAGCCTGAGCTGGCCAGGCTGGAGACGATCACCGCACGAGAAGGCGGGTATGAGCTTGTTCGCATCCCCGGTGGCGCCTTCCAAATGGGGTCCCCACCGGACGAGCGCAGTCGCTTCGAATGGGAGGGCCCTCAACACGAGGTTCGAGTGCCCGACTTCTACCTGGGCCATCATCCCGTCACGAACGCGGAGTACGCGCGGTTTCTGGAGGCGACGGGGGCGCGCGAGCCCGAATTTTGGTCCGACGGTCGCTTCAACCAACCCGACCAGCCGGTGGTCGGTGTTTCCTGGGACGAAGCCTATGCGTACTGCCAGTGGGCGGGCTTACGTCTACCGTCCGAGGCCGAGTGGGAGTACGCCTGTCGAGCGGGAAGCCTCGGCCGCTTCTCTTCGGGCGAAGAGGATGAGGACTTGGCGGGGATCGGGTGGTACGCGGAGAACTCGACCGAGAAGCTTCAGCCGGTGGGCAAGAAGCCAGCGAACGCGTTTGGGCTGCGCGACATGCACGGGAACGTGTGGGAGTGGTGCCAGGACACGTGGCACGATGACTACGAGGGGGCTCCAGCGGACGGTTCGGCGTGGGAGGGCTCCTCGGACCGCGTGTACCGAGGTGGCTCGTTTCTCTACGGGGCGCGCTTCGCACGCTCGGCGTACCGCAGCACTTGGCACCCGTCGTCCCGCAACCACGACCTCGGCTTCCGTCCCGCCAGGGTCATCACCGAGTGACCTCACCACTTTGCCCGAGGCTCTGAGACCTGGGACAAGAGCGGCGCGGACCGAGCCGGCGAAGCCTGGCCCGAGGCGAGCGCCGACGACAACGCGCCGCGCGGAGGGGCTCGGGCACTATGGACACCGCGAGCCGAGAAGTGCTGGAGCGGCTCATCATCGACGTCCCGTCGATGGGACGAAGTCCATCGACCCTCGGCGCGGGCCCGGCTTCGAACGGGCCTCCTCGAGGTGTTCTCTGGGCCGAGGGTGAGTGGTGAAGTCACTCGGTGATGACCCCGGCGAGACGGAAGCCGAGGTAGGGGGTGGGGAGCGATTCGAGCCGGAAGATGCGGCATGCCGAGCGTGCGAAGCGCGGCACATCGATGAATGAGCCACCTCGGACGGCACGCCCCGTGGAGCTTCCCCTCGCCGAACCATCCGCTGGAGCTCCCTCGTAGTTGCCGTGCCACGTGTCCTGACACCACTCCCACACGTTCCCGTGCATGTCGTGCAGCCCGAAAGCGTTCGCGGGCTTCTCCGCCACGGGATGGAGCCGGTGCCCCGAGTTTCCGGAGTACCACCCCATCCGGTCGAGGTCGGGCTCCTCGCTGCCCGCCGAGAAGGCGGTGTCCTTTCCGGCCCGGCACGCGTACTCCCACTGAGCTTCCGAGGGAAGGACCAGGCCAGCCCACTTGCGGTAGGCCTGGACACCCTGCCAGGAGACGCCGACGACCGGCTGGCTCGGCTGGTTCAGCTCGCGGTCGCCCCAGTGCTCGGGCGCCTCTGCCTGTGGGTTGGCCTTTAGAAAGAGCCCGTACTCCTCGTTCGTCACGGGGCATCTGCCGAGGTAGAAGCTGGGGACCGCGACCTCGTGTCGGGGGGACTCGGTCCGGAACCACCTCTGCTGGTTCGCGTCGCCCGCCGCCCACTTCCTCTGCTCCTCTTCGGTCGACCCCATGAGGAACGTCCCACCCGGGATCCGCACCAGCTCGTAGCCGCCCTGATCGGCGCGCACCGTGCTCGTCGCGGCCCGCGTGGGAGTCTTGAAGGGCTCGCGGATCGAGCTCAGGGGGTGGTCCTTCAGATGGGAGCGCAGCCGCTCGAGCTCCTCGGGTGCCTCGGTGCGCAGCACCCGGGCGGCCGCCGCCTGGCGGGCCCAAACGCGCTTGTCCTCGCCGGCCGGGAGCCGGGCGACGTCCAGGAAGGGCGTGAGCGACACTTCCAGCGCGTCTTCCAAGCACGCCTGCATCAGCCCGCCGTACTCGGCCACCTCGGGGTGCTTGAGCGCCTCCTCCATCAGCGGGCGGAAGAGCGGCGGGTTCTCCAGCGCGAGGAGGAGCAGGGTGACCTCGCGCCACCAGGTCTCGCCGAAGCGCCGGCCGAGCTCGGAGAGCAGCTCGGGGCGGTCGAGGTAGCGGTGGGCGATGTGGCGGGCCGCGAGGTACTCCTGGAAGCCCAGGTGCAGGAAGCCGTAGCTGTCCTCGCCCCACCCGGTCAGAAGCCCGCTGCGATCGCGCACCGAGGCGAGGAACGCCCGCCCGCTTTGGTCCTCGTCGCCGATCTGCTGCAGGGCTTCGTCGACGATCGGCGCCAGCTCGTCGCCCGTCGCCCGCGTGCGGCCCTCTTCGCCGTGCAGCCAGTACGCGACCGGCTGCAGCAGGCGCTTGGCCTTCTTCGCGTCGAGGTCGAGGCCGATCTTGCGGCGCCAGCCTTCGAGCAGCACGTTGACGCACTCCTCGTAGAGGTCGGCGCGGCGGTGGGGGAGCTGCCCGCGGTCACGGTGCACCAGGCAGATGGCGGTGAGGAGCAGCGGGTTGCGCGTCATTTCGAAGACGCGGGCCGCGCGGAAGTCGGGTTCCTTGAGACGCGTGAGGAGCTCGTCCGCCTTCTCATCGGCGATCGACTTGGGCTGGCCCAGGTTGGTTTCGACGACCCGGAACCAGTTGCGGATGAAGCGCTCGGCCTGCTCGGCGTTGAGGTGGCGGATGTGAAGCTCGAGGAAGCGGCCGCTGAACTGTTCCTCCAGAGCGCGGTAGCCCGCATAGCGGCACGTGACCGCGAAGCGTGAGTCGGAGTAGCTCTCCAGGGCCTTCTCGATCCACTCGACGGCGCCCTGGCGGTCGTCGACGTCGGGGATCTCATCGAGGCCGTCGAGCAGGAAGAGCAGTCGGCCCTCCTTGAGGAGTGCGTCGGCGAAGCCTTGGGAAACGCGCTGCTTGAGGTGCGGGTTGTCTTCGAGCTGACGTTGTAGCAGCTCGTCGAGACCGGCATTGAGATTGCGTAGGTCGCGCAGCGGGAGGAAGACCGGCACGAGGGGGGTGGGGAGTCTCAGCTCGGCCGAACCACCCTGCGCGGCGTGGAGCAGCAGGCGCTTCAGGTGGGTGGTCTTGCCGGCGCCGGGGTCGCCCAGGATGACGAGGCCGCGGCCGTGGTTCAGCTCGGCGGCCCGACGGAACGCGTCGATGAGGGGGATCGCGGACGAGCGCTCGTGGTGGCGCGCCATCTCGTCCGCGCTGCCGAACTCGGTCAGGCCGAGCGCTCGCTGGTCGATCGACGCGTGCAGCGGCACGTGCATGTCTTCGAGCTGGACCGGCACGCGGAGCTTCTTGTCGAAGCCCGCGAGTGCGAGGTCCTTGTGCTCTTCGACGGCGCAGGCGAGGTAGCGCTGGGTATCGTTGGTGAGCTCGGGAGAGCGCTTCTCGCCGTCGGGGAGCGAGCCGGCTCGCTGCTCTTCGCGCCAACGCGCCAGACTGGTTGCGACCTTGCTGGCTAGGTTGTCGGGTGTGGTGAACGTCTCGAGCACCACGCCCGCCTCTCGCTCGAGAAAGGTCCGGAACGCCTGGAGTGCGCGGACGCGGTGGCCGACGGCGAGCACCTCGTCGTCGGTGTTGGCCGTCAGCAGACCGGCTTCCTCGCGCTCCCCGTCCCAGCCGTGATCCGGGGCGACGACGAAGGCGAAGATGGGGACTCCCTTCTCCTTCGCGGCCTCGACCTCGAGCCACGTGATGCTCTTCGCGCCGTCGCCTCCGTCGGCCTCGGTCGGGATACATCCGTAGCGGTAGGCGACGAGGACGACCAGCGCCTGGCAGGTTGCCACGTCCCCGAGGCAAGCATCGACCGGCTCTTTGGGCCGCGCGCCGAAGTCCTCCATCGCGACCGGGTGCCAGTCGACCCTGCGGATCGCGGCGAGCAAGGCTTCTCGATGTTTGGTGAGGTCCTTCGACGTGGCGGAGACGAAGACGCGCAGCGAGTCGTGCTGCGCGCCGGGGGAGTGCGAGCTCTCCTTCGGCGACATGGCGAGAGCATAGCCCGCCCTGGCGGGATCGGGACCCTGGTGGTTGCTCTGTGCCGGGCCTAGTTCGCGCGCCGGAGCAGCGCCAGCACCCGCTCCTGCACCGACGTCATCTCCACCACACCACCCTCCGGCTCCCCACCGCAAACCTCCCACTTCCGCGAGCTGACAAACACCGGCCCATCCAGCACGTCCTCCGGCACCCGCCCGTGGCTCCCCTTCACCAGCGTCGCATCCAGCGGAATCACATCCATCAGATACCGCATCCCCAGCTTCTTCTGCGCCAACCGCCGCGCCACCCGCAGCGCCGGCACCTTCAGCTTGGGATCCACGAACAGCTCGCACGGGTCGTACCCCGGCTTGCGGTGGATGTCGACCGTCGGCGCGAAGTCCGGCGCGCGCGCGTCGTCGAGCCAGAAGTAGTAGGTGAACCAGTGCCCTTTCGAGGCGACCGCCACGAGGTCGCCCGCGTTGGCGTGGTCGATCCCTTGGCGACGCTTGCCCGCGTCGTCGAGGATCTCGGCGACGCCGGGGAGCTTGCGGAGCACCGCCTTGACGCGCTCGTGCTCGGACTCGTCGGCGTAGATGTGCGCGACCTGGTGGTCGGCGACGGCGAAGGCCTTGCTGGCGAAGACGTCGAGCGCTTCGCCGACCGGGGTGTCGCGCACCGCGAGGAGGCCGGCCTCGCGCAGCGCGCGGTTGATGTGGATCGGCGTCGGCGCGTCTTCGATGCCGTACTCGCTGACGACGACGACCTCGGCGCCGGCTTGGTCGGCGGCGACGATCAGGTCGCCGACCACCGCGTCGACGTCGACCAGCGCCTGCTTCGAGCGCGGGTCATTCGGCCCGTACCTCTGATGGTCGTAGTCGAGGTGCGGCAGGTAGGCCATCGTCAGCGACGGCTTGCGCGTGCGCAGCGTGTGGATCGCCGCGTCGGCGATCCAGCGCGTCGACGGCAGGCCGGACTTGGGGCCCCAGAAGTCGAAGAAGGGGAAGGGGCCGAGCTCCGACTCGACCTCGGCGCGGAACTCGTCGGGCGTGCCGTAGACCGCGAGGAGCTTGCGGCCGTCGGCGGGATAGAACGGCTTCGGCGTGATCGAGAAGTCGACCGCCGCGCCCAGGTTCCACCACCAGAAGAGCTTGGCGCAGGTGAAGCTCGGGTCGAGCTTGCGCGCGCGCTCATACAGCTTCTCGCCCTGCATCAACCGGTTCGACTGGCGCCACAGCGCCACCTCGCCGATGTCGCGCGTGAACCACCCGTTGCCGACGCAGCCGTGGTCGCGGGGCAGCGATCCGGTGAGCATCGTCGCCTGGGCGCTGCACGTCACGCCGGGGAGGATCGAGCTCATCGGCGCCCCGTCGCCGCGGCCGCGCAGGCTCTGGAGGCTGGGGGTGGCCTCGGTGATCTGCCTTTGGGTCAGGCCGACGACGTTGAGGAGCAGAACCGGCTTCATGGCGGGGATGCTAGCCGGGGGCGGCGGGGGCGGCTAGCATCCCGCGATGCTCGGGAAGCTGTTTCGATTCGGCCGCAAGCCGGCGCTGGTGAAGGGGACCCACCGCCTCGAGGACGGGCACGCGAAGCTGGTCGACGTCGGCGACGTGCTGGCGGGGACGGGGCGACAGGTGGTTTTCTGCCGCGTGGAGGGACAGCTACACGCGCTCGACGCGCGCTGTCCGCACGAGGGCGGGCGGATCACGGACGGGCCGCTGGTGGACGGCAAGTACGCGCTGTGCCCGCTGCACTTCTACAAGTTCGACCCCAAGAACGGGGCGGCGATCGACGTCGCGTGCTCGAAGGCGAAGGTGTACCGGGTGCGCGAGAAGGACGGCGACGCGGAGATTTGGCTCTGAACCGCCCGCGGCGCCGCGCGTTGTCCCGCGCATGCGCCTCGCCTGGTGGATCGTCGGGCCGCTCTTTGCGGCGCCGGCGCTGTTGATCTCCCCGTCGAGCTGTGGCGGGCCCAGCGGGACTCCCGCGCGGCCGGTGGGGGCCGAGCGCGGTGAGGCGCCGAGGCCCGACGCGGCGCTGCTCGCGCCGCTTGGGGGCGGCTCCGCGGCGGTCGCGGCCGCGGGGCGGCAGGCGGCGGAGGCTCCGGCGGAGCGCGTCCTGGCCGAGGTTTCCGAGCCGGCGACGGCCGGGCTCTTCGTGCGCCTCGTCGAGCGCGCTGGGGGAGAGCCGCTCGCGAGCGAGGTCGAGCTGTGGCAGCTGGGCCTGCCGGCCGACGACCGCTGGACCGCCGGCGATCGGCTGCACGCGGTCGCCGACGTGCCGGCCGAGGGGCACCTGTTCGAGGGCCTGCCGCCCGGGCGCTATCGGGCGTACGTCCGCGCGCGCCGACACGCGGGGCGGGACTCGCGCGAGCTGCGGGTGGTGGCTCCGCGCACCGAGGCCGAGCTGGTCGTCGACACGCCGCGGATGGCGCGCTTCTACCTCGACCTGCGCGACCTCGACGGGCAGCCGATCGACGAGGTGCGGCCGTCGAGCTCGTGGCGCAGCATGCTGGCGCCGAACGCACCGTTCGCGCGGGCGCGCGAGCGGAAGGACGAGCCGGTCAACGACGTGATCGGCATCGGCGGGGGAGGCGGCGGCTCCTTCGGCACGCGGCGCCTGCTCCGCGGCGAGCTCGGCTTCCACCTCGGCGTTCACGCCGAGCGGAGCTGCGAGGACGGCGTCGCGCGCAGCCTACGGCTGCGGCCCAAGGGCTGCGCCACCGTGCGCGGCGAGGTCGAAGGCTATGTCGAGCCGCCCGACGGGACCGACCTCGACGATCCGGATCTGCCGGTGCACACGCTGGTCGCGACGGCGGTGCCGAACGGTTGGTTCGACGAGTCGATCTTCCTTCCCGGCGGCGCGCTTGCGGCCGAATCCGGGGCGAGGCTGCACATCTGGAGCTACCCCGTGCCGCTCGCCCCCGACGCGCCGGCTGACGCTTGGCGCGACGCGCCGATCGAGGTCACCGTGCGCCTCGAAGGATACGAGACGCTGAAGGTGCGCACGACGGCGCGCGAGGGGCTGCCGGACGGGCGCGTGCTGACGCCGAGGCCGCCGCGGGACTAGCGCGAGACCGGTTTCGAGCGCCGGCTGCGTCGCTCGCTTCCGACGCGTCGGCCGATGCTTGGCGCGGCGCGCTGATCGAGGTCACGGTGCGCCTCGAGGGGGCGAGGCGCTGAACGTGGGTACGACGGCGCGGGCAACCGACGGCGCCGAGGCCGCCCCGCGGCGAGCTCGAGTCCGTTTCGGAGCGCCGGCCATGCCGCCCAGCACCGGCGCGCTGCGTCGACCGGCGGTGCGGACGCGGACTTCCGGCTGCCCTCGTCCGCCTCCGTAGCGCTCCCGGCCGCTCGCTACTTCAGCCGCTTGATGATGTGCCAGCCGTACGGGCTGTCGGTCGGGTCGTACGGCGCGACGCTGATCTCGCCGACCTCGAGCTTCCATCCGACGTTCCCGAAGGCGGGCACCATTCCCGAGCGCTGGAACTGGGCCGGCACGGACATCTTCTGCGACATCTGGTAGATGCCGGTCGAGGCGTCGTCGTCGGAGCTGTCGTTCTTGATCGCGGTGAAGTCGCCGCCGCCGGCGACCTTCACGTAGAGCTCGGCTGCGAGGGTCTCGGCCTCGTCCCTGGTGCGCGTGACCTTGGTCGGGTCCATGCGCGGGGCGCCCGCGAAGCTGACCAGGATGTGCTCGACCTCGATCACGTCGACCGGCTGGTCGGAGCGGGCGCTGGTCTCGGCCATGCGCGCCTGCATCGCGGCGAGCGGGTCCTCGGCGGCCACGTCGGCGCCGCCGCCCGAGCCTTCGGGCGACTCGGCGGATCCCGAGCAGCCGAAGCCGAGGGTGAGCGGGGCCAGGAGGGCCAGGGCGTGGAGTCGTTGCATGTTCGCTGAGCTCTCGTTGTTTGGTGCGGGCGGCGGTCTCGGGCGGGGGGAGCATAGCGCGAAACCACCGCGTGCGCGCGTCCGTGGCGGCGGCCCTGCCTGGGGGCGGCGCAATTCTCGCCCGCCGGCGTCCTATCGCCCCCGCCGGCTACGTATTCTCGGGCCCATGGCCCGCCCCGGAGAGGTCGATCTGCGCCAGCTCGTGCCCCGCGTCGCGCGGCGCGCCCTGACGCTGCGCTGTCCGCGCTGCGGCGCCGGCGGGGTGTTCGAGCGCTATGGCAAGCTGCGCCAGGCCTGCGCCGACTGCGGGCACCGCTTCCGGCGCGAGTCCGGGGCGAACACCGGCGCGATGTACGTCACCGCCGCGGTGAACCAGGTGTTCGCGGCGCTCGTGATCCTGGTGGTCGTGCTGCTGACCGACTGGGGGCTTACGACCCAGCTGCTGGTCAGCGTGCCGATCGTGGTGCTCTTCTGCGCCGCGTTTCTGCCCTTCTCCCAGACCATCTGGGCGGCGGTCGAGTACGCGACCGACAGCATCAACGGCGAGGCTTGGGCCGAGGACCGCTCGGATGGCGCCGCCGTCGAGGCCGGCGAGCGAAGCCCGACCCAGCGCTGATGCCGGAGTTGCCCGAGGTCGAGACCGTCGCGCGGCTCGTGCGCCCGCACCTCGTCGGGCGGACGGTCACCGGCACGCGCGTCGGTTGGCTGCGGACGCTCGGCGGGCTCAGCCGTCCGGCCTTTGCGCGGCGCGTCGTGGGCGCCGAGGTCGCGCGGGTCGGGCGCCGGGCGAAGTACATCGTCGTAGACCTCGCGCGCGACGGCGCGGGGGCGGGCGCGCTGCTCGTCCACCTGCGCATGACCGGCCGGCTGCACGTGGAGGATCCGGACGAGCCGCCGGGCGACTACGTGCGGGTCGCCCTCGACCTGGACGACGGCCGCCAGCTGCGCTTCGTCGACGTGCGCAAGTTCGGGCGCTTCACCTACTCGGCCGATCCGGCGGACGACCTCGACCACCTGGGGCCGGAGCCGCTCGGCGAGGAGTTCACCGTCGACTGGCTGAAGCGGGAGCTGCGCGCGCGCCGGCGCATGCTGAAGCCGCTGCTGCTCGACCAGACCTTCGTCGCGGGGCTCGGCAACATCTACGTCGACGAGGCGCTACACCGCGCCCGCCTGCACCCGCTGCAGCGCGCGGACGAGGTCGGCCCGCGCAAGGCGCGGGCGCTGCACGAGGCGATCCGCGAGACGCTCGCGCGGGCGATCGAGCTCGAGGGCTCCAGCTTCGACACCTTCTACCGCACGCCCGAGGGCCAGCCCGGCAGCTACCAGCACCAGTTCCAGGTCTACGCCCGCGACGGCCAACCGTGCCGCCGCTGCAGCCGGAGGATCGTGAAGACCGTCGTGGGGCAGCGGGGGACGCATCTGTGCCCGCGCTGCCAGCCGCGGCCCCCCAGCGCTCCGCGGTCGGCGCGGTCGGCCTCTGGCTGAATCCGCGCGCGCTTCCCCGGCGAAGGCCCCAATACGGCACCCTAACCCCATGAAGCTCCCCATGCTCCTCACCGCTCTCCTCGCGTTCCTCCCGGCAGATCCCTTCAACGCCAGCGACTGGCCGCGCTTCCGCGGCGCGGACGGCACCGGCAGCCTGGCCGATCGGGCGTACCCCGAGGAGTGGGACGGCGAGGACAACGTCGCCTGGACCGTCGACGTGCCCGGCGCGGGGTGGTCTTCGCCGGTGGTCGTCGGAGGGCGGATCTACGTCACGACGGCGGTGCAGCCGGGAGGCAAGGGGCCGGCCGGGTTCCAGGAGGGCGTGTCGGACCCGATGACGCGCGGACAGAGCGGCGAGAAGCCGACCGAGGAGGTCGCGTTCCAGCTCCTTTGCCTTGGGCTCGATGGCGGCGACACGCTGTGGACGCGCGAGGTCGGCAAGCTCGTGCCGGAGTACAAAGTGCACCCGTCGAACACGTACGCGACGTCGACGCCGGCGAGCGACGGCGAGCGGCTCTTCGTGACCTACGGCGCGCTGGGGCAGGTGATCTGCTTCGACCTCGAGGGCGAGGAGAAGTGGCGCGTGGACATCGGCGTGCACAAGACCGGCAGCGACTTCGGCTGGGGCATCTCGCTGGTGGCGGACGGCGGGCTCGTGTTCGTGCAGAACGACAACGAGGAGGCCTCGTTCCTGGCGGCGCTCGACGCCGCGACCGGCTCGGAGCGCTGGCGCGTCGAGCGCGGCAAGGGCACCAGCTGGGGCACGCCGATCCTGCTGGCGGGCGAGCGCCCGCAGCTCGTGGCGTGTGGCGCCGATACGGTGGTGTCGTATGCGCCCGACTCCGGCGAGGAGCTGTGGCGGCTTACGGGGATGGGCTCGTCGTTCAGCTCGTCACCGACCTCCGACGGCAGCCACGTCTTCTTCGGCACCAGCGGGCCGATGAGCCGCGGGCCGCTGGTCGCCGTGCCGGCCGACGCCGAGGGCACGATCGACATCAAGGACAAGGAGCCGGCCGTGGCGTGGGTGACCGACCGCGCGGGACCGGGCTTTCCCTCGCCGGTGGAGCACGACGGGATGCTGTACGTGCTGGGCTCGCCGACGCAGGTCGCCTGCTACGACACGGCGTCTGGCGAGCGCCTGTGGCGCGAGCGTCTGCCCGACGCCGCGACGCTGGTCGCCAGCCCGTGGGTGGCCGGCGGTGAGCTCAACGTGCTGGACGAGGAGGGGCGCACCTTCGTGATGAAGGCCGGGCGCGAGTTCGAGCTGCTGCGCACGAACTACCTCGACGGGCTCTTCTGGAGCACGCCGTCGGTGGCGGGGGAGGCGCTCCTGGTGCGCTCGGCCAGCCGGCTGCACTGCATCCGGGCGGAATAGAGCGACTGCGAGGCGCGTGTCGCTCGGGCGAGCGCGCGCGCCGCTGACGCCGGCCGCGCTCTGGGGCAGAATAGCGGCGTGGCGCGGGCTCGCCGCCCGCGCGCTTGCCCGATGGAGAACTCGCCCTACCTCTTCGTGCTCGGCGTCGCGATCGCGCTGTACGCGACGCAGGCCGTCCGGATCGAGGTCACGTCGCTCGGCGTGATCGTCGCGCTGGCGGCGCTGGGGATCCTGACTCCCGAAGAAGCGCTGTCGGGCTTTTCGAACCCGGCGACGGTGACGGTGATGTGCATGCTGATCCTCAGCGCGGGTCTGCAGCGCGCGGGGGTGGTCGACTACGTGTCGATGGCCCTGTCGCGCTGGGCCGCGGGCGGGCTGCCGCTGCTGGTGGCGACGCTCGCGCTGCCGTGCGCCGCGTTCAGCGCGTTCATGAACAACACGCCGGTCGTCGCGCTGATGATCCCGGTCGCGCTCGGCCTGGCGCGGCGCGCGGGGCAGCCGGCGTCGCGGGTGCTGCTGCCGGTCTCGTACGCGTCGATCCTCGGCGGGACCTGCACGCTGTTCGGGACGTCGACGAACATCCTGATCCACGAGATCTATGTGGACTCGGGCGGCCCGGGTTTCGGCGTGTTCGAGTTCGCGCCGCTCGGGCTCATCCTGCTCGCGGTCGGGTTCGGGTACGTCGTGCTCGGGGCGCGCTTTCTGCCGAACCGGCCGGCGATGAGCGAGCTCCTGTCGGCGCAGGCGCCGGGGCGTTTCGTGGCCGAGCTCGTGCTGCCGCACGGCAGCCGCCACGAGGGCAGGACGATCGCCCAGGCCTTCCCGTCGGAGCTGGACGTTGCGGTCATCGAGGTGGTGCGCAGCGAGGAGGCGCTCCTCAAGCCGCCCGACGACTTCCGGCTCACCGGCGGCGACGCGGTGTTCCTCGAGGGCGATGCGCGCTCGGTCCACCGGCTGCTGTCGGATCCCGGCCTCGCCGCCGGTACCGCCGTCGAGGACGAGCGGCGCGTCAAGATCAGCCGCGTCGACCTGCGCATCGCCGAGGCGGTCGTGCGTCCCGGGTCGCGCTTCCTGCAGCGCCGGTTGCGGGCGCTGGGGCTGTCGCGCCGCTACGGCATTCAGGTGCTCGGAGTGCGCCGCCTGGGTCGGCACCACCAGCGCAACCTGCGCGAGATGCAGCTGCGTGCCGGCGACGTGCTGTTGGTGCAGGGCGAGCCGAGCGCGCTGCGGCTGCTGCAGGAGGAGGGCGACGTGCTGCTGGTCGAGGGCGTCGACCGCGAGCTGACCTTCCCGCGCCGCGCGCCGATCGCGCTGGCGACCCTGGCCGCGGTGGTGGCCCTCGCGACGCTGGGAGTGGCGCCGATCGTCGTGCTGTCGCTCGCCGGCGTTGCGGCGCTGGTCGCGACGCGCTGCATCGACGTGCGCGACGCGGTGCGCGCCGTCGACCCGGCCGTGCTGCTGCTGCTCGCGGGCACGTTTCCGCTGGGGCTCGCGATGGACAAGACCGGGCTGGCGCGCGACCTCGCCGAGTGGTTGACGGGAGCCACGGGGGACGCGAGCCCGATGCTCCTGGTCGGCGGGATCTACCTGCTGACCAGCGTGCTGACCGCGCTGATCTCCAACAACGCGGTGGCGGTGCTCCTCACTCCGGTCGTGCTCGGCATCGCAGCGCAGACCGGGCACTCGCCGCAGCCCTACCTGATGGCCGTCCTGTTCGGAGCGAGCGCGTGCTTCGCGACGCCGATGGGCTACCAGACCAACGCGCTGGTGATGGGCCCGGGCGGGTATCGCTTCCGCGACTACCTCGCCCTGGGCCTGCCTCTCAACGCCGCGTTTACGCTGATCTGCGCGGTGCTGATTCCGATCTTCTGGCCGCTGGCGTGAGCGCGCCTACTCGGCGTCCTTCGCGAGCGGATGGCTCTGCCACACGACCTGCGTGATCTTCCAGGTGCCCTCGTCGTCCTTGACGAGGTGGAAGTAGTCCACGCCCCAGTGCGCCGTGGCCTTCGCCGAGGCGGTCTTGTCGAGCACGTCGAGCACGACGACGTCCTTCTGCGCGTCGGCCGGCATCCACTTCTCCTTGTTCCAGCCCGAGACGAGCTCGCGCAGCTGGTCGAAGTTCATGTCGTGGCGCTTCCAGCCCTCCTCGGCGTCGCGCTTGGTGTAGCCGAGCTTGACGAGGCCGCGGTCGACGCTCCGGTCGATGTTCTCGGGGCGCACGTCGTAGGCCGACTCGACGTAGTTCAGCACCGCGCGCTCGACCGCCTTCTTGTCCGCCTCGACGTCGTGCTCCTCTTCGACTCCCTCCGGCGTCGCGATCGTCTGCCACAGGACGTGGCGGATCTTCCACTTGCCGTCGTCGTCCTTGACGAGCTGGAAGTAGTCGACACCCCAGTAGGCGGTCAGCTTGACGGCCGCGGTCTTGTCGAGGTGGTCGAGCACGACGATGTCCTTCGCCGCGTCGGCGCCCGCGCGCCCGGACTCGTTCCAGTTCTTCGAGAGCTCGACCAGCTGCTCGAAGGTCATCGGGTAGCCCTTGTACTCCGGGCCGTCCCAGCGGCCGTAGCCGTACTTGACCAGCTCGGGGTGGACGCTGCGGCGCACGCGGTCGGGGGCCATCGAATAGATGCCCTCGACGTAGTCCAGCGCGGCGGCGGTGATGGCCTCGCGGTCGGCGGCGTGATCGTCGGCGCGGGGCAGGAAGCACAGGCCGAGGGCGGCCGTGGCGAGCAGTAGGGTCTTCATGGGTGCGGTCCTCCTAGGGGGTCGATCCTAAGCCCCACGGCGGGAGTGCCCGGCGCGCCCGCGGCCTTCTGCTGCAGGCTTTACGCAATCCCGCCTCCGCGGGTGCCGGGCGCGGGAGCCGGGGCTAGAATTCCGCCCGCCATGATCGAAGTCTCCCAGTTCAAAAAGGGCCTGTGCATCGAATACAAGGGCGCGCCGATGATGCTGATCGACGTGACCTTCTCGACCCCGACGGCCCGCGGCGCGAACACGATCGCGAAGACGAAGCTCCGCAACCTGCTGACCGGGCAGCTCATCAACGAGTCGATCCGCAGCGGCGAGAAGTTCCCCGAGGTGGACCGCGAGGTGCGCGCGATTCAGTACCTCTACACCGACGGCTCGCGCTGGCACTTCATGGATGCGGAGTCGTTCGAGCAGTTCGACCTCGGCGCCGATGAGCTCGGCGACGCGGTGCACTACCTGGTAGACGGCGTCGAGGGCGTGCGCTCGGTCGTCGTCGAGGGGCAGATCGTGAGCGTGCAGATGCCCAACACGGTCGACCTGACCGTCGCCGAGGCCGACCCCGCGATCAAGGGCGCGACGGCGCAGGCGCAGCTCAAGAAAGCCGTGCTCGAGACCGGCGTCGAGGTGATGGTGCCGCCCTACATCACCCAGGGCGAGAAGGTGCGTGTCGACACGCGCGACGGGCACTTCGTCGAGCGCGTGAAGGAGTAGGGCCGCCGCTCCCTCGCCCTGTCTTCCCCTGCCTCGGGGGAGCGGCGACCCGGTCGTCCTAGGGCTGTAGCTGGAGCGCGAGCCCTGCCGACGCGCTCGGGCCGGCGCCGCAGCCCGCGGGCCAAAGGGCCTGGAGGTAGAGCGGCGCGCCCGCGAGCGCGGTGTCGTCAGGTACGGGCAGCCGTGCGGTCGCCACTCCGTGCGGATCGGCCTGCGCCGCGACGATCAGAGTCGGGCTCGAGAGGTCGATCAGCACGTCGACGCCGGCGAGCGTCAAGCGCGCCGAGCCGGCGGAGACGCCCACGAAGCCGACCGAGCCGGGCGCGACCTGGCGGACGACGGCGGCGTGCTCCGCTTGGCCGATCGAGGCCGGCAGGTTGGTCGCCAGCTCGGGGGCGGCCTCGCAACCCGCGGGGCTCGCGGAGCCGTAGGGCGCTCCTAGCTCGTCGCCGTCGGGGAGCCCGTCGCCGTCGGCGTCGGTGGCGAGCATCCGCCCCGTACCCGGGTAGACGCCCGACCACACGAGGTCGGCGGCGCCCGCGGCGGCGAGCGCGACCAGCGCGTCGCTCGCGAGCCACTCCGCCGCAGCGGAGTCCGGCTCCCACAGCGCTTGGTCGACGTGGAACAACCAGTCCCGACGCTCGCCGTCCACGATGCCGTGCGCGACCAGGTCGATCTCGCCGAGCGCGGCGCGCTCCTCGAGCAGCGCCCGGTCGGCGGCCAGCTGCGCGCTCCCTGCCGTTTCCTCGCCGACGGGCACCTGATAGCCGATGGTCGGCGCGGTCGCGGTGTCGAACTGCATCAGGAAGGCCTCCAGGTGGGCCGCCGTGCCGGTACCGCTCGTCTCGAGCCCGGCGAGCAGCCCCGGGATGTCGGACAGCTGTCCGACCTCGCCGGTGTGGAAGCGGCCGAAGCCGGCCTTCTGCGGCCCGGTAGCCGTGCTCACCAGGCCGGTCTTGCGGTAGTAGTCGCGGAGCTGCCCGACCTTCATCGGCTGGCTCGAGCCGATCGGGAAGTTGCGCACGAAGCCGTTCGATCCGGTCGGCGGAGTGTGGCACTCGATGCAGGCGGTCCCGGTCAACGACGAGGAGAAGAGCCCGAAGCCGATCTGCGGGCTGGCGGTAAGCGGCAGCAGCGACAGCGAGCGGTCGAGGTTCTGGTTCGGGTTCGGCGGGTGCAGCACCGAATCGGACCAGGCGGTGAACAGGGCGAGGTCGCCCTCGCTCAGCTCGTCGCCGCCCAGAAGCGAATCGAATGCCCCGTTGAAGTCCTCGATCGCGAGTCGGTCGCCGCGCCAGTGCAGCGGCGGTTGCAGCCCGCGCATGGGCTGGGTCACGAGCGGGCCCTTCATCGGGTGCAGGTCGGGGAAGAAGAGCGGCGTCTCGCCCGGTGTGGAGCCCTGCTGCAGCTCCTCGGGCACCGTGAACATCTCTCCGCCGGGGTCGCCGAGATCCCACGCCTGTCCATCGGTCTCGCCGTCGATGTGGCACACCGAGCACGACACCGTTCCGTTCCCCGACAGCAGCGCGTCGTAGAGGAACTTGCGGCCCACGCGGATCTCCGCCGGCACCGGGTCGTGTGACGCGACCGGCAGCTCGGTCCAGACCTGCCCGCCGAAGCGGTCGAGCACCGAGACCGTGTCCGTGAGCCGGTTGAAGACATAGAGCGCGGGCCCCGCGGGATGCAGCGCCACCGCGCGCGGCCCGCGGCGGTCGGCCGTGCTGTCGGCGGGGGAGCCGAGCGCAAAGCGGTCGAGCACGGCTCCGCTGTCGGCGTCGAGAACGCCGATCCGATCGGTGCCGTGGGCGGCCACGTAGATCCGTCCGAGCGCGGCGTCGACCGCGAGCCCGGTGGGCTCGGCGAGCGCCAGCGCGAGGGCCGCGGGGTTCGGGAGCAGCCCGTAGTCCACGCCCGGGTTCAGGTCGTGGCGCAGCGGAGTCGACGCGCCGGACGGATCGACCTCGACCAGCAGATGGTCGACCGCGTGCCCGCGGAGCTCGGGCTCGAAGCGAACCAGGTTGAGCGCGTCCGTGCTCGCGAGCAGCACGCGACCGTCCGCCGGGTGCACCGCGACGTCGTAGTGCGTCGTGCCGAGGCCCGCGTGCGCTTCCACGATCGAGAGGCTGGCGGCGTCGATCGCGAAGAGGTCGAGATCGGGCAGCGTGTAGGGGATCTGGCTCGCCCACGCGGGGTCGTCCGCCCTGACGATGAGCCCGACCGGCGGCGCGGGCGGCAGCGCGGGGTTGGTGGGAGGCGGCTGCGGTGGTGCGAAGTCCTCGGGCAGGATCGTCGTCCCGTTGCCCGAGCGCCGACTCGCGACGTAGACACGCGTTCCCGAGGGGTCGACCGCCAGCGCGCGCGGGTCCTTGGCCGGGATGTCGACCCCGCCGATCGGCGCGCGCGTCGCGGCGTCCAGCACGGCGACGCGGTCTTCGGTCGCCACGCTGACGAACGCGCGCCCAGCCGCGAAGGCCACGTCGGACGGCTCGTCGCCGACGTGCAGCGTGTCGATGACGCGTCCCGCCTCGACGTCCACGACGCTGACGCTGTCGGACAGCAGGTTGGCGACCCAGACCTCGCCGGGGATGCGCTCGGTGACCGAGACCGGCTCGGCGCCCACGGGAACCTCGTGTAGCAGAGTGGGGTGCGCCGGATCGGCGAGCGAGAAGATCGACAGGCTGTTGCCGACCGTGTGGACGGCGAAGAGGCGCGTCCCGTCGTTCGAAACACGAAGCGGGTGCACGGCCGTGCTCTCGAAGTTGGCGAAGCCAGCTGTTGTCGAGGCGTCTTCGGCGCCTGTGTCTGAAGCGGGCGTGGCGCGCGCGCAGAAGAGCGCGGTGGAAGCGAGCACGAGAATCGCGGCGGCGCGCCAGCGCGAGCGGCGGAGCGGTCGGTCTTGCATGGGAGCGGTGCGGGTTGTGGCGACGGGAGGCTTCAACCGCGCCGGCCCGCGCGCGTTCCGCTCGTTCTCGCGCGTCGTATCCGCGCGTCGTATCCGCGCGGTCAGGTCAAGCCGCCGGGCCCTCACGCCGCTCCGGCGTGGAGGAATCGGCTCCGGCGCCGCTACTCGGCGCCGCGCTCGCTCCAGGCCTTCTGCATCGCATCGACGTCCGGCCAGTGCTCCGCGCTGATCGCCAGGTAGAGCGTGACGTCGTTCGCCGCATACTTTTCGTCGAGGGCCGCGACCGCCGCGGGAATCTTGTCCGCCGCGGGCTTGCCCTCTTCGACGTTCTCGATGATGCCCTCCTCGTGGGGCACGTCGGTGGCGTCGAGGAAGTCGGTCAGGATGGCCTTGTCCCTGTTGACGAGGTAGCTGCCGAAGAGCTCGTAGGTGATCTCGGCGTTCTTCGTGTGCAGCAGGTGTGCCTTGGCGCGCCGCGCTCGCGTCTCCAGGGGCAGCTTCCGCATGGCGAGCGGGCGGAACTTCAGCTTGGCCGCGAGCTCGCGGTCGAGCGGCCCGTAGCCGTTGTGCGTCAGGGTCTCGTAGATCTCGAGGAAGCGTTCCTCGCTCATTCGCTGCAGCTCTTCAAGCACCACCATGCGCGCAAGATACCGCCCGGCGGTGGTCCCAGGCAACCCGAGCTTGATGTACTGGCCCCGGGGGGCTATGACCCCCGCCATGGCGCACGGCGACAGCGAGCTCGGAACCCCCAAGACCGAAGCGGTCTACACCGCTCTGGCGGCGCTCTTCGTCGTCGTCCTGGTCCTCACGAACATCATCGGCGTGAAGCTCTTCGCGCTCTTCCCGGAGGGGCGCCCGAGCTGGCTGGGCGGCGGCGACGCGCTGACCCTGACCACCGGCATCATCACCTATCCGATCACGTTCCTCCTGACGGACATCGTGGCCGAGATCTGGGGCCGGAAGCGGGCCAGCTTCATGGTGATCCTCGGCTTCGGGATGAGCCTGCTGATGCTCGGGCTGCTGTTCATGGCGCGGACCCTGCCGCCCAGCCCGATCTGGTCGAACCCGTCGATGGGGGTGGAGACCGCCGAGGCCATGCAGCACGCCTTCGACGTGACCTTCTCGACGCCGCACATCCTGCTGGGCGCGTCGATGACGGCGTACCTCGTCGCGCAGCTCTTCGACGTGCGGCTGTACCACTTCTGGTGGGGGCTGACCGGCGGCAAGCACATGTGGCTGCGCAACAACGGCTCGACCGCCATCAGCCAGCTGGTCGACACGATCATCGTCAACGGCATCTTCCTGCGCTGGGGGCTCGACATGGAGTGGCCGGTGATCTGGGAGATCATCCTGACGATCTACGTGTGCAAGCTGATCCTCGCGGTGATCGACACGCCGCTGATCTACCTCGGGCGCTATCTGCTGCGGAGCTGGTTCGGCCTGGCGCACGACGACGCGCCGGCCCACGCACCGCTCGCCTGAGGGCGCCCCATACAGAAACACGGCCCCGCGGGGCCGTGTCGTGTGCAGCTGCAAGGGAGTGGGTGGAGGGACCCTGGGGCCACGGTTGCCTCTTGCGAGGACCGGGTGTGTGTCTGATCACTCACCCACCTGACTCTGTCGTACCGCGGGAGCGCGAATCCCGCTATCCCCTTTCTCGGCGCGGGAGCTCCGCGCGCGCTACTCCTCGCCGTGCACGGCCACAACCTTCAGCTTGAAGGTGACGTCCTGGCCCGCCAGCGGGTGGTTGCCGTCGAGGATCACCTCTTCGTCACTGGCCTCGACGATACGCATTTCCATTTCGTCGTCCTCGCCGTCGCCCTGCGGCGGCGCCTCGTCCTCGTCGAAGCGGAGCACGACCGTGATCCACTCGCCGCGGGCGAGCTCGACGTCGGCGGGGAACTCGGTCCGTGGAACCGAGATGATGCCGTCGGGGTTGTGCGCGCCGTAGGCGTCCTCGGGGCCGAGGGTGAGGTCGAGCTCCGCGCCCTCCTCCTTGCCGAGCAGAGCACTCTCCAGGCCCGGCGGCAGCACGCCGTCGCCCTGGATGATCGAGATCGGACCCTCGTCGCTGCTCTCGAAGAGCTCGCCGTCGGCGTCGTAGACCTCGTAGCTCAGCTCGACCACAGAGCCGGTATCGATCTTCATCGAGTCTCCGTATCGCGGGTCAGGTAGGTGTAGCCGGCCAGCCCGGCCTTGAACCGCTTCAGGACCCGCGCGGACTCCTCGAAGCTGATGCGATCCTCGTCGATGGCCTGCTCGATCTTGCGGCGCAGTCGCGCCTCGAGCTCGGCCTGGAAGAACTCGACGTACGAGAGAACCTCGTCGACCCGGTCGCCGGGCACCACGTGCGTAAGCCGCGGCCGCCCGTCGCCGTTCATGTCGACGTGGACGACGTTGGTGTCGCCAAAGAGGTTGTGCATGTCCCCGAGGATCTCCTGGTAGGCGCCTACCAGGAAGAAGCCGAGGTAGTAGGGCTCGTCGGGGCGGAGGGCGTGCAGCTCGAGCGTGCGCTTCACGTCGCGCAGGTCGATGAAGCGGTCGATCTTTCCGTCCGAGTCGCAGGTGATGTCGGCGAGCACGGCGCGCCGCGCCGGCTCCTCGTCGTTGCGGTGGAGCGGCAGCACCGGGAAGAGCTGCTGGATCGCCCACGAGTCCGGCATCGACTGGAAGATCGAGAAGTTGAGGAAGTACGTGTCCGCCATGTCGCGCTCCAGCCCCGCCAGGTCGTCCGGGACGTAGGAGAGCGCGCGGGTGATGCGCAGGATCTTCTCGCACGTGCGCCAGAAGAACTCCTCGATGCGCGCACGCTCGGGCAGGCTGAGCTGGCCGACGTTGAAGAGCGTCATCCCCTCGTCGCGCAGCTGCAGCGCGTCGTGGTACGACTCCTGGAAGTTCTTCGAGCTGACGCCTTCGCACACGTCGGCGAAGCTCTTGATGATCTCGGGCTCGTCCTCCTCCGGTGCGGACGGGATCCCGACGCCCGAGAAGTCCGATACGCTCAACACCTCGGCGACCAGCACCGCGTGGTGGGCGGTCAGCGCACGACCGGACTCGGTGATCAGCGTCGGCTCGGGGATCCCGGCCTCGGCGCACGCCTCCTTGGTGTGGTAGACGACGTCGTTGGCGTACTCCTGCAGGCTGTAGTTCACCGACGACTCGAAGTCGGTCTTCGACCCGTCGTAGTCGATCCCGAGGCCTCCGCCGACGTCGAACATCTCGATCCCCGCGCCCATGCGGTGCAGCCCAACGAGCGTGCGTGTCGCTTCGCGCAGCGCGTTCTTGAGCGAGCGGATGTGCGTGATCTGGCTGCCGAGGTGGAAGTGCAGCAGCTTCAGGCAGTGCAGCATGTCGCGCCCGCGCAGCGTCTCGACGAGCAGCACGATCTGGCGCGTCGTCAGGCCGAACTTCGAGCGATCTCCGCCGGAGTCCTTCCAGCGCCCCGCGCCCGCGCCGCCCAGCTTGCTGCGCACGCCCAGGAGCGGCTCGATGCCGGTTTCGTCCGACACCTGCAGCACGGTCTCTAGTTCCGAGAGCTTCTCGATCACCAGCACGACGCGCGTCCCGAGCCGGCTGGTGAGCAGCGCCGTCTCGACGTACTCGCGGTCCTTGTAGCCGTTGCAGATGACCAGCCGATCGTCGCCGGAGTAGGCGGCCATGACGGCCAGCAGCTCGGGCTTGCTGCCGACCTCGATGCCCATCCCGTGCTTGCGGCCCTCCTCGAACAGCGCGTCGACCAGGTGCCGCTGCTGGTTGACCTTGATCGGGAACACCAGGCGGTAGTCGCCGCCGTAGCCGTACTCCTCCTTCGCCGTCGCGAAGGCCGTCGCCATCTGCCGCACGCGCGTCCGAACGATGCCGTCGAAGCGCAGCAGGATCGGCGCCTGGATCCCGCGCCGCTGGATCTGCTGGATGAGGTTGTGGAGGTCGATCGCCGGCTCACCCTCTTCGCGGAAGGGGCCGTTCGGTCGGGCCTCGACGTTGCCCGCCTCGTTGATACGGAAGTACCCGGCGCTCCAGTTCGGAACGTTGTAGAGGGTCTCGCTGTCTTCGTGCTTCCAGGGCATCGGGAAAAGGGCGGCGCAGTATAGGGAAGCCCAGCCGTGTGGAACACGGAACCCGCTCCGCGGGCGGTTCGTCTTTAGAAACGACGCGGCTCTTTGAGCAATCCGGAGGATGGGACGAGGCTCGCGGACGGGCCCGGGCCGGTTGGGCCCGCCGACGCGGCCCGGACACGACGGGCTCGGGCGGGTCCTCGTCCCCGGAGAAGCCGCGCCCACGACCTTCGGGTCGCCGGTCCGGTAGGCGCCCTGCCAGGACGCACGAGCTCGATGGAGCGCGCCCCCGCGGAGGCTTCCGCCGGGCGAGCACAGCTGCTGCTGCCGGACCGTGGCCGGCGAGCCGGCCTGCGCGAAGCGCCGGGCCCCCGACGTACCCCGGGGGCATTCGGCCGAGGCATCGCGCGAGCCGCCGCCGGCGTTCAGGCCTTCCCGGTGCGAAGGGGAACCGGGAAGGCCGCCTCTCCCTCGGTGGCGGCCTCCAGTCGAGCGAAGAGCCGCGCGGGCTCGCGCTCGCGCAGCCAGCTGCGTCGGTCGTCGCCCTGCAGCCCGCCGGCGGTCCAGTACTGCATCAGCTGCTTGATCCGCCCCGCGCGGCCCCGCGCGGCCATGCCGGCGCGGTGCTCGAGCTCGTCCGCGTACTCCAACAGGAAACGGGCGGCCTCGCGCACGTCGACCTCGCGCCCGCTGAAGATCCACGGATCGCCGAGCGCCGCGCGCCCGATCATCGCGTAGGCGCAGCCGGTTTCCGCCAAGAGGCGCGCGATGTCGGCGTGCCGTTCGATGCCTCCGTTGCCGCACACCGGCAGCGAGGTCGCCGCGACCGCGCGGCGCAGCCGGGCCCAGTCGGCGGTGGGGCGGTAGCCCTCGCTCCGCGTGCGGCAGTGGACGGTGAGGAGCGCCGCTCCGCCCGACTCGACCGCGCGCGCGAGCTCCTCCAGGAGCCGGTCGTCCTCGCCGCCCGCGCGGATCTTCGCCGTAACGGGCACGCGTCCGCCGACGGCCTCGACGCACACCGCGACCAGCTCTTCGACCCGCGGGGGGTCATCGAGCAGCGCGCTCCCTGCGCACCCGCGCAGCGCGCCCTTTGCGGGGCAGCCGAAGTTGAGGTCGAGCAGGGGCGCGCCGGCGTCGACGGCGCGCGCCGCGCTCTCCGCGACGGCGCCGAGGTCCGAGCCCATCAGCTGCAACCCGACCGGCGCTTCGAAGCGGTGCGGTCCGAGGTGCCGCTTCAGCGTGCGCACCGGCAGCGGATACGCCGCGACGCGCGCAAACTCGGTGAACGCGCCCCCGAGCTGCGCGGCGGGGTTGCGCGCGAGCACGAGGTCGCGGAAGCAGGGCTCGGTCACGCCCTCCATCGGCGCGAGGAGGGCCGGCCCGGTGAACGGAAGCGCGGTCGACACGCCCGTCATCCTATCGGCGTCGGCGCGACCGGGAGCTCCAGATAGAAGGTCGTTCCATCGCCCGGCGAGCTGTCCACGCGCACCTGCCCGCCGTGCAGCGCCGCCGCGTGCTTCACGATCGCGAGCCCCAGCCCGGTGCCGCCGATCGCCCGCGAGCGGGCGGTGTCGACGCGGTAGAAGCGCTCGAAGATGCGGGTGACGTGCTCGGGAGGGATGCCCGGTCCGCTGTCCTCGACCGCCAGCGTCAGCTGCGCGGCGTCGCCGGGGCCGCCTTCCCGCGTGGCGCCTGAGACCCGCACCCGCCCGCCCTCGGGCGTGTACTTGACCGCGTTGTCGAGCAGGTTGGACAGCGCCTGGTGCAGCAGCCCGGGATCGACCTGGAGCCGGGGCGGAAGGTCGGCGACCTCGATCCGCACGTCGATGCGCTTCTCGTCGGCGCGGTCCTGGATCGCCTCGACGGCGCCGCGCACCAGCTCTTCGACGTTGGTAGGCTCGGCCTCGGGCGCGGTCGCGTGCTCGAGCCGCGACAGCTCGATCAGGTCGCGGATGATGTCGTCGAGCCGGCGCGCGTTGCGCACGATCCGCTCGACGTGGTCGCGTCCCTCGGACGACACGGCGTCGCGGTCGTCGGCGAGCGTCTCGGCGTAGCCCAGGATGGAGGAGAGCGGCGAGCGCATCTCGTGCGTCACGTTCGCCACGAAGTCCGTCCGCACCTGTTCGAGGTGGCGCATGTCGGTCAGGTCGTGCAGCACGACCACCGCCCGGCCGCGCGCCCGGGTGCCCTGCACCAGCGCGCCCGACAGGTGCACCGACCGCGGGCCGCCGGGATAGGCCATCTCGACCCGCGCGGGCGCCGGGCTCTCGCCGCGGCACAGCGCCTCGCCGAAGGCGATCACGTCGGGGTGGCGGGCGACCTCGGGCAGCGAGCGTCCGAGCGGCTCGACCGGGGGGCTCAGCATCCTTCGCGCGGCGTCGTTCAGGAGCTCGACGCGCGTGTTGCGCCCCAGCACCAGGATGCCCTCCGAGGTCGCCTCGAGCACCCCGAGCAGCTCCTCGCGCTCGAGCTCGGCCTTGCGCTCGCTGCGCTCGATCTGCTCGCGCGTCTCGTCGACGCTGCGCGCCAGCGCGCGCAGGTCGGCCTGCTCCCCGGCGTCGGAGCCCCCCAGCGCGAGCACGCGCTCGCGTAGCGGGCGGATCTCGGCCGTCAACCCGCGCGCCAGCGCGATCGCCGCCAGAGCGGCGCCGGCCACGGCGTAGCCCGGCCCGAGCAGACTCAGCCCGACGACCACCAGCCCCGCCGCCAGGACGCGCACGAACACCCAGCGCCAGAACGGGTCGAGCAGCGTCGACTGCATCGTCAGTCCCGCAGGCGGTAGCCGACCCCTCGCACGGTCTCGAGGCCCTTGCCCAACTCGCCCAGCTTGCGGCGGAGCGCCGCGACGTGGACGTCGACCGTGCGCTCGAGCACGTGCGTTCCCTGATCGAGGCACTCCAGGACCTCCGCGCGCGACCGAACGCGGCCGGGCGGCGACGCAAGATAGCGCAGGACCTCGAACTCGGTGTGGGTCACGGCGATGACCTCGCCCTCGACGCGGACCTCGTGCCGGCCGACGTCGACCTCGATTCCGCTCGCGCGTAACACCTGCCCCTCGTCCTCGCCCGACTTCGGCCGCCGCAGCAGGTTGCGAACCCGCGCGACCAGAACCCGCGGTCGGAACGGCTTGGTGATGTAGTCGTCGGCGCCGAGCGCCAGGCCGGTCACGACGTCGGTCTCCTCGCCCCGCGCGGTCACCATCAGCACCTGCACGTCGCCCAGCTCGGAACTCCGCCGGATCCGCCGGCAGATCTCGAAGCCATCCAGCCCCGGCAACATCAGGTCCAGGACCACCAGGCAGGGCACCTCGCGCTCGATGGCCTCCATGCCCGTGTTGCCGTCGCCGAAGACCGAGACCTTCAGGTTCTCCCGCCGCAGATGCAGAGCGATCAGCTCGGCGAGATCCGGCTCGTCTTCGACTACGATGATGTGCCGCTCCATGGGACCCCTCCCCGGGGCGGCGGAGGTGCGGCGGGCACCTCGAAACCCCGGGCAACCACGACGAGCTTATGGAACTCGAAGAGACCCTCGCAAGGATCGCGGCCGAGCAGGCGGCCGAACGCCTCCGCGGCGTCGTCAAGCGCACGCCGCTCCAGGGCTTTGACCCGGGTGACCCGCGCCTGGAGCTGCGCCTCAAGCTGGAGTGCCTCCAGGAGACCGGCTCGTTCAAGTCTCGCGGCGCCTGGAACAACATCTCGCAGCTCACCCCCGCCGAGCGCGAGGCCGGCGTCGTCGCCACCAGCTCGGGCAACCACGGCCGCGCGCTCGCCTGGGCCGCCAACCGCGCCGGCGTCCACGCGACGATCGTCATGCCGGCCGACTCCTACCCCAACAAGATCCAAGCCTGCCGCGACGAGAACGCCGAGGTCGTCCTCGCCCCCACGCGCGAAGAGGCCGAGCAGATCTGCGCCGAACGCGTCTCGGCCGGCGCCGTCCTGATCCACCCCTTCGACGCCGCCCGCACGGTCGAGGGCGCGGGCACCGTCGGCCTCGAGATCGCCGAGGATTGGCCGGACGTCGAGGTCCTGGTCGTCCCGGTCGGCGGCGGCGGCCTCGTCGCGGGCTCGTCGCTCACGGCCAAGCGCCTGCTGGGCGACAAGGTCACCGTCGTCGGCGTCGAGCCCGCCGGAGCCCCCTCGATGACCCTGGGCATGGCCGCCGGCAAGCAGGTCTTCCTCGAGCAGATCACGACCGAGGTGCAGGGGCTCTGCCCGCTCGCCTCGGGCGACCTCAACGTCGCGATCGCCCTGCGCTGCGTGGATCACATGCTCACCGTCGAGGACTCCCAGGTCTACGCCGCCCAGCGCGAGCTCGTCCAGGCCGGCTGGACCGTCGAACCCGCCGGCGCGGCCACCTACGCCGCGATTCGCGCCCACCTGCTCCCGCCCGAGCTGCTCGAGGGCCGCAGCGAAAGCGCGCCGCTGCGCATCGCCTGCGTGGTCTCGGGCGGCAACCCCGACCCCGCTCAGCTCGAGAGCCTGCGGTGAGCGGCGGCGCGCCCGCGCCGCCGGCGTCGAGCTCCGGAGACCGGCCTCCCCGGCAGGGGCTGCGGCTTGCGCTACTCGTCCTGCCGCTCCTCTTCTTCTGCCTCGTGCTCCCGCTCGTGGGGGCCGCGATGGGGTACTTCGCCTGGCGCCCGTTCCTGGAGGAGGAACCCGGCGAGGGCTCCGGCGGCCCGCGCGAGCTCGGGGGCGGGCACACCGTCGTGCTGATCGCGATCGACGACCTGCGACGGGACCACCTGGCGCAGGCCGGCTACCCGCTCGACCCCGCCCCGCGGCTGACCGAGCTGGGCCAGGAGGGGGTCCTGCTGGCCGACTACCTGCCGGCGAGCGTCGCCGTATCCCCCGGCCTCGCCTCGCTCCTGACGGGGCTGCCGCCGTGGGAGCACGGGCTGCTGTCGGCCCGCGAGGTGGGAGCCCACCGGCTCCCCGCGGCGGTCGAGACCGTGGCGGAGGCGTACTCCACCCGCGGCTGGACGACGCTCGGTTCGGTTTCGCTGCACGCGCTCGGCGAGCGCCTCAGCGGGTTGCACCAGGGGTTCGAGGTGTGGCGTGAGCCCTCGCCCAAGGCCGGCTACCCGCGTTCGGCGGAGGCGGTGCTGGCCGCGCTCGACCCGGAGCTCGAGCGGCTGCTCGACGTCGGCTCGGACCTGTTCGTCTTCCTCCACTTCGGCGACCTCCGCGGGCGCTCCGACGGCACCGAATTCCTGCGCGCCCACCTCGAGCCCTTCCGGGCGGACAGCTCCGAGGTGGCGGGGGCGCTCGACCAGCTCTCGCTCGACCCCGACGGTGCGCGGGCCGCGCTCGACCGGGCGATCGGTCGCCGGCGCGGCAAGCCGGAGTGGCTCGCCCTGCAGCGGGCCTACTACGACGCCCAGCTGGCTGCGGTCGACCGTGCGGTGGGTGCCGTCGTGGACCGGGTTCGGACCGCGGGCCGCGCGGCCCCGCTGATCGTCGTCGCGGGCACGCGCGGGCGCTACCTCGAGGAAGGCCGCCCGCCCGGCGGAGCTCCGGAGCCGTTTTCCGAGGAGCTGCTCGCGACCCCCGCCCTCGTCGTCGGCGCGCACCGCCCGCCGGACGCCGCGGAACCCTACGGAGCGGCCGGCCTGGGAGCGCTGCTCGCCCGCGAGGGGCTTGGCGCGACGCGCACCCCGCAGCCAGATGGGGCCGGCGGGGCGCCGGCGGGGCGGCTTGTCGCCGGCCCTGGCTTGGCCGAGTTTGCGCTGGTCGGGGAGGCCCACAAGCTGCTGCAGCGCGTGGGGGATCCCGCGAGCCGGCGCGTCTTCGAGCGCACGACCGACCGCGAGGTCGATCCCGGCTCCTGGTCGCCGGTGCGTGAGCTTCCCGCCATCCTCTTGGAGGGCTTTGGCTGGAGCGCCACGGTGGAGGCCACCGCCGAGGAGGCCCTGTCGATACGCCTGCGCAGCCCTCGCAAGGAGCTAGGGCGCGCCACTGCCGAGGGGGCGGAGCTGTCCGTGTCGCCCTCCGGGGCGGCGGTCGAGGGGCTCTGGACCGGTGCGGGAGCCCTGGAGGTGGCGTGTCGGACGCGGACCGCGCCGCTCGTGCTCGAGCTGGCGGTCGAGGAGGGCCCTGCCGGCCTGCTCGAGGTCTGGAGCGATCACACCACCCTGCTGGGCGGCGTCTTACCGTGCTTTCCGTCCGCTCCCGGCGACGGAGCGGAGAGCGTCCGACCCGTGCGCCTGGAGCGCGATGGCCCCTGGACGCGGGTGCAGGTGGACGCGCCGGAGGGCGCCGAGGTCTGGGCGGAGTTGTGGGCCTATCCCCCGGACGCCACGGCCGCGCCGCCCGCGGTCGAGGGTGGGGCCGGCGTACTCGCGGTGAGCCGCTTCGCGGGGCTCGATGCCGTCGCGGTCGAGGGGCGGGGCGACCTGTCATTCCGCGTTCGGCTGCGGGCCGGGCAGCGGGCCGCCGTGGCGGTCCGGGTGGGCGGTGTGGTCTTGCCTCCGCACTCGCTGTCCGCCGAGGGTGGGGGGGAGCAGGCCGGCCTGGAGCTGCTTTTGCCGGGGACCGAGGCCGACCGCCTTCAGCTGGGCGATCGTCTCGAGCTTCGCCGTCGTTACTCTGGCCCCACCATGGAGCCTCCCCTCGACCTGACCGAGGGCGACCTTCGCCTCTTGAACCGCCTGGGACCGCTCGAGTGATCCGAATCGTTCTCGTCCGCCCCCTGGGGCCCCGCAACGTCGGCTCGGTGCTGCGGGCCGTTGCCAACTTCGGCCCGTCCGAGCTCTTCCTCGTGGCGCCGCCGAAGCCCTCGATCCTGATCCATCCGGACTTCGTGCAGATGTCGCACGGCGTCGAGAACATCGCGGACAAGGTCCGTGTCGTTCCTTCGGTCGCCGACGCGCTGGCCGAGTGTTCGTCGAGCGTGGGTTTCACCGCCCGCAAGCGCGGCCACTCCCGGCTCGACGACTGGCGCGACGTCCGCGACGACCTGGCGACCCGTGCGACCGACCCGGGCGCGCGCCTGGCGCTCGTGTTCGGCAGCGAGGAGGGAGGGCTGCGCAGCGACGAGATCGCGCCGGTCCAGGAGCTGGTCCGCATGCCGACGTCGGACGAGCACACCTCGATCAACCTCGCGATGTCGGTCGGGATCGTGCTCTCGACTCTGTTCTTCTCGCAGGCGAAGCCCGCGGGAGCCGACAGCCGCACCCCGATCCTGGGCAAGGACCGCACCTTCCTCACCGCGCGGGCGCGCGAGGTCTTTGGGGACAAGGCGCTGTCGGACGAAGCGCGGCGCGACATCTGCGCGATGGTCGACCGCGTGTTTGCGCGCGCTCCGATGGAGACGCGCGATGCGCGGGCCTGGCATCTGCTGTTGCGCGCGCTCGGTGGCGTGGTGACGCCTGCCGACCTGCAGGCGGAGGACTGAAGCGCGGAGCGAGCGGACTTCGGAGCGGGCATGACGCTCCCAAGACCGGGGGAACCGCGTTCGGTTGCACTTTCCGAGCGCGAAACTCGAGGGGCCGCGACCCGCGCCGAGAACGAGCGACCCGCGACCCGCCCGGGCGCCTCGCTACCCGACCTTCACCAGCTCGACGTGAAACACCAGCGTCTCGTTCGGTCCGATCGACGGCGGCGCGCCGCGCGGCCCGTACGCCAGGTCGCCGGGGATCAGAAAGCGGTACACCGCCCCCTCGCTCATCAGCTGCAGCCCCTCGGTCCAGCCGGGGATGACGCGGTTGAGCGGGAACGAGACCGTCTGACCGCGCCGGTACGACGAGTCGAACAGCTTGCCGCTCGTCAGCCAGCCGGCGTAGCGGACCTCGACCGTCTCCATCGGCCCCGGCTTCTGCCCCTGGCCCTCCTGGAGCACCTCATAGACGAGGCCGGTGGGGGTGGTCGTCGCGGACGACGCGTCGGGGAGCGCGAACTCCGGCGCCTTGACGCCGCGGAAGAGACGGTCGAGAAAGCCCATGGGGCGCGAGCTTAGTCGATCGCGCCTCCGCCGGCTAACGTTGGGGCCATGCCGAGGATCGCCGGATTGCGGGTCGAAGGCCTCTCGATCGGAGGGATCGAGACCTGCATCGATCTGCCCGAGCTGAAGGTCGCGTTCGACATCGGACGCTGCCCTCCGGAGGTCGTCCCGCGCGACACGATCCTCTTCACCCACGCGCACATGGACCACATGGGCGGGATCGTCTACCACGCCGCGACGCGCGGGCTGCGCAACATGCGCCCGCCGACGTACGTGGTTCCCGCGGTGAATGCCGAGGCGATCGGCGAGCTGTTCGACGCGTGGAGCAAGCTCGACCGCACGCGGCACCGGCACCGGCTCGTGCCGCTGTCGCCCGGCGAGGAGCACGCCCTGCCCGGCGGCCTGGTCGCGCGCCCGTTCCACTCGCCGCACAGCGCGCCGTGTCAGGGCTACGGCCTGTGGCGCCGCAAGGAGCGCCTGCGGAAGGTCTTCCGCGGGAAGAGCCAGGAGGAGATCCGACGGCTGCGGGTCGAGCAGGGGCTCGACGTGACCGAGGTGCACGAGTGGCCCGAGGTCGCCTTCTGCGGCGACACCAAGATCGACGTCGTCGAGCGCGAGGAGGTCGTGCGCACGGCCCGCGTCCTGATCCTCGAGGTGACCTTCCTCGACTCGCGCGTTTCGGTGGCCGACGCGCGGGCGAAGGGGCACGTCCATCTGGAGGAAGTGGCCGAGCGCGCCGACCTGTTCAGGAACGAGGCCCTGCTCCTGACCCACTTCTCGTCGCGGTACCGCGCGGACGAGATCGTGCGCCTGATCGACCAGGGGCTGCCCGATGGCCTGCGGGAGCGGGTTACGCCGCTCCTGGCCGGCCACCGCCGATAGCTGCCCGCGGGGTTGGCCCACGGAGGGGGCGGGCCGCTATGCTCTCTCGCGATGGTCAATTTGAACCGGATCTACACCAAGACCGGCGACGACGGGTCGACGGGGCTCGGCGACGGCAGCCGCCTGCCGAAGCACCACCTGCGGATCGCGTCGTACGGGACGGTGGACGAGCTTTCGTCCGTGCTGGGGCTCGTGCTGGCGCACGGTGCCGAGGAGCCGCTGGCGGGCTACCTGCGCCGCGTGCAGAACGATCTCTTCGACGTGGGCGCGGACCTCTGCGTCCCCGGCGAGGCCGGCGACCGGCTGCGGATCCAGCCGGTGTACGCCGAGCGCCTCGAGGGTTGGATCGATGCCTGCAACGCCGAGCTCAACCCGTTGAAGTCCTTCGTGCTGGCCGGAGGCACGCCGATCGCCGCATGGCTGCACCTGGCGCGGACCGTCTGCCGGCGCGCCGAGCGGATGGTGTCCGAGCTGGCGACGCTTCCCGAAGAGGCGGGTCGCGTGAACCCCGAGACGCTGCGCTACCTCAACCGGCTCTCCGACTTTCTGTTCGTGGTCGCGCGCTTGGCGAACGACAAGGGGCGCGCCGATGTCCTGTGGAAGCCCGGGGAGACGCAGACGGAGAACGGATGATCAAGCTGGCGTGGGACACGCCCCGTGAGTGGGCCGAGCGCGCGGTGCAGCAGCCGCTTCTGCTCCTGTCCGATCACGCCCATTGCGAGCTGCGTGCGGCGACGAGCGCGCAGGCGCTGATCACCAAGAACCCCACGCGGCGCCCGCTGGTCGAGCGCCTCGCGCCGCTGGCGATCGAGGAGCTCCAGCACTTCCGCCGCGTGCTCGGGCTCTTGTCCGAGCTGGGAGGCGAGCTGCTGCCCGCGCTCCCCAACCCCTACATGGACGGGCTGCTGAAGGGCTCGGCGCAGACGCGTACGAGCACGCTGCTCGACCGCCTGCTCGTCGCGGCCCTGATCGAGCGGCGCAGCCACGAGCGCTTCGTGCTCCTGGCCGAAGCGTCGACGGTGCCCGCGATGGCGCGGCTCTACGCCGAGCTCGGGCCGTCGGAGGCCGGGCACGGGCTGCTCTTCGTCGACCTGGCCCAGCGCGACTACCCGCGCGAGGACGTCGACCGGCGGCTGGCGCAGCTGATCGAGGTCGAGGGAGCGGTGATGGCGTCCCTGGGCTTCGACTCCCGCGTCCACTCGGGCGTCGCGCCCTCAGGAATCCGCGCGCTACGGCCGACAAGCGTGTCGTGAACCGTCGCCCGAAAAGGCCGCGCATCTTCGTCCGCCATCCGCGGCTGCGCCGCGTCATGGAGATCGCGACGCGCGACATCTGGCTCGCCGAAGCCGCGGGAGAGTCCAAGCTGCGTGCGTTCGGGCTGCGGGTGTCGCGCGTGCTCGTGCTGACCGCGCGCGGGTTCCACCAGCACCGCGCGATGGTGCAGGCGGCGGCGCTCACCTACTACACCGTGCTGTCGATCGTCCCGATGCTGGCGGTGTCGTTCGCCGTCGCGCGTGGGCTGGGCGCGTACGAGCAGCTGAAGAACGACGCGCTGATTCCCTTCCTCAACCGCTACCTGGGCGGCGGCGATGCGGCGGAGGCCGGCGCGGAGCTCGGGCCGCAGGCCGACGGCATGGGGCAGCTCCGGAGCGCGGTCGATCAGATCATCGCGCTGGTCGATGGCACGAACGACCTGCCGCTCGGGATGTTTGGCCTCGCGCTGCTCCTGTACACCGCGGTGAAGCTCCTGAGCGCCGTCGAGCGCTCGCTCAACGACATCTGGGGGATCCTGCACGGACGCTCGCTGGCGCGGCGCTTCTCGGACTACATCGCGATCGTGGTGGTCACGCCGATCCTGCTCCTGGTGGGCACGGCTTCGACGACCGCGCTGCGCACGCTGCGCCTGAAGTCTGGGGTGGGCGACGTCGAGGTCGACCTCTCGGGCTTCATGACCTTCGTGCTGCAGGCGGCGCCGCTCGCGGTCATCTGGCTCGGGCTGACCTTCGCGTACTTCGCGATGCCCAACACGCGCGTGCGCATCAGCTCGGCCGCGATGGGCGGGGCGGCGGCGGCGGGGCTGTGGCTCGTGTCGCAGTTCGCGTACGTCGAGCTGCAGATCGGTATCGCCAACTACAACGGGCTGTATGCGGGTTTCGCCGCGCTGCCGATCTTCCTCTTCTGGGTGTTCTTCTCCTGGGTGATCTTCCTGATCGGTGCCGAGCTCTCCTATGCGCACCACAGCGTGCCGCTCTACACGAGCATCGCGCGCATGGGGACCGTCGATCACGCCTTCCGCGAGTCGCTGGCGCTGCGCCTGTGCGGCCGTATCGCGGACCTCTTCCTCAGCGGCGAGCGCCCCGAGAGCGCCGCGGAGCTAGCCGCCGACCTCGAGGTCGCCCCGCGGGCCGTGAACCAGGTGCTCGAGCACCTCATCACCGCTGGCATCCTCGTGCGCACCGGGGATCGCGACGACGACTTCTTCCTGCCGGCGCGCGACCTGGAGCTCGTCACGGTGCTGGACGTGCTCGGCGCGCTGAAGCAGGAGGAGGGCTCGCAGCCCCTGGGCGCGTCGACGCGCCTTGACCAGCGCGTCGACCGCATCCTCGAGGGGCTCGAGGGCGAGGCGCGCGCCTCGCTCCACAACTACACGCTGCGCGAGCTGGCGCTCGCGGCGCACGAGCCCACGGGCTCAGGGGCCGAGGGCGACGAGGCGGTCGCCTCCGAGCCCAATCCGCAGGGCTCCTCGGACTGAGCCCAGGTCGGCGCGGCTCGCTGCCGTGGCGCGGCGTCGTCCCCCCGGGCGACCCGCGCGCCGAGTCCGGCGCCGACCTGTGCTCCGCCCATCGGGCGTCAGCCTTCGGTCTGCTCGTCCGCCGGCTCGTTCGCCGGACGAGCCGTTGCGGAGTTGAGCCGGTCGAGCGCGGACTTGGCCGCGGCTCGCACCTCGGGCGTCTCGTCGCGCAGCATCTCGATCAGCTCGGGAAGCGTCTCCAAGGCGCCGAGCGTCCCGAGTGCGCGCGCGGCCTCGGCGCGCACCTCCGCCGACGGATCGCGCAGGAGCCCCAGCAGACGCTCCACCGCGTCCCCGCTGCTGCCCCGGCCTTCCTTGTGCTCGGCCCAGAGCCGCCGCTCTTCCTCATAGCTGCGGATGTTCGCCAGCGCGCTGCGGCACAGGTCGCGCACGAAGCGATCGCTCGCCGTCCCCATCCCGCGCAGCAACACCTCGGCGGACGCTTCGGTCAGGTAGCCGGAGAGCGCCTGGATCGCCGCCTTCTGCACCGCGAGACGCTGCGCTTCGACGCGGACCCAGTCGGCGCGCAGGCACTCCTCGAGCACCGGGAGGTAGACCGGGTCGCGCAGAGCGCCGATCGTCCCGACCGCCGTGAGCGCATGCTTCGCCGTGCGGGCCGCCCGCGCGAGCACCTCGGGGTCGGCGTCTTCGGGCAGCGTACGGAGGTGGAAGAGCGCGTCGTTGAGCGGCTCGTACTGGGCGGCCTCCATTCCCTTCCAGCGCTGGATGACCTCGAGCGTCAGCTCGCGCCCGGTCGGCCCTTCGGGGATGTAGATCCCCAGCGCGCTGTCGATGATCGAGGCGCGGATTCCGGGCTGCCGCACCATCGCGAGCAGCATCGGGTTGCGCTCCCCGTCCGGGAGGTCGTAGAGCACGTTGTTGCGCAGCACGTCCGCCTCGTCGGGGGACATGGCGCGTGCCTTCCACTCCGGCGCCGCCAGGAAGTCCAGCAACGCGTCGGAGAAGGCCTGGCCGCCCCCATGGCACGCGAGGGTGGCCGCCTTGAGGCGCGCGTCCACCGGCGCCGAGTCGTCCGCCAGCACGCGCAGCATCGCGGCCCAGCGCGGCGCATTCGCGTCGCCGAGGACCATGTTCAGGTAGTTGCTGCCGCCCGCGCTGTTGGCGTGCAGCAGCACGTACATGTCCGCGAGGCTCTCGTCGTCCAGGATCAGGAGGGCGGCCTCTTTCGATCCCGTCGACGACGACAGGTAGTTGCGCCACTCCCAGATCTCCCGCAGGAGCGAGCCGTCGGGGTACTCCAGCGCGGCCTGGACGAGCGTCCGGACCCCGTCGTCGAAGGGCGCCAGGTAGGCGATCATGTCCTTGCGGTCGCGCGGCTCCATCACGACGTCCCGATCGACGAGGCGTATCCGCGCGGCCTCGAGGAACGGGCCGGGGTTCTTCCACGTCTCGTCGTATCCGAGCCGTTCGTCCAGCGCGGTCCGGACGCTCGCGTCGGGATCCGTCGCGGCGCCCGTCATCAGCTCGGTCAGGAACTGCTGATCCGGATGGGTGAACCAGGTGAGCCTGGAGCGCACGCTCGGGTCGGGGTCCGCGCCGATCCGCGCGTAGAGCTCCGCCGGAAGCCGCGGGCTCATGTCGACCGCGGCCCACGCCGCGCTGCGCCGAATGGCGGCGACCTCGTCGTCTACGAGGCGCGTGGTGGCCGCGAGCGCCGCGTCGTCGAGCACCGGCACGATGTGGGCCGACGAGCCGCTGACCTTGCGGCGCCGCAGCGCCTTGGCCACGTTGCGCCGGACCCTCGAGTCGGGATCCTCCGCCCGCGAGAGCAGGGCCGCGCTGTGCGGGTAGGCGAGCAGGCGCTCGGAGGCGAGCACCCTCAGCTCCGGGTTCTCGTGCTGCATCAGCGCCTCGTACAGCGGCTTGGGCGACTTCCTCGACAGCCAGTCCGTGCGCAGCAGATGCATCGCATCGCTGACCAGGTCGGGCACGTCGCTCTCGAGCGCGGCCCGCAGAGCCTCGGCCAGCTCGGGGGTCACCCCGTCGGCCCGGAAGACCTCCCGCACGAGCGCCATCGCCTCGCGCGCGCTGTCGGGGTCACCGAGGAGGCGTGCGACGACCCGCGGCCACTCCGGAACCCTCGCGGGCGTCGGCGCGTCGCCGACCTGAGTACCCCACGAGTCCGGGGTCTCGAGCACGCTGGCCTGCTCCAGGGCTCGCACGATGCGCAGGTGCCACAGGTAGCCTCCGCGATCGATGTTGCTGAGCACCAGCTTGGCCGCGCGCCGCTCGCCGAGGCGAATCAGGTAGTACAACGGGTCTTCGCCCACGCTCGACGGGAAGTCGTTGAGGTCGCCGAGCACGGCCTGCTCGAGCGCCGGCACCGAGCGCGCGCCGATCTCCACCACCAGCTGGAAGTTGCCCGACTCGATGTGCGCCTGCACCGAGGCGTCCAGGTCCTCGGTCGACTGCTGGGCGATGTTGTGGCCGCCCACGCTCTCGAGCCAGCGCCGGCGCGTGCGCAGCTGCTCGACGTTGACGACCTCCTGCTCCAGGGCGAGCAGCGCGGACGGCGCGGCGATGAAGCTGGCGGCGCGCTCTTTGGCGAAGGCCTGGTCGTCGCGCATCAGCAGGTACACGGCCGCGTACAGCGCCGCGTCCATGCGTCCCGCCGCCTCGTGCTGCTCGGAACGGGCGAGGGCGACCTCGGCGAGGAGCTCGTCCTGCCCCTCGAAGCCGCCCGTGGCGCAGGCATAGGCCCAGATGCGGTCGAGCGCCGCGACCTGGGCGTCCGGCAGCCGGCCGGCGCGCGCGAGCACGCGCAGCTCGGCGACGCGGCGGCGCAGGTCCGCGACGTCCTGGGCCGACAGCGTGTCCTTCGTCTTTCCCGCGATCTCGAACGCGCCCGTCCAGCCGAGGGAGGCCGGGTTCGGGTCCGCCGGGTCGCCCTGAGGAGCCGCCGCGGAGAGCGGGTTCGTCAGGGCCGCCGCGAGCAACAGGGGCGCGAGCGCTAGGTTCCAGAGCCTCATCGTTTCGTCCTTTCTCTGCCTTCTGCCGGTGCCCCGCGCGGAGCACTCATCCGTGTCGTCCCTTTGTACGCCCGGACCCGAGCGCGCCTGTCACCGCGCGATGCTCGGCCTGTCAACGGGATGTCAACGCGACCCCTCGCCGCGGCGCGAGAAGCGGTAGCCGACGCCGTGCACGGTGAGGATGTGGCGCGGCGCCTCGGGGCTCTCCTCCAGCTTCTTGCGCAGCTTGAGGACGTGCGTGTCGACCGTGCGCGTCGTCGGGAACTCGTCGGCGCCCCAGACGTCGGTCAGGAGCCGCGCGCGGTCGATCGTCTCGCCGTCGTGCTCGATGAAGTAGCGCAGGAGGTCCAGCTCGCGGCGCGAGAGGCCGTGGCGCGCACCTGCGCGGGATACGGTATAGGCGGCGAAGTCGATCAGTGCCCCTCCGACGCGCAGCTTGCCGCCCTCGGCGTCGAGGCCCGGCGTGCGTCCGCCCGCGCGGTTCAGCACCGCGCGGATGCGCAGCAACAGCTCGCGCGTCGAGAACGGCTTCACGACGTAGTCGTCGGCGCCGTACTCGAAGCCCTGGACGCGGTCCCACTCCTCGCCGCGCGCCGACAGGATCAGGACCGCGGCGGTCAGCCGATCCTCGCGGATGGCGCGCAGGACCGAGAAGCCGTCGCGCTTGGGGAGCATCAGGTCGAGCAGGACGACGTCGGGGCCCTCGGAGAGCGCGAGCGCGAGCCCCGCCTCGCCGTCACCGGCCTCGAGCACCTCGAGGCCCTCCGCGCGCAGCGCGTCGGAGAGGGCCATGCGCAGCGGCTCCTCGTCTTCGACGATCAGGATACGGATCGCTTCGGAGCTCACGCGGCACCTCCCCGACCGCCGCGCGGGAGGCGCAGCTCGAAGACGGCCCCGGGGCCGTTGGCGGGCGGGCGCACGCGCGCGCTGCCGCCGTGCGCCTCGGCGATCTCGCGCACGATCGAGAGCCCGAGCCCCGCGCCGGGCGGCGCGTCGGAGCCTTCCTTCAGGCGCGCGAAGGGCTGGAAGATCTGCTCGCGCCGCTCGGCCTCGACCCCGCGGCCGCGATCCCGTACCGACAGGATCAGCTCGTCGAGCGCGCCGCCGATGCGCAGCGTCACGTCGGTGCCTCCGCTGTGCTTCAGCGCGTTGTCGACCAGGTTCATCACGGCGCGCCGCAGGGCCTCTCCGTCCGCGAGCATCTTGCCGGGGATGTCACCGGCCTGGAACTCGAGCTTGCCGCCGCAGGCCTCTACCGCCTCGCGCGCTTCCTCTTCGAGCGACACGGCGAGCGCGCTCAGGTCGACGTCGTCGGCGCGCAGCCGCGGACGCTGGCCGCGGTCGAGCGCCGAGAAGTCGAGCACGTCGTCGACCAGCCGGCGCAACCGGCCGGCCTCGCGCCGGATCAGGCGGTGGTAGCGCGCCTTCGCCGCGTCGTCGGGGACGCGCCCGAGCTCGAGGTTCTCGGCCATCAGCAGGATCGAAGACAGCGGCGTGCGCAGCTCGTGCGACACGTTGGCGATGAAGGCCGCCTTCAGCTCGGTCAGCCGCCCCTCGCGCCGCAGCGCGCGCCAGGTGAAGGCCGTGGCGGTCGCGACGAGGACGGCCATCACGATCAGGCCGACCTGCAGGAACGCGAGGCGTACGCTCTCGGCGGCGATGATCTCGCCCGGGTCGCGGTGGCGCAGCGCGAAGCCGAAGTCCGGGCCGAGCAGCGGGGTCCGTTCGCGCACCGCCTCGCCGCGACGCTCGGCGCCGAAGTCGAGCAGGAAGCCGTCGGGCACGAGGTCGTGCGCGTCGGCGGAGGTGCGCAGGAGCCGCTCCAGGTCGTCGCGCGTGATCAGCCGCGCTACGCGGGCGTCGGGCCGGCCGGGATCGGCGCGGTGGAGCAGCAGCCAGGTGAGCCCGTCGGCGGCGGCGGTCGCGAGCGCGCCGACGGGCGCGCTCTCGGCGGAGGGGACGGGCAGCTCGCCGCCGAAGGCCTCCGCCAGGAGCCGCAGCCGGCGGCGGCTCTCGAAGCGCTCCACGCCCTCGGGCAGATCTCCGAAGCGCTCGAGCTCGGCGCGCATCGCGGCGCGTAGCGGCGCGGGCCCGTGCCAGGGCGCGCGGGCGTCCGCGGGCGAGTCGGGGAGCGCGAGCTCGCCCAGCGCCCAGGCGTTGCCGACCGTCGCGAGCACGGCGTCGCGCTCCGCCCGGCCGAGCACCGGCAGCGCGGCGAGCGCGGCGAGCACGAGGTAGGCGGTGTCGCCGCGCGCGTCGAGGCCGTCGCAGAGCGCGGCGAGGTCCGCCCACGCGTGCGCGACCTCGGTCGGCCGCCCCTCGCCGGCCGACACGCGCACGCGCGCGAAGTGCAGCTCGGCGGCGCGGGCGCGATCGTGTTCCGTGTCGGCCGCGTCCCGCAGCAGGTCGCGGGCCGCGGCGAGCTCGCCCTGGGCCTCGTTGCGGCGTGCCTCGGCGAAGAGGAGATCGAAGGCCTGGTACTCGTGCGCGCGGTCGGAGAGCAGGTCGCGCGCCGGAGCGCTGGGCGCCAGCGGCCCGCGGTCCGCCTCGGCCCAGCGGAAGACCCGCTCCGACGGCTCGGAGAAGAGCTCGTCGCCGCGCGCGATGCGTTCCCATTCCTGCGCCAACCCGTCGGAAACCGTGCCGGCGATCCGCGCCACCGTCGCGCGTCCCAGCACGGCGGGATCCTCGAGCGCCAGGAGCGCGGCGCCCAGCAGCGCCGCGGAGGACAACGCGCCCGCGGCGAGCACCGTCCACTCGCGTGCTCCGCCGCGTTTCCTTTGGGCTTTTTTGCTCACCGACGAACGATCGTAGGCCCTCTCGGGCGTTGGGATGTCAACGACATGTCATCGGCTCGCGGGTTCCGCCGCGACCTATATTGATTGTCAGCGGCGATCCGCGTGCGCCGTACCCCTCAACTCCATCGACCCTTGCCCAGGAACGATCATGTCTCCCCGACGTCTCCTGTCGGCCCTTGCCTTCGTCCTCGCTCCGCCCTTGGCCGCCCAGGTGGAGAACGCCTCGCCGGGCTTCGTGCTCTCGGCGTCGACGCTCGATACCGACACCGTGCTGATCGACGCCGACGGCGCCGTCGTGCACACCTGGCCCAACCCCAACGAGCCGGGGCTTTCCACCTATCTGCTGGAGAACGGCAACCTGCTCCGCGCGGCCGAGATCGTTCCACCGGGAGGTCCGAAGCTCGGCGCCGGTGGGCGCGTCGAGGAGATCGCCTGGGACGGCACCGTCGTTTGGAGCTACGACTTCGCGGGCTCGGACCTGCAGCACCACGACATCGAGCCGCTGCCGAACGGGAACGTGCTGCTGGTCGCGTGGGAGGGGCTCTCGGTCCTCGACGCGCTCGCCGCGGGCCGTAACCCCGCCTATCTCTTCGGCGAGACCTTCTGCCCCGACCAGATCGTCGAGGTGCGCCCGACCGGCCCCACCAGCGGCGAGATCGTCTGGGAGTGGCACGCCTGGGATCACCTGGTGCAGGACTTCGACCCGACCAAGCCCAACTTCGGCTCGGTGCCCGACCACCCCGAGCTCATCGACCTGAACTACCCGCCGCAGATCGCCTTCGGCGGCGACTGGCTGCACTTCAACTCGGTCGACTACAACGCCGAGCTCGACCAGATCGCGATCAGCGTCCGCAACTTCGACGAGATCTGGGTCATCGATCACAGCACGACCACCGAGGAGGCCGCCGGCCACACCGGCGGCAACAGCGGCATGGGCGGCGACCTGTTGTACCGGTGGGGCAACCCGGTGGCCTACGGGCTCGGCGGCGCCGCCGACCAGCAGCTCGACGGTCAACACGACGCGGCCTGGGTCGCGAAGGGCTTTCCCGGCGAGGGCAACCTCACGGTCTTCAATAACAACGAGGGCAGCGGCGGCGTCTTCGAGGGCGGGTTCTCGACGGTGGTCGAGATCGAGCCCCCGATCGACGGCCACGGCACCTACTTCCGCGCTCCGGGCGAGGCCTTCGGTCCGGCCGGCCCGGTGTGGGAGTACGTCGCGGAGGAGCCGACCGACTTCTTCTCCAGCATCATGGGCGGCGCGGTGCGCCTCGCGAGCGGCAACACGCTGGTCTGCAGCTCGGTGCAGGGGCTGCTCTTCGAGGTCAACCCCGCGAAGGAGGTCGTCTGGGGCGTCACCGGCGTCGGCCAGCCGTTCAAGGTGCAGCGCTATGAGCGCTACCTGTGGACCGACGGGGACGCCACGCCATCGCTCTCCGCCGGGGGGCAGGTCGAGCTCGACCTGGTCGCCGGTGTGAAGCACGCCGGCCTCTTCTACGTGCTGCTCGGCTCCACCTCCGGCACCGAGCCCGGGATCACGGCGGGCGGCGTGACGTTGCCGCTGAACCCGCTCGACGGGTACTTCCTGCTGTCGCTGACCAACCCGGTGGTGGATCCGTACGTGGGGCAGCTGAACGCCGCTGGAACGGCGACCGCGACCTTCAAGCTGCCCGCCGGCACCGACCCGGGACTGGCGGGGCTGATCGCGCACCACGCGTACGGCGTGCTAAACCCGCTGACGGGGCAGGTGTTCCTGGCGAGCAATCCGGAGCCGCTGCTGCTGGTGCCGTAGCCCAAGCGAGAAACGGGCAGATTTCCGGCCCGGCCCTCTGCGGCTTGCGTTCTTCCCTGGGTGGCGAGGTGCTGCCCGGGAGGAGCTATGCAAGGGGAGCTACGTACAACGGCGAAGGCTGAGAGTGGCGGACGTTCCGAGCGCGCGAGATGGCTCGTCAAGGCGCTGATCGGCCTTGTCGGAGCGGTCGCCGTGGCCTTCGTGACGGCGTTCTTCACGCCCTACTTCGCCTCCGTCTTCGGAGCCCCGGACGACTCGCGCGACGAGGACCCGCGGCCGGTCGTATCCGACAAGCCGCTCGTCGAGCTCGTCCGCGTCTCGTGGACCGACGCCGACGGGCGCCAGCGCAGCCTGCTCGTCGGCGTCAACGAGCTGACGCGGGCCCAGCACCGCGAGCTCCTCGGCCGCAGCGCCGACCCGTCCGCGTGGGCCGAGGATGCCGAGGACGGTGGCTGGGCGGCAAGCCACGTCGCCTGGGGCGATGCGGCGCGGTTGTGCAACCGGCTGTCGGAGCTGGAGGGCCTGGAGCCCTACTACGACGACCAAGGCCGTCCGCGCAGCGAGGGGAGGCTCGGCTACCGATTGCCTACCGTCGACGAGTGGCGAGCCCTCTCGGAGGCGGGCCGCGGTGCGTTCGACCCGCAGCAGGTCTGCTTCACCGAGACGCGCGGCTCGGATCTCGGCTGGAAGGAGACCGGCCGCACCAGGCCCAATCGCCTCGGGGTACGCGACTCGCTCGGCCGCCACTGGGAGTGGCTCGGCGAGCCGCACGCGAGCGGCCGGCACCAGCTCGCCGGCGGTTGCTATTCGAGCCAGCGCAAGGCGTTCGTCGTCGAGGGCGGCGACACGATCCGCGGGCAGATTTTCTGGGCGCCCCAGGACGAGCACCTAGCCGACCCCGCGCTGCGCGCGACGATGGGCCTGCGCGTCGTGCGGAGCACGGCCGAGTAGACCGGTCCTAGCGGTTCAGCGCGCCCTCGACCACCGCCTTCACCAGCGGATCGGGGTCGCCCAAGAGCGGTCGCAGCGCGCCCAGCACCGCCGGATCCGCCGGCGCGATGCGTGCGAGCGCGGCGGCCGATTCGCGGCGCAGCGCGGCGTTGGGCGAGGCCAGGTTCGCGATCAGGCCCTCCTGCGCGCCCAGCTCGCGACACACGCCCGCCGCCCACGCGGCGGCCACACGCACCTCGAGGCTCTCGTCGCCGAGCAGCGGGACCGCCTCGGGCAGACGCAGCGCGGCGTCGTGGCGCCGCGCGTTGCCGAGGGCGAAGAGCGCCTCTCGGCGGCGTACGGGGTCGTCGCTCTTGAGCACGCCGACCAGCTCCTCGTCGGTGTCCGCGCCCTCGCGCAGGAGCAGCGGCGTCGGCCGGTCGGGCGGGGCGAGGCGCGCTCCGAAGGCGCGCGGGTCGTACAACACCCCCGCGTGCCGGTCCGCACGCCACAGCGTGTCGCCGAGCCACACGGCGTTCCCCGCAAGCGTCACGTCGAGGACCTCGGTCGCGAGGATGGGACGACCGCTGCCGTGCACGCGGTGCAACACGCGGCGCACGCCGTCCTCCTCGAAGAAGCGGTAGTCGCCGCCGGGGATCGTGCCGTAGTCGATCCAGTCCTGCGCGACGAGCCAGGCCCAGGTCGAGTCGTGGCTCGGCGCCTCGGCGGTCAGGAGCGCCTCGATGCGGCGCTCGAACTCCTCGCGCAGGTGGTCGTAGGCGGGGCCGGTCGCGGGCCCCGAGAAGCCGGTGTGCACCGCGTGCACCGTCCCGTCGGCGCCGAGGAAGATCGTCGTGGGGTAGGAGCGCACGCGGTCGAGCGCCGCCAGCGCCTCGGTGGCGCGCGCCTTGTTCGACGTGCCGGCGATCAGGATCGGGTACTCGATGCCGTGGCGCTCGACGTACTTTCCGACCTGCGCGGAGTCGCGGTCGAAGTCGCCGGTGAGCTCGAAGGCGAGCCCGACGATCGACAGCCCGCGCTCGCGGTAGCGCTGGTAGAGCTCGACCAGGTACTCGGTCTCGTCGTAGCAGTTCGGGCACCAGGTGCCGAAGACCTGCAGCAGCATGCCCTTGCCCGCGAGCCCGGGCTCGGCCAGCGAGCGCGGCGTGCCGGCGAGGTCGGGGAAGACCAGGTCGGCGAGGGCCACGCTCTCGTTCCAGATCGTCTGCTCGAACGCGTCGGGCAGCTGCGCGGACGAGTTCGCGCGCGCGGTCCACGTCTCGTGCCAGCTGTCGCGCGACCAGAAGTCGCCGGCGAGCGATCCATCCCCCTGCAGCTTGGCGTGGAACAGGAAGGCGTGCGCTCCGTCGAAGCAGGAGAGCTTCAGCGTGTCGCCCTGGAACGTGCCCGCCAGATACCGATAGTCGCCGGTCGTCGTCAGGAACGTGCCGCTCACGGTGTCGACGTCGCCCTCCTCGAAGACGGCGACGGCGGGGTCGGAGCTCGACGAGAAGTCGACCTCCCAGCGCCCCGCGATGCGCCCGCCCGGCCCCGCGTTGGCGAAGCCGGCGAAGCGCGCGGCTCCGCCCGCGGTGGCGTGGAAGGGCAGCTCGGCCCAGGCGTCCGGCCCGCTGCGCTTGCGCCAGGTGCCGTCCATCCGCTTGCCGCCCTCGGAGAGCGTGGCCGCGATGCTCGAGTCGTAGTGCTCCATCACGATCGTGACCTCGTCGCCGGCGCGCTCCAGACGCGTGGTCGAGATGCGCTCGACGCCGTTGATCAGCGTCGCGGTCAGCTCGCCGCGCGAGGGGTTCTCGATCACGAGGCCGAACGGCAGCTCGCCGCCCGGGCTGTCGAGCCACGCGCGCCAGGGGCCGACGTTCATCGTCTGCTGCGGCAGCGGCGTCGGTGCGGCCAGGTGGGGGAGCGTGGCGAGGAGGAGAGACAGCATGGCGGCTTTCGGGTTGTCGGGGGCCCGGAGGCGGGCGACGATCTCGGCGCGCTATGAGAGGCAAGATCGCGTCCCAAGTCCACGTCACCGGCCGAGTCCAGGGCGTGGGCTTCCGATGGTACGCCCGCGAGCGGGCGGAGACCCTCGGCGTCGCCGGCTGGGTAAGGAATCTTCACGATGGGCGCGTGGAGGCCTGGATCGAGGGCCCCGCGGGCGCGGTCGAGGAGATGCTCGGCTGGCTCCGCTCCGGGCCGCCCTCGGCGCGCGTCGACGCGGTGGACGCGCGCGAGCGCGAGCCGTCGGGCGCGGGCGGCTTCGAGGTGCGCTCGACGGCGTTCTAGGCTCTGGGCGCGGCTACTGGCTGACCAGGTCGAGCCCCTTCGACGACGCGAAGGGGAACCCGCCGGCGGTCGCGTCGAGCACGAAGCCCTGGGCGTACACGTGGATGCCCGCCGGGATGGGCGGCACGTCGGCCACCGCCACGGCCTGGCCGGCGGCGTCGAGCGTATCGAGGTGGAGGAAGAGCGGGATACCCGACAGGTGGAGCTGGCCGATCTGCGGGAGGACCGTGCCCGCGACGTCGGCGCCCGTTCCGATCGCGACCAGCGCGATCGAGCCGGCGGGGGCACCGCTCTCCACCGCGAGATAGAGCGGCGCGTCGCCGAAGAAGACCGACAGCGGCGTGAGGGTCGGCTCTCCGCCGGTCAGCCCCGCGGTGCCGGTGCCGTACAGCGACGAGAAGCCGATCCCGTAGCTGCCGACGTACGAGGCGCTCGGCGAGACGCCCTCGTTCTCGTAGCCGTCCTCGGAGCGGAAGAAGTAGGACACCGTGCCGAGCAGGTTGCCCGGAAGCTCGGCGCGGAAGACCTGCCCACCCGAAGAGAACGCGCCCAGGTGCGGCACCTCGGTCCCGTCGACAAACACGTCCAACCGCGACTTGTTGTACCAGGTGATGTAGTACGGAGCGTTGTCGTAGACCTGCGTCCGCACCGGGATCGGAGCGCGCGACGCGACCCGATCGGGCAGGTCCTCGATCCGCGGCAGATAGGGCGCGTGGGTGTCCGGGACCTCGGTCACGTTGCGCAGGAACCTGTTCGCCTGGAAGTTGTCCGACGCGACGACGACGTCGTAGTCGCCGTCTCCGTCGGTGTCGCAGGCGTCCGCGTCGCGCGACGTCGACGAGTAGGAGTCCCCGATCCCCACCGACGCGTACACGAGCGAGTCCTGGGTCACGGTGTCGTTGCGGTACAGCTTGTCCTGGCCCGAGAAGTTGGCGACGAAGAGGTCCAGGTCGCCGTCGTTGTCGTAGTCGAGGCAGTCCGCCTCCTCGTCGTCGGCGCCGCCGAGATCGAGGATCGTGGGGGGCGAGAACGAGCCCGCGCCGTCGTTGGCGTAGGTAGCGTCGTCGAACCCGAAGGCCTGGATCTGCCAGTTGACGCCGAGGATGTCGACGTCGCCGTCGCCGTCCATATCGCCGAGCTCCTGCTCGTAGTGTCCGTTCCCCGGCGCGTGGTTCGGCGGCAGGCTCGCCGAGGTGACGTCGCGGAAGCCCAGCACGCCTCCAACCGCCGCGGGCGCGAGGCCCGAGCCGTCGAGGCGGTTGGCGAACACGCGCGGCTCGAGCTCGCGGTCGCCGAGCAGGATGTCCAGGTCGAAGTCGCCGTCGAGGTCCGCCACGTCGGCGTCGACCGCGACCGTGGCGATGTCGCACTCCAGGCCGCTCGCGTCGTCCGTTCCCTGGCTCTGCTGCCCCTCGCACCAGAGGCCGGGATCGTCGTCGGCGATGTCGGCCCCCGCCAGCTGGAAGCCGCTGGGGTTGTACTCCTGGAAGTGCCCCGTCCCGTCGTTGAGGAAGATCCGCGAGGGGACCCTGCCGTTGTGGTTGTCGCCCACGCTGGCGTGGAGCAGGTCCAGGTCGCCGTCGTTGTCGAAGTCGGCGAACTCGCCGTCGCTGACCCAGTCGAGAAAACCCCCGCCGGGGAGCAGCAGCGACGGCGCGATCGAGCTTCCGGTCGGACCGGCCACTCCCAGGTCGACCCAGCGGGTGTCGGTCTCGTCGGCGTAGAAGCCCAGCGTGGCTCCCTGCTCGAGGCCGAGGTTGACCCAGAAGCGGCTGGTTTGGTTGATGAGGTTGCCGTGGTTCGCGACGTAGAGGTCGAGGTCTCCGTCGCCTTCAAAGTCGACGAACTCGACATCGCGGCTGGAGTCCGAGACCACGGGGAAGCGTGTGTCCGTTTCGTCGACGAACTGACCGAGCGTTCCGCCCCCCAGGCCGCCGGCGTTCACCCAGCAGCGGTTCTGGTCGTTGCCGTCGTCGCCCCCGTCCGCCACGGCGATGTCCCAGTCGCCGTCGAGGTCGATGTCCCCGAAGTCGACCTGCTCGGTGCTCGAGTTGATACCGGTCCCGCTGGGAAGGACCGATTGGTCCACCGTGAACTGGGCGGACGGAGCGACCGCGAGGGCGAGGAGGAGGGCGGGATAGACGAAGCGGATGCGGGTGCTCTGCATGTTCCGTAGCGAAGCTGGGGAGCCGGGAAGGTGCGAGGTGGACGCCGGAGAGTCTCCGAGCCGTGGGCGTCGTCCGGCGCGCGATCGTGTCACGCTTTTGCCGGATTCGATAGGGCACCCTAGGCGCGGCTCCCCCAGGGGCGCCCGCACAGCCCACGCCCGCCGGTCCGCGCGGGCGCGTTCGACGTGTGTAGTCCGCATCTCTCGGCCCGGCGGGCGGTGGGCCCGCGCGCGTTTCGGGCTAGCCTGGGGAGCATGTTCGCACCCTCCGTCCTCGTCTCCGCCGGCCTCGCCGCGCTCTGCGCGGCCGTGCTCGCCGGCAGCGGCTCGGCCCAGCTCGGCAACCCCTGGGCCATCGGCGAGCCGCTCCCTGACCTGCGCCTCCCCACGATCGACGGCGACACGCTGGCGCTGTCCGATCTGCGCGGCAAGAAGGTCATCCTGATCGAGTTCGCCTCCTGGTGAGCGGGCTGCCGCAAGAAGGTGCCGGTCTGGCACCGCGAGACCGCGGCCTGGCGTAAGTCGGGCGACGTGCAGCTGATCGGCATCACGCAGGAGCAGCACCCCGACCGCTGCCGCCTGTTCGCCCAGTGGCAGGGGATCGACTGGCCGATCCTGTGGGATCCCTTCAACCTGACCGGGTCCGTCGCGGTGCCTTTCGGCGTCGCGATCGACGAGCACGGCGTGGTGCGCGAGGCCGTGCGCGACGTCGGGCGGCTTGCGGAGACCTTCGTCGGCAAGCGCTTCGATCCGCCCGCGGACGCCGAACGTGCGGACCTCTTCGCGCCCGAGCCCCGCGGCTCGCTTACGCCCGAGCACTTCCGCGCGCTAGAGGCGCTGCTCTGGAAGGGCGAAGCGGCGATGAACGACTCCATCGGCGCGCTCGAGCGCCTGGCGGCCGAGCGCAAGAGCGACCCGGCGCTGCTCTTCCACGCGGGCGTCGCGCGCCGCATGCGCTCGGACTCGACGCTCGCGCGCTCCGGCGACTTCCAGGCCGCGATCGATCACTGGGCGGGCGCGCGCCGCATCGACCCGAACCAGTACATCTGGCGCCGGCGCATCCAACAGTACGGCCCGCGGCTCGACAAGCCGTACCCGTTCTACACCTGGGTGCAGCAGGCCCGAGAGGAGCTGCGCGCGCGCGGCGAGACGCCGGTGCCGCTGCGCGCCGAGCTCACCGGGTCCGAGCTCGCCGGCGCGCGGCGCGGCTTCGACGCCGCAAGCGACGGCGAGGCCCCCGACCCGGACGGCAAGATCCACCGCGACGCCGAGCAGCTGGTCGCGCTCGAGACCGCGGTGGCGTGGGACACCTCGGGCAAGAGCGCGACCGCGACGCTCCACGTGACCCTGCGCCCGAACGCGTTGCGCGACGTGCACTGGACGAACGACGTCGAGCCGCTGTGCGTCTGGATCGGCGACGGTGGCCTCCCGGAGGGCTGGAAGGCGAGCCGCAGGCTGCTGGTGCACGCGGACCCGGCGGCGGAGACCTCCGCCGAAGTGCGTCACCTCGACCTCGAGCTCCAGCTGCCCGACGGCGCGCCCGCCGGACGGCTGAGCGGCTATGCGCTCTACTACGTGTGCGAAGGAGCCACGGGCGAGTGCGTGTTCCGCCGGCAGGACTTCACCGTCGAGCTAGGCGGCTCGTGAGCGGCGCCGGCCGCGATCAGGGGAGCGCGCCGCCCACGACCAGCTGGAGGCCGTTGCTGAGATACGCCTGCCCCGGCGTCACGACCGACGCCTGCACGTAGACCGAGTTGCCCTCGTAGCTCGGGTTCTCGTCGATGAAGACGTCCCACGCGAGGGGGCACGTCGGGTCGATCCAGATGGGCCCGGTGGTCTCCATACCCTGCAGCGGGTCCACGAGGAAGAGCCCCAGGAAGCCCGCGAGCGGCGAGCCCACGGGCGCCAAGGGGTCCGGCGACCAGCTCAGCGTGAGGTAGACGTCTGCGGGGCCCGAGATCTGCGCCGACGGGGCGAGCTGAAACTGCACCTCCTCGCCGATGCGGGGGTCGCCCGAGGCGGTGAGCGTGACCGGATTCCCGGCCTCGCCGTAGGGCAGCACGCGAGGCTCGACCTCGGGCCCCAGCAGCACGCGCCACACGGTGCCGGACTCAGGCCCCAGGACGTCGTCGCCGGGGGCGCCGGTCAGGACGTCGCCCATGCCGTCTCCGTCGAGGTCGCCTGCCAGCGCGATCGAGGATCCGAAGCCGTCGCCGGCGCCCAGGAAGCCGGCAAAACCGCCCTTGCCGGCGCTGATGCGCGTCTCGTGCGACGCGTCTCCCTGCGGGCTGAGCAGCAGGTACCAGAGCGCCCCCTGACCGGCGACCCAGTCGGCCGCGCCGGGCGCGCCGACCGCCAGCACGAGTCCGCTCAGCTCGCCCGGCGGCGGCTCGAGCGCGGCGACCGAGGCGCCGAAGCGATCGTCCTCTTCGAGCTCCGCGGCGAGCGCGCTGCACGCGGCGGGGAGCAGCGCGCCGTCCTTCGCGGTGCCGTCGTCGTCCAGGAACAGGATCCAGAGTCCGCCTCCGCCGGCGAGCTCAGGCGCTCCGACCGCGACGTCCGGCCGGCCGTCCGCGTCGAGGTCGCCCGGGTCGTCGAAGCGTCCCAGCTTGGCGAGGGCTGAGCCGAAGCGCCCATCGACCGAGACGTGAGCGGGCGCGCCGCCCGACGCGCTGATCTTCTGCGCCGACTGCGGCGCGCCGCCCGTGCCGGAGAAGAGGATCCACATCGCTCCGCGGTCTACACCGCCGTCGTCGCATCCCGGAGCGCCCACCGCGAGGTCGTCGTAGCCATCGCCGTCGAGGTCGCCGAGGCGCGCGAGAGCGGTGCCGAGCTCGTCTCCGGCCGCGACGCCGCCCGCAAAGCACGCGTGCGTTGCGTCGACGTGGTGCACGAGCGACAGCGTGAGGTCGGGGTTCAGCTCGAGCACGTAGAGCGCGCCGGCTCCGCCCGACTCGCCGGGCGCGCCGACGGCGATCTCCTGTGATCCGTCGCAGTCCGTGTCGCCGAGGCGCGTCAACGCCGCTCCGAAGCGGTCGCCGTCCGCCGGCTGCACCGCGGGCGGCAGGACGAGCGGCTCGATCGAGGCGAGCTCGTTTGGCGTGGCCGAGCTCGGGCCCCAGATGGAGATGAGCCACAACCCTCCGCCACCAGAACCCGGCTCGGCCGGGGCGCCGGCGACGATCTCAATCGTGCCGTCGTTGCCGAGGTCTCCCAGCGCTGCGAGGGCGGATCCGAAGCGCCCGCTCTGCGCGAGCGCTTCGACGTGAAGCTCGGGATCCTCCGAGGTCGGCACTTCGGCGACCCCGGGGCAAAGTCCGCCGACCTGGGCGGCGGATGCGGGCCAGGGAAGCAGAACGAAGAGCAGATAGGCACGACGATGCCATAGGGTGAACATGGGTACCTCCCCCAAGAAACTTGGTTCCGGTTTGAGAGCCCGGGTGCTCCCGGGCGACGGGGTCAGGGGGTGGCGCCAGTCCTGGACCTGCTTGGGGAGAGCGCTTTCGCTCGCGCTCTAACGGCAAAAAGCGCGAATCCTCGTTGGAATCGCGCGGGCCAAGGTCTTCCGGCAACGGAGTGGGAGGGCTTAGCTTGAAGCGCGGAGGAATGCCCTACATGAAGAACGCCGAGGCTGAGGAAGACATCGTCCAGCGCGTGCTCACGAGCTTCGTCTGCGACTACGAGGCGGGACGCAACCCAGACCCCGAGCGGTACGCCGCGCGCTGTCCTAGCGCCGAGACGCGCGCGCGCTTCCGACTCGAGCTCGACGAGTACATGGACCTGAGCGAGCTCCTGCCCGAGCCGCACGAGGTCCACGGCCGCATCGGGCCGTACCGCATCGAGTCGGAGCTAGGCCGCGGCGGTATGGCGCAGGTCTTCGAGGTCTGGGACGACGACCTCAACCGCAGCCTCGCGATGAAGGTCAGCCTGGACGCGCGGCTCAACGCCGACGGCAGCGTTCCGCCCGGCCGAGAGGCGAAGGTCGCGCGCTTCCTGCAGGAGGCGCAGATCACGAGCCAGCTCCGACACCCCGGCATCGCGCCGGTGCATCGCTTGGGCGTCGACTCGCGCGGGCACATCTACTTCACGATGCAGCTCATCGAGCAGGACACGCTGACCGACATCTTCGGACAGCTCCGCGCGGGAACCGGCGGCTGGACGACCACCAAGGTCGTCGGCGTGCTGCTCAAGGTGTGCGAGGCGGTCGCGTATGCGCACCGACAGGAGGGCGTCATCCACCGCGACCTCAAGCCGCGCAACGTGATGGTCGGGCGCTTCGGCGAGGTGTACGTGCTCGACTGGGGGCTCGCCAAGTTCCTCAACAAGGACGCGCAGGGATCGCTCGGCGTGTTCCTACGGGGCCAGTCCGCCGCGTCGACCGTGATCACGAGCCCGTGGGGAGAGAGCGGCCTGGAGAGCGTGCTGTCCTTCACCCAGGACGGGCACGTGATCGGTACGCCCTACTACATGTCGCCCGAGCAGGCCGAGCACGAGACGCACACCGTCGACGGCCGCACCGACGTCTACTCGGTGGGCGCGATCCTCTACGAGCTGCTCGCGGGCCACGCGCCCTACGACGAGCGCCGCCCGAGCGAGGAGCAGGCCCCGCCGCTAAGCGTCGTGCTGCAGCGTCTGCTCGACGGACCGCCCAAGCCTCTCAGCCAGGTCGCCCCCGGCGCGCCGGCCGAGCTCGCCTCGATCTGCGAGAAGGCTATGGAGCGCGACGTCGAGCGCCGCTATGGGAGCATGGTCGAGCTGCGCGACGACCTGCAGGCGTACCTGGAGAACCGGGTCGTCAAGGCGCACGCGACGGGTGCGTTGGCGGAGGCGAAGAAGTGGGTCTTGCGCAACCGAGGTGTCGCCTCGGCGGTCGGCGTCGCGTTGCTCGCGGTCGTCGCGTTGGTCGGCTTCGCCCTGGAGTCGCAGCGGCGCGAGCTGCGGCAGGCGGATGCCGTCGCCTTGTCGGCGCTGCTCGTCAAGGAAAACCGGGAGGTCTGGGCCGCGGTGCTGGGAGGCGAGCGGATCGCGGCCTGGGTCGAGTCGTTCGAGGAGCTGCTCGGCCGTATGGACGGGGACGACGCGTGGGATGAGTCCGGAGGCCTCGGGCACCTGGGAGCCGAGGTCGCCCAGGATCTGGCCCGGCTTGGCGGTCCCCCTGGAGCGCTGGCACGCATGCGGTCGCGGCTTGATTTGGCGGAGAGGATCGAGGAGCTCACGGTCTCGGGTGAGCAGGCCGACACGGCTTGGAAGGACGCGGCCGCCTTCGTGCGCTCATCCGACGCCTACGGCGGGATCGAGCTGACCCCGCGCCTGGGACTTCTGCCGCTCGGGGTGGACCCTAGGTCGGGGCTCTATGAGTTCGTCGACCTTCAGACGGGGCTGCCTCCCGAGCTCGATCCAGCTACCAACGAGCGAGTCGTGGGGGAGGAGACCGGCGTGGTCTTCGTGCTTGTCCCCGGTGGCGACTTCGCGTTCGGTCCTCCCGGCGCAAGCGAGTCTCGTTCCGTCCCGCCCTTCCTGATCTCGAAATACGAGCTGACTCAGGGGCAGTGGCAGCGGATGACCGGTGATACGCGCGGTCAGTTCGGTCCGGGGTCGACGTTCCGAGGCCGGGTCAACGACCTGTCTCACCCCGTGGAGCTCGTGAGCTGGGAAGAGTGCTCGCGCTTCCTGGAGGGCTTCGGCTTCGCGCTTCCCACCGAGGTCGAGTGGGAGTACGCGGCCAGGGCTCGCTCTACGTGGGACTGGTCGACGGGGCCGGAGTACACCAGCTTGGAGGGGCACGCGAACCTCGCGGACCGCTCGGGCGTCGAGGCCGGACTCCCCATCAAGGGAGCCGCCGACACGTGGCCCGATCTCGACGACGGCTTTGCTTGGACAGCGCCGGTTGGATCGCTCTTGCCGAATGCCTTCGGGCTGCACGACGTGCACGGCAACGTCTTCGAGTGGTGCGCGGACGAGTGGACGCTCGATTCGGATGCGGTCGTCACGGTCGGAGAGATCAGCCATGCCATCCGCGGAGGTGGCTGGAACTCGTACTACAAGTTTGCCACGAGTCACTACCGCCTTGGAGCCGCCGAGTCTACTCGCCGCGCCAGCCTCGGCGCTCGGCCGGTGCTTCGCGTCACCCCGAACGGCTAGCTTGGATCCCTACTCCTGAACGGAGCGATTCCGTCGCTCGGGTCCCGCCATCTTGCGCGCGATCGACGCTCGCGCCCGCGACAGCAGCATCGACACGGCCGCCTCGCTGCGTCCCAGCTTCGCGCCGATCTCGCGGTACGACAGCCCGTCGCGGTAGCGCAGGCGCACGACCTCACCCTGGAGGCCGCCGAGCGTCTCGATCACGCGGTCGAGCCGCTGGCGCTTCTCCTCCCACTCGCGCTTTTCGCGCCAGGCGGCGGTGCCCTCCTCCTCGCTCGAAGCGCGTAGCTCGAGCTCGGTCGTATCGACATCGCTGGAGGGGACCTGGCCTCGGCTCAGGTTGCGGATGCGGTTCTCGACCAGGGCGCGGAGCCAGGGGCGGAACGAGTCCTCCTTGCTTTGCCGGAAGCGTACGAGCGAGCGGATCGACTCCGCCAGCACGTCCTGTGCGACATCGCCCGAATCCAGTCGCTGGCGCAGCGACTGGCCCAGCCTGCGCCGGACCATGTCGAGGACACGCGGGTGGTAGCGCTCCATCAGGAGCGACAGCGCGTGGCGGTTGCCGTCCTGCGCCTCCCTGACCAGCAGCGCGGTGTGCTCTTCGAGCAATGGATCCTCGTCGCGAGGAGTCGGTGTGCCGACCGCCGGCGAGGCCAGGAACTCGGCCCAGGCCTCTTTCTCCGTCAACGGCTCGACATCGGGCTCCAGTCCGCAGTCGCGCATCGCTGCGTACCAGGCCTGATCCGGATTCGAGACCTCTTGGTTGGCCGCACTGCGGCCCTCACGGAAGCTCATCGCAGATTGAGTTCCACCTCGATCGTCCATCGTGCGAGCTCCGACGAGCAGAAGGGAACGGGTATAGGAGTTACATCAACCCCTGGCCGAAGGCTGAAAGCCGATCATAGCCGTGCCCCGCGCGGGCTATCAAGGTGAGTAGGCCGACTTTACCTGCGAGCGTCACGCCGTTTCGTCGCGGGATCGCCTCCTGAGCACGTCACGCAGCTTGAGGCGCGCCCGGACCAGCAGCATCGGCACGGCGCCCTCGACGCGCCCGAGCGATCGGGCGATGTCGCGGAGCGGGGTTCCCGACAGCCTCTTCCGGAGCGCGAAGGCATAGTCCGGATGCGTCTTCTCAAGCTCGTTCAATGCGAGGTCGATGCGCGTCGAGTCGTGCCGACAGGGCGGACGCTCCGGGAGCACGTCGCAAAGCTCGGGGATCAGCGGGGCCGGCACGGGCGTGCCGTCGGCGGCCCGGTTCATCCGGAGGATGGTGTTGTGGACCAGGACGCGCAGCCAGCCGCTGACGCTCCCCTTCTCGCGGACCTCGAGGCGATCGAGCGAGCGCACGACCTGCACGTTGGCCTCCTGTTGCACGTCGGCGGAGTCGAGGTGGCGGCGCAGCCCCGGACCGAGCTTGCGGCGGGCAAAGGAGCGGATGCGGGGCTGGACGCGCTCGACGAAGAGGTCGCGCGCCTCGGTATTGCCCAGCTGGCTCGCGCGGATCAGCGTCTCGGTCAGGCCCGTCGACTCGGGCGTCTCCCGCACCAACCTGCGCAGCTCGAAGCAGTCCGAGAAGGGGGCGGACTCGAACTCGTGCAGCGCCTCCCGATCGGTTAGGCCGACGCAGTCCGCTTCCGCTCCGGTGGCGTCTACTTGCTGATACCAATATTGATTGATTCGTGCGCTCATTTCTTATGCCTTGTAGAAGCGGAGGCGCGCCTCGGCGCGCATTTCCAGGGCTCGGTCTTCGTCGACCCCGAGGACCTCACAGAGGATCTGGATCGGCGCCCTTCCACCGCAGTCAAGATCGAGCTGCAGCACCGTTCGGTGCGGATCGGGCAGGCGCCCGATTCTCTCAACGGTCTCGTCCAGCTGAACTTGCTGTTCTCTCGTCCGCTTTCTCGGACGGGGCTGCTTCCCCACGCGCTCGATCGCCAACTCCCTGCCGATTTGGAACACCCAGAAGGCGAGCGCTTCGGGGCGGCCGGGGCGGAACTCGTGGGCGCGCCCGAAGGCAGACACCGCCGCCTCGACGATGATCGAGTTGATCGTGCCTGGCGGCAGATGTCTCGCGTACCGCAGCTCGAGGAGCCCACGCAGGCGCTCCGCGTTCTGCAGGAGCAAGTCGAAGGCCTCCTTCTTCCGATCGAGCTGGATCAACCTCACGAAGAGGCGCCCACTGTCCTGTCCCTCCATCTCGTACTCCCCGTTCGGCGGTTGGCCCTTTAGGGTGCCTCCCCGGCGTTCGCTCAGGTTGGGAAGACCGAATGGTCCGGCAGGGTGTGAGGGGAAGTCACCTCGGCTCGTCCTCGACAGGGCAAGCCCTATCGAGACGAACGATCGTGGTTCAAGGTTCCGGCTGACTCACCGGTTTAGTCGCTTTAGCAGGTCGCTGTCTTGTCAACGGGCGCGAGTGCGCAAACTGACGATACGCGCTCCATTCCGGACAAGATGTACACGTGTTGTTGTCGTTTGTTCCCGCGCTTCATGTTTGGTGGAAGTCGAATTCGACGTACAAAAAATCCGGGATTCGGCGTTAGGTTTCGCCGGTCGCAACGTGGCGCTCGCAAACCGGCGGAACCATGGATGCACTAATCGCATAGCCCGAAGAAACGTCGAAGCCGGACGGCCGATGGCGAGAACTCGAGAAATCAAAAAACGACGTTGTGACTCGCCGTTTCGAGGTCTCTCCACGATGAGTCGGACAGCAAGAGCACCACGCCCCGGGGGAGAGCCGCGAGGCGCCGCCGTGCGTCCGTGTGAGACCGCTCGCAGGGTCTCCTGCCGCGTAGGGGTGATGCACGGCACGCGCCGCGACGGGACGACTGGGTCGTCCCCGGCGGAGTGTGGGTAGGCCTCTGAGGGGAAGCCTTCCCACGCCTCCGTGGCGGGTCTCTTGGTGCCCAAGGGCGCCGGCCGTCGGAGGACGGCCGGCGCCTCCCAACTTCGGGCATTCCCTAAGCGCGCCGGAACACGAAGCGCTGGTAGAGCAGGGACACCGTGATCAGGGAGACCGCGAGTCCCGCGAGCGAGCCGACCCGGTGCAGTCCGTCCAGCTCCCCGAGGTCGTAGAGGAAGACCTTGGCGATGGTCCCGAGGAAGAGCAGCAGGCTCGCCCAACGGAGACCCCCGACCCGTGCTCCGACGCCGGCGAGGAGCAGCGCGAGCGCGTAGACCGCCCACGCGAGCGACGCGGCGAGGTCGCGCGTCGGCATCCGCTCGCCCGCGAAGGACAGCCGCGCGCCCGGCTTCCCGAAGAAGTCCAGCACCTGGAACGTGAGCCAGAAGAACCCCAGCACGACGGCGCATAGGCCGACCAGGCCCGCAAGCAGCCGGTCGGCGCGCTGCTCGGGGCCTCGCTCGGGGCGGCGCAGGATCCACGCCGCGACCCCGAGCGCAGAGGCCGGCACCAGGTGGACGTAGGAGACCCAGGAGGCGATCGGCACGCCCTCGTGCTCGTACGGCGCCTCGAGCGCCCGCCCGACGAGGCAGAGCGTCGCCGCCAGCGCGGCGATGCCCGCCACGGCCCCGACCGCCGAGCTTCCGATCCGCCGCCCGAAGGCGGCGAGGGCGAGCGCGGCGAGCGCGATAGCCACCAGCGGCCAGCCGAACTCGAGCTGCACCGGGAGAGCGGTCGCCAACAGCACCAGCGCGACGCTCCCGAACCAGGCGCGCGCGGTGTCCAGCGCCGGGGCCCCCGCGAGCCTGCGCGCCGCGACCCAGCCCAGCGCGCCGACCGAGGCCCCGGCGATCACCAGCGGCAGGGCCGCCACCTTGTCGCTGAAGCGGTCGACGTAGTGCCAGTGGATCAGCGGGTACGCCAGCGGAACTACCAGGGCCGCCGCGATCCAGGGCGCGCGGCGTTCCCGGCCGGCAGCGAAGGGAAGCGGCGCGGCGGCCAGCAGGAGGGCAGCGACCGACAGGGAGGCGAGCTGGACCAGCGGGTAGGGGGCGTCGAGGTTGAACGTGAACTCGAGCTGGAGCACGACGACGATCAGCGCCCCGGCGGCGATCCACAGCCACGATCCAAGCCGGCCCGCCGCTACGGCGAGCACGCCGACCACGGCCAGCAGGCCCAGCTGCATCGCGGTCAGCTGGTCCTCTAGTAGGCGCCGGAGCGGCGACAGGCCGGCGAGCCCCGGTACCACGGTCAGCCCGACCGCGTGCCACGCGCCCCAGCGCGCGCGCGCCGTGAGCATCTGCCCGGCGGCCAGGAGGGCGAGCGCGGCCACGGCGACCGCCGCGAGGTAGAGCAACGGCGGAGGCAGCAGCTCGCCCCCGGCGTCGCGGTGCTCGACCGCGTACAGGAGCAACCCCAGGCCCGTCCCCGAACCCGCCGCCAGCGCGGGCAGGCCACGCCCGGCGAGCGCCGCCTGCCGCACGAGCAGCGCAGCCGGCAGCGCCAGGGCGAAGGCCCACGCGCCGAGCGGCGCGCGCGCTCCCACCGGCGGCGCCAGCGCCACCAGGAAGATCAGCCCGCCGGCCGTGAGCGCCGCCGCCGGTGCGTGCCCGAACCCGCCGCCCGCGCGCCGCTCGAGCTCGGCGAAGAGGTGGAAGACCGCCGCGATGCCGCCGCCGAGGAGGGCGAGCCTCCACACGCCGCCGACCTCCAGCTCGGTGCCCAGCACCCATACGCCCAGGACCGACACGGCCGCCGCCGCCGCTCCGACCGCGAGCCACGGCGCGCGCTGCGCCCGCGCCAGCACGCACCCCGCGGCTCCGAGCAACGCGACCAGCGCCGCGACCGATCCCATGTGCCCGTGGAAGTCGGTGTCCGCCGCGAAGTGGACCGCGAAGGCGAAGGGCAGGAGCACCGCGCCGGACTGGCTCAACAACCAGCCGCGCCGCGCGCGCTGTGCGGGGCTCAGCCCGGTCAGCGCGAATACCGTGGCGAACACCGCCAGGATGGCGAGGCCCACCAGCGTGCCGCCCACGTCCATCGAGCCGAAGATCCACAGGCTCTCGAAGAGAAAGGTCCCGAGCAGCGCGAGCACACCGAGCGACGGCCAGCCGCTCCTGCGTCCGACGAAGAGCAGCCCGAGGTCCAGCAGCAGCAGGTAGCCGAACAGGCCGAAGGGTTGCTCGGCGTCGGCGCTGAGGAGGTACGCGGCGCTGAAGCCCCCGACCAGCCCGAGCACCGCGGTGAGCTGCGACCGGTGGCGCACCGCGAGCACGCAAGCGAGCGCCGTGACCGCCGCCAACAGCGGCAGCGCCGCGAGCAGGCTGAGGTAGCCGTAGAGACGGTGCGCGGCCCAGACGGCGGCGTAGAGCGCGACGATGCCCGCGCCCTCCAGAGCGCTCGGCGCGAAGCGATAGTCGCGCCGGCGGAGGAAGGCACCGGCGACGATCCCCGCGAGCCCCAGCCCGGCGCCGGACCAGCAGCGCGCCGCCGGGTCGATCCACTGGTTCTCGAAGGCGAGCCTCACGAACAGGATCGACGCGAGCGCGGCGAAGATGCCGCCGAGCACGGCGGCGCCGCGCACGCCGGCCCAGCGCTCCCAGTCGATGCGCCGATGGAGCGGCACCGGAGGCGGCGCCGGCTCGGAAGGCGCGTCCGGCGCCATCGCCTCCGGCGAGTCGGCGGGGCTTGCGGCGCCGGCGGAGTCGTCGACGCCGGTGGGCTCACCGGCCCCCTCCGCGGGGCCGGAGGAGGCGGCGGGGTCGGCCGAGCGCAGGGGCGCCGGCGCGGCGTCCCCCGGGCCGGGGGACGGCTTAGCGGCGGGCGCCGGCTCGGTGCGCGGCTCGGCGGCCGAGACCGCGCCCTGGCGCAGCGCGCGCAGCTCTCGCTCGAGCGCATCGACGCGCTTGCGCAGCGCTGCGCCGCGCAGGACCGCGACGAGCGCCAGGAGCGGCGCGCTCAGGAGCGCCAGGAACGCGCCGAGCGCGACGAGGGCGAGAAGGACTTCTTCCATACGGGCCGGCCCGCGCGTCGCGGGCCAGCCCGGACGCTACCAGCCGAGGTGCTCCTGCGCGAGCCAGAGCGCGGGCAGATGCTCGGCCTCGAGCAGCGCGCGGCGCAGGTCCGCCGGACCCGAGGCCTCGGCCGCCCGCAGCGTGTCGGCGAGCTCACGCGGGAACGGGCCGGAGAGCGGGGCGAGCTTCTCGTAGACGCGCTCCATGCTCCCGACCTCCTTGCCGTCCTCGATCTTCTTGAGGTTGGACTTGAGCGCGGTCATCGCCTTCGTCCAGTCGCGCGCCGCGTCGGTCCGGCGGTAGGGCTTCAGCGCCTTCGAGTCGACGTCGATCGGTTGGTCGAGCAGCTCACCCCACGTCGCGAGCGCCAGAAGCGCCGGCTCGCGGCCGTCGGCGACCAGCGGCTCGGCGAAGGCCTCGGGCGACGCGATCGCGCCCTCCAGCTCGTTGAGGCGCGTCTGGGCGTCCAGCACGAACTGATCGAGGCGCCAGTCGAAGTTGCGCGACCCGAGCAGCAGCCCCGTCGCGGCCTTGACGTCGCCGCGCGACAGGGCCTCGACGCCTTCGGTCCGCCAGCTCTCGCGCCAGGTGGCGAGGTCGTGCAGGCGGCGCTTCTCGATCAGGTCCTTCAGCGGCGCGTCGAGGTACGACTCCTCGCCCGCCGACCAGTCGCGCCCGATCTTGAAGCCGGGGTCGCCCTCCCAGACGACCTTGCCGTCGATGTCCAGGAGCAGCATGCGCGGCAGGTTGAAGCGGTTGATGAAGTAGTCCTGGAAGGTCTTCCCCGTGCCCGCCTCTTCGTCGAGCTTGTCGACCGCGACCGCGCCCGGGAACGACCGGGTGGCGAGGTAGGCGTCGAGCTTGTCGTCGTCCCAGGTGTTCGCGACGTTGATGATGCGCAGCCCGACGTCGGAGTGGCGCTCGGCCACTTCGTGCAGCCACTCGTCGAGCCGGATCTGGTCGTTCTGCCCGGTGCTCCATAGCACGAGCAGCTGCGGCACGGCACCGGCCTCCTCCCACGACTCGCGCGTCTCACCGACCCAGCGCTCGGCCGCGGGGAAGGGCGGCTTCGCTCCGACCCAGCTGTAGCCCATGCTGCCGCCGGCGCCGGCGATGCCTTCCATGCGGATCTCGCGCTCGATCAGCGAGCCGGGATCGCGCGGCTGGCGCGCCAGATAACGCACGTTGCGGAAGCGCGCCGAACCGGGCCCCATCAGCAGCCCGAAGGTGCCCCGCAGCACGCCCAAGCTGCCGAACTCCTGGGTGGCGACGAACTCGCCGTCGAGCCAGACGTCGACGTTGCGGCCGGTGATGTCGACGCGCAGCTTGCGCCAGTTGTCGGACGACGACACGTCGCGGTCGCGCGTCTCGGGGATCGGGCTGTGGCGCCAGATCTCGAACGAGCTGTCGCCGTAGAACGTGGACAGGTCCACGTAGCCCTGCTTCGCCGTCCCGTCGTCGTCGAATCCGGGCGGGAACAGGATCGCGGCGTGGAAGTCGGTCAGCGTCTTGCGGCCGAAGACCACGCCGCAGAAGCGCACCTTGCCGTACTCGGCCGAGATCTCGGCCTCCATCGAGAAGTCGCCCGAGGTGACCTCGTCGAGCACGAGGAAGCGGTAGTCGAACTCCTGCTCGCCCTCGAACGCGCCCTCGATGATCTCGCGGTTGGAGTTGAAGGTCGTGTTGCCGACCTTGGCCCAGCCGTCGAAGTTCTGCTCGTTGTAGGCCAGCCGCCACATCGCCAGCGACTTCTCGCTGCGCCGCGCGGCCTCCTCGAAGAACGGGAACATCTCCGGCATGTCGAAGTCGTTCCCCATCCGCCAGGAGAGGTCCATCGCCTGCAGGTACAGCTCCTCGCCGAGGTAGCGCTGTGCCAGCACGACCGACGAGCGTGCGAGGTCCTCGCGGATCTGGATCAGCGTCTTCTGCTTCGGGTCGAGCTTGGCCAGCTTGCGCTCGAACTCGTCGATGCGCTTCTCGTCGACCGGGTCCTGGCGCTCCAGCTCGGACAGCGCGAGGCGCACCAGCTTCGCGGCGCGGTCCTTCTCCTTCACCTCGTCCGCGAGGTGCTCGGCGAACTCGTCCAGCAGGTCGACGTTCGAGGGGTCCTCGACCAGGCCTTTCTCGAAGTGCTCGATCGCGTCGGTCATGTCGCCGCGCTGGATCGCGTAGCGGGCCCACTGCAGGTAAGGGCGCTCGACGGTGATCTGGCCGCCGACCTCTTTGCGCAGCCGCGTGAGCCAGTCCTTCCAGACCTGGTCGAGCTCCTCGACGGTCCGCGGCAGCTCCAAGTCGGTGGTGTCGACGCCCTTCGTCGGACGCTTGGGGTTGGCGAGCACGACCTCCTCGAAGTTCTCGACCGCGCCGTCCCCGACGCGTCCGCCGGACGAGTCGATGAACTCGCGGAACGCGTCGCGGTAGATGAAGCGGCCGTCGATCGGGTCCTCGAAGTTGTAGAGGAAGTAGACGACGCCCCAGGTCGGCGCGTACCACGGCGGGCCCCAGCGGTAGCGGTTCTCGAGCACGATGCGGAAGGTCGGCGCCTTCTCCGGGGTGCTGCCCGAGGGGTTCTCCGGGTCGATCCCGTCGTCGGCGCTCGACATCCACCCGCGCTCCATACGGTCGACGAGCGGGAACAGCCGGTGGCTCGCCGGCAGGTTCATCAGCACCGTGCCGTTCGACAGGATGCGGCAGCCCTCGAAGAACGACGCCAGGCCCTCGTTGAGCCACCCCGCGGCGTTGGTCGCCAGGCCGACGAACTGGTGCGCCGCCTCGTGGAAGAGCGTGCCGGTGGTCTCCTCGAAGCCGCCGCCTCCGATGTAGGTCTCGACCGCGCCGCCGGTGAAGTGTCCGGCCGACCACTCGACCGGCGGGCCGATGCCCAGCTCGAGGTACTCGTCGCGGGTGGCGAAGATGTTCAGCGCGATGCGCGGGACGCTGCCGCCGTCTTCCTCGGTGCCGAACTGGAAGAACTGGCGATAGAAGGCGTTCATCTGCTCCATCGCCTCGGCCGAGCGCACGAGCACCTCGTAGCCGGCGTTCGTGTGCGTGACGTAGTTGTCGCGCTCCAGCACGGCGTGGTCGTCCCAGGTCGCGTGCCGCTCGTCGTGCTCGCGGATCCACTCGAGGTCGACGTCCGCCAGCAGGTCCCTTGGCTTCGCGTCGCCGGCGAGGCTCGGGTCGGGCGCCGACGCGATGCGCTGGATGGCCTCGGCGCTGGCGGCGTGTTCGGGGTCGAGGGCGAGGATCTCCTTGTGGACGCGGATCGCGGAGTGCGGGCGGCCGTCCTTTTCGTACTTCACCGCGAGCGGCTCCAGGCGCTCGATGAAGCGCACCTTCAGGCTGAGGAGGTCCGGCGCGATCGGGTCGAGCTCGGCCAGGTGCGTCTCGAGCGCCAGGCGCTCCTTCTTCTTCAGCCCCTGGGCTACCGTCAGCTGGTACTCGCGGTGGAGCGCGTATACCAGCTCGTCGCGGTCGCCCGCGGCCTCCGCCCAGCGGGCGCGCAGCGACCAGGCCGGCACCGAGCGCGGATCGCGCTCCTGCGCGCGGCGGATCTCCTCGCGCGCGCGCTCCAGGTTGCCGTCGGCGAGCGCGCGTTCGGCGAGACCGAGCGCGCGGGCGAAGGGCGAAGCATCCTCCACCGCGGCGGGCGAAACGAGCAGGACACCGACGGCCAGGGCCGAGAAGAAGCGTTTCATGAAGTCGACGGATTCTGCAGGAGCGACGGGGGGCCCAGAGAGTACCGCAGGTGGCCGCTCGAGCTACCGGGTAGCGGCTCGGCTTACGGTCCGTTGACGGGGGAGAGGTGCGGGGGGGCGTCAGCGGGGCAGGCGCCGGACGACGCCGGGCTCGAGGAAGACCAGCGTGGCCGCCACGGCCTCTTCCGCGAGCCCGGTCATGCGGGCGAGCACGCGCCGGTACCCGGCGAGCTGCGGCGCGTAGAACGCCGCGCGTGCCTCGACGCCCGCCGCCGCGACCCGGTCGGTCTTGTAGTCGAGCACCTCGGCGCCGGTCAGCTCGCCGCCGCGACGCCGCAGCACCACGCGGTCGAACGAGCCGGTCCACAGCGTCTCGCCGCCGTCCGGGTCGGGCACGATCTCCGAGAAGCCGCGCTCGCGCCACACCTCCAGCTCCTCGTCGGCTCCGGCCTGGCGCGCCCGGGTGAGGAGCGCCTGCAGCTCCTCGCCCGCGAGCGCCGCGCGGAAGGCGGTCAGGGCCTCGCGCCGGGCCGCCTCGTCGCGCTCGATCCCGTGGCCGAGGGCGGAGAGCTCGTCGTCGCCGGCGCCGAAGTCCTCCAGCCACTCGACCTCTTCGAGCCAGCGGTGGATCAACGTCCCGCGCGTGAACCCGCCCGCGCGGCGCGGGCGCAGGAGGTCCTCGACGGCGAGCAGCGCGCCGCCCTCCTCGGCGGACGGGCTGCGGCGCGGGAGCGCGCGCGGATGCGTCGGCTTCCGGAAGCGCGGCAGCCGATCCGGCTCCTCGTCCTCGGGCGCCGGCGGCTCGCCCTGCGGCGGCGGGGGCCACCAGGCCTCGCAGCTCTCGGGGTGGTGCCACAGCACGCCGCCCTCGGTGGCGGGTCCGTTGCCGAGCGCGTCGCGGAGCACCCCGGCGTAGGTGCCGGGGATGCGCGGTTGCTTGCGGTGGCGCACGATGATGTCGAGCCGATGGGCGGCGCGCGTCAGGCCGACGTACAGCAGGCACAGCGCCTCGCGCACGGCGCGGACGTCCTCCTCGTGCCGCATCGGGGCGAGCTCGTCCGGGTCGAGCTCGCAGACCGCGTGCGAGCGCGAGCACGAGACGCCCGTGAGCTCCTTCGCCGCGACCGGCCGCCGGCGCAGCACCGAGAAGTCGCGCAGCAGGAAGCGCAGGTCGAGCTCCGGCAGGATCACCGCGTCGAACTCCAGCCCCTTCGCGGCGTGGGTGGTCATCACCTTCACCTGCGTCGACGAGGGGTCCTCGACCGGCGTGTCGCGCACGAAGGCGAGGAACGCGTCGGCGCGCAGCTCCTCGCGCCGGTCGAAGGCATAGCCCAGGTCGACGAGCTGCGCGAAGCGCTTGCGATCCCAGGCGCCGTAGCCCTCGGCGGCGTGCACGGCCGGCAACAGGGTCCCTAGCAGCTCGCCGAAGCCCAGCCGCGCCAGGTCGTCGCGCAAGCGGCGCGAGAGGGCGGCGGGCGCGAGCGCGTCGCGCTCGCCTACGCCCAGGATCGCCGCCAGCGGCGACGTGCAGACGTGGAAGGCCGCCGACGTGTCGCCGGGGTGGTCGGCCAGGTGCAGCGCCGACAGCGCGTGCAGCACGGCCGCCGAGTCGAGCAGCGGGTTCCCGCCCTCGCTGCTCGCGCGCAGCCCGCGCTGGCGCAGCAGGTAGATCATGCGCGCGACGTGCGCGTTGCGGCGCAGGAGCACCGCGATGGTCGCGTGGGGTGCCTCGGACGCGATCGCTGCGGCGCGCTCCGCCGCCAGTTCGAGCGTGGGGACGTCCGGATCCTCGTCGTCGTGCGGCGGCCGTGCCTCGAGCAGCCAAGCCGCGCCCGGGAGCTCGCGCGCGGCGATGTGCGGCCGGTAGTCCTCTTGCCACTTGCGCGCCGCATCGCGGTAGGAGCGCTGCCCCTCGAAGGCCGCGTTGTCGCCGATGCGCTGGAACACGAGGTCGACGGTGGACAACACGACCTGCGACGAGCGCCAGCTCTGCGACAGCTCGGTGGCATCCGGCAGGTGGCGGAAGCGCTCCGGCATCTCGGCCAGGAGCCGCGGCTCCCCCGAGCGCCAGGCGTAGATCGACTGCTTGACGTCGCCGACGCAGAAGAAGCTGCGCTCGCCCGTCCCGTCGGACACGATCTCCTCGGCGAGCGGCTCGAGCACGCGCCACTGCGACGGCGCCGTGTCCTGGAACTCGTCCAGCAACAGGTGGTCGACGCGTCCGTCGAGCCGGAACCAAAGGTCGAACCCGCTGGCCGCCAGCGGCACGCCGTCGAGCGGCGCCAGCGCGCGCGGCAGGTCGTCGAACACCAGCCCGCCGTCGAGGTCCTTGCGCTCGGCGTAGGCGGCCTCGAAGCGGTCGAGCCACGCGAGCGTCGCCGCGTTCTGCCGCTGTACCTCGGACAGGATCTCGTGCCGCGCGTGGGCGAGCAGCGGCAGGAGCACGTCCATGTGGTGCTGGGTGATGTCCTGCGAGGAGTAGGTCGTCTCGCCCTCGAGGATCTTCTTCAGGATCCCCTTGTCGACCATCTGCACCCAGGTCTCGGCACGGACCGCTTCGATCAGCTCGTCGCGCGCGCGGATCCAGGTCTTCGCCTCGGGGCCCTTGCCGCCGCGGGTGCGCGGTAGCTCCATCGTCTCGAGGTCTTCGAGCGCCTGCGCGAGGCGCTCGTCGTCGAGGCCGTCGGGGGCCGAGACCCGGTCCCACGCCGCGGCGTGGCTGTCGAGGAACGCCGAGCGTCCCTCGTCGACGGTGGCGAGGAGCGTGCGCTCGATCGCCTTCGATGCGCCGGACTTCTGCAGCGCGCGCAGGAGCTCGATCACCTCGTCGCGCTCGGCCCGCGCCAGCGCGTCGGAGATCGAGTCGCGGCGCAGCACCTTGTCCTCGTCCTCGTCGAGGATGCGCCACTCCGGCGGCAGCGCGAGCTCGAGCGCGAACACGCGCGCGAGGTGCACGAAGAAGGCGTCCAGCGTGCGGATGCGGAAGCGGTGCAGCCCGCGCACCAGCTCGGCCAGCAGCTCGGTGCAGCGCGCCGCATCGACCGGCGCGACGCCCTCGGCCTCCAGCTGCTGGTTCAGCGCTCGCAGCGCCCCCGCACCGGCCGACGCGTCGACCAGGCGCCGCAGCACGCGGTCGAGGATCTCACCCGCGGCTTTGCGCGTAAAGGTTGTGGCGAGGATGCGCTCGGGCTCGACGCCTGCGAACAGCAGCGCGAGGAAGCGGCCCGACAGCTGGTAGGTCTTGCCCGTCCCCGCCGAGGCCAGGATCAGCCGGTGCGGCGAAGCGCTCACGCGACGCCTCCCTCGGCCGGGCGGTGCAGCAGGCCTTCGCCGAAGAGCGCGCGGAGGACGGGCTCGGACGGCACGTAGCCGCCGAGCTCGAAGAACTCGCCGCGCCGCACCTTGCGCACGACGTCGGCGGCCGCGGAGTAGGCGTCTTCGAAGTCCGCGTCGGTCCAGCCGTCGACGAGCTTGAACGCGATGTCCTCGGCCTCGCGCGCGATCGTGACGTAGCCGACCTGCGGCGTGCCTTCGAGCCCGTGCTGGCGCGCCAGCGGCTCGGCCAGCAGGCGGTACAACGGAAGCTGCAGGTTCCGCCACGTGCCGTCGCGCCCGCGCGCGGTCTTGGCGGGATCCGCGCCGGCCTCGGACGTCTTGTAGTCGAGGATCGCCCAGCCCTCGTCGGGGTGGACGTCGATCCGGTCGATCCGCCCGGTGATGCGGATCGCCTCGCCGTCGACGTCGAACGGCACGCCTTCGTCGGGGCGCCACTCGACCGCCTGCACGCGCCAACCCTTCGCGGCGCGCCAGGCCTGGACCTGGGCGAAGCGGCGCAGGCGGTACTTGAGCTGTTCGAGCTGCAGTGCGACGGCCGGCAGCGGCGTCTTGCCGAAGGTCGCGCGCGCGAGGTCGTCGGCCTTCTGGGACAGGAAGTCCTCGATCACGTCGGCGAGTGGCGAGTCGCGTACCTCGCTCTCGCCGAAGGCCTGCAGCACGGCGTGACCGAAGTTGCCAAAGCGCAGCGGGTCGAGCTCGCGCGCGCTGTCGTCGCGCGTGCGCAGGCGCAGGACGCGACGCAGGTAGAAGAGGTAGGGCGACGTCAGGTAGTCGCCGAACGAGGTCACGCTCATGCGGTCGACGCGCGGCGTCTCGCGCAGGCGCGGGAGCGGAGCGACCGGGTCGGCGCCCTCGTCGCGCGCGGGCTCGGGGCGGGTCTCCGGCGGCAGGAAGCGGCGCACCCGCTCGGCGACCTCGTCCTCGGGCGCGTGGAAGGCGATGCGGCTGGGCACCAGCGGATCCCCGTCGCGCGCGCGGCGACCGGTCACCAGCGCGGCGTCGGGCCGCGCCGAGAGCAGCACCGTCGTCGCGTAGACGTCCCGCGCGAGGCGGGCATCGTTGTCGGGCAGCCCCAGCTTGGTGCGCAGCGCATCGGGCAGGAACGCGTCGCCCTGCACGGACTCGGGAACGCGGCCTTCGTTGAAGCCCGCGACCACCAGCGCCGGAGCGTCGTCGAGCGCGAGCTCGAGCCAGCCGAGCGCCTCGACCGTCGGTTCTTCGGGCCGCGCCGGCGCGGGCGCCACGGATGCGCCGCGCAGCTGCCGCAGGAGCAGCGCGAGCGCCTCGTGCGCCAGCAGCTTGCCGCCGACCAGGCCCGCCGGAACCGCCGCGAGCTCCTCGATCCCCTCCGCGAGCCGCGTGATCGCGCCCGCCAGGACGCGCTCGTCCTCGACCTCGGGGTCCAGCGGCGCCGCGCCGTAGACGGTGCCGAGCAGCTCGCGCGTCGCCTCGGCCCACGCGCCGAGCTCGGCCTTGCGCTTGCCGGCCAGCGCGCCGAGCAGCGCGACCAGGCGCTCGTGGAGCTCGCGCACGCCGCGCGTGTCCGCGGGCGCTCCGGGCCAATCCTCGGACGGGCCGTGCGGCAGGTGTTCCTCGTGGTAGCGGTCCAGCACCTCGGCCGGATCCCGCTTGGCATCCTCGTCCGCGACCAGTGGCGCCAGGTCGGGGTGGCGCACGAGCGTCGCAAGCTCGGGGAAGCCGCGCCGCTCGAGGAAGCGCGCGGCGGCCGCGAGCACCCGGTAGGGCCGCGTGCGCACGAGCGGCGTGCCGGCGGCGTTGCGCATGCGCGCGCCCGCGGCGCGCAAGCGGCGCTCTAGGTACGGCGCGACCTCGTCGTCGGCGAGCCCGATCGTGATCTCCTCGGCCGCGTAGCGCTCGGACCAGCCCGCGAGCAGCGTCGAGATGCGGTCGGCCTGGTCGCTCGGCTTCTCCTCGACGTGCCAGCGCTCGACGTCGAGCGGGACGTCGCGCGTGCTCCAGAAGGCCGGAAAGAGGCGCCCGGCGGCGTCGAAGCCGTCGGCGAGCTCCGCGGGAGCCGCCACGAGCGCGGTCGCCCGCTCGTCGAGCTCGGCCAGGGTCCGCGCGAGCAGGTGGTTCATATCCGCGACGCCGACGAGTACTACGTCGCGGTCGCGCCGGATGCGGCCGGCGTCGATCGCGGCGCGCCGGCCCTCGTGCGGGTCGACCAGGTCCTCGCGGGCGAGCACCTCGCGATACGTCGCCTGCGCGCGCGCGAGCGCGGCCCAGCGCGAGCGCTCGTCCTCCTGCTCGGGCCCCGAGCCGGCGTCGACGAGCGCGTCGAAGTCGAGCCCCTCGGGCGCGAGCAGGCCGTGCAGCGTGCGGACGGTGTCGGCGAGCCGCAGCCGGGCCTCGGTGTCGCGGCGCTCGGTGGCGCCGCGCGCGATGCGCTCGAGGTCGCGCGCGGGCAGTGCCTCGAGCGCGTGGCGCCACGCCAGCGTGCGCGCGAGGCGCCCGGCGGCCGGGCGTTCGAGCTGGAGCAGCTCGTCGACCAGCTCGCCCTGCGTCACGAGCCGCGGCGGCCGCCAGCCGGCGGTGGCGCCGCGCGCGAGGAGCTCGCCGAGCCGTCGCCGCGCACGGCCGCCGGGGAGCGCGATGAGCAGCTCGCCGAGGTCCGCCTCGCGCTCGCGCAACAGCCACTCCGCGGCCGCCGCCAGCGGCGGGCGATCCCAGCCGAGGAACACGCGGCGCACGCGCGGCGTCGGCGGCGCAGCGGGGGCGTCGAAGGGCAGCATGCCCGTCGCCGCGTCGGCCTCGCGCTTGCGCGGGCTCACCCGTCGGACCTCATCTTCATCTCATAGGCCGCGAAGTCGCCGCGGTTCACCGGCGTCAGCTTGAAACGCTCGCGCAGCGCGCGCACGTAGGGCCCGCGCGAGGGCTCTTGTTCGAAGTGACGGAACACGGCGTCGAGGATGAAGACCCGCTTCCCCTGGTCGAGGAAGCGCTGGACGCCGTCGCCCACCACCGGCGCGATCGCACCGATGTCGAACGGCGTCGGGCCCAGGTTATCGAGCTCGACCGCGTAGTCCCATGTGTCGGCGTAGGGTTCGGGCCACGGGCGGTGGAGCAGGAGCAGCAGCATGTACTGCTGGAACCCGGTCGCCACGAGCACCGGATGGCGGTCGCCGGCGGGAGCGGGGGCTCCTGTCGCCAGGACCGTGTCGCGACCCCAGTCGAGGAGTGGCGTGGAGGAGTCCCAGGCCGCGAGCTCGCGCTCGGAGCCGACCAGCTGCAGCGCCGCCAGGACCACGCTGCCCTGCGCGAGCGAACGCGCCGAGACCCGCGGCGGGGGCAGAGCCAAGCCCGCCGCGAAGCAGGCCACGGCCAGCGCGCAGAGCCAGCCGGCGGGCGCGAGGGCGAGGAGCTCCTCGCGCGTCGCCATCGCGCCGAGCCCCGCGAGCAGCAGCACCCCGACGGCGGTCCGCGGGGCAGTGCAGGGCGCTTCGGTCGCGCGCTCGAGAGACGCGTACCGCGCCGCGGCCCACGCCAGCACCGGCAGCGTGACGATGTAGTACGCGCCGCGCTCGGCGTACTGGAAGACGGGGAAGAAGATCGCGTGGGGCAGGAGCGCCACGGTCAGCGCCCAGAACGCGCGCCGGTCGCGGCGCGCCAGGCCGCCGGCCGCGAAGGCGCCGAGCACCGCCAGCGCGAAGGCGGGCGCGACCCAGTCCTCGCCCAGGTACTCGACGAACTCACGCGGCCCGAGCGTCTTGCGCAGGCGCACCGCGAGCCCCTCGGACCAGAAGTCCGTCCCGTCGTGCTCGGACAGCGCCGAGCCGGTGATCGTGTACTGCAGCCCCAACATCGCGCCGAGCGAGGCCAGACCGCCCAGGGTGAACGCGCCGATGTCCCGCAGCCGCTGCGCGGCGGCGCGTCCCGGCGTCGCAAAGGCGTAGGCCGCCAGCACGCCCGGAAGCAGCAGCCCCGACGAGCGGTGCGCTCCGACCGCGACTCCGAACGCGAGCGCGGCCGCGAGCAGCCGCCACGGCGAGGAGGCCGGCCTCAAGCCCGCGAGGATCCAGGCCAGGAGCCCGAACGCCGCCAGCTGCACGGCGTGGAGCTCGCCCGAGGCCGCGAAGAACCACGTCGATCCCGCCGTAAGCACCGCGAGCGCGAGCCCGCAGGCGAGCACCGCTCCCGCTCCCCGCCGCCGCGCGGCCGCCGCGAGCAGCGCGATCCCGGCCGCCGACCCGACCGCCGACAGCAGCCGCAGCGCGAGCAGCGGATCGACCCCGAAGTGCGCCGCCGCCGCGGTCCACGCGCGGGCGAGCGGCATGTAGAGGAAGTGCGCCACGAACACGCGGTCGCGCACGATGCACCAGACGAAGAAGAGGTCGTCGCCGTAGGTGCGCTCGGGCAGGTTTTGGAGGAGGCCGACCAGCACGCCCAGGAAAAGGACCAGGGGCAGCTTCCAGGCGCGGGGGGGGGACTCGGACACCGCCCGATTATGGCCTCTTTCGGCCCCGGAACGCATGCTCTCTAGCATGCGCATCGGCGGTCTCGACCACGTCCAGCTCGCGATCCCGGCAACCGGCCTCGACGAAGCGCGCCGCTTCTACGGAGACCTGCTCGGCTTCGAGGAGCAAGAGCGCCCTCCGGGCCGTCGCCCCGGCCTGTGGTTCCGCGCCGGCGCCGCGGTGCTCCACCTCGGCGTCGAGGAGCCCTTCGCCCCGGCCCGCAAGGCCCACCCCGCCTTCCTCGTGGCCGACCTCGACGCGGCCGCCGACGAGCTGCGCAGCTCGGGATGCCGGGTCGTCCCTGCCGAGGGCGCGCGCTTCCACACCTTTGACCCCTTCGGCAACCGCGTCGAGCTGCTGCAGGACGGCGAGGGCTTCTCGCAGAGCTAGGGCTCCACTCCATGTCCGCCTCCCCCCGCGAAAACCACCTGCGCGTCCAGCGCACCGCGCGCTACCACGAGCTCGGAGGCGAGGGCACCGACCTCGACGAGCTCTGGTACGTCGTCCACGGCTACGGCCAGCTCTCGGCCGAGTTTCTGCCCCTCTTCGCGCCGATCGCCACCCCGCGTCGGCGGCTGGTCGCACCCGAAGGGCTGTCGCGCTACTACCGCGACGGCTCGAGCGGCACGGTCGGCGCCTCGTGGATGACCCGCGAGGCGCGCGACTCGGAGGTCGAGGACTACGTCAGCTACCTCGACGCCCTCCACGCCAAGGTGGCCGCCGAGCTGACCGGCACGCCGCGGATCACGGTCCTCGGCTTCAGCCAGGGAGCGGCGACGGTCGGCCGCTGGGTGGGGATGGGAGCGGTGCGCCCGGAGCGGCTGCTCATCTGGGGCGGGCTGCTTCCGCACGACCTGGATCTGGCGGCGTGCCGCGGGCGGCTGGCGGAGTGTGGGCTCGCGTACATCGTCGGCGAACGCGACCATTGGGTGACGCCGGAGCGGCTGGCGGCGGAGCGCGCACGCGTGGAGGAGGCCGGGTTGGAGTTCCGCCTGACGACGTTCGCCGGCGGGCACCGGCTGGATGATGGGACCCTGGAGGGAGTTGCCGAGGACGCTCAAGCCTGACGGCCATGGCCCACCCTTGCGAAGGGTGTTGCCGCCTTGCAATTGCCGGCTAGACTCGAATAGCGGCCTGTTCCGGGAGAAACGAGCTGACGCTTACCCACAGCGGATGCTCTCTCTCCGAGGCCCCCCTATCGCTCCTGCCCATCGCACCAAGGGGAGACTTCGCTCGCATGAAATGGGTCCTTGCACGCCTTTCCATCGTTGTTGGAAGTGCTCTGGCGTTGGGGCCGGATGCGCACTCTTCGCCGGTCGTCGAGACCGGTCGGTGGGTCGTAGTCGACGCACCAGAACCCGCCAAGGGCGACGAGATGGAGTCGGACGAGGACACTCTCTTTCCCGCTACCTACGCCTGGGTCCATGCCATCGCGGGCACGGCGGGAGAGGACACGGTGAAGCTCAGCGAGCAGGCGAACAGCGCTCTCGAGAGCACCGCAGCTCAGGCCGCAGCCGTTGGGCACGAGTACAAGGCTTGGCACTGGGAAGGTCCCAAGAGCGGCCACTTCTGATTCAAGGGCAAGGCGCGCTTCGGGGAAGGAAAGATCAAGCTTGTGAGCTGTGAGGCAGAAGCAAAGCTCCACTACTCGATCACCATTGAGAGCAGTGCAACGAAGACCACCCGAGTGGAGCGCTCGCGAAGCTCTCGTCCTCAAGCGGCCTCTCCGGCGTGATCGTGTCGGTGCCAACCCAGGGCGGGCAGATTCCTCTTCCTATTCCGACCGGCTCAGCTGGATCCGGCCTGGAGGAGTATCAGCTCCCTCCGGGCACGGATCAGGACGAGGGGGAGATGTGCTTGACGCTGTTCACGTATCAGGTCAGTACTCTCGCCGACGGTGAGGTCGGGGCTTGGCCCGATGCTCTTGAGCTGTGTCCAGGAGGTCAGGTCCAGATCGCCAGGGTGATCGACAGCGAAGTCGTCGCGGTTCCCAGCCCAGGAGACATCTGTCACGATCATGAGCCCGGCGGAGACCCCCCGCGCGGCGGAGGTGGGCGACCTTGAGACTCACGCAGAGCCATCGTGGACAGCACCGGTCACGTCAGGATCGAGCCGGCGCGGTCTTGCGACCCGCCCGGCGGCGGCCGCTATAGCTCGTGACGGACAGGAAGGGCAGGTGGCTTCTTTGGCTCCTCGTAGGAGTCGCGCTCTGCACGGGCGTCGCCTTTGTGCTCTGGCAAGGGCGCTCCGCGCCGAGTGGAGTGAGCCTGCCGCATGAGGGCTACTCGGGGGGAGCGGCGCTCGTAGAGCCGATCGACGCGCGTGGGCCAGGTCGAACCGAGGCTCCCGACTGGAGCATCGAGCTTCGGGTTGTCTCGGCTATGGACGGCAGCCCGGTTGCATCAACGGTGCGGTGGTTTAGCGGTCAGTTGCCGAGCGGTAGCAGCAAGGCCGAGGACGGGGTTATCCGACTCCCGCAGGAGGACCGCTACGCCGTCGAGGTCTTGGCCGACGGCTACGTGCCGCTGCGCGGAGTCGAGACGCTGCGCGATGGCCGGACGCTCGAGCTGATCCCGGAAGCGGTGGTTCGCTTGGAGTTCGCCGGTGGCAAGCAGGGGGAGACTCTGGAGGTCCTGCTGGCTGCGGACGCCGATCTCGGCCCCGGCGATGCGTTTCAGAGTGTCGAAGCGCTGGCACGCGATTCGGTCGCGTTTGAGCAGGCTCTCGAGGGCGGGAGCTCCGAGGCGCGGCGGGAGGTGTTGGCTGACGCCGACTACCGAGGCCTTCGCGGCCCGCGCTTGATCGTCGCCGGTGGCCAGCACGGGGTCCTGACGTTCCGAGGAGTCGCGCCGGACCCTGCGAGTCGCTGGGTGCTCCGAACCGATCGTCCGGTCGTCATGGATCCGCCCCACGAGCTTCCGAGAGTCGGCTTTCGGCCGGACGGCTCGATCGTCAACAACGCGAGGCACCCTCCCGAGCGAGTGTCTGGGACGTTTGTTGTGTCGTCCGGAACTACGACGATCTTCCGCCCGAGTCTTCCACAGCCCATCTCGATTCGTGGGGTGGCCGGGGAGATCGATGCTGGCTCGCGGTGCAGCCCCTCGTTTGTTCGACTGAGGCGCAACGTCACCTACGTCAACCCGGCCGGAGGTCCCGATGTTGCGACCCGCGAGCAGATTGAGTCCGTCCATACACAGGACGGCGGCCTCTTTCGCTTCGATGGGGTGGCTCCTCAGGACTTCATCGTCCAAGCGAGCTGGCGCTGCCTCGCCGGGGACTTGGAGGCGCCGAGCGTGGTTTTCGCCAACGCCGGCGTGTCGGTCGGAGAGCTCAGCTACGGCGAAGATGGAGTGGTCGACTTGGGGCGACTCAAGCCGCATGCGACCGAGCACTCCGTCGGGTTTCGTTTCGTCGACTCTGGCGGGAATCGGCTCCGTGCGCAGGACGTCTTGGCCGATGCTGACGCCACTGCGCGGATCGCAGTGCTCGGCGGTCGGTTCCTTCCTTGGCAGCACAGCGTGACCGAGTACGTCGACGTCCCGCTGCTGGAATCGGTACGCCTGATCGGACTCTATCCCTGGACCTATTCCTTGGACCTCCTTGGCGAATCCGAGCTTGGGGAGGCTTTGGCAGACGGATATGTGATCGTCGATGCGCCGGACGCCCCGATCGAGATCGACATCCGTTCCTCGACGACGAGCGAGATTCCGATCGTCGTGGCGGAGGCTCCCGTCGCGACCGTCGTCGTGGCTCGAATGCAGGGCGCCGGCGGAGCCGGGAGCGAGCCGCCAAGGGCGTACTTCTCCTCCTCGGCATGCGGGGCGGTGCACCAGGTCGATCTCTATCCGTCCTTGGAGGGGCTTTGGGTCGGTGCCGCCGTCCTGCCTCAGGCGGGGTATGACGTTCTTGCGCTCGCAGACGATGGGGCGGGCGGCTATTCGTACGCCGCCGAAGACGTCGGCGTCTTCGAGCAAACCGATGGGCTGGTGCTGCAGTCGCTCCTGGCGTTCGACAAGCGGTTGGCCGAGTGGGATCCCCTGGACGGAGGCCCGGGCGTCGCCCTTTGCTTCGATCTAGTGAATCGGGTGCCGCTCGCTGGACGGGCGGTCGATGCCGGAGGCAACGCAGTTGCGGGCGTTGAGCTCACCTTCGCTACCGATCTGTCCGCGTGCCAGAAGGTCGACGCGTATCGGTGCGTCACGGCGGAAGACGGTTCCTTCGAGATGTCGGTGCACGCCGGCGCGAAGCTCTACGTCCAGGGTTGCGACGCGATCGTTGAAGCCGGGAGCGGCAATACTTCGGTTGTGGTGACGCTCCACGACTAATCGACCGCTGGGTGGTCATCGAACACCCAGCCCGAACGAGCCTGTTTCGCCTCGGCGAGGCGCATGGTCTTCCGCCCCGGCCGCTGCAGGGTGAAGTCGTGCGCGGCTCGGCTCGACAACGGCCCGCTCGACCGACCCCTAGCTCCGCCGCCGGCGGTTCTGGATGTAGTCCACGAACACAAACGACCCCAGCCGATCCGCCCCCGCGTAGTACGCCCGCCCGCGGTTCGTCCGCGTGAACGTCTCGATGAAGTCCACCAGCGCCGGGTCCTGCGTCAGCATGAAGGTCGTGATCGGGATGCCCACGCGGCGGCACTGGTCGGCCTCTTCCAGCGTCTTGTTCACGACGCGCGTGTCGAGGCCGAAGGGGTTCTTGTAGATCTCGCCGTTGCGCTCGGTCAGGGCCGACGGCTTGCCGTCGGTGACCATGAAGATCTGGCGGTTGGCCTGGCGCTTCTTGCGGAGGATCTCGCGCGCGAGGAGCAGGCCGGCGCGGGTGTTCGTGTGGAAGGGGCCGACGCCGCAGTAGGGGAGCTCGTCGAGCGGGACCTCCCAGGCCTCGTCGCCGAAGAGCACCACGTTGAGCGAGTCCTTCGGGTACTTGGTCGTGATCAGCTCGGTGAGCGCCAGCGCGACCTTCTTGGCGGGCGTGATGCGATCCTCGCCGTAGAGGATCATGCTGTGGCTGACGTCGATCAGCAGCACCGTCGCGCACGAGGAGTTGTGCTCGGTCTCGTAGACCGCCAGGTCCTCCTCGGTGATCGAGATGTCGTCGACCCCGCCGCGGCGGATGGCGTTGGCCAGGGTCTCGTTGGTCGCGACGAGCGACACCGGGTCGCCGAAGACGAAGGGGCGCGTTTCGGGCAGGCGTTCGTGGCCCACGCCGTGGGCGGCGACGCGGTGGTCGCCGGCGGAGTCCTTGCGGAGGTTGCCGAAGATCGCCTCGAGCGAGCCGGTGCGCAGGCCCCGCTCACCCTTCTTCGTCAACTCGAGCCCGCCGCGCGGCGCCGGGCGGACGAGCTTCTCGCCCTCGATGAACTTCTTGAAGTCGTCGATGTTCAGGCGGTCGCCGAACAGGCTGTAGCGCTCGGCGATGCGCTCCAACCAGCGCAAGGCCTCGTCGACGTCGCCGTTGGTCTGTAGCAGCAGGTGCTCGAAGAGAGCGCGGAGCCGCTCCAGGAGCTGCCTCATCTGTAGCAGGCTCGGGTCGAACTGCGTGTAGCGGTAGTCCACGGAGGCGTCGCCCTAGGAGTTGAAGCTCCGGACCATCTCCTCGAAGGTGTCGCGGTAGACGCGTCCTCCGACGAGGTTTTCCTTCGAGAGCAGCGAGCCCTGGTGCAGGCCCTCGAGCACGAACTCCATCGCGGCCGAGGTCTCGGCCTCGCCGTCGGGGTCGAGGTACTTGCCGGCCACCAGCTCGAGACTGGGGATGGCGGCGAGCTTCTCGTAGAGCTCATCGTCCGGCAGGTCGTCCGACAGGTCGACCGTGCGCTGCCCGCCGAACCAGCCGAGGATCGGCTGCACCTCGCTGTCCTCGCCGCCCTCGGTGGCGGGGCGCAGCGCGTCGGCCAGGCGGCCCTCGAACACCGAGTGTACGGCTTTTCCGACCAGGCCCAGGGCGACGTTGCGCGGACCTTCGCGCTCGCCTTCGTACACCAGCTCGATCTTGCCCGTGATCGCCGGCAGCGCGGCGGCCAGGTCCGACACGCGCGCGACGGCGTGGTCGGCGCCCGCGACGAGCGCGCGCCGCTCGGCGTTGGAGTGGACGTTCTCGAGCAGCGAGATCGTCATCCGCGCGCTGACTCCGGAGTTCTGGTCGACCAGCTCGCTCTCCCGCGCCCGGAAGGCGACCTCCTCGACCGCGAGTCGCAGGTAGTCCGGCACCGTGACGTCGATGCTGCTGCGCTCGGTCCAGGCCTCCTGGTCGGTGATGCGCATGCTCTCGTCGACGCTGCGCGGGTAGTGCGTCAGGATCTGCGAGGCGATGCGGTCGCGCAGCGGCGTGATGATGTTGCCGCGGTTGGTGTAGTCCTCGGGGTTGGCCGAGAACGTGAGCGACAGGTCCAGCGGCAGGCGCAGCGGGAAGCCGCGGATCTGGATATCGCCCTCCTCGAGGATGTTGAGGAGGCCGACCTGGATGCGGGCCTGCAGGTCCGGCAGCTCGTTGATCGCCAGGATGCCGCGGTTCGAGCGCGGCAGGAGTCCGAAGTGGATCACCTCGGGGTCGTCGAGCGAGAGCCGCTTCGACGCGGCCTTGATCGGGTCGACGTCGCCGATCAGGTCGGCGATCGTCACGTCGGGGGTGGCGAGCTTCTCGTGGTAGCGCTCCTCCCGCGTCAGCCACGCGATCGGCAGGTCGTCACCCTCGGCTTCGATCCGCGCGCGCGTCGTGCCGGTCAGCGGCGCGAGGGGGTCCTCGCGCAGGGGCGAGTCCGCGACCATCGGCACGGCCTCGTCGAGCAGCAGCGAGAGCGTGCGCAGGATGCGCGTCTTCGCCTGGCCGCGCAGGCCCAACAGGATGAAGTCGTGGCCGGACAGGATCGCGTTGACGACCTGCGGGATGACCGTGCTGCCGTAGCCGACGACGCCGGGGAAGACGGGCTCGTCCGCGCGTAGCCGTGCGCTGAGGTTGGCGCGCAGCTCGTCCTTGACGGAGCGCGGACGGTAGCCGGACTGCTTGAGCTCGCCGAGAGTGCGGGGGTGATCCATGGGGGGCATTGTAGTGCGGCTTAGTCCTCGGCCGCCTCCAGCTCAACCGAGAGTGTCGCGAAGCCGTCGAGCTCGAAGTGTTCGACGCGCAGCTGGACCTCGGCCTCCTCGTCGAGCTGGAGCTCGCCGTCGTTGCGCGTCGGGCCGTGGTGCGTCCAGTCGTCCACCACGAGGCGGTCGTTGGCCCAGACGCGGATGCCGTCGTCCGAGGTGGTCCTGATGCGCCATGCGCCGGCGGGGATCCGCAGCGTGGTGCTGGCCAGGGTGCCGAAGCGGTCGCCGCCCAGCTGGGCCGCGGCGACCTCGGCCGGCAGCCCGGCGAGCTCGCTGGGGCCGGCCATGCCGTACCCGAGGGCCAGCGCGGCGGCCGGGAAGCTCGGCGCGCCCTCCGCCTCGGCGCGCCAGGCGCCGGCGTCCTCGCGCGGGTCGGTCTCCCAGCCGAACACGGTCACGAGCCACTCGGCCGCGACGATGGCTCCGGCGGCGCGCACCGGGCCGCCGTCGGTCTCGCCGCGGAGCTCGTACCGGGCGACGGTCCCGGGCTCCTGCGCGCGGAGCACGACGCGCCGCCGCCCCGACTCGACCAGCTCGGCGCCGACGAGGTCGGCGTCCGTGGAGCGCAGCGCGAAGCGCCCGAGCAGCTCGTATGCGTGCTCGCCCGCCGGCTGGCCCGCGACGCGCCGCAGGCGCGGGCTCGCCCAGTCGTACGGCCCCCACTCGGTCATCAGGATGTTCTCGCGCCCGCGCAGCCTGGCGCGCGCGCCGATGGGGCGCAGCTCGCCGTAGGTCTCCACCACCGGGGCGCGCGTCGGATCCAGGGGCGCCGGGCACGCGTCGACCGGACCGTCGGCGTCGAGCTCCTCGGCGACGTTCTCCATCGCGTTGTCCCGCACGCACGTGTCGCCGCAGGCGCGCAGGTGCACCGCCACGGCGTCGCCGCGAAACGAGTTGCGCGCGATCACGTTGTTCTCGCTGGCCACTCCGTTGGCCTTCGCCCACGGGGTGTCGACCAGGTGCGGATCCTCGTCCCACCAAAGGTGCACGCCGCACTCGTTGTCGCGGAAGAGGTTGTCGAGGATGAGGTTGTCGCTGCCGTGCTCGATGTTGATGCCGCCGCGCTCCAGCCCGTAGCCGCGGTCGCCGTTGCGCTCGATCGTGTTGCGCGCGAACAGCGAGCGCTGCGAATACCCGCCCCACACCCCGCAGATGGCGTTGCCGGTCAGCGTGTTCTCGATGAACGCGTTGTCGAAGCTGAAGGTCATCTCGATGCCGTGGGCCGCGGCGTAGGAGAAGTCGTTGCGGAGCAGCAGGTTGCCGTTGTTGCCCCTGGCCTCGCCGCCGCCTTCCAGCGCCTCCTGCCCCGCGAAGCCGAAGAAGCCGTCGCCGCAGTGGGTGGCGGAGTTCTCGACGATGAGGTTCTCCGAGCACTGCTCGAACAGCAGGATCCCGGCCGAATCCTGCCCGCGGTTGTAGATCCCGTGGCTGTAGCCCCGGATGCAGAAGTCGCAGGCGTTGCGGCTGATCGTGTTGCGGCTCGAGCGCCACAGCGCGATGCCCCAGCCGCTCAGGAACGAGAAGTTGTTGTCGAAGACGCGCGAGTCGGTCACGCCGTCGAGCACGAGCCCGTTCTGCCCGCGCAGGGCCAGGCAGCGCTTGACCGTCAGCTCCGAGCACTCCTCGGCCCAGATGCCCGCGCCGTAGCGCTCGATCCACTCGTCCTCGTCGTTGGAGTGCGGCGCCAGCCAGTCGGCGACGTCCTCGGCCGCGGGCGTCGAGCGCAGCCGCTGGTGGAAGTTGTCGGCCACGTTGCAGTTGTCGACCAGCACCCCGTCGGCGCCGGCGACACGGATCCCGACCCGGAAGCCCGACACCTGCGCGTTGCGCACGGCGGCGCCCTTGCCGGTGACGACGATCCCGACGCCCGCGTAGCGGTCCGGCGGCGTATCCGCCGCGGCTCCGCGCAGCTTGGCTCCGAGGAAGTTCACGACGATATCGTCGCCCACCACGTGGACGACGCCGTCGCCCTCGTCGTCGACGATGAAGCCGGGCGCGACGCTGACGTTGCAGCTCTTGGTGATCTCGACGTCGTCGCGGTCGACGACGACGGTGGGCGGGAACTGGAGCAGCGCGAGGGGGGCGAGGAGCGGGCCGAGCATCGAGGAGCCTCCGTGGGGGAGCGCGGATCCTACCGGCTCGCGACGCGCGGCGGCGAACGCCTACGGAGCCAGAACCCCAAACAGCCCGTTGGTCAGCCCCACGCGCGGCGGCGCGAGCCCGAGCAGCGCGCCCTGCAGGAACACCTCCGTCCCCGCGAGCGACGGCGAGCCCGGCACCGGCACGTCGACCTGCGCCGTGCCCCCCGGAGCCCACGACGGACCGCTCAGCACCGCGATCAGCGCCGCCGCGTCGATCAGGAGGTCGCCGGGCGCGCCCGGCGCGGACAGGCCGAAGCCGGCGAGCGGCGTCCCCGCCGGCAGGTTCGCGTCACCGCCGAGCGAAACCCCGAGCGCCGTGACGGCCGGCGTCGGGAAGGCGTCGGCCGGGTCTTCCACCGACATTTGCAGCGTCCCGCCCAGCGCGAAGCCGCCGCCGCTGACGGTGAGGCTCCCCACCGGGTTCGCGCCCGAACCGCCGATCGCCTGGGGCGCGACGATCGCGAAGTCGTCCAGCCACATGCCGTACTCGAACTCGGTATCGTCCGCGGTGACGCGCCAGCGCAGGCGCACGTCGGTGCCGCGCGCGAGGTCGGCGGCGACGCCGAAGCCGGTCCAGCTGAAGAAGCCCGCGGCGTACTGGTTTGCGTCGAGGTGCCACCCGGCTCCCAGCTCCCACGTCGTGCCGCCGTCGTAGCTGATCTCGTGGTGCACGCCGTCGGCGGCCTCGAAGCGGGCGAAGCGGCTCCAGGTGAGGAAGGCCTCGCGCCGCTCGCCGCCGAAGTCGTACGGCGCCAGGTCGAGCACGGGCGACGTCAGCACCTGGTTCGTGCCGTGCGAGCAGAAGTCGACGTTCGTGCTCCACACCTTCGTGCCCGAAGCGGCGGAGACGGGCAGCGGGCAGCCGGTCTGCTCGCCGTGCTGCCAGTCGCCGGCGAAGCCGCCGGGGCCGGCCTCGAAGTCGTCGAGGCTGACGACCGATCCGGCCAGCACCTCGACCGACACGTCGTCGACGTACATGCCATCGCTGCTCGAGCCGTCGTAGCGGAACGCGATGTCGAGCGCCTGGGTCGCGTAGTCGGGCCCGAGCACGACCACGACCTGGCGCCAGCCGACGTGGGGGAGGTCGGTGCTCCCGCCGGCGAGCGAAGTGATCCAGCGGCCGAAGAGCGTCTGTGAGCTGACGCCGCTGTTCGCCGTCACGAACGTGCGGTGTCCGGGGAAGGGAAAGACCAGCGGGTCGGGCTCATCGAAGTACTGCCACCAGCGCACGACGATGCCCGGCGCTCCCGCGGCGGCGCTCGCGTCGATCGTCGGGAGCGCCAGCGTCTGCGCACCGCCCGAGACGGCGCCGTCGAGGTTCGTGCCCCAGCACTGAGCGCCGGAGTGCGCCGCGCCTGGGCCCGCGGTCGGCACACCGTGCTCCCAGTCCTGACCCAGCGTGGCGGTGAGCCCGCCGTCGTCCGTCTCGAAGTCGCTGCTGAAGAGCGGCGCGCCCTGCGCCGCCGTGCCGCCCGCGAGTGCGAGCGCCGCGGTGCATGCCCGAAGTGCGATGTGCGTCATGCGATCACCTGGAAACGGGAATCTCGAAGCGGCGGGGACGTGGCCCTCTATCCTCGCTCGAAGGGCGCTTCCGCGGCGCCGTGATCCACCCGAATTCGGAGCGCTGTACATGGACGCAAGCGACCTCGAGGTCCACCGGCTGGACGCCGCGCGGCGCGGCGACTTCTTCGGCATGCACTGCGACGCGAAGGGGACGGGGTGGTGCTATTGCGTCGCGTGGCACGTCCCCACCTGGGACGGCTGGCCCGAGCGCTCCGACGCCGAAAACCGCGCGTTGCGCGCGGAGCTCTTCGAGCGCGGCGTCCACGACGGCTACCTGCTCTACCGCGCCGGCCAGCCGATCGGCTGGTGCCAGGCGGCGCCGCGCGATGGCTTCCCAAAGCTGGTCCGCCAGCTCGACCTGGCGCCCGATCCCGAGGCCTGGGCGCTGACCTGCTTCGCGGTGCAGCCGGGGCACCGGCGCCAGGGGCTGGCGCGAGCCCTGCTCGACCGCGTCCTGGACGACCTCGCCCGGCGCGGCGTGCGGCGCGTGGAAGCGTTCCCCAAGCGCGGCGCCGATCTGGAGGAGGGCCGCCTGTGGAACGGGCCCGAGGCGATGTTCCTGGCCGCGGGCTTCCGCGTGCTGCGGGACCACCCCGAGCGCCCGGTGCTGGGACGCGAGCTGGCCGTGGACGGGGCCCGCTGAGCCTGGTTCGGCCCGCGCGCTGCGGATAGAATCTCCGGCCCTTTTCCCGGACCCGCCGCGGTCCGCCCGCCCCAACTTAGAACCCGCGAGAACCGAGCAATGGCCATCGACACCGGCGTGGAAGCCCCCGACTTCACCCTGAAGACCCAGGACGAAAAGGAGTGGACCCTGTCGGACCACCGCGGCAAGAACATCGTGCTCATGTTCTACCCGCTCGACTGGAGCCCGACCTGTGAGGCGGAGAACTGCCGCATCTCGAACGAGCCGGTCTTCGACCAGTACGAGGACACCGTCGTCGTCGGCATCAGCCGCGATTCCACCTGGTCGCACCGCGCCTGGAAGGAGTCGAAGGGCATCAAGCACGACCTCCTCGCCGACCCGATGCTCGAGGTCGCGAAGAAGTACGACCTGGTGCACCCCGCCGTGCCCTTCATCTCGCACCGCGCGACGGTCGTGATCAACAAGGGCTTCAACATCGAGCACATGCAGGTCCAGGAGAAGACGCCTGAGGCGCGCGACTTCGAGGAGCTGCAAAACGTGCTCAAGCAGATCGGGTAGCGATGCCCACCGCGATGCCCGCGCCCAGGACCCGGCTTGCCCTGGCCGCGGGGCTCGCATCTATTGTGGCGGCGGCTTGCTCCAGCTCGGACGAGCTGGACGAGCTTCCGCCGCCGCCGATCGAGCGCGTCCCGAACGTCGAGCTGAGGCGTCCCGGCTTCCGCCTCCTGCACCCGGAGAGCTGGTCGGTCGACGTCGCCGACCCGGCGTACGACCCCGATCGGTTCTTCTTCCTGCAGGGACCTGAGGGCGCGGCGGTGGCGCTGATGATCCTCGACGAACCGGCCGACCCCGCGGCGCTCGTCGAGACGATGTCGGCCGAGCACGGCCTCGAGCAGCCGCGCGTCCGCGAGTTCACGAGCTGGGGGCGCTTCGACGGCGCCGGCGTGGACGTGCACGGGCTCTCGAACGACCTCCCGAGCGGGCTGCGTGCCTTCGCCTGGTCCTCGGATACACGCTCGTTCCTGGTCACCGAGTCGTACTACGAGTACGGCTACGCGTCGGCGCGCGCGGGCTTCGAGGCGGTGGAGATGTCCTTCGCCCTGCTCGGCGACGACACGGTCGATTGGCCCGACATCTCCCTCGGCACGCCGGTGTACGGCGAGCCCGAGAAGCTGCTCGTCCGCGGCGGCTTCCAGCTGCGCTTCCCCGACGACTGGGCGGTCGACTTCGAGGCCCCGGACTACGACCCCGACCGCTTCTTCGCGCTGGCCAGCCCCTACGACAGCTGCTGGGTGGTCGTGCAGGTGCTCGAGCAGGGAACGGACCCCGCCGCGACGCTTGCGGATGCGGTTGAGGGGCTGCGCCCGATCCTCTCGGGCATCGACCGCGAACAGCCGTTCGACCGCTGGGGCAGCATCCCCGGTCAGGGGCTCGAGCTGGGCGGCGCCGAGAACGGCCTCGACGCGACCCTGCGCGTCTTCTGCGCCTCGGGGCCCGACCGGACGCTCGTCGTGACCGAGTTCTGGTACGACGAGCTGGCCCCCAAGGTCGAGGCGGGCTTCGCGCTGATCTCGTCGAGCTTTGTCGTCCGCCTCAAGGAGGACACCGAGCTCCCCGGCGACTAGCCCGCTCTTCCTTTCGAAGAGCGAACATCGCTGGAGCGCCCTGACCCGAGGGCGCTCCAGCGTCGAACCGGAGGTTTCGATGAACTCGCTCCTCCGCGTGACGTTGCTACGGCCTGCCGCGAGCGAGGCCCGTTCGCTCGGCGGCCGCGTCCGGAAGCACAGGTGACCAGAGAATCCACACCGCGATCGGACGGAGATGAGCTGATGGAATCGACTCGAAGACGACAGCTTCGGCCCGCGCCGGGCCAGGCGGCGAAGGGGCGCGGCGGGCGCCTTGCCGCGCTAAGGGCGTGTCTTTGCGGCGTCCTTGTCGCCTCTGCGACGGGAGCGCAGGCCGGCGAGGTGCCCGAGGACCTCGTGCGCTCGGTCGCGAGCGGAGCCTGGTCCGAGGGCGCGACCTGGAGCGGCGGGCGTGTCCCGAGCGCGGGCGATCGGGTGCAGGTGCGGATCGGGCACGACGTCGTGTACGACATCGAGTCCAGCGAGGCCATCCGCATCATCCACGTCGCCGGCACGCTGCGCTTCGCGACCGACCGGGACACGCGGCTCGACGTCGGACTGATCCGGATCGAGACGGCCGAGGAGTGGAAGGAGGGCGGCTTCAACTGCCACTTCACGCCCGACGAGGCGCCCGACGGGGCGCAGCGCGCCGCGCTCGAAGTCGGCACCCGACCCCAGCCGGTCGAAGCCGACCACCGGGCGCTGATCCGGCTCGTGCCCTTCGAGGGGGACGACGAGCGCAGTCTGCCCGCGATCGTGTGCTGCGGCGGTCGCATGGACCTCCATGGGGCGCCGCTTGAGCACACCTGGGTCAAGCTGAAGCACTCGGCGGCGGTGGGCGACAAGCGGCTGTTCCTCGACCGCCCCGTCACCGGTTGGCGGCGCGGCGACCGCGTCGTCGTCACGGCGACGACGCGCCAGCGCCCCTCGGCGGCCATGACGCCGGCCCACGTCACCTCGAGGCCGCAGAGCGAAGAGGGGGTGATTCGCGGCGTGGACCGGTACGCCTACGAGAAGCTGCGGCGGATGGACGCGGCGGCCTCACTCGACCTCGAGGATCCGCTCGGCCTGCATCATCGCGCCGAAGACGGCTACGCGGGCGAAGTGGCGAACCTGAGCCGCAACGTCGTGATCGAGTCGGCCGAGCCGGACGGGATCCGCGGGCACACGATGTACCACCGGAGCTCGCGCGGCTCGATCAGCTACGCCGAGTTCCGGCACCTCGGGAAGGAAGGCGTGCTGGGCCGCTACCCGATTCACTTCCACCTGGTCGAGGACACGATGCGCGGCAGCTCGGTCATCGGCGCTTCGATCTGGGACAGCGACAACCGCTGGGTGACGATCCACGGGACCGAGTACCTGGTCGTCGAGGACTGCATCGGCTACCGCAGCCTGGGGCACGGCTACTACCTCGAGAACGGCACCGAAGTGTTCAACTCGCTCGATCGAAACCTGGCTATCCAGGCGCTCGACGCCGCGAAGCTCGAGGGCCAAGACCTGCCCTTCGACCGGAATGACGGAGCGGGTTTTTGGTGGGCCAACTCGCTCAACTCCTTCACGCGCAACGTGGCGGTTGAGTGCGACCAATACGGCTTCCGTTTCGAGGCCGAAGAGTCGTCGGGCTTCGACCCGGAGCTCCTTGTCCCGCAGCCTGACGGGAGCCTGGAGCCGATCGACGTCCGCACCCTGCCCTTCATCCGCTTCGAGGGCAACGAAGCCCATGCTCAGCGGCGGTTTGGCGTCAACCTCGGCGGGATCCGCGGCAAGACCTTCAACGGCTTCGTCTTTCCCCAGCCCCACTCGGTGGCCGGAGACGTGGACGGTGTCGGTCCCGATGCACAGCATCCCTTCGTTGTGAGCGACCTCAAGGTCTGGGACACCCACTGGTGTTTCCACGGAGCCTCGCCGTCGGTGATCGTCGACGGGATGGACCTCTACGACAGCCAGTACGGCATCTGGCGCTCGGTCATCTCTCTGCACGAGTACCGCGACCTGAGCTTCGAGAAGATCTACACCTCGCCGATCTACTACCCGATGGGGGGCTACGGCCCCCGGATCGGGCTGGATGGAGGTCGCCCCTCCTTTCCCGTCCTGGACCCGGTCGACGACCTGCCGCCGGCGACGGTGATCCTGGGCGTGGACGAGGTCGAGGGCGCGCTGCGGGTCCACGGCCGGACGATCGACAACGGCGCGGTCGCGCGCGTGGTCGTCAACGGACACGAGGCCATCGACCGGCGGGCGGAGTTCGCGGAGTGGACCGCGGTCGTGCCCGAGAGCGCGCTCGAGGAGGGCGTTCTGCGCGCCTTCGCAACGGATCGGGCGGGTAACGTCGAGCTCCGTCCGCACGTCCTCCCCCTGAGCCGCGATCGAGGCCCGGCCGCGGACGGCGGCTCCGCGAGCGGGTCCGCCGCCGCAAGCGGTAGGTGAGCCGGCTCCGAGGAGTCCGCGGCATGCCGCGAACGGCGCAGCAGAGGTCTTTCGACCACAACCTGATTCCACTCCCCCGACCATGAAAGCGTTCCAACTCGGCGCCGCCGCCCTTGCCTTCTCCGTCGGCCTCCCGGCCGTTGCCTCGGCCCAGGGGCGCCACGTGTTCGAGATCGACCCCGCGAGCTCTTCGCTGGCGCTCTCGGGCTTTGTGACCATCGCGGGCGCTACCACCGACCTCGAGGTCACGCCGGGCAACGTCGTGCCGAGCGGCTCGTTCGCCGCGGACCTGACCGGTACGGATTGGATCCATACCGGCCAGTTCGTCGGTGCCGAGGGCGTCAGCCTGTTCGTACCACCGGTGACGATCGTGGTTCCGGGCGTCCTCCCCTTCCTGCCGCCGACGCTCACCGTCACGACGACCGCACTTGAGTTCGAGCTCCAGTCGCGGGACGAGCTGTCCTTCCCGATCTCCTTCCCGGTGACCCCCGGCGGCACGTTCAGCACGACCGGGCAGCTCTGCGTCCTCAGCGGCGAGGCGACTCTGACCGGACTCGTGAACGAGACGGTCGATCTGACCGACACCCAGACCGATCTGATCGCGTTCGCCGGCTCGGTGATCTCGGGCCCGGACGGGTTCTCGCTCAGCATGTCGGTGTTGGGCGACTTCGCGGTCGACGTCGAGATCGGGAGCGTGGGGATCACGCTCGACGGCATCGTCAGCGGCACGGATCGGCCGTTCGCAGCCGACGTCCAGAGCCTTCCCTTTGCCGTCGGCGGAACCCAGACGCTCACCCTCTCCGCGGGGCAGTCGAGCGCGGGGCTCGGCTACTTCGTCGGGACCAGCGCGGCCGGAACGGAGCCCGGCGTCCCGCTGCCGAACGGCGGTCTGACGCTGCCGCTCAACCCGGACCTGTTCCTGGTCTTCAGCCTGGCCAACCCGGGCACGTTTCCGTTCGGCGACAACTTCGGCACGCTCGACACGCTCGGCCGAGCCATGTCGACGTTCACCATCCCGCTGGAGGTCTCGTTCCAGGGGATGACGTACCACCACGCGTACACGACCTTCCAGGGAACGAGCTTCCTCAGCGTCAGCGACGCGATCCCGCTGACGCTGAACTGAGCCTGGCCGAGCCCGCAGCTCCTGCCGCGAGCACCGCTGCTGGCCGCGATCTTGTGCGGACTTCCGGCTAGCCCGGGTCGAGGTGCGTCGACAGCCGCGCCAGAGCCCGGGACAGCAGCGTCCACGTCGCGGACACCGTGCGCCCCATCCGCTCGGCGATCTTTGCGTGCGGCAGCTCGACGACGCGCGCGAGCAGGATCACCTCCTGGTAGTCGGGCGGGAGCTTACCGAAGGCCTGCTCGAGCCGCGCGAGCTCCTCGTGCGCGACCGCGTCGCGGCTTGGCGTGAAGAGCGACTCGAGGCCGCGCAGCGTCTCGCTCTCGTGCCCCTGGGCCTCGAGCGCGATCTCGCGCTCGGCGTCGCGCTTGCCGCGCCGGTAGAAGCGGCCGCGGTCGATGACCTTGTGCTCGGCTTGTCGAAAGAGCCAGTGCCGGAAGCTCGCCTCGCCGCGGTACTCGAAGCCGTCTAGGCGCTCGAGGGCCTCGCGGCAGACCGATTGCACCAGGTCCTCGGTCGATTCCTTGGAGCGCACCACCGCGCCCATGCGCAGGCGGAGGAAGGCGCGCAGGCGCGACAGGTGCTCGGCCAGCAGCAGCTCGACCGCCGCCTGGTCGCCGCCGGTTGCGCGTTGGACCAGGTCGCGGGATCGTTCGGGCTCGGAGGGACCGTCCATGGGCAACCCTTATGATAGAGGCAAGGACGGCCGATCGGTTCCAGCATGGACGACACCACAGCGACGGGCGACGAGGACGAGCTCGAGGAGCTGGTCGCGCGGTGTCTGGAGGCCTCGAAGGAGGGCGGCGCGGAGGCGGTCGAGCGCATCTGCGCCGAGCACCCAGAGCGCGCCGAGGCTCTCCGCGCCCGCCTGGCGAGCCTGGCGCGGGTCGGGCTGCTGGATGAGGCTCTGCTCGACGCGCTCGACGCGTTTGCGGCGGGGCCTCGCGTTCCGGGCTACCGCCTGGGCGAGCGGCTCGGGGCAGGCGGCATGGCCGTGGTGCACGCGGCGCAGGAAGAGCGCAGCGGCGAGACCGTAGCGCTGAAGACCGCGGATCCGCGCCTGCCTTGGAACGAGCGCATGCGCGAGCGCTTCCGGCGCGAGATCGAGGCCGCGCGGCGCGTGTCCCACCCCCACGTCGTCGCGATCCGCGACGTCGGGGAGGCCGGCGGCCTGCCCTACTACACGATGGACTTCGTTCCCGGAGCCACGCTGGGCGGCATCCTGGACGCGTTGCGCCAGGGCGGCCTGCCGGCGGGGGAGCTGACCGCCGCGGACCTGCGCCGCGCGTGGGCGTCGCGCCGCGTCGGCGAGGGCGAGCCGGCACGCGAGTGGGGACGCACCTACCTCGAGATCGTGTGCCGCATCGCGCTCGAGACCGCCGAGGCGCTCGAGCACGTGCACGCCAACGGGATCGTCCACCGCGACGTGAAGCCGTCCAACGTGCTGGTCGACCCGCTCGGGCGCGGGCGGTTGTTCGACCTGGGGCTCGCGCACCTCGTGGACGATACGCGTCTGACGCGCACGGGCGACTTCGCGGGCTCGCCGAAGTACGCCGCGCCCGAGCAGGTCGCCGGCCGTCCCGAGGACATCGACGCCCGCACCGATGTCTACGGCCTGGGAGCGACGCTCTTCGAGCTGATCGCCCTGCGGCCGCCGATCGAGGGCAAGAACACGCCCGACCTCCTGCGCCGGATCCAGCACGAGGAAGCGCCGCCGCTGCGCAAGGTCGCCCCGTGGGCGCCGCGCGAGCTCGAGACGATCTGCCAGTGCTGCCTCGAGAAGGACTCCGACCAGCGCTACGCGTCGGCGCGCGACCTGGCGCAGGATCTCGAGCGCTTTCTCGAGTTCCGGCCGGTACGCGCTCGGCCGGTCGGCGCGGTGCGGCGCGCGGTGCGCTTCGCGCGCCGGAAACCGGCGGCGACCCTGGCGGGCGCGCTGATCGGGCTGATCCTGATCGCCGCGCCGCTCGCACTGGTGTTCTACAACCTGTCGATCGCCGGCCAGCGCGACCGCGCCAACGCCGCGGCCCTGGAGGCCCGGCGCGAGGCGGCCGAGAACCGCGAGGTGTCGCAGTTCCTGGAGGGGCTCATCCTGCGCCTCGACGACAGCGGCGATCCGGCGCACCGCGAGGCGGCGCGCGGGCTGATCGACGAAGCGCGGGTGCGGCTCGACGCGGAGGCGGACATCCGCCCGCTGACGCGCGCCGGTCTCTTTCACACCGTCGCTCGCGTGCTCGCCGGCATGGGGCAGAGCATCGACGCGATCCCCCTGCTCGACCGCTCGCTCTCCTTCCGCGCGCGCGAGCTCGGTGAAGGCCACCCCGAGACGGCGGCCGTGATCCAGGAGCTGGCGGCGCTGCACCTGCAGCTCGGCAACCGCGAGGGCGCACGCGGCCTCGCCGAGCGCGGGCTGCGTGCGCTCGAGGCGGCGGGCGAAGATCCCGGAGGCGCCGGGCGCCCCGCCGCGATGGGGCGCGAGACGCTCGGGCGCATCGCGCTCGCCGAAGGCGATCACGAAGCCGCGCGCGCGCTGCTCGAGGAGGCGGCCGCGCTCTACCGGACGATCGAGGGCGACCCCTCGATCGGCGCTGCGCGCGTGCTGCGCGAGCTGGGGCGCCTGCACCACGACCTCGGCGAGCTGGAGCTGGCCGAACAGCGCTTGACGATGAGCGTCGAGGTCGAGTCGGCCGCCTGGGAGCCCGGCCGCGGCGGCATCGCCGAGGGCATGCAGCTGCTCGCCGCCGTGCACGAGTCGCGCGGCGAGACCGCGCGCGCCGCGGCGCGCCTCTCGGAGACGCTCGACCTGATCCGCAAGCGCGGGCACGGCACCGCGCTCGAGGAGATGGGCCAGGTGCTCGCGCGGCTGGTGCCGCTGCAGGAGCAGCGCCTCGCCCGCGGCGAGCGCGGCGTCGGCGCGGAGCTCTTCGAGCAGTACGTGCTGCTGGGCGAGAACCGCGAAGGGCGCGGAGCGGACGGCGCCGCGCAGGCCTTCGGGCGCGCGCTCGAGCTGGCCGAGGGGCTCGACCAGGCCGACCCGGACCTGCGGGGGCGTGCCCACGTCGGGCTCGCGCGCACGAGATGGGCGGCGGGCTTCGTTTCCGAGGCGCAGCGCGAGGTCGATGCCGCGCTGGCGATCGTCGCGAATAACGACGCGACCGAGCTCTGGGTCGCGGGGCTGTTCGAGACCGCGCTTCGGCTGGCCCACGAGGTCGGCGACTCCGAGCGCGTCGAGGAAGGCGCGCTCCGGGCACAGGCCTGGTTCCTGGCGCGCCTGGAGCACGCCGTGGTGCCCGACCGCAGGCTGGTCGCGTTGCTGCGCTCGCACGCGCTGCTGTTGTTCGAGCTGGAGCGTGCGCTCGAGGCCGAGCCGCTGCTGCGCGGTGCCGACGGCCTCGAGCGGCGCCTCGGCGCGCCGCGCGAGTCCGTGCTCGGGCTCGTCGACTCGCTGCGCCGCGGCGTGTTCGACCGGACGATGCAGGACGGGATCTCGCACCTGCAGTGGCACGACTACGAGGCTGCGGTCGCCGCCTTCGAGGCCTGCCGCACGCTGCGCCCCGACGACCCGATCGCGTCCTACAACCTCGCCTGCGCCTTCGCGCAGCTCGGGCGGAGCGGCGACGCGCTCGAGGCTCTCGGCCGCGCGGTCGAGCTCGGCTACGCCTACCGCGAGCGCGCCGCCGAGCTGACGTCCGCCGACCCCGACCTGGCGCCGCTGCGCGAGGATCCCCGCTTCGAGCTGGTGCTGGGCCGCATCCGCTCGCTGAGCGAGGCCGCCGCGCTCTACACCGCGCAGCCCGAGGTGTATGTGCCCGACGGCGTCGACCCCGAGGGCCGCGTTCCGCTGCTTGTCGTGCTCCACGAGAACGGCGAGACGAAGCGCACAACGGTCGAGGGCCCTTGGCGCGAAGTCGCCGACGCGCTCGGCTTCGTGCTGCTCGCTCCGTCGGGACGCATTCCTTCCGGCGCCGAGCCCGAGGAGGGGATGCTCTGGACCGACAGCCTCAAGCGCTACGTCACGCGCACCTGGTACTACGAGAAGCCGGTGCGTGACGCGATCTCGGAGTACCGGCGGCTGCACGACGTCGATCCCGAGCGCGTCTTCCTCGCCGGCGAGGGGCTGGGCGGCACGCTCGCGTTCAACATCGCGGTCCACGCACCCGAGCTGTACCGCGGCTGCCTGCTCCTCGACGCCGCCGTGGCGATCGAGCTGGCCCAGGACGTCGCGCCGAACCTCGACTCGCTGGGCGTGCGCATCGCGATCGTAGCCGACCCCACCTGGCGCCCGGCGGGCATGCCCGAGGGGACGACGACGCCGGAATACCTGGCGCAGACCTTCCGGCAGCTCGGCGCATGGGGCCTCGACGTCACGCTCGGCACGCGCGCCGGCCGCGCGCCCTCCGAGACCGCCCCGCGGCTGATCGAGGCGGTGCGCTTCCTCGACACCGGACGCTCCGAGCCGCGCTAGCGCGGCGCCGAAAAGAGGGCGGGCCGCCCCGCCGGTGTCGGCGGAGCGGCCCTCCGATAGACAGCCATCTTTCCCCCACAGCGGGGGCTCGGCCCGGCTGTCCACGGTCTCAGGGAACGAGCAGCAGGTCGACCGGGTTGCTCGCAGCGAGCAGCGTGGTCGGATCGGCCGAGTCGTACGCCACGAAGGCGTGGTGCAGCGTCAACCCCGCGAGCGACGAGTCGACGCCCGGCGGCAGCACGAAGGTCGCCAGCGCGCCGCCGGCCGGATCGAAGGTGCCGACGGAGCCGAGCAGCGGCTCGTCACCGAGCGGCGGCAGCGTGAGGTTGAAGTACGCATCCGGGTTGAGGGCGAGGTGGACGGATCCCGAGGAGATGCCGGGAGATGTGCCCGACGCGCTGCCGAGCAGCACGAACGAGTCGCCCGCCACCGGCGGCGCGAAGAGCTCGAAGCCGGCGGACCCACCGCCCGAAAGCGAGAGCGTCGTGCTGTCGATGGCAAGCGCGCCGAGCGGCTCCTCCATCCAGAGGTCGGCGACCGCCTCGGGCGCGGTCAGGGTGTCGACGAGGAAGCCGAAGATCTGTTCTACGCGGCGGATGCTGCCGTTGTCTCCGCCGATGAGGAAGTGGTCGCCCTCGCGCACGATCGCCGAGGCGTCGTTGTCGACGGGGTACGCGTACGCGACGAACTCGGTGAACTTGTCGTAGACGTAGACCTGCCCGGTCGAGTCGCCGAGGTACAGCTCGGACTCGGTGAAGGCCATCGAGTTGATCGGCCCGCCGCACACGCCCGCGAAGGCGAAGTCGGCCGGCGACGTGAGGTCGAGCTTCTGGAAGACCCCGAACGGCGTGCCGGCGTAGAGCACGTCGCCGTCGATGGCGAGCGCCTGCACGTCGAAGTCCGACTGGAAGGTCTGCTCGAGCAGGCCCTTGCGCGGGTTGACGCGCACGACGCTGCCGTCGCTGCCGCTGATGAGCAGGTCGGCCTCGTGGACGGCCATGTCCGTGGCGTCGTTCGGCACGGTGGCGGCCAGCTGCAGCGTGCCGTTGTCCTGGTTGTACGCGAGGATCTGGCCGCTCGTCGTGCCGATGTACAAGCGGTTGCCGATCTGTGCGAGGGAGTTGGCGGGCTGGCCCGTGTCGACCTCGAGCTGGAAGCCGCCGGCGAGCGGGTCGCCCGAGTAGAGCGCTCCGCTCGGGGAGAGCGAGTAGAGGCGCGCCTGGGCGGAGGCCGCGGAGGCGGCCAGGGAGAGGCCGAGGAGGCCCGTCGTGACGATTCGGACGGTTCGCATGGTGTTGGCTTTCGGGGGTGCTCAGGGAGGGCCTGCGAAGGCCCGCACCGGGGTCAGCGACGCCGTGGCGGGGGCCTTGCGCGCTTTTTGGGCGGAAATAGGGCCAGCGGCGGGGAGCGCGGATCCAGCCGGATAACACCCGCTCCCGGCGCTCGTCGTGCCCCTTGGACCACGACCCCTTGGAGGCTCCCATGCGAACCATGCTCTCCGTCGGCGGCCTGCTGGCCGTCCTCGCCACCCTCGGCCTCGCGCCGTTCCTCTCCGACGACGCTCCTCCGATCGCCGACTACGTCGTCCACGAGTGGGGCACTTTCACGTCGATGCAGGGCTCCGCCGGCGGCACGCTGCAGGGGCTGCAACACGAGGAAGAGGAGCTGCCGGACTTCGTCTACTCGCGCGCGGAGGTCCGCGCGTGTCCGCTGCGCGACCTGGGCTACAAGGGCCTCGAAGTGCCGGTCACCGGTGTGACGCAGAAGATGGAGACGCCCGTCACCTACTTCTACGCTCGCGAGCCGGTGCGCGTACGAGCGCGCGTCGGGTTCGAGGGGGGCATCCTCTCGCAGTGGTTCCCGGTCGTCGAGCGCCTGGGGCCGCCCGAGGCGAAGCTGGACGAGGGCGAGCTGCTCGATCTCGCGGACGTCGAGCGCAGCTTCCTCGAGTGGAACGTCGACGTGCTGCCCATCGGCGAAGGCCTCGAAGCGATCCCCGAAGTCGAGGCGGACGACCCGTGGAGCTTCGCTCGCCTGCCCGACTCGAGCGTCGTGCGCAGCGCGCCGCGGCCCGCCGCGCAGCCCGGGCCGAGCGAGTCGGAGAAGTACCTGTTCTACCGCGGGCTCGGCCGCTTCGAGGGAGTGCTCAAGGCGCGCGCGATGCCGGGCGCGGTGCTGGCGCTTGAGAACACGTCGGAGCACGCGATCGAGCATCTGTTCCTCGTTCACGTCCGCGGCGGACGGGGCGAGTTCCGCGAGGTCGCGGGCATCGGCGCGCGAGAGACGCGCGTCGCGAGCTGCCCGCTCGCTCCGGACTCGGGCTCGGTCGAGGAGATGCTCGTCGAGCTCTTCCCCGCGCTCGAGGCGCGGTTGGTCGACGCGGGGCTCAACGCCGCGGAGGCCCGCGCCATGGTGCTCACGTGGGAGCAGAGCTACTTCCACACCGAAGGCCTGCGCACACTGTACGTCGTGCCGCGGCCGGTGACGGACGCGATCCTGCCGCTGGAGCTGGAGCCGCGCCCGCGCGAGCTCGAGCGGGTGCTGGTGGGGCGGCTCGAGTGCCTGACGCCGGAGTCCGAGGCCGAGGTGCTCGCGGCGCTGCGGGACATGAGGTCGGACGATCCGACCGAGGCGGCGCGCGGCTGGGAGGTGCTGGTGCGGTTGGGACGCTTCCGCGAGCCCTATCTCCGCCGCGCGCGCGAGCTGGCGCAGGACCCCGCGGTGCGGGAGTTTGCGTCGCAGATGCTGCCGGACTGAGGGCCGGTGTCCTGCTTCGGGATGGAGCGCTTCCCGGGGAGCGGCTCGCGCGGGCCGCGCGGTTTCCGGCCCGTTGCTGCCAGACGGATGAGAGGTTGGATGGGGTAACCCGCAGTGGTGGCAATCGCGGGGACGCATAGGATTCAAAGCGCGTTCTTGCGCGCTCCCGCTTCCCCTTCCGAGAGAGAGCATGCCGTTTCCTCAAGTCGGCCGGATCGTCTTGTGTCTGCTGCTGGTGGCTCCTAGCGCACCGCTTGCCCAGGGGCCGTGCGAAGATCCAGCCTCGATCGAGCCGCTCGGCGCGGGAAGTCCGGGCAGCGGCGGCATCCCGCTCCTGCAGGTGGCCGGAGCCCCTTTCCCGCACTTCCCGCTAGAGATCGTGGTCACGGGCGCGCAGCCGGAGGCCCATGGTTGCTTGCTCTTCGGCCCCGAGGAATCGCCTCTGGAGCTCGTCGAATTCGGGATCACCTTCTATCCCGCGACACCACTCGCCATCGTCCCCTTCACAACGGACGCCGACGGCCAGTCGCCACCCGTCGTCCAAGAGGCGAGCCTGAGTCCCGGCCTTTGCGGCGTTCAGCTGACGGGTCAGGCCCTGGTGCTGGATGGCCAGGCCCAGGGGGGAGTCGCGTTCACGAGAGCCGCGCGGGTGCGCTTCGGCGCTCCCGCGAGCCACCTTGCGCTGCCGGTTCCCGTAGTCGGCGGGATCGACGGAGCGGCGGGCTTCGATACGTCGGACTTCAACCAGGACGGCCTCGTCGACGTCGCGATCGCGGGGCGGTTCTCTGACTCGATCTTCGTCCTCGAGGGGAACGGCGACGGGACGTTGACGCGCCTCGCACCGACGTTGGTGGACGACGATCCGGTCGCCCTCGTCGCCGCCGACGTCGACGCCGATGGCTTCGCCGACGCCGTCGTCGTTCACCAAACACTGGCCCAGCTCACGTCCCTGACCGGCGACGGCACCGGGGCTCTGGTCCCGGGGAGCACCACGGCGACTGGTCCGGGGCCCTCCGAGCTCGCAGCCGGCGACTTCAACGTGGACGGAGAGGTCGACCTGGCGGTCCTCGGCAGCTCGGTGGAGGTCTTGCTCGGTGCGGGGAGTGGCTCGTTCACGCCCGTGGGACCCGCGCCCGCCCCGCTGCTGCCGAACGAGCTCGCGGTTGGAGAGCTCAACGGCGACGGCGTCCCTGACCTGGTCGTGACCGGCTTCGTTTTCTTCGACAACGTCACCGTGTCTCTCGGAGACGGAGGCGGAGCCTTCGTCCAGACGTCGACGCTGTCCGCCGGCACGGGTGTCCGCGACGTGGTGATCGTCGACCTGGACGACGACTCCGTCGCTGACCTGGCCCTTGCCGACTCCACCGCTGGCGTTGCCCTGACCTTTCTCGGCACCGGAGCCGGGACCTTCGCGAGCGCAGCGTCGGTCGCGGCGGCTCCCGGAGTCGACCAGGTGGCGGCAGCCGACCTGGACCTGGATGGCGCGGTGGACCTGGTCTTGGCGAACCAGGTCACCGACCGGCTGCTGGTTGCCCTCGGGGACGGCGCCGGCTCCTTCGTCGCGAACGGGGAGTTCGTCTCCGAGGGCGGCGATCTGCTGCTCGTGGACCTCGACCTCGACTCCCTGCCGGACGCCGTTCTCGCCGAAGGGGCCACTGACGACGTGTTCGTCCTTCTGGGCGCGAAGGATGGGCGGTTCGCAGCGGACTTGAGCTTTCCGTCGGGTGAGACCCCCGTCGATCTGGCGAGCGCGGACTTCGATCTGAACGGCGAGCCGGACCTGGTCACGGCGGACTTCAGTAGCGATACCCTCTCCGTTTTCCTGAACGCCGGCGGAGGGCAGTTTCTCCCGGCCATTGGCCTTCCCGTCGGCGACGGTCCGGGCGAGGTCGCCTGCGGGGACTTCGACGGCGACGGCCTGCCCGACCTCGCCACCAGCACGCCCCTCGTGCTGTCGTTCAACCAGATCGAGCTCCTTCTGGGGTCCGGGGACGGGTCGTTCGTTCCGAGCTCGGGACCGATCGTGAACGCCTCGACCCGCGACATGCTCGCCGGGGACTTCGACGGGGATGGCTCGCTCGACCTGGCGGTCCTGGGGCCGAGCGGGATCGAGATTCTTCTCGGAGACGGTGGCGGCGGCTTTGCCGCGCTCGCATCCCAGCCCGTTGGATCCGGTCCCAGCGCGATGGTGACCGCCGACCTGAACCAGGACTCCGTTCCGGACCTAGCGGTCTCGAACGAGGGCTCGGCCGACGTGTCGGTTCTCTTCGGGATGGGCGACGGGACGTTCCTTCCGGCCGTCGCGCTTCCGGTCGGGGAAGGGCCGGAAGGGCTGGGCGTCGCCGACCTGAACGAGGATGGAATCCTCGATCTTGCTGTGGCGTGTTCGGCGGTCGACGAGGTCTCGATCCTGGAGGGCGCCGGTGGCGGAGCGTTCCTCCCGGCGTCCCAGCTGACCGTGGAATGCAGCGAGAACTCGCTTTCCTCGAGCTGCGGCCCGAGCGGGGTCGCGCTCGCCGACCTGAACGGCGATACCCACGTCGATCTCGCGGTGATCACCGGCGGTGGCGCGGACGTGGTGCTGTTCGTCGGTGCGGGCGATGGGAGCCTGTCGGCGGCGGGTGTCTTCGACTGCTTCGGCTCACCCCGCGCGGTCCTTTCGACGGATCTTGACGGCAACGGGATGGTGGACCTAGCGCTCGTGAACTCCCAAACCGACGTGCTGAGCATCAAGTTGAACGCCCTGCTGCACTGACGATAGAGAAGGCTCCCCACACTTGGTCGTGACCGTCGTGACGTCCTTGCGGGCAACTGCGGCCACAGTTCCGCGCTCTCGCGTCGTCACGTCTCGCTTCAGAAAGCGAGCGCCCGCGCCGATTCGCGGTCTGGAAAGCGCTTCGTGTTTATCCTACGTGAGGCGGAACCCAGCTCCCGGCGGGTCCGCCTCCCATCCGGCGCGGGACGACCACGACGTCCTTGATGACCCACTTCCGGCCTCGGCCGCGGGTCGATCGGGCCATGGCACTCGGCTTGGCCACGCTCGCCTCTGCGGCTTTCTCGATCTCGATTGCGAGCGATGCGCTCGCCGGCGCCCGCGCGGCGCCGGCTTCCGGTGAGCTGCTCGCTCGCTCCTCGCCCTGGACCGATCCCTCCGCGCTGACGCGCAATGCGGCGGTGCTCGCGGTCGGAGCGGGCGTGGCCGCGAGCTTCCTGCTCGCCCGGCGCCTGGGGGCTTCGCTCGGCGCCGCGGTGGGAGCGACGCTGCTGGCCGGCTCCGCGGCCGTGCCCTGGATTGCGTCGGCGGTGCCCGAGCTGCACGCGCTCCACTTCGGCTGCGTGGCCCTGACCGCGTTCGTGGCGAGCCGCGCCCCGCACCGCCGTGCGACCCCGGCGCTCGCGCTCTACGGGGGGCTCGCGGTGTTGCTCGTGCCCACGTGCCGCGGCGCCCTGGTGCTGGCGCCGGGGCTGGCGCTGCTGCTCCTTTGGGGGCGCACGAGGGGGGGGCCGCTGACGCCGCGCGGAGCGCTCGGGACCCTGGCCTTCGGGGCGGCGGCTTGCGTCGCCGGGCTTCTGGTCGCGCTCGCCGTCGGAGGCCCTTCGGCGCCGCTCGACGCGGTGTCGGCCGGCTCGGCGCTGCCCGCGCTGGTGCTCTTGCCGCTGGCGGTCGCGGGGCTCGCGGCGCGCCGCGACGACGCGCGCTTCGTGCTGCCGCTCGGTGCCCTGGTCGGCCCGCTCGCGCTGCTGCTCGCGTGGCCCGGAGCGTCGCATCCCGCCGCGCTCACGACCCTGCTGCCGTTCGCCGCGGCGTCGGCCGCCGCCGCCCTCGATCGCTGGCCGCGGGCCGTGGTGCCGCTCGCCACCGCAGCCGCGGTGATGCAGGTCGGCGTCGTCGCCGCGTAGCCGGTAGACAAGAGCAACGCAGGTTGCAATCGCGTGACACGCGCGTCTTTCTATTTATCGGCGGGGACCCGTGCGCCGTCACCCGGCGGTAACGGATCCCGTTCCGTATTGCGCGGCCGCCGGGCGCGGGTAGCGTTCGGTCCGGAGACGCGCGCTGGACGCCGCGTCCGGAGGAAGAGCGAAACACGCGATGAAATACATTCCCCTGCAGATCCTCGGCGGAGCCCTGCTCGCCGTGGCTGGACTTGTCGGCTACACCCTGTGGAAGAGCGATTCCTGGGGGCTAGTCGACATTCCCCCGTCGCACGTGGCGGTGAAGATCGACTACCCGTCGGGCCAGCTACGCGTGGTCGAGGGGCCGGGCTACTGCGTCTACGTGCCGTTCTTTCAGGAGGTCAGGCTGCTGGATCGCAGGCCCCAGGCCTTCCGCATGGAGGGTGAGGCCGACCAGGGCGCGAACCACGTCAAGTACCTGACCGTGCGGGCGCGTGACGGCTCCAACTTTTGGTTCGACTCGATGGAGATCCTCTACCAGATCCTGCCCAGCCAGGGGGCGGCGATCCTGACGGACTCCGGCGGAGGCGACGCGTTCCGCGACTGGATGTGCACCTACGCGCGGTCGGTCCTGCGCGACGAGTTCGGCCGCTACAACGCCCAGGACGTCGCCAACCTGACCGAGTCGCAGTCGGCCAAGGTTGAGGGGCGCCGGCGTCTGAACGAGTATCTCGCCGCCCACGGCGTCGAGGTCGTGCAGGTCACGACGCCCAAGCCGAAGTTCGACCGCAACTACGAGAAGGCGATCTACGAGCGCAAGATCGCCAACCAGGAGGTCGAGAAGCTGGGCGCGCAGATCGAGCAGCTGCGCGAGCAGCGCGGGCAGCGGCTCGCGAAGCTGCGCAAGGAGAACGACCTCGCGCTCGAGGATCTGCGCGGCACGCTCGAGCAAGACCGGCTCCAGGCCGAGCAGCAGGAGATCCAGCTTCGCGGCCAGGCCGACGTCTACGCGCTGACGCGCGGCCAGGAGGGCGAGACGCGCCGCGCCGAGCTGCTGGCCGAGGCGGCCGGGCTGCGTGAGCGCAATGGGCGCGAGGCCGAGGCGCTGGCGGCGACCATCGCAGCGATCGAGGCGGGCGGCGAGCTCGCCGTCCGGGCGGCGCTCGTGCAGCAGCTCGGCGACGTGCACTTCCGCGTGATGACGCAGGGCGACGAGCGGCTGGCGCGCACGGCCTCGGACGCGTCCGCAACCTCGGGGAAAGGACTCTAGCCATGACCGCGCTCTCTCGAACCCTGGGCTTCGCGGCCTTCTTCGCGCTCGCCGGTCTCGGCGGCGCCAAGGCGACCATCCGGATCTCGCCCGAGACGATCGGCGTGCGCGCGTCGAAGTGGGGCGGCGGCATCGAGCCGCGCGACTTCGGCTGCGGCATGTACCTGGCGCTGCCGGGCCGGCACGACTGGTACCTGCTCGAGGCGGGCTCGCAGACGCTGGACTTCGGCCCGAACCCGGCTCACGGCGAACGGGCGAGCCTCGAGATCCGCACGCTCGACAACAACACCGTCAAGGTCGAGGCCACGGTGACGTTCCGCATCCGCCCCGGCGAAGGGCACAGCATCCTGCGCGAGGGCCTCGAGACCGAATACAAGAGCCGCGCGGCCTCGACGGTCGAGGACGTGCTGCGCGCCGAGCTGCGCAACCTCTCCTCGGAGGACTGGTTCGACACCGACCGCCGCCGCACCGAGGTCGCGCGCATCGAGCCGCTGATCGAGTCCGCCTTCGCGGAGCTACACCTGGAGCTCGGCCACGTGCTGATCCACAACAGCTCGTTCCCGGCCGCCTTCGAGGAGAAGCTGCAGGAGAAGCAGGTGTACAACCAGCTCGCGCTGCTCGAGAACGCCAAGCGCGGCGTCCAGGATGCCGAGGCCGAGGCGGGCATGATCTCGATGGAGACCGAGTCCGCCGAGAAGCGCGACAAGGCCGAGGCCGGCAAGCTCCTGCAGGAGGCCAAGTCGACGGCCGGCCTCGCCATCTCGGAGATCGTCGCGCGCGCCAAGCGCTACGACGGCGAGACGCGCGCGCAGGCCGACCTCGAGTACGAGCGCCTCGTCGTCGAGGGCCAGTCCGAGCTCGACCGTGCGAAGGCCGAGGGCGAGCGCCTGCGCCTGGAGGCCCTCGCGACGCCGGGCGGCCGCGTGTACCTCGCGCGCGAGGCCGCGCGCAACCTGAACATCGACAGCGTGGAGCTCGACGCGTCCGACCCGCGGATGCCGCTCCTGCTCGACCTGGACCAGCTCAGCGACCTTCTGATCGGAGACACCGAATGATCGCCTCGCTTTGGCAGTGGCTTCTGGCCCTCGACCTCAAGTGGAAGCTCGGCCTCGGCGCGCTGGGCCTGTATCTCTTCTCCCCTTCGTTGGGAGGCGCGAACCTGCCCGGCGACATCGAGGAAGGCGTCCGGCTCGCCGGCCTGCAGCTGCAGGGCGAGAAGCCGCTCTACCAAGAAGGCGGCATCGAGGTGCTCGAGGTCGAAGGCACCTGGGTGAAGGTCCGCCTCGGCGAGAACGAAGCAACCGACCGCTGGTTCAACTTCGAATACGTCGCCGGGTATATGCCCGCGTCCGACAAGGACTAACGCGCGTCGGAAACGCCGGCGGGAACCGCCCGCCGGCCCAGCCCGTTGTAGTGCCTGTTCGAGACAGCCGCGCCTGAGCGCGCGGCGCGCGGTCCGGAGGGTCCGGAGCCGCGTATCTTTTTCGGCAGGGTTCACTCCACGGGCGCCCCCGGAGTGCCTTCCCACTTCCGGCCTGACCGAGGCCGAGGACGAAGGCATGCAGGGTTCGAAACAGCCGAGAGACCTCGTGATCGAGAGCTCTCTCCCCAAGCCGTGGGAGGTCGAGGCGACCTTCCACGACACGCTCTACGACTGGATGTCGCGGGCTCCTTGGCTCGCGATCTCCGGGGCGGCGCACCTCTTGGTGTTCTTCCTGCTCATGGCCATCCCGTGGGACATGCTGCGGGAGCGTCCCGAGCAGGTGCTACAGGCAACCATTCTCGAGCCCGAGGACGATCCCTTCGAGGAGGAGGAGCCCGAAGAGCCCGAGGAGATCGAGGACCTCGAGCCGGTCGAGGAGCCCGAGCTCCAGGACGAGACGCTCGAGCCGGTCGAGGAGCCCACCGAAGAGCCCGACAACCAGCTCGCCGAGGGCGACCCGACCGACCTCTTCTCGACCGACTTCGACGCCGCCGAGTCCTGGAACGACGTGCTTGGCATCGGCGGGGGCGGTCCGCCCGGGAAGTTCGGCGCGCGCGGCTTCGGCCGCGGCCGGCCCAAGGACGGCGGCTTCACCGAGCCGGTGATCCAGGCCGGGCTCCAGTGGCTCGCCGCGCACCAGGCCGAGGACGGCTCGTGGGACTGCGACGGCTTCAGCGCGAGCTGCGGCGAGATCGGCTCGGGCACGTGCGAGGGGCACGGCTACGCCACGCACGACGTCGGCGTGACCGGGTTGGCGCTGCTGGCCTTCCTCGGGATGGGGCACAACACCGACGAGGGCGCCTTCCGCGAGGTCGTGGCGGACGGCATCCGCTGGCTGCGCGACCAGCAGGACGAGAGCGGCCGCATCGGGCCGCGCGCCAGCGACGACTTCCTGTACGACCACGCGCTCGCGACGCTCGCGCTCTGCGAGAACTACTACTTCACCAAGAGCCCGATGCAGAAGCGGGCGACGCAGGAGGCGGTGTGGTACCTGGGCCGCACGCGCAACGACTACGGCGCCTGGCGCTACGACGACCCGCCGGTCGGCGACAACGATACGTCGGTCACCGGCTGGGCGCTGTTTGCGCTGGCGGCGGCCAAGGACGCGGGGCTCATGGTCGACGAGGCCGCCTTCGTCGACGGGCTGGCGTGGATCGACGAGGTGACCGACCCCGCCACGGGGCGCGTCGGCTACGACTCGTTCGGCTCGCTCTCGTCACGCAACCCCGCCAACGAGCACTTCCCGCGCGAGAAGGGCGAGGCGATGACGGCCGTCGGGCTCCTGTGCCGGATCTTCCTCGGGCAGACGCCTGAGGACCAGCCGATCCTGACGAAGCACGCCGACCTGCTCCGCCGCATGCCGCCGGTCTGGGACCCCGAGGGCTTCGGCTGCGACATGTACTACTGGTACTACGGCACCTACGCGATGTTCCAGCTCGGAGGCTCGCACTGGAAGGCGTGGCGCCCGGCGCTGAAGAAGGTGCTCGAGGAGAGCCAGAGGACCGACGGCGACGCCGCCGGCTCGTGGGACCCCATCGGTCCCTGGGGCCACAGCGGCGGGCGCGTCTATTCCACGGCGATCATGACTCTGGCCGCCGAGGTGTACTTCCGCTACGCGCCGCTGCTCGGCGCGCGCTAACCCAATCGAGATCGAGAGACCGAACGATGAGACGAGAGCGAACGATCCTGCTCCTCGCCGCGGCGTGTGCCTCGGCCTGCATCACCGTCGTCGTGCCGCCGGCCGAGCCCGCGGAACCCGCGCCGGCGGCCGTCGCCGCGGCGGCCCGCCCCGCGCCGCAGCCGGCGCCGGAGGCCGAGCTCGTAGCCGACGCCCTCCAGGCGGAGCAGGAGCCCGAGGCGCTCCCCGCGCCGTCCGCGCCGGTGCCGAGCGACTCCGCGTCGCGCGCGGCGCTCGACGCCGCCCACCGCTGGCTGCTCGCGCGCCAGCAGCCCGACGGCTCGTGGAGCGAGCCGAGTCAGCCGGGCCACGACGTCGGCGTCACGGGCCTCGCGATCCTCTCGCTGAGCGCGAGCGAGGCCACGCGCGACGCCGCCGCGGCCGGCGCGCGTTGGCTGATCGCGCAGCAGGACGCGGACTCCGGCCGCATCGGACCCGCGGCGACCCACGAGTTCATGTACGGCCACGGCATCGCCACGCTCGCGCTACTGCGCGTGCTTGGCGGCTCTCCCGCGCCCGAGGTGCGCGCGCCGATCCAGGCCGCCGTCAATTACGTGCTGCGGGCGCGCAACCCCTACGCGGCGTGGCGCTACGACGTGCCGCCGGTCGGCGACAACGATACGTCGGTCACCGGCTGGATGTTGGCCGCGCTGGCGGCGGCCCGGGACGCTGGATTCCCGATCGACGAGCACGCCCTCGAAGGGGGCGTGAGCTGGATCGAGGAGGTCACGGACTCCGCCTCGGGCCGGATCGGCTACGACTCGGTCGGGTCGCTTTCGTCGCGGACGCTCGCCAACCAGCGCTACCCGCGTGAAGGAGGCGAGGCGATGACCGCCATCGGCCTCGCGAGCCGCATCCGCATCGATGGGCGCGAGGACCAGGCCGAGCTGCTCGACCGCCACGCGCGCAGGCTGCGCCGGGCGCTGCCCGCCTGGGATCCCGAGGGCTTCGGCGTCGACATGTATTACTGGTTCCACGGCACCCGCGCGATGAAGGCCATGGGAGGCGCCGACTGGGACGTCTGGCGCGCCGCGACCCTGGCCGCCGTGGTGCCGTCCCAGAGCTCCGGCGGCGACCTGGCGGGCTCCTGGGACCCGATCGGGCCCTGGGGCTACGTCGGGGGGCGTGTCTACGCCACAGCGCTGCTCGCGAGCGTGCTCTCGGAGTGCCTCGAGGGCTAGGAGCGGTCCCTAAACAGAGGACGCAGGAGGGCGATCCGGGTCCCGGCTCCGGGTCTGGGCGGGTTTAAGGATAAAATCGGGCTCCAACCACGCGGAGCCCCCGGGCGGCACCACGGCAGGACCGCCGCCCGCTTTCCCCGCGTCCGACCCCCCCGTTCATGGATTTCTCCGAGGCAGACGACGTCAAGCCCCCCGAGGGCAAGGCCATCCCCCCGCGGCGCGAGGGGGGGCAGGCCTCCTTTCTCCAGCGGCTTCAGCGGCGCTTCGGGCACGACGTAGACCCCTCGATCTCGCTCCAGCCGGAGGAGGCGGACGTCACCGAGTCGCAGTCGGTGACCAAGGGGCTCTACCTCAAGCTGTCCGACAAGGACCCCGCGTCCCTCCGCTACAAGGTCAAGCACGAGATCGCGCGCGGCGGCATGGGCGCGATCCTGCGGGTGTGGGACGACGACCTGCGCCGCAACCTGGCGATGAAGGTGCTGATCGCCAAGCAGCGCGTCGACGAGCTCGACAGCGGCCCGCAGCCGATCAACGAGGAGCTCCTGAGCCGCTTCCTCGAAGAGGCGCAGATCACCGGCCAGCTCGACCACCCCGGGATCGTGCCGGTGCACGACCTGGGGCTCGACGAGCGCGGGCGGGTTTACTTCACTATGCGCCTCGTGCGCGGGCGTGACCTCAAGGAGATCCTCGAGCTGCTGGCCGAGGGCAAGGAGGGCTGGACGCGCACCAAGGCGCTCCACGTCCTGCTGAAGGTGTGCGAGGCGATGGCGTTCGCGCACGAGAAGAACGTCGTCCACCGCGACCTCAAGCCGGCCAACATCATGGTCGGGCGCTTTGGCGAGACGTACGTCATGGACTGGGGCCTGGCGCGCGTGCTCGGCCGGCGCGATTCGCGCGACCTGCGCCTGACCGAGGACGCGTCGGCGCTGAGCCTGGTGCGCACCGTGCGGCAGGACGACGGCGACTCCGATCCCGAGTCGCCGCTGCGCACGATGGACGGCGACGTCATCGGCACGCCCTCCTACATGGCGCCCGAGCAGGCCGAGGGGCGGCTCGACGAGGTCGGCAAGCGCTCCGACGTGTACTCGATCGGCACGATCCTCTACCAGATGCTGACCGGGCAGGCGCCCTACGTGAAGCCGGGGGCGAAGATGTCGCCCCACACCGTGCTGCTGCGCGCGCTCGAGGGGCCGCCGACGCCCATCGACAAGATCGCCAATGACGTCCCGGCCGAGCTGGTCGCGATCTGCGAGAAGGCGATGGCGCGCGATCCCGAGCACCGCTACGGGCGCATGCTCGACCTGGCGGCGGACATCGAGGCCTTCCTCGAAGGTCGCGTCGTCACCGCGTACGAGGGCGGCTCGGTTGCGGAGGCGCGCAAGTGGATCCAGCGCAACCGCGGCATGGCGGCCGCAATCGGCGTGGCCGCGCTGCTCGCGATCGGCGGCGGCGCCGGCGTGATGGCGGTGCAGACGACCAAGGCTTCACAGCTTCAGCAGGCCAACGCGGACCTCACGGCGGCGAAGAGCCGCGCCGAGGACAAGGAGCAGGACGCCAACGAGGCCTCGCAGGCCGCCAAGCTCGCCGCCGACGAGGCCGACGAGGCGCGTCAGCTCGCCGACGACAAGACGCACGAGGCGATGGCGAGCCTCGATATCGCTCGCCAGAGCAACTACATGTCGAACATCCGGGCGGCGGAGTACAGCTTCCGGCTGCACGAGGTGTCCGAGGCCGAGGCGCTCCTCAGCCGCTGCGACCCCGAGCTGCGCGGGTGGGAGTGGCGCCACCTGAGCCTCAAGCTGGAAGGGCACCAGGGCTCGCCGATCAGCCTGACCACGCCGATCGGCAAGGTGCTTCCTACCGGGTGGGGTGACCGCGCGCTGGTGCTGACCGACAACGGGCGCCTCTACGTCTACGAGGTCGGCGACAACGCGGTGCTGCGGGAGAGCGTGCTGGACAAGTTCGTCTGGTCGCTGTCCCTTCGCGACTACGTCGACTTCGACCTCAGCCCCGACGATGAGACCGCGGCCGTCGTGGGACGTCGCACGGACCGCGTAGTGCTGCTCGACGCCTACGGGCTGGGCGACTCAGCCCCGGATCCCGACCAGCTGTTCGTGCCGCTCGAGATCGACGCCGGCGACGGCGGATTCCTGCCCCCCGAGGGGCTCGAGATCCCGGAGCTCAGCGACGCGCCGGAGGTGACCTGCGCGCGGTTCGGCGCGGTCGACGACCTGTTGGCGGTCGGCTACGAGAACGGCGTAGTCCTGCTTTGGGACTACGCGGCGCGCGAGCTGCTCTACGCCCTCGAAGGCCACGACGGCGCGGTGCACGACCTGGCGTGGAGCCCGGACGGTGACCTCCTCGCCTCGGCCTCGGAGGACGGCGACGTGCGTCTTTGGCGGGCCCTGGACGGCGAGGGCCTGCGCGTGCTGAGCGGCCACGAGGGCGCGGTGTACGCGGCCGAGTTCTCGCCCGACGGCAGCCTGGTCGCGACCGGCTCGGACGACGGGCGGGTGCGCATCTGGGACACCAGCTCGGGCCGCATCTTCGCGCGCCACGACGGCCACACCGCCGCGGTGCTGGCGTTGGCCTTCCGGCCCGACGGCCTGCAGCTCGTCTCCGGCGGCGCCGACCAGACGCTGCAGGTCTGGGACGGCGACACGGAGCAGGTGCGCGCGATCTTCGGGCACGAGGAGCGCGTGCGGACCCTGGCCTTCACCCCCGACGGCAGCCTGGTGCTGTCCGGCGGCGACGATGGGACGTTCCGCTCGTGGGATCCCGACCTCGGCGGAGCCTTCACCGACCTCCTGTCCGCGCGCCACCGTGGGATCGGCTCGTCGCGCCGGATGGGGCACATCACCGCGGTCGACTTCCACCCGGGGGGCGTGCTCTGCCTCACCGGGCACAACGACGGCACGATCTCGATCTGGGATACGTGGTCGGGCGAGCTCGTCAACGTGCTGCGCGGCCACACGCACCTGGTGAGCCACGCGGTTTGGAGCTCCGACGGCGCCTCGATCCTGTCCTCGTCGCTCGACAAGACGGCGATCCTGTGGGACGTGCAGGCCGGCCGGCCGCGCGAGACCTTCAGCGGGCACCGCAGCTGGATCCGGGCCTCCGCGCTGGCTCCCGACGGCAGCTGGGTCGTGACCGCGTCGGGCGACCGCTCCGCGCGCGTCTGGGACGTCGCGTCGGGCCAGACGCTGCACAAGCTGGAGGGGCACAAGGGCTGGGTCAACGCCACGCTGATCTCCGTCGACGGGACGCGTATCTGGACCGGCTCCCGCGATCGGGTGCTGCGCAACTGGAGCGTCGAGACCGGCGAGCTGGTGCGCGAGATCGAGTTCGACTCCGAGATCCGCAGGCTCGCCCAGACCGCGGACGGCGCGCTGCTCGCCGTCGGCTGCGGCGACGGGACGCTGATCGTCATCGAGACCACCTCGGGCGTGCGCCTCTTCGCGCTCGAGGGCGAGGAGGTGCCGGTTACGGCGATGGACTTCTCGCACGCGGGCACGCGGCTGGTCGTAGGCAAGACCGACGGGCTCCTGCGCATCTACAACTCGCGCACGGGCGATCACCTGCTGACGCTGCGCGGGCATTCGGGTGAGATCTCGGGCGTTTCGTTCGACGCCGACGACGCGCGCGTGCTGACGAGCTCGGATTCGTCCAACAACATGGGGCTCGGCATCGCCACGATCGGCCGCAGCGACCAGGTGGCGCGCATCTGGGAGACCGGCGCTCTCGTCGAGCGCCGCGAGAGCCGCAGTCGAGCGGCGACCGTGCGCGCGCGCGCCCAGCCGCTGGTCGACAGCCTCTTCGCGTCGTACTTCTTCATGGCCGAGGTGCTGGCGCGGCTCGACAGCATGGGGATGCCGTCCGAGGTGCGTCTCGCCGCCAAGCGCATCGCGCGCGTCCGCGGCGACGATCCGCTGCGGCTGGCCGAGGACACCTGGTCCGTCGTCCGCGCCCCCGGGGCGAGCGAGCGCGACTACAAGCTGGCCGTCAGCCGCGCCGAGGCCGCGGTGGCGCTCGACCCCGAGAACCGCTTCTGCCTGATCGTGCTCGGCGCCGCGCAGTACCGGCGCGGGTTCGTGCCGGGCGCGGTGCAGTCGCTTACGGCTGCGGCCAAGCTGTCCGGTGGGGACGTACGCTCGAACGTCGCGCTCCACAGCTTCGCCGCGATGGCGCACCACTCGCTGGGCCACGACGAGGACGCGCTGCGGCACCTGGGGCTGCTCCGGAGCCTGAGCCCGGGCCTGGCCCTCTTCCCGCGCGAGACCGCCACCCTAGAGGCCCTGATCGAGGAGGCCGGCGCGCTCGCCGACCGGGCCTCGGAGTCCTCCGCGCCCGGCGCCGGGGGCTAGGAGCCGGCTCGCGCTCCGCGATTCCTAGGGGCCCACCCCGCCGGGGCAGGAAATCGCGAATATCTGCCCCGACCCGACGCACGCGGCTGCCCCCGTCCCCGACCTCCTTGGAGACACTATGTCCGCCTGCCTGCTGACCCGGCTCGCTCCCTGCGTTCTCGCGTCCCTTCTGGCCCCCTCCTGCACCCTGATCTCGCTGGAGTCGGAGGACTCGCCGCCGGGCCTCGAGGCCGACGGGCTGATCGAGGGGCACCTGGCCTTCGGGATCCGCGACGAGGATCAGTTCCTGCGCCTCGACCTGTTCGACGGCAGCAGCCCCGGCGCGGTGGGAGAGCTCACGCTCTGGAAGCTCTTCCGCCTTGAGCTCGGCCTCGCCGGCGCCGCGATTGGCCTCGGGCCGATCGACCTTGCGCTCGGCACCCTGGCCTACGACCCCGAGCTCCCGGACTACCACCGCCCGGTGAAGTACGTGCACCGCCCCAAGGGGCACTCGGACGAGGACGCCGAGGACGACCCGGAAGACCAGGGCGAGCACGTCGACGGCTGAGCGAGCTCGAAACGCCGGGGGCGCGGTACGCGAACGCGCCGCGCCCCCGGCGTCGTTCGCTAGATCGTGAAGTACTTGGCGTTCGGGTGGTGGCACACGAGCGCGGAGGTCGACTGCTCGGGCCACAGTTGGTCCTCGTCGCCGAGCCGGATGCCGATCTCCTCGGCGCCGAGGAGGTCGAGCAGGACCTCTTGATCCGCCAGGTTCGGGCACGCCGGATAGCCGAACGAGAAGCGGCTTCCGCGGTAGCCCTGCTTGAAGAGCGCGGCCATTTCGCGCGCGTCGTCGCCGCCGATGCCCAGCTCGGCGCGCATCTGCTTGTGGATGAACTCCGCGAGCCCCTCGGCGCACTCGACCGAGAGCCCGTGCAGGTGCAGGTAGTCCTGGTAGCGGTCCGCCTTGAACCAGTCGCGCGCCACGTCGGACGCGCGCTGGCCGATCGTGACGACCTGCAGGCCGACCACGTCGGGCTGGCCGCCTCGGCGGTGGAAGAAGTCCGAGATGCAGAGGTGTCGCTTGCCGTCCTGACGCGGGAACTGGAAGCGCGCGACCTCGCGCGACTCGTCCTCGGGGTGCAGCAGCACGAGGACCTCGCCTTCCGAGTAGCAGCGCCAGTAGCCGTAGGCTGCCTTGGGCGTCAGGATCGACTCCTTGGCGCACTGCCGCGCGAGCTCGTGGAAGATCGGCCGCACGTGCGAGTCGACGAACTTGCGGTACTCGGCGACCGGCTTGCCCTTGCGGCGGTAGCCCCACTGGAACTGGAACAGCGCGATCTCGTTCACGTAGGGGATCACGCTCTGCAGGTTGATCTCCTGCACGCGTCGCGCGCCTAGGAACGGCGGCTCGGGGTAGTCGATGTCGCGCGGGATGTCCGCGCGCGCCACCGACGGCTCGGCCACGTCGGGCGCGGGCCGTCCGCCGGCCCCGCCCTCGGCTACGGCGGTCGCCGTCGCGGCGACCGCGGTGGCCACCGGCTGCAGGGCTTCGATCGCCTTCTCGTCGCGGGTCTTGACGCGCTTCGAGGCCGGCTCGGGGCGGTCCTCGCCGTCCATGATGCGTCCGATGACCTCGAGGCCTTCGAAGGCGTCCTTGGCGTAGTAGAGCGCGCCTTCGTACACCTTGCGGCAGTCGTCCTCGACGTAGGCGCGCGTCAGCGCGGCGCCGCCGAGGATCACCGGCACGGTGATGTTGCGGCGGTTCATCTCCTGCAGGTTCTCGCGCATCACCACCGTGCTCTTCACGAGCAGGCCCGACAGGCCGATCGCGTCGGGCGCGTGCTCGTTCGCAACTTCGAGTATGTGCTCGATCGGCTGCTTGATGCCGAGGTTGTAGCAGGTGTAGCCGTTGTTGGTGAGGATGATGTCGACCAGGTTCTTGCCGATGTCGTGCACGTCGCCGCGCACGGTGGCGAGGATGATCTTGCCGCGCGTCTCGCCGTCGATGCGCTCCATGTGCGGCTCGAGGTGCGCCACGGCGGCCTTCATCGTCTCCGCCGACTGGAGCACGAAGGGGAGCTGCATCTCGCCGCGCCCGAACAGGTCGCCGACGACCGCCATCCCATCGAGCAGGTCGGTGTTGATGATCTCGAGCGGGGGCTTCTCGCCGAGCGCCACGTCCAGGTCCTCTTCCAGCCCCGGTCGCTCGCCCTCGACGATGCGCCACTTCAGGCGCTCGAAGACGTCCTCGGGGATCTCGCGCTCCTTCTTGGCTTTGACGTCCACGCCCTCGAAGAGCTCCATCAGGCGGTGGAGCGGGTCGTAGCCCTCCTCGCGGCGGTCGAAGATCAGGTCCTCGCAGACCTTGCGGACCTCGTCGTCGATGTGGTGCAGCGGCTCGATGCGGCCGGCGTGCAGGATCGCCGCCGTCAGCCCGGCCTCCTGCGCGTGGTGCAGATAGACCGAGTTCAGCGCGTGCCGCGCCGCCGGCTTCAGGCCGAACGAGATGTTCGAGAGGCCCAGCAGCGTGCTGACGCCCGGCAGCTCGTCGCGCACGAGGCGGATGCCCTCGAGCGTCTCGATACCCAGCCGACGGTCGTCCTCGTTGCCGGTGCAGATCGTGAAGGTCAGCACGTCGAACATCAGGTCTTCGGGACGCAGCCCGTAGTCCTCGGTGCAGATCTTGTAGAGCCTGCGGGCGATCCGAATCTTGTCCTCGGCGGTCTTCGCCATGCCCTGCTCGTCGATCGTCAGGCAGATGACGGCCGCGCCGAACTCGCGCGCGAGGGGCAGCACCTTCTCGCAGCGCTCCAGCCCGTCCTCGAGGTTGACCGAGTTGATGATGCAGCGTCCGCCGGCGAGTTTGAGCGCCGACTCGAGCACCTCGAACTCGGTCGAGTCGATCATCAGTGGCACCGACACGTCGGTGCGATAGCGCTCGATGAGCTTGTCCATGTCCGCGATCTCGTCGCGTCCGACGTAGGCCGTGCACACGTCGAGCACGTGGCTGCCGCCGCGCACCTGGTCGCGTCCCATCTGCACCATGCCCTCGAGGTCGCCCTCCAGCAGCTGCTCGCGGAACTTCTTGCTGCCGTTCGAGTTCGAGCGCTCACCGACGAGCAGCACCGAGTTCTCCTGCACCAGGTCGACCGCGCCGTAGATGCTGGTGACCTGCGGAACGAAGGCGGGCTTGCGCTTGATCGGAGCGCGGTCGCCGATGCGCTGGGCGACGGCCTGGATGTGCTCGGGCGTGGTGCCGCAGCAGCCGCCGACGAAGTTGAGGCCGTCCTCGGAGACGAAGCGCTCCATCCAGTCGGCCAGCTCCTCGGGCGTGAGCGGATAGTACGGCTGCCCGTCGACGAGCTGCGGCAGGCCGGCGTTCGGGAAGCAGCCGATCTTCGACTTGCACGTCTGGCCGAGCAGGCGCACGTGCTCGCTCATCTCGCGCGGCCCGGTGGCGCAGTTCAGGCTGACCGCGTCGACGGGGTACGCCTCGAGGATCGCGATCGCCGCCGCCATCTCGGTGCCGACGAGCATCGTCCCGGTGACCTCCATCGTCACGCTCACGACGATCGGGATCTCCAGTCCGCTCTCGCGCCGCGCCGTCAGCGCCGCGTTGATTACCGCCTTCATCTGCAGCGGATCCTGGCAGGTCTCGATCGCGAAGACGTCGACGCGACCGTCGGCCAGCCCGAGCGCCTGCTCGGTGTAAGAGGCCTTCAGCGTGTCGTAGTCGATCTGGCCGAGCGTGGCGAGCTTCGTCCCCGGCCCCATCGACCCTACGACGAAGCGCGGGCGGTCGGCGGTCGAATGCTCGTCGCACGCCTGGCGTGCGACCTCGGCGGCGAGCTTGTTGATCTCGCGCGTGCGCGCCTCGAGGCCGAACTCCTGCAGCACGTGCTCCATGCCGCCGAAGGTGTTCGTCTCCACCGCGTCCGCGCCGGCTGCCAGGTAGTCCGAGTGGATCTTGTGCAGCGCGTCCGGCCGGGTGAGCGTGATCACCTCGGTGCAGTTCTCGAGGCCGAGGTAGTCCTTCTCAAGATCCAGGTTGGCGGCGTGCACCTGAGTGCCCATCGCGCCGTCGAGGATCAGCACGCGTCGTTGTAGAAAGTCGAGGAAGCGGGATGCCATGGCGTGGAGCGTGGGGGGGGCTGGGTCACGGACGCGTCGCGGTCGCGACGAGCGTCATGAAGTGCGGAGGCTCTGGGTCGCGTGCCGCGCGCAGCACGCGGACCTTTGCGAAGCCGGCCTCCTGGAGGGACTCCTCGAGGCCGACCTCGGTGAAGCCCAGGTGTAGGTGCTGGTACTTGTCGCGCACCCACTCCTCGCTGTGCGCGAGGAGATCGATCACGACGAGACTGCCCCCGGGAACCAGGACGCGGTGCGCCTCGCGAAGCGCCCCCACGGGCGAGTCGGCGTGGTGCAGCGCCTGGCTCAGGACGCAGACGTCGTGCGAGCCGTCCGGCAGCGGCAGATCTTCGATCTCCGCCTCGACGGTCTCGATGTTCGCAAGGCCCTTCGCCTTGGCGCGCGTGAGCAGTTGCCCGAGCATCTCGGGCGACAGATCGACCGCGGTCACCGACTGAGCCACCTCGGCGAGCATCATGGTCAGCTGACCGTCGCCGACGCCCAGGTCGCAGTAGCGCCCGTGCGGCGCCAGCTGCAGCACGGCGCGCGCCAGCCCCTCCCAGGTGCGCCCCGGCAGGTGCTGGTCGCCGAAGCTCGCCGCGACACGGTCGAAGTAGCTCCGGGTCTCCTCCCGCCGCCGGCGCCGCAGGACTTCGAGACCCTCGAGGTCGGCCTGGAACTCCGGCGCCCGGCGATTCTCGTCGAGCACCTCCTCCCAAAAGCCCGCCGCGGGACCCGGCAGGATCGAGTAGTAGCTCCGGCGCCCGGCGCGCCGGTCGGTCACGAGCCCGACCTCCTTCAGGAGCGAGAGGTGCGTCGAGACGCGGCTCTGCCCCATGTTGAGGATCTCCATCAGGTCCGTCCCCGACAGCTCCTCGTGCGCCAGGAGGTGCAGGATCCGCAGCCGCGACTCGTCCGCGAGCGCCTTCAGAAGGCGGCTGGTTCCGGTCAGTCCTATCATGCTATCTAGATAATACGATATCGGACGCCGCTGGGGTCGGCTCAACCCCGATCCTTGGGATCCATCCGGATACCCCGATGGCGGCTCGAGGCCGCCGTGCCATCATGGGCCCCTAGCGATGGTGGAGGGCGCGGGAAACGAAGGCCCTGCCCCGGGCGCCCCGGAAGGCCCGGGGAAGCCCGGAGGGCGGCTGGAAGAGGCTGGCGGGCGAGCCGGGGCCAGCGGGCCGCCCGGGGCCGGCGGGTCACCCGGGGCCAGCGGGTCACCCGGGGCCGGCGGGCCATCCGGTGCCAGTGAGCCGACCGATGCCAGCGGGCGGACCGGTGCCAGCGGGCCATCCGGTGACAGCGAGCCGACCGGTGTCAGCGAGCCGACCGGTGCCAGCGAGCCGACCGGTGCCAGCGAGCCGACCGGTGCCAGCGGGCCACCAGTGCCAGCGGGCCGACCAGTGCCAGCGGGCGGACCAGTGCCAGCGGGCCATCCAGTGCCAGCGGGCCATCCAGCGCTAGCGGGCCGCGCGGGGGCGCCCACTCGTCCGGCTCCGGCGCGCCGTCGGAACCCGGCGCTCGACCGCGCCGCGGGCCGCTCGGCCTGTTGCTGAGGCTCGTGCTCGTGCCCGTGGTCGCGTTGGTGCTTTCGGAGGGTGCCCTGCGGTTGCTGCGTCCGCTTCACGGCGGCCTGGCGGTGCTCCTCTACGACCCCGCGGTGCCGAATCGCTGGGAGGCGTATGGCAGCACGAGCGAGCTGCTCGCAGCCACCACGCTCGGCCACCATCCCGGAGAGGTCGTCGCGGGCAGCATTCTCAACAGCCGCGGCTTCCGCACGCACGAGTACGCCGACGTTCCCGACGCCGACGCCTATCGCATCGTCGTGCTCGGCGACTCCTTTGCGTTCTCGTGTGGCGGCGTGCCGTACCGCAGCCACTGGCCGGTGGTCCTCGAGCGCGAGCTCGAGGCCGCGTCCGACCGCGATGTCGACGCGCTCAGCCTCGGCGTTCCCGGCGTCGGCCCGCTCTTCCTCCAGCGGATGTGGCAGGTCGAGGGGGCACGCCTCAACCCCGACCTCGTCGTGCTCTCGTTCTTCGTCGGCAACGACTTCACCGACTCGCGCGGCGACGTCGTCGACGCGTCGACCCTCGACCGCTGGGCGCGCCAGAGCCTCGTGCTGCGCCTCTTCCGCAACGGCCTGCGCCGACGCGGGGGCGTGGCGACGAGCGAAGCGCTGGAGTCGGTCTGGAAGGTCCGCCCGGCCCCCCCGGGAGCGCCGCCGGGGATCCCGCTCGACGAGTTCGACCCGCGCTACGTCTATCCCTACGACCCCTCGCTGCCCTCGTTTACCGAGGACGCCTACCTCGCCACCGAAGCGCGACGCATGACGCTGTGCGTGCGCGCGAGCGACGCCCTCTTCCAGCGCTTTCTAGAGCCCGCGGTCGAGGTGCTGTCCGCCCTGCAGGCGGAGGTCGAGGCCGGGGGCGCGGAGCTGCTCGTCATGGTCATCCCCGACGAGTACCAGATCGACCCCGAGCTGGCGCGGAGCGTCGCCAAGCGCATGAAGCGCCCGCTGTCGGACTTCGACCTTCAGCGCCCGCAGCGCGAGCTTATCCGCGCCCTGGAGGAGCGCGGCGTGCGGACGCTCGACCTGCTGCCCGACCTCCGTGAGGCGTCGCAGCAGGAGCCGGTCTACGCCCTGCGCAACACGCACTGGAACCAGGTAGGCTCGCGCGTCGCGGCGGAACGGCTGGCCGAGGTGGTGCGGGAGCGAGCGGACTTCGCGCGGTAGGCGAAGCGCCAGGCGCGAAGCGATGCGGCCCGCGCGGACGCTCTAGCCGTTGTCCTCCGGCTGGTCCTCGGACCGAACTTCCAGCCCCGCCTGCTCGAGCGTCTCGAAGACGGGGTTGATGTTGACCCGTGGCAGGAACTCGATGCGACCGCCGGAGGACAACGGCTAGAGCGTCCGCGCGGGCCGCATCGCTTCGCGCCTGGCGCTTCGCCTACC
>JBCCGI010000011.1:0-152756 GCA_039029355.1 Planctomycetota bacterium
CCCGTAACGACCGGGCCCGCCGCCTAGGGGGCTCCGGCTTTCGGCGGCGACGCGGCGGCGAGCCCCCGCCCACCGCGGGTCACCCAGGCGACAACGTCGCCGAGGCTCGTCGCGCTCCACGCTCGCACTTCGCGGAGCAGGCTTGCCTCCCCCGCGGTGGCGCGCGGGCCCACCAGGTCCTTCAGTTCGTTCCGGCGCGCGGCGAAGGCCACCGCCAGGCCGCCCGGAACGTCGTGCAGTCGTCCGTCGATCCCGACCTCGCCCAAAAAGAGCGTTCTGCGCAGGGCCCGGGCCGGGACGGCATCGAGGTAGCCCGCCGCCGCGACGGCGCCGATCGCCAGCGGCAGGTCGAGGATCTCGCCCTGCTTGCGAACCCCCGCGGGGACCAGGTTGAGCACAAGCCGTCCCGGCCCGAGCGGCAGGCGGTTCGCATCCAGCGCGGCCAGCAGGCGCCCGCGGCCCTCGCGGATCACCGCATCGGGGAGACCGCTGAGCACCACCTCGGTCCGACCTCGATCGGCCGGCTCGAAGCGCGCTTCGACCGTGACCAGCTCAGCTTCCGCTCCGACGAGCGTCGCTCCGTGCACGCGTACCGTCTGCACGCGGGGGGGACCTGCGGATCGTCCGTTCGGTGTCACTTCTGGTGCCGAAAATTTCGACCGCCGATTCCGTGTCGAATGCGGACGGTCCCAACCCCGCGCGTCCGCCGTACGGTCCCCGAACCCCCGCGCCCGCTCCCCGAGCTTGCCTGGGGGCCTTCCATCCCCGATCCTTGGCGCTCCCGCCGAAGGAGGGTCCGCTTGACCGATACCTATTACGATCCCGCCGATCTCGCCAAGTTCCATGAGATCGGAGAGCACGCCCCCGAGCTGTCGGAGAAGTTCTTCGCCTGGTACGGCGCGGTCTTCGAGGACGGCGCGCTCTCGGCCCGCGAGAAGTCGCTGATCGCCCTCGGTGTGGCCTACGCGGTGCAATGCCCGTACTGCATCGACGCCTATACCCAGGACGCGCTCTCGAAGGGCTGCGACCTGGAGCAGCTGACCGAGGTCACCCACGTCTCCGCCGCGATCAAGGGCGGCGCGGCGCTGGTCCACGGGGTCCAGATGCGATCCAAGGCGAAGGAGCTCGGACTTTGACCGCGGAGTCCCTGCGCGACGCGTCGCGCGGCTTGAAGGTGCTCCCCACGCTCCAGCGCCGCGGCGCGGAGCTCGCCGCTCCCGAAGCCCAGCTCGCGCGGCTCGCCGATGCGAGCGTTGAGGACCCGCTCGACGGCAGCTTCGACCGCCACCTCGCGGGCGCCGGCCTGCACCCGCTGACCGCGACGGGCATCGACGTCTTCCAGCTCAACCTGGGCCGCGTCTGCAACCAGACCTGCAGCCACTGCCACGTCGACGCCGGCCCGGACCGCTCCGAGAACATGTCGCACGACGTAGCCGAGGCCTGCATGCGCGTGCTGGCCGCGACCGACATCCCCACGGTGGACATCACCGGCGGCGCGCCGGAGATGTGTCCCGAGTTCCGCTACCTGGTCGAGGAGTCGACGCGGCTCGGGCGCCACGTGATGGACCGCTGCAACCTGACGATCCTGCTCGCGCCGCGCTACTCCGACCTGCCGGAGTTCTTCGCCGAGCATCGGGTCGAGGTCGTCTGCTCGCTGCCGCACTACCGCAAGCTGAACACCGACCGGCAGCGCGGCGAGGGCGTCTACGAGCGCTCGATCGAGGCCCTGCGCCGCCTCAACGCCCTGGGCTACGGGCGCGAGGGGAGCGGGCTGCGCCTCGTCCTCGTCACCAACCCCGTCGGCGCGGTGCTGCCGGCGGGACAGAAGTCGCTGGAGGCCGAGTGGAAGCGCGAGCTCGAGCGCAACCACGGCATCGTGTTCAACGAGCTCTTCGCGATCACGAACATGCCGATCAGCCGCTATCTCGAGTGGCTCGACGACACCGGCAACGTCGAGTCGTACCTCGCGCGGCTGGTGGCGGCCTTCAACCCGTCCGCCGCGGCGGGCGTGATGTGCCGCAACACGATCTCGGTCGGGTGGGAGGGGCAGCTGTACGACTGCGACTTCAACCAGATGCTCGAGCTCGAGGTCGGCTTCGGGGCGCCGCGCACGATCTTCGAGTGGGAGACCGCAGCGCTCGAGCGGCGGCGTATCGTCACCGACCGGCACTGCTTCGGCTGCACGGCGGGCTCGGGCTCGTCCTGCGGCGGAAACACGACCTAGCGGCACGTCGCGACGGCGGGGTCGCGGCGAGGGGCCTCGGCGGCGGGACGCGGGCGCTCGGCGTTCTTCCATGCCTTACCAGGAACGTTCGGCGGCGCCCGCGCGAACGGACAATCGGCGTGAGCGTGCCCCGACGGACGAGCCGAAGGAGCCCGCGAAACGGCGATCCCGCGGAAACCGGTCTCCTTCGCGCGCGGCGCGGCAGCCGCCTCCGCCGCACCAGCGATAGACTGTCGGGCTACCGATGACGCCTCTTCTCAAGCTCGTCTACCTGCTGGCGCTCGCGGTCGGCCTCTTCTTTCTCCGTTCCCCCTGGCTCGTCGGGGCCGTCGCGGCGGCTCAGCTCGGGCTGTGGGCGCTTTCGGGTCTCGACTGGAGGCTGCTCGGCCGCATCGGGCGGCGGATCGGGGTCTTTCTCGCGGTGATCCTCTGCGTGTACGGGCTCACGAAGACCCGCGGCGGGGGAGCGAGCGAGTGGCGCGAGCTCGTGTTCGGCCTGAAGGTCAACATGGTGGGGCTCGGCGTCGGGCTCACCATGGGGCTACGCGTGCTGGCGCTCGTGCTGGCGAGTACCTGGGTGCAAAGGAGCGGGGATCCCGGCGAGTTCGGCCGAGCGCTCATCCGCGCGCGCGTTCCGCGACGGCTGGCGTGGTCGGTGGACGCGACTCTGACGTTGCTTACCTCTGGCGGTGACTTCGCTGGCGGAGGCGGAGGCGGAGGCGGAGGCGGCGGCGGAGGCGGCGGCGGCGGCGGAGGCCGAGGCGGTCGCCGGGCCGGCAAGAGGCCCTTCACCTTCGCCGAGCTCCGACGCGGCGAGTTCGACTTCCTCAGCGGCCTGCTACGCCGCGGCATCGACCGCGCCGAGGCCGCTATCCGGCGCGACCACCCCGACCTGGACCCGACCGTCGCGCGCGATCTGACCCTGATCAGCGGCATCTCGCTGGCCGCGATGGGGCTGAAGATGATCCAGGTCATGCCGGGGCTCCCGATCGCACCCGGCCAGAAGAACCTGATCCTGATCCCCTTCTTCGTGCTCGCAGCGTCGGTGACCCGGGCTCGTTTCGGAGGGCTGTGGTGCGGGGCGACCGTGGGGCTGCTCTCCTTCCTCCTGGGCTTTGGGAAGTACGGGATCTTCGAGCTCGGGCACTTCCTCGTGCCCGGGCTCCTGGCGGACCTGCTCCTGCCGCTGGTGCGCGGGCGCGGGCTGGTTCGGGTGGTGCAGCTGAGCCTCCTCGGGGCCGCTTGCGGCGTCGGGCGCTTCGCGGCCCAGCTGCTGGTCATCCTGCTGGCCGGCGATGTGTTCGCCCGGGGAGGGGAGCCGGCCCCGGGGGGCGACAGCACCCACCCGGTGGTCTATCTCCTGCTCTTGTACTCCCCATTCCTCCTTTCCCAGATCGGTTTCGGTACCCTGTCCGGCCCCGTCAGCGGCTTTCTGCTCGGCGCCCAGGATCGGCTCCTGTCCCGCGAGGACGCCGAACGCCCGGCCCGAGGAGGGGGCGGCGGCGGCGGAGGAGGAGGCGGAGGTGGCGGCCAGGGCCGCGGCCGGCGCGCCTCACCGCCGGTCGATGCGCCGCCCGACGCGGCCCCGCGCGGCGGTCGCGCTTCGAAGGACGTTCCGTAAGCAAGTTAGGTAGGAAAGCCCCCCATGACCGAAGAGAGCACGGCCAGCAAGCTCATTACGGGCGACGGCCGCACCCACGTCGGCTCGGGCCTCATGCGCGAGTCGCTCGTGAGCGCCAAGCTGATGGCGGAGACCGACGCCGGAGAGATCCGGCCCATGGTCCCTGACATGACCATGGTCGCGATCGGCGGTTCGTCGATCATGGACCGCGGCGCCGACGCGGTCCTGCCCCTCACCAAGGAGATCGCCGCGCTGAACCGCGACGGGCACAAGCTCGTGCTCGGCGTCGGAGGCGGAGCTCGCGCGCGCCACACGCTCGCGATCGGCCTCGGCCTGGGCCTGCCGCTCGGCGGCCTGGCGCGGATCGTCGGAGGTGTCGAGGAGCAGAACCGCGACATGCTCCAGTTCATCCTGGCGCCCGAGGGTGCCGTGACGCTGATCAAGGACGACTTCCAGGACCTGCAGCTCTTCCTCAGCAAGGGGATGATCCCGGTCACGATCGGCCAACCTCCCTACCACTTCTGGGAGCCGCCGCCGAAGGAAGGCTGGCTGCCCGAGAACGGTCCCGACGTCGGCCTCTTCCTGATGGCCGAGATCTTCGGAGCGCCCTCGATGGTGTTCGTGAAGGACGTGGACGGCGTCTACGACAAGGACCCGAACCGCCACGACGATGCCCAGAAGATCGACCGGATCTCGGCGACCGAGCTGCTCGAGCGCAACCTCCACGACCTCCCGGTCGAGCGCGAGGTGGTGCGCTGCCTCGTGAACTCGCGCCTCCTGACGTCCATCGTCGTCATCAACGGACGCAAGCCCGAGCAGCTGCGCGACTTCCTCGAAGGTCGCCCGGTCGGCACGCTGATCCACAACCACCGCTACGTCGAGAAGGAGGGCTGACCGATGGCCGGACGCAAGGACGGAAAGATCTGGGTCGACGGCCTGACCACCCAGTTCACCGGGCAGTCGCTCTCCTCGCTCGACCTGGTCGAATCCGAACGCGACCATCCGACGATTCCGGTGCTCCCGGACCTCTGGGTGGTCAAGATCGGCGGCCAGAGCGTGATGGACCGCGGCGCCGAGGCGGTCAAGCCGATCGTCGAAGAGCTGGTCGCGGCCCGCAAGGCCGGCACGCACCTGCTCGTCGGCACCGGCGGCGGGACGCGGGCGCGCCACGCCTACGCCATCGGGCTCGACCTTGGTATGCCGACGGCGATGCTCGCGCGCATCGGCGGCAGCGTGCCGGTGCAGAACGCCCGCATGATCCAGATGCTGACCGCGAAGGACGGCGGGATCATGTGCTACCCCGAGGACTTCGAGAAGCTGCCGCTCTTTCTGCAGCTCGGCACGATCCCGATCATGAGCGGCATGCCGCCGTTCGAGTTTTGGGAGAAGGCACCGCGGGTTGGGCGCATCCCGGCCAACCGCACCGACGCGGGCGTCTACCTCATCGCGGAGTTCTTCGGCGCCAAGGGCGTGCTCTACATCAAGGATGAAGAGGGGCTCTACACCGACGATCCGAAGAAGAACCCCGACGCGACGCTGATCCCCGAGATCACCGCGCGCGAGCTGCTCGAGAGCGGACAGGACGACATCGTCGTCGAGCGTGCGGTGCTGGAGTACCTCGAGCGCTCCCGCAGCGTGAAGGAGGTCCGCATCCTGAACGGCCTCAAGAAGGGCAACGTGACGCGCGCCCTCAACGGCGAGGCGATCGGGTCGGTGATCCGCTCGTCGAAGGCCTAGGGGCCCGGCGAACGCGGCGCGGCCCTCGGTCGCGCCGCGCAGGTCCAGGAGCGCCGCCGGCCCAGCGGTGCCGAGCAGGCTCCGCAGGCTTCTCGTGTCCCGCGTTTGGCGCCGACCGGGTAGGGTGGTGCGATGAAGCCCGCAACGCTGCTCGTCGCACTCGCCTTCCTTTCACTCACCGAGGCCGTTTCGGCCCAGGCCTTCGTCGTCGACGCGGCCGCCATCCCCTCGGGGCCCGGGGTCAATGGCTCGACCGAGAACATCGACTGGGGCGACCTCGACCTGGACGGCGACTGGGACGTGGTCATCGCCGACGGCGGCGACGATGGGAACATCCAGAACAAGATCTGGATCAACCAGGGGCAGCTCCAGGCGGGGGTCGAGGGCTTCTTCCTCGACGAGACCGCCGCGCGGGCGCCGGCGGTGGCTGACCAGAGCCGCGACATCGAGCTCGCGGACATCGACGGCGACGGTGACCTCGACGTCGCGAGCGCAAACACCGCGCAGCTCGTGAACCAGAGCTCGCGCCTGTGGGTCAACCAGGGGCTGCTGCAGGGCGGCGCGGTCGGGTTCTTCACGGATGAGACCTCGACGCGGTGGGTTGGCCTGGGAGGCGCCGGCTCGTCGATCGCGCCGGCCCTGGTGCTTCCTTCGGGCGGCTTCATCGACTGGTGCGACGACATCGACTTCGGCGACCTCGACAACGACGGCGACCTCGACCTGGTGCACTCGAGTGCCGGTGGCGGCTACTCCGGGCTGGCGCCCGCGCGGATCTTCCTGAACGATGGGCTTGGGTTCTTCACCGAGCACAACCCGAGCGGCTTTCAGCTCAGCACCAGCAGCATCGTCAACGGCGATCCGGGTCTGTGGTGCGAGGGGACGCAGCAGTCGAACACCCTCGACGCGAGCGGCGCGTTCTGCGACGTCGCCTCGACGACGCGTGACTTCGACATCGGCGACCTCGACGGCGACTTCGACCTGGACCTGGTCGTCGACCACCAGAACGCCCTCGCGCGCGTGTTCGCCAACCGGCTCGACGCCAGCGGCCTCGCGCCCGCGTCGGCCGGGCTGCTCTTCCGCGACGTGACCGGGGCGTCCTGGGGGCCCGTCAGCGCCGTGGGCAGCATCAGCTGGGACGTCGAGATCGGCGACCTGGATGGCGACGGCGACCTGGACGTCTACGGCGTCGACTGGTTCCAGCCGGGCTTCTCCGCCTTCGACGACGTGCTGATCGAGAACCTCGGCGACGGGACCTTCGCGAGCTCGGTGATCGTGCCGGGAGCGGGGCCCGACGGCGGCGAGGCCGACTTCTTCGACTACGACGGCGACGGGGACATGGACATCTTCCTCACGCAGTACGGCGCGTTCGACATCCTGTTCCGCAACGACGGCGGCGGCTTCGGGAACATCACGTCGGTGCCGATCGAGATGTACTTCGCGTCGTCGCTCGACGCGGACGCGGCGGACGTCGACGGGGACGGCGACCTCGACCTGCTCGTGGCCGAGGACAACTTCCAGGCCAACACCTTCCTGCGCAACGTCGTCGACGTTCCCGATACCCACGCGCCGTATCTGCCGCGGGTCGAGTCGGCCGGAGCGCCGATCGCGGCTCCGTCGCTGCTACCGGTACGGGTCCAGGTGTACGACAACGCGCCGTACTACCTGACTTGGTACGCCGACGTGGTGCTCGAGGTCGAAGTGGACGGCGTCGCGCTGCCGCCCCTCGCCGCGACGAGCTCGGGCGGGCAGATCTTCCGCGCGGAGCTGCCCGGCAATCTGGTCGGGGCGGTGGAGTACCGCTTCACCGCAACCGATCGCCGCGGCAATCTCGGCGCCTCGTCGGACGTCGCCTTCTCGGCCACGACGGGCCTCGCCTTCGCCGCCGACTACGGCGTCGCGAGCGCCGGCACGACCACCGGGACGGCGCCCACGATCTCGGCCCTCTCGGTGCCGTTCCTCGGCAGCACGCTGTACCTCGCGGTGCACTCGGACGCGCCGCCCGGCACGACGGTCTTCGCGGTCGCTTCGGCGGTGCAGGCGGATCCGCCGCTGCCGCTGCCGGGGCTGGTGCTGTCGAACGTGGGGCTGCCGCTGCTCTGGGTCGAGAGCGCCGTCACCGACGCCGCGGGCGACGTGGTGTTCGAGCTGCCGATTCCGCCGGGCACGCCCGGGACGTCGGTCTACTTCCAGGGCGCGGCGCTCGACCCGACGCCGGCGGGCGAGCTGCTCTCCGCCTCACGCGGCCTCGAGCTGATCACGCAGTAGGGGGAGAGCGGCGCCGGGCGCCGCGCTCCGATCCCTCAAGCCTTTGTACGGCTCGCGCGGCGCGCGCGCGTCATCCTCCAGGACCCGAGCGAGCTTCGCCCCGGCGCGTCGCGTCGGTAAGTTCGGTCCATGAAGTACGCGCGCACCTACCTCGCGACGGCGGCCGCAGCCGCCGTCCTCGCGACCGCCTGCCGGGAGATGCGTTCCGACGCCGCGGCGCCGGAGGAGAACCGCTCGATCGTCGTCTGCGGCGAGCGCATCCCGATCGGCACGCGCGTCGTGCTGTGGGACGAGCCACCCTACTACGACGCCTACAAGCCGCACCCCGCCTTCGCCGACGAGGGCCCCGAGGGCCCGCGCTTCCGGCCCGGGCGCGCCGTGGCGGATGCGGCGCTGCAGGCGCGCGTCGACGAGCGCGGCTTCCGCCCCGACGAGCTGCGCGACGTGGTCGACCAGCTCGTGCTGCACTACGACGTGTGCGGCGTGTCGCGGCGCTGCTTCCGCGTCCTGCAGGACCTGCGCAAGCTGTCGGTGCACTTCCTGCTCGACATCGACGGGACGATCTACCAGACGCTCGACCTGGCCGACCAGGCCTGGCATGCGACCAAGGCCAACCCGCGCTCGGTCGGGGTCGAGATCGCGAGCATCGGCGCCTATCCGCCGGAGGCCGACGACCCGCTCGACGCGTGGTACGCGCGCGACGCCGCCGGGCTCCGGATCCGGATCCCCGCCGAGCTCGGCGACGGCGGCGTCCGCACCGCCGGCTTCGTCGGCCGCCCCGCGCGGGCGGAGTTCGTGGAGGGCGACCTGCAGGGGCAGTACCTCCGCCAGGCGGACTTCACGCCCGAGCAGTACGAGGCGCTGATCCAGCTCACCGCCGGCCTGTGCCGCGCCTTCCCGCGGCTGGCGCCGGACGCGCCGCGCGGCGCCGAGGGGCGGGTGAAGGACGGCGTGCTGACCGACGCCGAGTTCGACGCCTTCGGCGGCGTGCTCGGGCACTATCACGTCCAGGAGAACAAGGTCGACCCCGGCCCGGGCTTCGACTGGGAGCCGTTTCTCGCGCGCGTGCGCGCGGAGCTGGAGCGGCGCTGATGGGGAAAGGACCCTGATGCGCGAGCGAATCGAAGGCATCGACGTGCTGCGCGGGCTCGCGATGGTGGTGATGGCGCTCGACCACACGCGCGACTACTTCGGCGATCTGCGCCTCGACCCGCACGACGTCGGGTCGGCGTCTCCGGCGCTCTTCTTCACGCGCTGGATCACGCACTTCTGCGCGCCGGTCTTCGTCTTCCTGGCGGGCGTGAGCGCCTACCTGCGCGGCCGGCGCGCCGACTCGCCGGGCGAGCATTCGCGCTTCCTGCTGAAGCGCGGCCTTTGGCTGATCGCGCTCGAGTTCGTGGTCGTCGGGCTCGCGTGGCAGCTCACGCTGACGAGCGGCCGCTGGTTCCTGCAGGTGATCGCGGCCATCGGCGTGGGCTTCGTCGCGCTTGCGGGCCTGTCGCGGTTGCCGGCGCTCGGGGCGCTGCTGGTCGGCGCGGCGGTCGTGGGCGGGCACAACCAGCTCGACGGGGTCGCGCTCTCCCCCGAGACCCCGCACGGGTGGCTGTGGCATCTGCTGCACGTGCAGGGCGTGCTGCCGCTGCCCGGCGAGCAGGTGGTCTGGGTGATGTACCCGCTCCTGCCCTGGGTGGGGGTGATGGCGCTCGGCTACGGGGCGGGAGCGGCGGCCCTGCTGCCCCGCGCGCGGCGGCGGCGAGCGACCCTGGGGGCGGGATTGGCGCTTACGCTGCTGTTCCTCGCGCTGCGGGCGGGCAACCTCTACGGCGACCCGCTGCCGTGGGAGGCGCAGGACGGCGCGGTGCGCACCGTCGCGTCGTTCCTCAACTGCCAGAAGTACCCGCCGTCGCTGCTGTTTGTCGCGATGACGCTCGGGCCGGCGTTGGTGCTGCTCGCGTTGCTCGACCGCGAGCCGGGCCGGCTGCTCGGGTCGCTTCGGACCTTCGGGCGCGTGCCGCTCTTCTACTACCTGCTCCACCTCTTCTTCCTCTCGGTGGGCTCGCTCGTCTACTACCGGCTGCGCTCGGGCGAGTGGTTCCGCACGCTGACCGACTTTCCGTTTCCCGCGGACTATGGGAACGGGCTGGGGGCGGTCTATCTCGTCTGGGCGGTGCTCGTGCTCGCGCTCTACCCGCTGTGCCGCTGGTTCGCGGGTGTGAAGCGCAGGAGCACGGCGAGCTGGCTGAGCTACCTGTAGAGGGTGCTCAGCCGTCGCCGAGCGCGCGGCGCAGCACGCCGCCGCATCGTTCCAGCCGCTCCTCGGCCGCGTCGCGGTCGACGGCGTGGGCGTGCATCACGCAGGCGGTCTTGACCCGCCCGCCCGCGGCCGCGAGCAGCGTGTGGGCGGCCTCGCGCTCGAGGCCGGTCAGCCGCTGCACCAGCGTCGTGCCGCGCTGGATCAGCTTGGCGTTCGCGAGCGCGTTGACGTCGACCATCAGGTTGCCGTGCACCTTCCCGAGGCGCACCATCGCCAGCGTCGAGATGCGGTTCAGCACGAGCTTCGTCGCGGTCCCGGCCTTCAGGCGCGTCGAGCCCGCGAGCACCTCGGGGCCGGTGACGACGCGGATCGAGACGTCGGCGGCATCCGGCACGTCGTCCTTCGACACGCAGGCGAAGAACACGGTCGCCGCGCCGCGCTCGGCCGCGCGGGCGAGCGCGGCGTGCACGTAGGGGGTCGTGCCGCCGGCGCTGATGCCGAGCACGACGTCGCGCTCGCCGACCTCGCGCTCGTCCATCGCACGGGAGCCGGCCCCGCGGTCGTCCTCGGCGCCCTCGACGGCGCGCGTCAGGGCCGCCTCTCCGCCTGCGATCACGCCCTGCACCAGCTCGGGCGGGGTCTGGAAGGTCGGCGGGCACTCCGAGGCGTCGAGCACCCCGAGCCGCCCGCTGGTGCCCGCGCCCACGTACAGGAGCCGGCCGCCGGCGGACAGGCGCTCGGCCACCAGGTCGACCGCCGCGCTGATCTCCGCCCGCGCCGTGGCCACCGCCGCCGCGATGCGGGCGTCTTCGGCCTGAAACACGTCGAAGGCCGCTTCGGTCGACAGCCTGTCGAGCTCGGCCGAGGCGGAGTTGGGTCGCTCGGTGGGGAGGTGGTCGCGCGGACCGCTCATCGGTTCCTGCGTGGCCGTCGGGCGCGGCGGGCTAGGCCCCGCCGCGCGCGTCCTTGGTGCCCTCTGCGTCGGGCGCCGCCGCGGGCTTGCGCGTCGTGCGCTTGCCCTGCTCCCACCACGAGCGCGCCAGGGTCGAACCGCCGTCGACCACCAGGCACTCGCCGGTCATCCACGACGAGGCGGGGGAGAGCTGGTACAGGCAATGCCCCGCGACCTCCGCCGCCGTCCCGAAGCGCCCGAGCGGCACGTGCCGCCGCAGCCGCTCCTCGATCTCGTCGTCGGGCCACAGGTTCTGCTGCGCGCCCTCGGAGAAGAACGGCCCCGGCGCGATCGCGTTGATGCGCAGCCCGTGCCGCGCCCACTCCGCGGCCAGCGTCTTGGTCAGCGCCAACACGCCGGCCTTCGCGCTCGCCGAGTGCGCGACGCCCGGCATGCCGGTCCACGCGTACGTGGCGACGATGTTCAACATCTGCCCGCCGCCGGCGGCGATCATCTCCTTGCCGAACTCGCGGCTGCAGTAGAACGTCCCGTCGAGCACGATACCCAGCACCGCGCGCCAGGCGTTGGCGGACAGGCGCTCGGTGGGGCACACGAAGTTGCCCGCGGCGTTGTTGATCAGCACGTCGACCTTGCCGGAGCGCTCCATCACCTCGTCCTTGGCGCGCCGCACGAGGTCGGGCTCGCGTACGTCGACGGCGACCGCGTAGGCCTTCCAGCCCTTGGCCTCGGCCTCGGCGAGGATCCCGGAGTGGTTCTCGGGGCTGCGCGAGAGTACAGCCACCTCGGCTCCCAAGGCGCAGAGCCCGCGGCTCAGCTCCAAGCCGAGCCCCGTCCCGCCGCCGGTGACGACGGCGACCTGGTCGCGGAAGGTGTCCTCGGGAAGCCAGCGTGCGGACTCGGGCAGCTCGTTCGCGGTCATGGGGAGGAGCGTCGCTCGAGCGCCGGCGCGACGCCAGCGAAACCGCCGGGAGCCGCGTCGCGCGCCGCTCCGGACGGAGGTTCCGGCCCGCGGCCCGCGCTACCGGGCCCGCGAGGCCGCGCGGAACTCGACGCGCACCGCTTCGGGGTAGCCGGGCGAGACACGCGCGCTCAGCCGCGGCAGCTCGCGCCGGATCTCGCCCTCCAGCGAGTCGAGCTCGTCGATGTCGAGCGGCAGGTAGACGTCGACCATCGTCCGCTCCTCGCCGAACAGGCCGGGCTCGGTGCGGCGGATGAAGTGCAGATCGGCCTCCTCGACCTCGAAGAGGTCGCCGACCAGATCGACCAGCCAGCCCGCGTCGCCGTCGAACTCGAAGGTCAGGCAGACCAGGTCGCTGGACACCTCGCTCCAGCTCGTCGGGCTCTCGCCGAAGCGGCGGATCTCGACGCTCTCCACCGGATTGTGCTCGACCGCGGCGACGCCCAGGGCCAAGGCGATCAGCGCGACGAAGGCCGCGATCGCCGTCGCGCAAAGGAACACCAGCACCGCCACCAGGCCGCACCCACCAAGGCAGCCGCGCTGCCCGCCCTCGGGCACCTGCGTCGCCCGCCCGGCCGCGCGGGCGAGCCCGAGCAGCAGGAACAGGAACGCTCCGAACAGGAGCAGCACCAGCGCCGGAAACAGAAGGGAGGACGAAGAAGGCATGGAGCCGACGAGCCGCAAGAGCGTCGCCACCTGCGCGCTGCCCTACGACCACCGCCGGGGCCCATTTTCCCACCGCGCGCCCGATCTGGCGACCGCCGGGGGCGATTGGGGCCCCGATTCGCGCTAGAGTGTTGGCCCATTTCCCGGAGAAACGCCCGATGATCACGCTCGAGAGCTACGCGCTGGGAGGCTGGCACGCCGGAAACGACGACGGCCGCACCCTCGACAACCCCACGACCGAGGAGCCCCTGGCCCGCTGCTCGACCACCGGCATCGACTTCGCCGCGGTCCTCGCCCACGCCCGCGAGACCGGCGGGCCGGCCCTCCGCGCGATGGGCTTCGGACGCCGCGGCGAGCTCCTCAAGGCGCTCTCCGGCGCTCTCCACGAGCACCGCGACGAGCTGCTCGACCTCTCGATCCAAAACGGCGGCAACACCCGCGGCGACGCCAAGTTCGACGTCGACGGGGCCATCGGCACCCTCGCCGCCTACGCCTCGTTCGCCAAGGGCATGGACGAGCGCGGCTTCCTGAGCGACGGCGACGGCACCCAGCTCGGCCGCACCGCGCGCTTTTGGGGCCAGCACATCCTCGTGCCGCGCGAGGGCGCCGCGATCCACATCAACGCATTCAACTTCCCGGCCTGGAACATGGGCGAGAAGATGGCCTGCGCGCTGCTCGCCGGCGTTCCGGTCGTCGAGAAGCCGGGCACGCCGTCGGCCATGCTCGCGTGGCGCATCGCGCAGATCTTCGTCGAGAGCGGCCTGCTGCCCGAGGGCTCCTTCCAGTTCCTCTGCGGCAGCGCCGGCGACCTCCTCGACCACATGGGCCCACAGGACGTGCTCGCCTTCACGGGCTCGTCCCAGACCGGCGCGCTGCTCCGCGGCAACCCGAACCTCGTGCAGAACAACGTGCACGTCAACCTCGAGGCCGACTCGCTCAACCCGGCCCTCCTGGCGCCCGACGTGACCGACGAGGACGAGACGATGGACCTGTTCCTGTCGAACCTCGTCATCGACATCACCCAGAAGGCGGGGCAGAAGTGCACTGCCGCGCGCCGCGTCGTCGTCCCCGCCGACCGCGTCGGCGAGGTGGTCGACGGCCTCAAGGACGGACTGGCCCGCATCCGCGTCGGCGATCCGTCGAGCTCCGAGACGCGCATGGGGCCGGTCGCGAGCCGTAGCCAGCTCAAGGATGTGCGCGCCGGGATCGAGCTCCTCGCCAGCGAGGCGGAGATCGTGCTCGGCGGCACCGACCCGGTCCACGACCAGGGCTACTTCGTGACCCCGACGCTGCTCGTCGCAAGCGAGGGCGCGACCAAGGTCCACGAGCACGAGGTCTTCGGCCCCGTCGCCACGATCGTCCCCTACAGCGGCGACGCGGACGAGGCCGTGGCGATGCTCAACCGCGGCGGTGGCGGCCTCGTCGCCAGCGTCTACTCCAACGATACGACCTGGGCCGAGCGCGTCGTACTCGGCATCAGCCCCTGGCACGGCCGCGTCTGGGTCGGCAGCGACCGAGTCGCCGAGCAGGCCCTCCCCCCGGGCATGGTGCTGCCCGCCAGCGTCCACGGCGGCCCCGGGCGCGCCGGCGGAGGCGAGGAGCTCGGCGGGCTGCGGGGCTTGGAGCCCTACGTGCAGCGCACCGCCGTCCAGGGCTTCCAGGGCTTCGTCGCAGGCACCTTCGGCGCGCCCGCGTCGTAGGCAAAAGGGAAGGAGGCGAGTCCGCGTCACCCCGGCGCAGACCCGCCCCCTTCGAGGATCCCGGGAACCTGGGCTACCGTCCCGGGGATGTCGGGGACTTGGTGGACGTCGCGCTATCGCCCGTCGTCCACTGGTCCCCGTGCTCTTGCCACCACGCCGTCCAGGCCTTGGTCGTGTTGCCCGGGCTGGCGCCGGTCAGGTTGGTCAGCGCGCGGCGGATCGCCGCACGCTCCGACGAGAGCTGCGACTGGCTCACCGCCAGCACGCGCACGTCGAGGACCGAGCCTTCCATCAGCGTGTTGATCACCGGGTCGGCGATCGCCGAGCCCTGCGCGACCTCGACGTCGTAGTCCTGCACGTACGAGATCTGCCGCCCGACGAAGATGTTCGAGGCCGGCGGGTGGTAGCCGCCGCCGGACTGCGCAGCGGCGTTCACCGTGAGCAGGTGGTTGTACAGCGGCTCGACCGCGTGGGCGTAGCCCATCACGCCGAGGGCCTCGGACGCGTTCTTGCGGACCGCCGAGGAGCTCGAGCCCAGCGCGCGTAGCGCGGGCAGGATCACCGCCGGCTCTTCGGCCGCGCGGAGCGCCAGGCTGGCCTCCTCGCGCACGTTGGCGGAGCCGTCGAGGATCGCGCGGTTCAGCATCGCCTTGACCTCGGCGCCCGGGAAGAGCCGGCGCAGCGCGTGCGCCGCGAGCTCGCGCCGGCGCACGCTGCTCTGGGTCAGCTCGCCGCGGAGGAGCGCCTGAAGGTCGACCGATTCGCGCAGCTCGCCGAGCCGCTCGATCGCGACCTCCTTTGCGGCCGGCTTGGCGTTGGCGACCGTGCGCAGGTAGGTGGTGAGCGCCTCCGCCGTCGGCGCCAGAGGCGGCAGCACCAGCGCCGGCTTCTCGCGCCGTAAAAGGGCGAGGGCTTCCTTCTGATCGGGCTGGTCGGCCAGCACCGGGTCGAGCTCCTTCAGCGCTTCCTTCGCGAGGCCTTGCTCGAACATCCAGCCCGCGAGCGCGACGCGGCGCGCCGGTTCCTTGGCGTCGACGCCGCGCGCGAGCTTCTTCGCCTGTGCGAGCACGTCGCGCTCGCGCAGACCGCGCTCGACGACGCCGGTCGGGAGCAGGGTCGTGTCCTTGCCGCTCCGGAACTCCCAGCCGGCTTCGGTCTCGCGCGCCTTGACGCGCAGGATGCGACCGTCCTTCAGGTGCAGCAGGTGCTTGAGGAAGCGCTCCTCGCGCTGTTCTTCGACCTGTGCCTCCGCGGAGGAAGGCGTCGGAGCCTGGGCCTGAACCGCGGGGGCGAGGAGGAGCGGGAGGAGCCAAGTCGCCTGCTTCATGCCATGCATAAGCGCTTCCGATCGCTGGGTTACTTTCGCTGGGACGCGAATCAAGGGCCGCGGTGGCCGACCGCCGCTCCACGGGAAGAGGGCGTTTCCTGCCAAGTATCGGCTCGTACGCGGCGGAGGGCGAGCCCTCCGTCCGGGCGAAAAAGAGCAAGAAACATGCCCCGAGGGAGCCGGGAACTCCCGTCCGCCGCCAGCGCAGGCCACGGCGCCGCAGCTCGCCGGCGACCGGTGGCGGGCCGGTACACGAAACCCAGACCTCCCGCGGCCGCAGGCGGTCGAGGAGCCGCCCCAGGAGCGCTGTGTCGGAGCCGTGGTGGGGGAGCAGCAGGAGGTCCACCGGCCCCGTGGGCAGGCCGTGCTCCAGCATTCCGGCCAGGCCCTCGGCCTCGGCGTCGCCCAGCAGGACCGCCGTGGTGCCGGAAGCGCACAGCACGACCCCGCGCGAGCCCTCGTTGCCGGGCAGGCTCGCACCTCTTACGAGCGAAACCGAAAGGTCGTCGCCCAGCGCGATGTGCAGAGCGCCGGGAGACGCGTCGAGGGGCGCCGGACCGTGCGCCAACCGCTCACCCCACTGTGCGGGGATCGCACCCCAGACGCGGCCGGGGGGATAGCGCTCCAGGACCCACCCCAGGGCCCCGATGTGGTCGCGATGCTCGTGGGTCGCGACGATCCACGGGCGGCGCACCTCCCAGCGCGCGAGCAGTGGGCCCAGGGCTTCGGGCACGAGCCGCGGGCGGTCGCGCGACCCCGCATCGACGATCAAGGCCCCCAGCCCGGGGGCCCGCGCCAGGGCACAGGTCCCGTGCCCGACGTCGAGCAGGACCACTTCCAACCCCGCGGGCGCCGGGGTCCAGGGCAGCCCCAGTACGCCCGCCGCCGCCAGAGCGAGGCGCGCGCCGCGCCCTGAGCGCCAGGCCCAGAGGCCGCCCCAGCAGGCCGCCGCGAGGAGCCACTGCGGACGCTCGGGCAGCGGCAGCGGCGTCCCCGGGAGGGTATCCGCGGCGCGCAGGAGGCCGATTAGCGCGTCCGCGGGGAGATCGACGAGCAAGGCGGGCGCATGGTGCGGCAGCGCGAGCCCGGCAACCAGGCCCCCCCAGGAGCAGCGCCAGCGGTACCAGCGTGAGCGGAGTCAGCAGCACACCGACCGGCGCCGCTTCGCCGAAGCTGCCGCCGACCAGCGGCAGGGTGGCTAGCGTCGCCGCCGCGGAGGCGACCAGCCCGCCCCGGCCGAGCCGTCGCAGGCGCAGGCCCAGCGCGCGACCCAGGCTCGCTAGGCCCCCACGCGGCGGCGCGAGGCCGTCGGCCCGGCCGTGGGGTGCCGGGGTTTCCCGATCGGAGCCCGTCGGCCGCGATGCGCGCGGCGCGAGGAGCAGCCCGAGCGTGGCGAGGTAGGAGAGCTGCACCGCCAGGCGGTTCGGCGCGTCGGGGGTTGCCAGCACCTCCAGGACGAAGGCCGCCGCCGCGAGGCTGAGCGCGTCGGCGCGCCGTCCACCGCCGAGCACGGTGGGGGCGAACAGCCCGAGCGCCAGCATCAGCGCCGCGCGGGCGACTGGCGGAGCGCCGCCCGCGAGCGGGATATAGAGGAGCAGCAGCCCGGCCCCCACGCCCGCGGCGAGCAGCGCCGTCCGCCCGCCGCCCGCAGGTCCGAAGCGGGTGGCCAGCCACGCTGCCAACGCCGCCAGGAGGCCGACGTGCAGGCCGCTGACCGCCAGCAGGTGCCGTGTCCCGGTGCGGGTGAACAGGTCGACCAGCTCCCGCCGCAGGGCGCTTCGATCGCCGATTAGGAGCGCCTCGCCCAAACCGATTCGAATTCCCTGTCCCAGCCGGGTCCGGCGCCCGTAAGTCCGGAGCCGCCGCGCGAGGAAACTGCGCAGTCTCTCGATGAATGGTCTTGCCTGGGCCGAGAGCTGACCGGAGAGGCTGCGCGCTCCCGCCGGCGGCTCTTTTTTTGCCCATTGGTCGGCGGCGACCGACGCCACGCCGCGGAAGCGCCCCTCGCGCCCCAGGGGGCCGGGCGCCGGCCCCGAGGGCCACGGCAGCGGCTGCACCCCCGGCAGCAGGGCGATCCAGGTACCGTCGGCGGGCGGCGCATCGAGCTCGAGCAGCACCCCCGGCGGCTCGCCCCGCGCCGGCTCGATCCAGCCGCGCGAGCCGTGGGCGTGCCAGCGGCCGACCAGCGGCCGGTCCGCCGGAAGCTCGGCCGTGATCGGGCTTCCGGGGGCCGCGGTGGGCAGCGTGGCGCGCACCGCGGCGGCGCGCAGCCCCGCGAGGGCGACGAGCACCCCGCACGCCGCCGGCAGCCGCCCCGCGCGCCGCCAGCGCCGTCCGCGCGCCGTGCAGCCCGTGATCGCGACGCCGGCGGCCCCCACGAGCGCCGCCCGCGCACCCAGGGAGCACCCCAGCCACGCGCCCAACGCCAACGCCAGCGCGACCGCCACGAGCGGCCGGGCGGGAGCGTCGCCTGCTTGCCGGGAAGGGCCCATCGTCCCCCGAGACCGAGCGCGCGAGAGACGGTTGCGCTTTCTTTCCGATTAGGATGACGAGGTGGAGCCGCACGCACTCTTTCCCGGAAGCTTCGATCCCCCGACGCTCGGTCACCTGGACCTGATCCGCCGCGCCGCCCGTCTCTTCGGGCGCGTCACGGTCGGGGTCGCCGACCACGCCTCGAAGAACGCCCTGCTCACGGTCGACGAGCGCCTGCAGCTCATCGAGGCCTGCACCGCCGACCTCGACGGCGTGCGGGCGATCCGCGTGGGCGGGCTGGTCGTGAACGCCTGCGAGGAGCTCGGCGCGACGGCCATGGTGCGCGGCGTGCGCAACGGCACCGACCTCGACTACGAGTCCGAGATGGCGCGCACGAACCGCGCGCTCCTGACGCGGATCGACACGGTGCTGCTGGTGCCTGCGCCGGAGGTCTCCCACGTCAGCTCGACGCTCGTGCGCCAGATCGCGCGGCTTGGCGGCGACGTGACGAGTCTGGTCCCCGAGCCGGTCGCCGCGTTCCTTCGCGAGAGGTTCGGCTCCTAGCGGTTTGGCCCCCTCGCCGCTCGCCGACGCCTGGGCCCTGACGCTGCGCGGCCTCCTCGCCTGCGTCCTTGCGGCGGCCTCCACGGCGCAGGAGCCCTGGGAGCTCGGCCCCTGCAGCGTCGGCCGACGCCTGGACACCTTCGAGCACCCCGACTCCTCCAGCGTTACCGGCAACGTCTACGGCTCCATCTGGTATCCGGCCCACCGCGAGGGCCGCGACGCGCCGCCGCACCTCGCGGGCGGGCCCTACCCGCACGTGGTCTTCTTCCACGGGCATACCGCGCTCTCGGGCTCCTACTCGGCGCTGATTCGCCAGCTGGTCAGCTGGGGCTTTGTCGTCAGCGCGGTGGAGACCAACTCGGGGATCCGCGGCGAGCACTCGATGCACGGCGCCTTCGCGCGCGATCAGGAGCTCTTCATCGACTACATCGAGGCCCAGGCGCGCCGGCCGGGCAGCTTCTACCACGGGCTGATCGACGGCGGCGACCTGGGCGTGTTCGGGCACTCGCTCGGGGCCTCGGCGCTCTTTTTCTACCTGCCGCGCGAGCCGCGCGTGCGGGCCGCGCTCTCGCTGCAGCCGTACGTCGGGCCGAAGTACGGGGGCGTCGCCGGCGGCGTCGCCGGGGCGGCGGAGTACGCGGAGCGGCTGGTGGTGCTCTCGGGCACCGAGGACGAGGTCACGCACCCCGAGACCCAGAACCGGCTGTGGTTCGAGGGCACTCCGTGCGCGTCGTGGCGGCTGTGGACGATCGTCGACGGGATGGGGCACCTCGGCCCGCTGGACTCGCCGCCGGCGCCGCAGAAGGGCAGCCTGCCCATGGACGAGCAGCTGCGCGTGCACCGGCTCTACGCGACGGCGTTGTTCCGCGCGACCCTGCGCGGCGAGGAGGAGCTCCTGGAGCGGCTGACCGCGCCCGCCGACGTCGGGGCCGGCTTCGAGCACCACGCCGCCGAGCGCGGCCCGGAGCTGTGCTTCCTGCTGATCGAGGGCGGCGCCCGGCCGCTCGCGCTCCCCGTCCGGCCGGGCGCCGGGCCGGCCGCGCCGCTGCCGCCGGGGGTCCGGCCGCACCTGGCGCGCCTCCACCTGAACGCGCACGGGCGCGCCCGTCGGGTGCAGCACCCAGCCGGGAGCTTGTCCTGGGAGCCCGCGGAGACGACCATCCCCGCTCCGAGCGGCGCCCACCCAAGGAGACCATGAGCGCAATCCGAACGATCCAAACCGACGACGCGCCCGCGGCGATCGGTCCTTACAGCCAGGCCGTGGTGCACGGCGGGCTGGTGTTCTGCTCCGGCCAGGTGGCCCTCGACCCGGCGACCCAGGAGATGATCGACGGCGACGTGCAGGCGCAGGCGCGCCGCTGCCTGCAGAACCTGACGGGCGTGCTCGCGGCCGCGGGCACCGACCTGGCGCACGCGTTGCGCCTGACGGTCTTCCTCGCCGACATGGGCGACTTCGCGCGCGTGAACGAGATCTACGCCGAGTTCTTCCCCGGCGACGCGCCGCCGGCGCGCGCGGCGGTCGAGGTCGCGGCGCTCCCGAAGGGCGCGTTGGTCGAGATCGACTGCATCGCGGCGCTTCCGTGATGGCGGACGGGACCGCGGAGGAGTCCGGCGCCGCGCCGCGGCCCTACGGCAAGCTCCTCGTGGCGGCGCTCCTGGCGTCGCTCGTCGCGGTCGAGGTCGGCCTGCGTCTGGTCGACCTGCGCGCTGGACGCGACGCGGACTTCTTCGCGCCGCCCCCGACCACGCACGGGCTGTACGAGCCGCACCCCTACATCGGCTACGTGCTGCAGGCCGGCGCGGGGCGTGACCAGGGCAACTACACCTTCCATATCAACTCGCTCGGCTTCCGCGGTCCCGAGTACGCCGCCGAGAAGCCCGCGGACGTCTACCGCATCCTCTGCCTCGGCGGCTCGACCACCTACGGCACCGGCGTGTCGTCGGACGAGGCGACCTATCCCGGCCAGCTCGAGGCGATGCTCAACCTCGTGGCCGCCGAGGGGCGGAAGTACGAGGTCTGGAACTGCGGCGTGTCGGGCTACAACTCCGCCGAGAGCCTGATCAACCTGCAGCTGCGCCTGCTGCAGTACGACCCGGACGCGATCGTGATCTACCACGCCGCCAACGACGCGCGGCCGATCCAGGCACGCGGCTTCCGGCCGGACTACGCGCACGTGCGGCGCAGCTGGGTGGCGAGCGAGATCAGCGGCCTGGAGCGCTTCCTGCTGCGCAGCTGGCGCACCTACGCCTGGCTCACGCGCGGCACCGACAGCGAGGAGCAGCTGGGAGCGCTCGCCAGCTACGTCTTCGTGCCGAACTTCAAGGACCTGCACGTGCCCGCCGGGCAGGCGGTGCCGGACCGCGGGGTCGCGGCGTTCCTCACCAACGTGCGCAACATGGTCGCGGTGGCGCGCGCCGCGGGCGTCGTTCCGGTGCTCTCGACGTTTGCGACCTGCTCGGAGTGCCAGCTGCCGCAGGACGAGGACTTCCTCGCGACCGTCCACCGCATCAACCAGGGGCTGCAGGCGCTCGCCTCCGACCTCGACGCGCCGCTGATCGACGTCGCGGCGCGGCTCTCGGACCTGCCCGAGATGTACGAGGACTGGATGCACTTCAACGACGAGGGCTCGCGGGCCCACGCGCGCGTGGTGGTCAAGGCCGCAAAGGACGCGGGGCTGTTTGAGCTGTAGGTGCTGCAGCCGGGCGCTCCTAGGTCCCGGCCCCGGGGGCAGTTTTTCCGCCGTCACCACGACAGCCGCGCCAGCGATCTGGTACCCGGTCGTGTCTCTTGGCACCCGGCGGCGCCGCGCGAGCGCGTCCGTCGACGCCGGGCTCGAGAATGGCGCGATCCTGTCCGCGCGCACTGGCGGGCCTCCGACTGGGCTCGTGAGAGAGCGTTCGGTCCTCGATCTGTAGGAAGGGTTCGGCCGCCCACGCGCGACTGGAATAACCCGGCGTGGGGGCTTCCCTCGATCGGCGACGTGCACGCCTTCAGGGCCGCGACAAGCTCTCCCATCGATCGATGGCGTCGATCCGGGTCCTTCTCCAGGGCTCGGAGGCAGACGTCGCGGAGCCCGATAGAGATGCGCGGGTTGGCTGCGATCGCGTCCGGCGGGGCGCCCACGACGACCTTTCGCAGCGCCTCCGTTGGGGTCGCAGCATCAAAGGGCCGCGTGAGCGTGAGCGCTTCGAACATCGAGGCTCCCGTGGAAAAGACGTCGGTCCGATGATCGAGGCCGATTCGTCCTGCTGCGACTTGCTCGGGGCTCATGTACTGCGGCGTGCCCGCAAAGTCGTCGGTCTTGGAGGGGGAGTGGTCCCACTTCACGCTCGCCAACCCAAAGTCGACGACCCTTGCCCGCCCTTCCTCATCAATCAGGATGTTGCTGGGTTTGACGTCCCGATGAATCACCCCTTCGCGGTGGGCATAGTACAGAGCTTCGGTTACCGCGAGGAAGAGCGCGGCAACGGCGTCCTCGTAGCCCGCCGGGAGCTCAGTGAGCTGCCGGTGCTGGTCGATGACGTCCGCGAGGGTCCTTCCGTCGCTGACGAGCTCCTGAACGATGTAGTGCAGACCGTTGTGCTGGTCGAAGTCATAGACCGCGACGATGTTGGGATGCGACAGGCGGGCGCCAGCCCTCGCTTCGCGCCAGAGACGGTCGAGGGAATGGCGCGACGCGATTGCACGTGGCGAAAGCAACTTCAGCGCGACATGGCGGTCGAGCGAGCGGTCCATGGCTTTCCACACTTCCCCCATGCCGCCGCTGCCGAGGCGGGCGACTACCTCGAATCTCCCGATGCGCTGGCCGGGTTGAACCGCCCGACGGCGACCGGCTTCGAATAGCGCCCTGGGCGTCCTGGTGATCAGGTCGCGGATCGCGTCGAGTATGGACCTCGGGAGTTCGTCCGACTCACTGCGCTTGTGGATCTGCTGGATCATTGGAGTCGTCGATCGACCGCGCCGGCGCCTTCGCCGACGCGGTCCAAGTGGACTGAGGGTTAGAATCCGATTTGCAGGTTCAGGGCTTCGGTGAGCCCGATCGGCGCAACGGCCCCCAAAGACGCGTCCACGAGGAAGCCCTGGACGTAGATCGACGTATCCACCAATGAGCCGCTGTTCGGAATCGCGAGGGAGAAGGGCGCGGGGGATGCCGGGGACCAAGGGAAGCCGCTCTCCACCGAGAAAAGGCTCGCGGGATCGATCAACAGCTCTCCAGCCGCCCCCGCGCCCGCCATGCCCAGTCCAGGCAGGAACGTGCCGCACCCACCCGCGTCTACGCCTTCGTCGGGGGCCAAGCAGAAGAGCAGTGCTGTGGCCGACCCGGCGGCCTGCGTGCCTAGGGGATTTTCGACTCCGAGTACCAGGGTGCTACCGACGGACGGCAGTCCGTTCAGAACGGTCAGGCTTCCTGGCGGATTGATCCCGCATCCGTCGATGGGCAGAGCAGCGGCCGGAAAAGAGGTCGGGAGCGAGTCAAACACGTAGGCAGAGCCGGAATCGGCGCCCGCATCGTCGTTTCCGTAAGCTCCCACGAAGGCGATCTTGTCGAACACGGAGACGGACGAGCCGAAGCGATCGCCCTCCGCACCGTCGGACGCCACGAGCCTGTCTGTTTCGATCCACGCGCCGTCTTGTCGTCGGAACACATACGCGGCTCCCGAGCCCGCGATTCCTTCGGCGTCCTCCTCGCTTGCACCGACAACCGCGAGGTCGTCACGAAGCGCTACGGACTGGCCGAACGAGGAGCTTCCCGAACCGGCGAGCTCATCCGTCTCGACCCAGAAGCCTCCCTGCTTCTCGAACACGTAGACCGCTCCGGGAGCTCCGACCAATGCGACCTTGCCAGACATCGAAACGGAGTGTCCGAGCAAGGACACGCCGGAGACCGTAAGCCTGGCCGTCTCTAGCCAGACCCCGCCTTGCTTCTCGTAGACGTACACCGCGCTGTGGACGGGGGCTCCCACAAAGGCAGTGTCGCCGGAAATCGACACGGAATAGCCAAAGTTGGCCAGCGGGAACTCGTCCGGGCCGATGAGCTTGACGCTCTCCACCCAGGCGCCATCCCGGTCTTCGAAGATATAGGCCGCACCAGCGTCGAATCCTGCCGTGGTATCCCAGTGCGCTCCCACGATCGCGACGCCTTCGGAGAGCGATACGGAATAGCCAAACCGATCACCCACCTCGCCTTTCGTTGCGACCAGCTTCGCCGTCTCCGTCCAAGCGCCTCTCTGCTTTTCGAATAGATAGGCAGCGCCAGCGATGGGAAAGTCGCCCGTACTCGCGCTCGCTCCCACGAGCGCCAGGTCTCCCAAAAGCGAGACGGATGCGCCGAACAGGGCGCCCGCCTGGGCATCGGACGCGGTGAGCCTGTCGGTCTCCACCCAGCTTCCACCTTGGTTCTCGTAGACATAGGCAGAGCCCGATTCCACGCCGGCATGATCGTTCAGGTGAGCCCCCACGATGGCGGTATCCCCAAAGATCGCCGTCGCGTGGCCAAAGTGGTCGTCCAGCGCAGCATCGGATGCCGAGAGCTTGGCGCCTTCTGTGATCTGGCCGAAGCCTGTAGAGCCGGCCCCGGCTAGCGCGAGGGCCAAGACGATCGCACGTCGTGAAGCGGAGCCTCTCCAGCTAGCGAGAGTCGCCTTCGTTCCTGCAGGACTCGCGTGGATACCAGACGGATAGAGCATGTCGTGTCCTCTTTAAACCGGTGTGTGCTCCGAGGCGTTGCCTCGTTGTCATGCTGGACACCCGCCGGCGCATGGCGTTGCGGGGAATGCAGAAGAACGAGGTAGGGAACTTCCCTAGCCTGCCTTGTGGTGGGACGACGCTCTGCCCCTTCCTGAGGCCGTCTGCTTTTGCACCTTTCTAGCCATTCTTCCTTTCCTGGAGCACCTTGCTCGTGGAGCCGACTTCTTTGGAGTGTGCTGCAACGTCGCGCGGTCGCCGGGTGTCCTGTCCTGCATGAAACGGAACGAGGACGAGTTGGCAAACCGAGACAGGGCAAGCCGTATCGAGACGTCCGAGCAGCTGGCCGAACTCAAGCAGCTGGCAGGCAGGCTTAGGATTGCAGATCCGGCTACCTTGGACGACGTCGTGCAGGAGGCCGCCGTTGCGGCTCTCCGTCGGAAGGGTCTGGTCTCCCTATCGTACTGGCGAGCGTCCCTTCGAAATCAGCTGTGGCGGTATCGACGCGATACCGCTCGCCGGTCGGAGCATGAGGGAAGACACGCGGAGAGCTCGGCGACTCCTGCCGAACCGCTGGATGAGTTGCAGCGGGTTGAGCTGCGGAGCTTGATCCGCGAGGAGGTACGAAAGCTACCGGTGCGGTACCGCTCCGTCCTGTTGGCTGAGATCGCTCCGGAGGCCGTCAGCGACGCCGAGTGGCGTGAGATGGAGGCCCTTCCTGGAGCGTCGAGACGGTCTCGTCGCATGAGGGCCAAGAGGATGCTCAGGGATAGGCTTGAGCGACGCTTTGGGCGCGATCCCGACCGTCGATGGGCGATCGTTCTCGTCCTGGGATCGGCGCGAAGTTCGCGCTCGCGAAGCGGCTTGGAAGAGCGGAGTATCAGGCGTCGGGTTCGCTCCCTTACGCGGCTTCAGCTCGGGCTGCGGACGTTCCTCGTCGCGGGGTTCCTTCCGATTGCGGCCCTCGTCTTGTGGACGGGTGCCTTCTCTCAGCGGTCTGCGAGCAACCACGCCGTCCATCCTCAAGCCCGCGAAGGGCGTCTCCCGCTGCGAACAAGGGGCCTTCTCTTCCCGCCAGGCGACGTCGGGCGGGCGATGTCCGACCACAGGCGCGTCAAGCGGTCGAGCGACGAGGTCATACCTGAATCCGAGGCTGGAGGCGGTGTCTCGACGCTCGAGTTGCTCGTGCAGGACGGTTCGACCGGCGCCAGCCTGGAGAACGTGCTGATCGTGCGACGAGGGGAGTGGGACGCCCTCCGCCGCTGGCACCCCGGGCCGCTGGCTGCGGGCGAGGTCTTTCTGGAAGGTCGGGCTTCGCCGCTCTCGATCCCCTGGGAGCCGAGAGTCCCAACTGCGGAGACTCTCTGGATCTGGGCACCCGGCTACGCGTGGGCCCAGGTCGATGTCGATGCCGTCGAGCCAGGTGAAAGGCTGACGTTGCTTCGCGAAGGCGGCGAGATGACGTTGACGATCGAGGGTGCCTCGGCGCTTCCACCGGAGCTTCGTGGGAAGGTCCGCTTCCGGCTGCGGACGGAATCCAGCGGGGCAAGCGAGGACACGGCCCCGACTCTGGTTCTCGACGTCGGCCTGGAGCGTTGGCGCTCGGCACGGCAGTCGAAGTCCAAGGATCGAGGGTTGGAGCTGCACTTGCGCGGGCTGCCGGTCGGCCGCTATTGGGCGAGTCTCGAAGTGGGGATAGGTTCGGCGTTGGGTTCTGACTCCAGGGTCCTGCTTTGTCCGTGTGTCGAAACGATGCGCGATCTTTCGGCCATGCAGCAGCTCAGCAAGGCGCACTTCGGCATGATGGACTCTACGGTCGAGCCGCCGCCTCTTGTCCTGGTCCAGGATGAGTTCGACGTCAGCTCAACGGCCGGGAGGAAGGCACTGCGCGTCGGACCGCTCCCTCAAGCTCCCCCTACCCAGAGAGTGCGCACCCGGGTTGTTGTTCCGCCCAACGTCGGCGTCCCCAGCTCCGAGATTCGCGTGAGCGTGCATCGTCAGGACGCCTTTCTTCGGCAGATGCTGGGTCGCGGCGTCATTCGGATGCCGCTGGATGAATCGCACGGGCACAGCATTCGGTCGGGAGTGCATGAGCACTCCGCCGACCTGCCGGACGGCACCTACGAGGTCCTCGTTTCGCCCTTCATGTATCGTGAGATCGTGGAGATCGGTCCGGCGGGGAGGGAGATCTCGATCGAGATCCCCGATCTCGTCGACGTGAACCTCGAGCTGGTCGACCGGTCGACCGGAGCTCCGCTCGACGTCTCCCGGGTCACCCTGACGCGCCAGATCCCGGAATCGGAGCAGGCGAGCTGGGGCACATGCTCCAATGGAAGCTGGTCGCGGTCCATCAAGGCCCAGCGCGGCTCCTGCGCGGCGCTCTTGGTTCCGGGCACCTTCGCCGTGAGCTGTCGCCTTGATCGGCAGAGGGATCGTAGCTGGTCCCACGTCGATGTTGAGTCGATCGTCGTCGACTCGGGTGCCCAGCATCACGTCGTCTACGCGACAGTGACCGAACACCCGTATTGCGAGCTCCGTCTGGCTCTCTACGACGGCGTCGCCAAGGTTCCCTTCGACATGCGGTGGCTCGACGGGCTGCTGCGCCCCGTCGGGCACGACGGCAGGATCCTCCCCAGGGGGGGCGGGCTCGGCTCCAAGTCCGTCGCGCTCTCAGGCCCAGGCGAATACGAGATCGACCTCGGCAAGCTCCCCTCGTTCGCTCACCAGCCACCGATCTGCTTTCGAATCGAAGCCGGCCAATCGAGGACGATCGAGGTGAATCTCAAGCGAGGGAGGTAGGGCCATCACAGGGTTGGTCGGACTCGAAGCGTCCCTGTCCCGTTGGAAAGCTACGGCGATGGGGGGCGGCTGAACCGCGTGAGCCCCGATCCCGGGCCGAGCGTCGTGATGCGGCGCCCCCGGCGTTAGAATCCCGCGCCCTTCTCCGCTCCGTCTCCCCAAAACGACCAAGCTCCCACCCCATGGGCGTCACCTGCGGCATCGTCGGCCTGCCGAACATCGGCAAGACCACCATCTTCAACGCCATGACCGGCGCCGGCGCCGAGCGCACCACCTACGCCTCGACGTCGGCCGAGCCCAACGTGGCCGAGCTCGACGTTCCCGACGCGCGCTTGGGCGTGATCGAGGGCTTCATCGAGACCAAGAAGGTCGTGCACGCCAAGGTCAAGGTGGTCGACATCGCCGGCCTGGCCGAGGGCGCCTCGCGCGGCGTCGGCATCGGCAACGCGTTCCTGGGGCACATCAAGGAGACCGACGCGCTGATGCACGTCGTGCAGTGCTTCGAGTCGCCGCAGGTCTCGCGCGAGCGGCCGATCGATCCGTCGGCGGACATGGACGTGCTCGAGCTAGAGCTCGCCGCCGCCGATTTCGAGACGGTGTTGCGCAACGTCGAGCGCGTGGCGAAGAAGGCCCGCGCCGGCGACAAGGAGGCCATCGCCGAGAAGGAGATCTTCGAGCGCGCCAAGGCGCTGCTCGAGGACGGCGTCCAGCTGCGCACCGTCGACTGGAAGGACGCCGAGCGCGACGCGCTGCGCCCGCTGTTCCTGCTGACGCTCAAGCCGATGCTCTACGTCGCCAACGTGGCCGACGACGACCAGGCGGGCGAGGGCGAGTGGGCCCAGGCCGTCGCCAAGCACGCCGCCGAGATGCAGGCGGACTGGATCCCGATGTGCGGCGACATCGAGTGCGAGCTGTCCGGGATGGACGACGACGACCGCGCGATGTTCATGGAGGAGCTGGGCGTCACCGAGCTCGCCCGGCCGCGCCTGGTGCGCCGCACCTACGACCTGCTCGGGCTGCAGACCTACTTCACCGCGGGTGAGATGGAGATCAAGGCCTGGACCATCCGCCGCGGCGACACCGCGCCGCGCGCGGCCGGCGTGATTCACACCGACTTCGAGAAGGGCTTCATCCGGGCCGAGGTCTACTCGGTCGACGACCTGTCCGAGCACGAGTCCGAGGCCGCGATCAAGTCGGCCGGCAAGCTGCGCGTCGAGGGCAAGGACTACGTGATGCAGGAAGGCGACGTGGTCCACTTCCTGTTCTCGAAGTAGCGCTCCGCGGCGGGGTACGATGGGCGCCATGGGCGTGAACCTCCGCTTCGCGGCTGCGCTGCTGCTCGGCGCCGCCGCCTGCTCGGACGCGGACCCCGAGCCGACCCCGGACGCAGCCGCCGAGGCCGAGCGCGAGGCGGCCGAGGCCGAGGCGTCGCTCTCGACGCTCGCCGCGCTCGGCTACACCGACTACGCCGAGCCCTCCGACGAGCCGGCCGAGCGCTCGCGCGTCGTGCTGCGCGACCCCGAGCGCGCCGAGCCGGGCTACACGCTCTACACCAGCATCCCGCACGGCATCGCCGAGCTGGTCGACGCCGAGGGCCAGGTCGTGCAGTCCTGGAGCGACTCGGCCGAGCCGCGCTGGACGCGCGCCCAGCTGGCGCCGAACGGCGACCTCCTGGTGCTGGCGCAGGAGCCCGACCGCGCGCTCCTGCGGCTCGGCTGGGAGGGCGAGCTCCTGTGGCGCCGCGTCATGACCGCGCACCACGACGTAGAGCTGCAGCAGGACGGCAGCATCCTCACGCTGACCGACGGCTCGGAGCTCGTGCCGCACGTGCACCGCACGCGGCGCACGCGCACCGAGTTCGTCTCCCTCCTCGATGGCTCCGGCGACGGGCTCGAGGAGCGCTCGATCTTCGACCTGCACGCCGCGAGCCCGGGCCTCTTCGGCCGCCGCCCGCCGCCGACCAAGGGCATCTCGGCCGAGAAGGACCTCGACGTCTACCACCTGAACTCGGTGCACCGCATCGCGCCGACCGAGCGCACCGGCGAGCACCCGCTGTACGAGCCCGGCAACGTGCTGGTCTCGATGCGCCACCAGGACGCGGTCGCGATCTTCAGCTGGGAGACCGAGCGCATCCTGTGGGCCTGGGGCCAAGGCGAGATCCAGGTGCAGCACGAGGCGACGATGCTGCCCGGCGGCACGGTCCTCCTGCTCGACAACGGCAGTATGAAGCGCGGCTGGTCGCGCGTGGTCGAGGTCGACCCGCTGACGGACGAGATCGTCTGGGAGTACCGCGCGCCCGAGCCGAGCGACTTCTTCACCGCCTCACGCGGAACGGTACAGGCGCTGCCGGGAGGCAACGTGCTGGTCGGCAGCTCGAACTCCGGCGAAGCGTTCGAGGTGACGCGCGAGGGCGAGGTGGTGTGGCGCTTCCTGAACCCGCACACCGACCACCAGGGGCGGCGTGGGGGGATCCGGGTGGAGCGCTACTCGGAAGCCTTCGTGCGGGCGATCCTCGATGGGCGCTAGCTTGCGGCTAGCAGCCGCCCGCACCGGACGCGGTGCTCATGCCTGTCCCGCTTCCGGCCGATAGCGACTGGATGGACGACGGCAACAGGCACGAGGAGCGGATGGCGGCGGCCCTCCGGGTGAAGTCGGAGGCTCAAGCTCTCGGCCAACGTGCTGAGCAGTTGGCCGGCCTGACCGGCCGCGTTCGGCGGCGCGTCGACGAGTGGATTGCGAGGGCCGAGTTCCCGTCCCGCGCCGAGCTGGAGCCTCGCAGGAACCGCCTGGAGCGGGCTGCCCGGGCCAAGAACGCGGACGCCAGCCGGCTCCTCGTCGCCCTCGACAAGTTGCTCGGCACTCTGGACTGACAGGCCGCGCGCGGACGCCGCCTGCCGCGGTTTCGAGTCGTCTCCGCGCTCTCCGCGAGCCATCGTTGCGTCTGCTACCTGCGTTTCGAGACGCAGGGCAGCAGGCGTGAGCGATCGTGCCCGGGCCAGGGCGGAGTGGCCATCGCGCCCGGGCAGCTCGCAGACGCAGTCGCTTAACGCCAGGCCGACTGCTCCGGATCCAGCTCCCACCGCTCACCGAAGAACCCCGCCCCCCGCACGCCCGCGGCGCCGCCGGTCAGCATTTCGGGCCCGAACACCATCCAATCGGGGAACGCCGCGCCCGACACGAAGTACGGCATGCGCTCGGTCATCCGCCGGCCGCGGTGCCCCGTGCCGGCGACGACCGCGACCAGCGTCTCGTCGGAGCCGTCGCGGGGGTAGGTGAAGAGGCAGGCGAGGTCGTCGCCTTCGAGGACGCGCTCGCCGACCTCGATGCGTCCGTTGCGGACCTGCACGGGAGCGCCTGCCAGGACCGTGCTCCACGCGCCGTTCAGGTCGGCGTTGCCGTACAGCACGACGTTGCGGTGAGCGTGCAGGGCGGCGTCGAGCTCGACGTCGCGGATCACCTCGACCGACGCCGCGCCGCGGTACCAGAAGGTCTCGGCGTCGTAGCGGGCGCGGGCGAGGCACCAGGCGTCCTCCTCGTCGGAGCCCTGGGTGCCGCAGACGAACAGGATGCGGTTGCGGAAGGCCTCCTTGAACGGGCCGGCGCGGTGGGGACCCTTCCAGGCGCGGGGCGGGGCCTCGGTGCGGCGCCACGCGCCGTCCTCGCGCGCGAGCCACAGCCGTGCGCCGGCGGCGGGCCAGTCGAGGTCGCCGAGGTCGTCGCCGTCGAGCTCGACGCGGATCGGCTGGCCCGGCGTGAGGTGCGCGAGGTCGAGCTCCAGCCGCGCGACGTTCTCGGTCGTGCCGACGAAGGTGCGCGCGGCCACGATCTGGCGCAGGTCGATGATCGAGGGCGCGAGCGAGCGCTCCTGGGCCGCGATCCGCGCCCAGTGGCAGTCGGCCGAGATCGCGGGGTTCACGGTGGTGAAGCGCAGGCGCTCGAGCGCCTCGGGCTCGGGCAGCCTACGGCGAGCGAACAGGTCGAACATCGGCGCCCAGTCGAGGCAGTCGACGCCCGGCGCGCGCTTGTCGTGGTCCCACCAGTGCCCGGCGCCGGGCTCCAGGTGCACCTGGAAGTCGCGATGGAACTCCTCGAGGCGCGCGATCATGCCCTCGGCCTCGGTCACACCGACGCTGCCGTCGTCGATGCCGTGCAGGACGTAGACCGCCTGCTGGGCGTAGTTGTCGGACAGCCCGAGCGTGTCGCTCGGCGACGAGGCGCGCCGCAGCAGCGCACCGACCGGATCCTCCTCGTCGAGCTCGGCGCCGCGCGAGTAGGACCAGAAGCTCGCCCACCCCGCGCTCGGCCCGATGGCGGCGAAGCGCCCGGGGAAGTGCACGCCCAGGTTCCACGTGCCGTGGCCGCCCATCGAGTGGCCCGACAGGTAGGTGCGGCGCGGGTCGGTGCCGAAGAGGCGCTCCGCCTCGGCCAGCACCTCGAGCGCGTCCATGCGCCCCCAGTCCTCCCAGTCGAAGCCGAAGGGCCGGCGGTTGGTGGGGGCGACGATGTGGCTCCAGCTCTTGTGCGAATAGCTGCCCGCCTGTCCGCGCGCGCCGACGCCGGCGCCGTGCAGCGACAGGAGGAGGGCGAGCCCGTCGCCGGCGCCGTCCACCCCGCCGTCCTTGGTGTGGGCCGGCGTGACACCGAAGTACTGCACGCTGCCGTCGATGTCGCTCTCGAAGGTGCGCACGTGCGTCGCGCTCGGGTCCTTGACCTGCAGCTCCAGCCCGAGCTCGTCGAGCTGCTCCCAACCGCGCAGGAGCTTCAGCGACACCGCGGCCTTCGAGCCCGGCTCGCCCGGCGCCTCGCCTGCGCGCACGCGGAAGGGCAGCATCCGCACCCCGAGCGGCGGGATCGAGTCCGAGCGCACGCTGCGCGTGGTGATGCCGTTGCAGTCGGCGACGAGCGTCAACCCGCGCGCCCACTCGCGCGTTGCGTTGCGGACGAGCACGGCGCCGTGGACGGCCTCGGTCTCGCCCAGCAGGAGGTCGGGCAGGATGTTGTCGGCGGTGGTCAGCGCGATCGGCTTGTCGGGCGCCGCGAGGCGCAGGTGCAGCTTGCTGCTGCGCGAGCCGCGCACCAGGATCTCGTTGCGGCCGTCGCGCAGCGCGACCGGCGTGCGCACGCTGCCGTAGCCGTAGAGGTCGCCGGCGCGCGGGACGCCGTTGACGTACAGCATCGAGCAGCGGCCCGAGTCGAGCAGCAGGACCTCCTCGCGGGGCGAGTCGTAGGAGGCGTACAGGTAGCCGTTGCGCAGCACGTCGCTGGAGTAGGTGCCGTCCTCCGCCGGCTCGAGCGCCTGCCACGCGCGCGTGGTGCCGTCGGGCAGCTCGACCTCGGCTCCGTCGGTCGGCGGCGCCCAGTCGGGCGCCAGGAAGGCGCGCTCGACCGCGTCGGTGTGCACCGGGGAGCGGCGGTACGTGCCGACGTCGCCGATGACGAACACCTCGCCGAGGTGCTCCTGGGGAGCGTGCGTAGCGGGAGCGAGAAGGAGCAGGGCGGAGAGCAGCATGCGGCGTCGTCGAGGGGGGAGGGGGCGGAGGGCGCACCCAGGCTAACCTCTGCCCCAGCAGGCCGCCCCGGCCGTTTTCTTGTCGCACTCGGGCGGGCCTTCCCGTCGACCTCCGCGGGGCGATCGTCCGCCCCGCCTTCCATCCGGCGCGGCTCTCCCGCCGCGCTCGGGAGCCCCCGGAGCCCGAGGGAGAGATGCTCGCACCCATTTGCCGCTTGCTGGCTGCGCCCCGTCTGCGCGCGGTCGGCGTCCTGCTCGCGTGCCTCGGGGCCGCCGATGTGCGACCATGCCGCGGACAGCGGCCCTATCCCGTCGTAGGCGCGCACGACGCGGCGTCGTGCGGAGGCGCGTACGGGGGCCCGCTCCCGCGCCCCGCCCTCGTCGCGGCCACGCCGGGCCGGCGCGACGTCGTCCTGCGCGCGCTCTCGTCGCCGGACGCCGTGCTCAACGCCGCGGTGTTCGTGGGCCGGCGTCCGGTGGCCCACTCCCGCGGGCTGCCCGCCTCAGGCCAGGGCCACGAGGAAGCCCGCGTTGTACAGCGCGTGCAGGGCGATCGGCGGCAGCACGCTCCCGGAGCGCTCGCGCAGCAGGCCGAAGACGAGCGAGGGCACCAGCACGAGCCCGGCCCACAGCGCGCCCTGGGCCGGCACGTGGGCGAGGCAGAAGAGCAGGGTGGTGACGGCGTTCGCGGCGCTGATGCCCAGGCGCCGGCCGTGGCCCCAGGCGGTCCGCAGGAGCCCCCCGTGGATCAGGCCGCGGAAGACGAGCTCCTCGAGCGGCGGCTGGATCACGGCGAAGCGGGTGACCTCCGCGGCGGTGGCCGCCGGCGCGAAGCCGGGGCCGAGCGCGGCGCGCAGGACGAAGAGCACGGGGACGGCGGCTGCGGCGGCGATCCAGAACCAGGCGTCGCGGCGCGGGGACCACGGGCGCAGCGCGAAGGCCGCGGCGAGCACGCTGGCGGGCTCGGGGACGGGTTGGTTCAAGGTTGGCGCACCGTGCTTGCAGGGGGCGCGTAGGCTGGGTGGAGGGCGGCCGCCCGCGCAGCAGCATAGGCTCTTCGCACGGCGGGCGTGGGCTCGGCGGCGGGTCTTCCCTTGGGGGCCGGACCCTCGGCCGCGGACGCCTCCGCGGCCCCAGCACCCGCCAAGACGCTCTGGATGATCACCCTCCGCCGGACCGCCACCGCGCTCGCCCCGCTGTTTCTGCTCTCCACCTCGCTCGCCGCCGACGTCTTCGTCCTCGGCGGCGTGCTGTCCGAGGAGCCCCAGACCGTCGAGGACCTGGTCGCCGCCGACCTGGACGGCGATGGCGACCTCGATTTGCTTTCGGCCTCCTCGGGCGACGACCTGATCGCGTGGTTCGAGAACCTCGACGGCCAGGGCACCTTCGGCGGGATCCGCGTGGTGGACGAGGGCGCGGACTACGCCTACTCGGTCGCCGCCGAGGACTTCGACGGCGACGGAGACCTCGACGTACTGGCCGCGTCCCTGCTCGACGACACCGTGGCCTGGTACGAGAACACCGACGGCCTGGGGAGCTTCGGAGCGCCGCGGGTCATCGCGCTGACGAGCGACGAGCCGCGCGACGCGCACGCGGCCGACTTGGACGGCGACGGCGACGTGGACGTGCTCGTCGCGTCGTCGGACGACGGCAAGGTGGCGTGGTTCGAGAACTTGGACGGCCTCGGCAACTTCGGCGCCGAGGACGTGCTCGACGCCGGGCTCGTCGGCGCCCAGGCGGTGCTCCCGGCCGACGTCGACGGCGACGGCGACACCGACGTGCTGGCCGCCGCCACGACCGCGTCGACGATCGTCTGGTACGAAAACCTGGACGGCCTGGGCGGCTTCGGTGCGGCGCAGACCGTCGCGCTCACGACCAACCAGGCGCCCGACCTCGGCGCCGCCGATCTCGACGGGGACGGCGACCTGGACGTGTTCTCGCGGGCCAACTCCCAGCCGCTCTGGGTCGAGAACACCGGCGGCGGCGCCTTCGGCGCGCCGCAGCTCTTCTTCCTCGACTTCGGCACCGTGTTCGCACTCGACGTCGACGCGACCGACCTGGACGGGGACGGCGACCTCGACCTCTTGACCTCCGGGACGTACTACGGCTACTCCTGCGCGCTGGGCTGGAACCGGAACCTGGGCGGCGGCGTGTTCGCCCCGTGGGTCTCGCTCACCGCGGCGGGGGGGCAGTCGCTGCTGATGGCCGACCTCGACGGCGACGGGGATCCGGACGCGGCGTCGGAGGGCTGCTTCGCCGGCGTGGTCTGGATCGAGAACACCGACGGCCTCGGCGCCCTCGGCGGCGAGCACGCGATCGTCCCGCTGGCCCAGGGCCCGCGGGCCCTCGCCACGGCCGACCTCGACGGCGACGGCGACCTGGACGCGCTCGCCGCGTCGGAGCTCGACGACCGCGTGAGCTGGTTCGAGAACACCGACGGGCTCGGGGGCTTCGAGCTGGGCGCGATCCTCACCGCCGGCGCCGACCGCGCGCAGTGGGTGCGCGCCGCCGACCTCGACGGCGACGCGGATCCCGACGTGCTGTACGCGGCCGCGGGCGACGACGAGGTCGGGTGGCTGCGCAACGCCGACGGCCTCGGCACCTTCGGAGGCGAGCTCGTGATCGGCGCCTCGGCCGGCGCGCTCCGGGTCGAGGCCGCGGACGTCGACCTCGACGGCGACCTCGACGCGCTCTCGGCCGCCGGCTTCGCCGGGATGGCCTGGCACGAGAACCTGGACGGCGTCGGGACCTTCGGGACCCCGAACGCGCTGCCCGGCTTCGCCGAGGCGCTCGCCCCGGCCGACGTCGACGGCGACGGCGACGTCGACGTGGTGACCGCGCGGTCGAACCTGAACCGGGTCGCGTGGCACGCGGGCGACGGCGCCGGCGGCTTCGGGCCCGAGCAGGTCATCGCGAACGACGCCCAGGGCGCCTCCGACGTGCTCGCCGCGGACCTCGACGGCGACCTGGACCTCGACGTCGCCGCCGCCGCGCGCAACGGCTCGAAGGTCGTCTGGTACCGCAACGCGGGGGCGGGAGCGTTCGGGGCCGAGGAGCTCGTGACCTCTTCGCTGTCGGGCGCCGCGACCGTCTTCGCGAGCGACCTCGACGGCGACGCCGACCTCGACCTGATCGCCGGCGGCCAGTTCAGCGACGCGGTGGAGTGGTACGCGAACTCCGACGGGCTCGGGAGCTTCGGCCCGGCCAAGCCGATCGTGAGCGGCACGCCCTTCCCGACCTCGGCCCGTGCCGCCGACCTCGACGGCGACGGCGACGCAGACGTGCTCGTCGCCGACGCCGGAACCAACGAGATCGCGTGGTACGCGAACACGCCGTGCGCCGCGTCGGCTCCGGCGACCGTGAGCGTCCGCGCCGGCACGCCGCCGAACCCGACCGTGCTCGCCGTCGCGGGCGGCCCGGTCGTCGGCACGAGCTGGGAGCCGTCGATCGATCACACGAGCTTCGTCCCGTTCGCGGCAATCGACGTGCTGGCGGTGTCGAACCAGACGTCGAACCTGCCGACGGCGGCGGGGACCGTGCTCTGCGGGCTCACGCCGCTCGTCACGTCGTCGGTGTTCCCGGGGAACCCGTTTCCGCTCGTGGTCCCGGCCGACTGTCAGCTGGTCGGCGTTGCGCTCTGCGCCCAGGGCGCCGCGCTGAGCCTGACGGGCGAGGTGCAGCTAACGAACGCGCTCGACACGAAGGTGGGGACGTTCTAGCGCGCGGTCCGGCGAGGTGATTCGCCGGATTCTCCGCGTGGTCTTGGAGGGCTTCGCAGAGCTCTCAACCAACGCGGCTGCAGACGAAACCGGCGACGGCGCGGTCGGTACCCTCGCACACGAAGAGCCCACGGCTCGCGACGCGAGCGGTGGGGCGAGGGGAACAGCGTTCTGCAACCCAACGACTCAGGCGAGATTCGCAAGGTAGAGACTCGATGACCGCCCGACACCTGCTCGCGCTCCTCACGCTCGCCGCTTCGTCCTCGGCACAGGGAGCCCTCATCTGGGACAACGGTCCCTTCGTCACGCATCCGACCGGCGGCACCGGCGGAGAACCCCTCAGCATGGTGCAGGACGTCACCGGCGACCTGTGCGCCAGCCACTGGTCCATGGAGCCGGGCGAAGCCGCCGCGGCCGACGACTTCCTGGTCAGCCCCTTCGGAGCCACGGTCGACGCCGTGGAGTTCTTCGTGGTGGAGAGCGACTTCACCGCCTTCTGCGCGACCGCGGTGAGCCCCGTCTCGGACCTGCGGCTCTCGCTCTGGGACGGCGAGCCCTCGGTCAACCTCACGACGGTGCCGGGGTACGTCATGACCGAGACGTTCACGGGCGCCTACCGCGTCAAGGAGTCCACGTGGCCGGCGTTGCAGTGCGACGAGATCGTCTCGATCCGCGTCGACTTCCCCGCGCCGATCGCGCTCGGACCGGGCGCCCACTGGATCGAGTTCAGCGCACAGTCGTCCATGGTGTCCGGCGAGCCCGGAGCCGTGTTCGCCGACTACCGACCGATCCCCATCACGACCTGGGACGTGCAGGAGACCGGGGACGCCTGGCAGTGGTTCCAGCCCTTCGGGCTCTACACGCCGCTGAATTCCTGCCCCTCGAGCGACACCCGCCAGGGGCTGCCGTTCCGGCTCTACGGGACCGGCTACACGCCTGGCGGGATCATGAGCCTCGGCGGCGGATGCTCGAGCGCGAGCCTCACGGTCGAAGGCGCGCCGGTGCCCGGCGGCTACCTGCGCCTCGAGGTGGCAGGCGCCGCGGCCCCGGTCCTGATGATCGGGCTCACCAACCCGAACCTGACGCTGCCGGGCTGCGCGTGCGTCCAGGAGGCCGGGATCGAGCTCGGCCTGGTGTCGACCGACACCGCGACCTTCTCGGTCCCCGCGGACGCGACCATGCTCGGCCTGACGATCTACGCGCAGGCGGCCGACCTCGGCGCCGGCAGCTGCTCGCTGCTGCCGGTTCCCTTTGAGCTCACCGACGGCTATCTCGTGCGGTTCTAGCGCTTGAGCCGAAGCGGAGCGGGCCCGCCGGCTCGCTCCGCCGACGCCGTCACTGAATCTCCTGCACCTGCAGGACCAGCTCGTTCCAGTTGCGCTGGTTGTCCAGGTCGTGCTCCAGGCCCTTCTCGTCGGCGATGGTGAAGCGCTTGATCGCGGGCGTCTTGCTGGTGGCCTGGTAGAGCCAGTACGCCTCCGCACGGAGCGCCTCGTCGATCGGCTTGTCGATGGACTCGTACACCGCCTGCTTGCACGCGTTGATCGACTCGGCGGGGAACTTGGCGATCCGCTTGGCGAGCGCGTCGACGTATTCGCCGATCTCGTCCGGATCCAGCGCCTTGTTGATCGTGCCGTAGGCCTCGGCCTCGTCCGCGTCGAAGTCGCGCGCGCTCAGCACGATCTCGAGCGCGCGGCCGAGGCCGACCTGGCGCGCCATGCGGGATGCGCCTCCGCCGCACGGGAGGATGCCCATGCCCACCTCCATCTGCATGAGCTTGTACTTGCCGCGCGCGGCAAAGCGCATGTCGAGCGCCAGCGCGAGCTCGTGCCCGCCGCCCCGCGCGAAGCCCTCGAGCTTGGCGATCGTCGCCTGGGGCACCCTGCTGATGCGTTCGCAGACGGCCTGCAGATCGAGCAGCTCGACCTCGTCGCGCGAGACCGGCTCGGTCGACATGTCCTTGAGGAGCTCCGTGTCGTAGTGGCAGACCCAGATCTCCGGATGCGCCGACTGGAAGACGACGACCTTCGTTTCCCGGTCCCGTTCGAGCCGCATCGCGAGGCTGTTCAGGTCGGCGAGCATCGCCTGTCCCTGAACGTTCACCGGCGGGAAGTCGAAGGTGACGGTGAGGACGCCTTCGCTCTGTTCGGTCTTGAAGGTCGTGAAGCCCTGGTACTGCATGCTCTCCTCCTGTTGGTCTCTCGGTTGGGCGAGCCGCCGCGCGGCGCGTCGGTGGACGCGCGCTCGATCAACGCGAGCAACGGCCGGCTTCGGTGCCGGGAAGGTGGAGCCATGCAGCGTTCTTGGCAAGTAGCCACATTTTTGTCAGTAACGATGCTTGTTGATCGTATCGGCGCTGCGAGCGCTCGGGGATGGGAGCCATCGCGGCGCCCTCAATGAAAGTCCCGGCTCGCCGACCGCGGCCCCGCCACCGCGTCGTCCAGGCTCTCGATCTTCGTCGTCATCAAATGGATCACGCCCTCCGCGCGCTCGATCCGCCCGTGGGCGAGCACCGCGGTGGCGTGGCGTGCCGCGCGGCGGTCGCGTTCGAAGATCTCGGGGCGGACGATCAGGTTGGAGACGCCGGTCTCGTCCTCTAGCGTCATGAAGAAGATGCCCTTGGCGGTGCCCGGGCGTTGGCGGACGAGGACGATGCCGGCGGTGCGGGCTTCGCGGCCGTTTGGGTAGCGCGATTCGTCGCGGAGGGCGGCGGCGGTGGCGACGCCGAGGCGGTCGAGGTGCTCGCGGGCGAAGGAGATCGGGTGGGCGCGCAGCGAGAGCGTGGTTGCGGCGTAGTCGTGCAGCACACGCTTGAGCGGCGGAACCTCGGGGAGGGGAGCCTCGCGGACCGCGGGCGGCGGGGCGGTGCTCCACAGCGTGCCCTGTTCGTCGCGCAGGGCGCGGATCTGCCACAGGGCCTGCTGGCGCTCTAGCTCGAGCGACACGAAGGCGTCGGCGTAGGCGAGCCGCCGCAGGGCCTTGGCCGGCGCGCCGCTCGCGCGGTGGAGCGACGCGACGTCCGCGAACGAGCCGTGCTCTGCGACCGCCGCCTCGATCGCGCGCGCGTCGTCCTCGCTGAGGCCTTTCACGAGGCGCATGCCGAGCCGGACGGCGGGCGGGTCGTCCTCCAAGCGGCAGTCCCAGCCGCTCTTCAGCACGTCGACCGGCCGCACGTCGACGTCGTGCTCGCGCGCGTCGCGCACGATCTGCGCCGGGGCGTAGAAGCCCATCGGCTGGCTGTTGATGAGCGCCGCGGCGAAGGCGGCGGGGTGGTGGCGCTTGAGCCAGGCCGAGACGTAGACGATCAGCGCGAAGCTCGCCGCGTGCGACTCGGGGAAGCCGTACTCGCCGAAGCCCATGATCTGATCGAAGAGCCGCTTCGCGAAGTCCTGCGTGTAGCCGTTGCGCACCAGCCCCTCCATCAGCCGTTCGCAGAGCTCCTTCAGGCGGTCGCTCTTGCGCTTCCAGGCGGCCATCGCGCGCCGCAGCTGGTCGGCCTCGCCCGGGGTGAAGCCCGCGCCGACGACGGCGAGGGCCATCGCCTGCTCCTGGAAGAGCGGCACGCCCAGCGTCTTGGCGAGCACCTCGCGCACCTTGTCGCTGGGGTAGGTGACCGGCTCCTCGCCGTTCCGGCGGCGCAGGTAGGGGTGCACCATGTTGCCCTGGATCGGGCCGGGGCGGACGATCGCGACCTCGATCACCAGGTCGTAGAACCTGCGCGGCCGCAGCCGCGGCAGCATCGACATCTGCGCGCGCGACTCGATCTGGAACACGCCGACGGTGTCGGCGGCCGAGATCATGTCGTACACCGCCGGGTCCTCGGGCGGCACGGTGCTGAGCGTCCATTCCTGCCCCGAGTGCCCGCGGATCAGCTCGAAGGCCTTGCGCACGCACGTCAGCATGCCGAGCCCGAGGCAGTCGACCTTCAGCATGCCGAGCGCGTCGATGTCGTCCTTGTCCCACTCGATCACCGTGCGGCCCTCCATCGCGGCGTTCTCGATGGGGACGAGCTCCGAGAGCGGCCCGTGCGTGATCACGAACCCGCCGACGTGCTGGGAGAGGTGGCGCGGGAAGCCCTGCAGCTCGGCCACCAGGTGGACGAGCCGCCGGACGGTGGCCTCCTCGGGGTTGAGCCCCAGGTCGCGCAGGCGTTCGCCGCGCGCATCGCTCAGCGAGCCCGACCACCAGTCGACCTCCTTGGCGAGCCGGTCGACCCAGTCGAGCGAGAATCCCAGCGCCTTGCCGACATCGCGGATCGCGCTGCGTCCGCGGTAGGAGATCACCTCGGCCGTCAGCGCCGCGCGGTCGCGGCCGTACTTGGCGTAGATGTACTGGATGACCTCCTCGCGCCGCTCGTGCTCGAAGTCGATGTCGATGTCCGGCGGCTCGTTGCGCTCCTTGCTGACGAAGCGCTCGAACAGAAGGTCGATGCGGTCGGGGTCGACCGCGGTCACCCCGAGGCAGTAGCAGACCGCGGAGTTGGCCGCCGCGCCGCGGCCCTGGCAGAGGATGCCGCGCGAGCGCGCGTAGACGACGAGGTCGTGCACGGTCAGGAAGTAGGGCGCGTACTCCAGCTCCTCGATCAGCCGCAGCTCGTGCTCGACCAGGCCGCGCACCTTCGCCGGAACGCCCGCGGGGTAGCGCCGCTCGGCTCCGGCCCAGGCCAGCTCGGCGAGGTGCTGGATCGGCGTGCGCCCGGGCGGGCAGATCTCGTCGGGGTAGCGGTAGCGCAGCTCCTCCAGCCCGAACCGCGCCGCGCGCTCGGCGATCTCGACCGAGCGCGCCAGGGCGCCGGGGTGCTCGCGGAAGAGCCGCGCCATCTCGTCCGGCGACTTGAGGTGGCGCTCGGCGTTCGGGAAGAGCCGGAAGCCCGCGCGGTCGATCGTGCAGCCCTCGCGGATGCAGACCAGGACGTCCTGCAGCGGGCGCCGCGTCGGGTCGTGGTAGTGCACGTCGTTCGTCGCGGCCAGCGGCACTCCCGCACCCCGCGCGAGCTCGTCCAAGCGTGCGAGCCAGCCGCGGTCGTCGGGCCCGAAGGGCGCCGAGGCGGCGAGCGAGAGGCATCCGTTGCCGAAGAGCTCGCCCAGCTTTCGCAGCGCGGCCTCGAAGCCCGCGCCGAGCTCGTCCCGAAGCGGCGGAGCGGGCGGCACCGCCAGGGCGAGGAGGCCCTCGACGTGCCCGTCGAGGTCGTCGAGCCCCAGGTGGCACTCGCCCTTGGGAGCGCGGCGCTTGCCGCGCGTCAAAAGCCGGCACAGCCGGCCGTAGGCGGCGAGGTCGCACGGAAAGACCAGCACCTCGGGCGCGCCCTCTTCGAGCTCGAAGGCCAGCCGGCAGCCGACCGCGAGCGGGATCCCCGCCTCGCGCGCCGCGACGTGGGCGCGCACGACGCCGGAGAGGGTGTTGCGGTCGGCGATCGCGGCCGCGCGGTGGCCGAGCTCGGCCGCGCGCTGCACCAGCTCCTCGGGACGGCTCGCGCCGGTGAGGAAGGTGAAGTTCGACGTCACCTGCAGCTCGGCGTAGGCCACCTCGGCCGGGCGGTAGGAGGCGTCCTCGTTCCCGCCGAGCGGATCGCTCCGCGTGTACGGGTGCGGCGAGGGTTTGACGTGCGGAGGATCCGGCACGGCTAGGAGTCCGTCCGAGTCTTGGCGGTTCGTGAGGTGAAGAGCATCGGTGCATCGCGGCCAAGACTCGGGCTGGCTCCTAAGCCTGCCGGGCTCGGAAGTGCCGGATCGAAGGCGAGGTCGCCGTAGGTGGAAGCCGCGTGTCGACGAAGGTCCAAGCGACCGCGGAGTCCCGAGCCCACGGAGCTACGCCCACTCGCCGTGCAGGAACCAGCGCCCGTCCGCGGTGCGCGTCAGCCAGAGCCAGCAGCCGCCCTCGTCCTCGACGCGGAAGTAGTCCCGGGCCGAGCGTCCGGCCGGGCCGCTCCACCAGGGAGCCTCCAGCCGCTCGGGTCCGAAGCTGTGCACGATGCGGCGCGTCGTTCCGCGCCAGCGCAGCTCGCTCGGCCGACCCTCGCGCTCCTCGACCGCGATCGGCTCGGGGGAGGGGAACAGCCGCGACGGCCGCTCGCCCTCGGCGGTGACGCTTTCAGCTGGGGTCTCGGCCGGCGCGTCGTCGAGCAGCGCGCGCGTGCGGAAGGCGCGCTCGGGCAGGTGCGACTCGACCGCTTCGACGGTGCGCACGTGCTCGTGGCCGAGCCTTCCGGCGAGGGTGTCGAGCAGCTCTCCCAGGGAGCGGTCGAGGCGCGCGGTGCGCCCGTCCCACGACGCGCCTTGGCGCGGCGGCAGCGGCGCGGTCACCGGCATCGCGAGCGCGACCCGCTCGGCGCCGAAGCCGAGCGGCGCGTGCTCGAGGCGCGGCGCGAGCAGCGACCAAAGGTGCCCGAAGTCGCGGCTCGGCCGGCTGAGCAGCAGCGCCTCGCGCACGGGCGGAGCCTCGGAGCAGGTAAGCTCGACCTCGATGCGCGAGGCCCCCTCGACGCGCTCGTCGAGCACGCCGGTCAGCTCGCGCAGGAGCTCGCGTAAAAGATGCAGCACCGCCTCCAGCCCGACCGGGGCCTCGAGCTCGCGCGCCGCCTCGATCGGCGGCGGCGGGCGCAGGGGGACGAAGGGCTCGAAGGCCCGGCCCTGGGCCTGGTCGAGCCGCAGCAGGAGGTCGGGGCCGAAGCGCGCCGGGAGCGAGTCGCGCTCGAGCTCGTCGAGGTGCGCGACGGTCTCGATCCCGAGCTCGCGCAGCGCGTCGACGGTGTCTTCTTCGAGCCGCAGGCACTCGATCGGAAGCGGCGCGAGGGCCTGGCGCTCGGCGGCCGGGAGGACGCGCCGCGCGGTTCCCGGCGGGCCGAAGCGGGCGAGCGCCCACGCGCAGCCGATCGTCCCGGCAACCGCCGCGCGGGCGTGCAGGCCGTGCTCCTTCAGAGCGTGCAGGACAGCCTCGGCCTGGCGCGGCTCGTCGCCGAGCAGCCGCTCGTTGCCCGCGAGGTCGAGCAGCAGCCCGTCCGGCGCCGCGAGGGCCACGCGTGGAGAAAAGCGCAGCGCCCAGGCTCCAAGTCGCCTGAGCGCGCGCCGGTCTCCCTCGGGATCCTGCGGCAGGACCGCAGGTTCGCCCCCCTCGTTGCCGAGCAAGGCGCGTGCGTGTGCGAGGCTCATCTCCGCCCGTACCCCCAAGCCGAGGGCCGCCGGCGAGGCGGCCGAGACCCACTGCGAGCCGTGCGACTCGCGCACGAGCAGCACAAAGGGCTCCTCGCGCGCCAGGCGGTCGACGGCGAAGGTCGGGAGGCTCAGTGCGAGGTAGCGGGGCATAGAACGCTCTTCTTGCGGAGCAGCGAGAGCTCCCAGGAGGGGTGCGGTTCGTTCCCGCCGGCCGAGCGACCGGCGGGCGCACGGCGCACCCGCCAGCGGGTCGCCGCGGCGGAGAGCTGGCGCTCCTCGCGCGGAGGACGGGCGAGCAGCGCCAGCCCCCGGCCGGCCTCGGCGGCGAGCTGCAGCCTGCGCGTCGCCGCCATGTCGAGCCCGCTCGCGTCGCCCACGACCGCGGTCACCGCGGGGCAGCGCAGCGCGGCGTCGAGCGCCCACAGGCGCACCGCGGGTCGCTCGACGTCGACGTGCAGCGAGCGCTCCAGCAGCCGCGCCGGATCCGCCGGGCGGAGCGCACGCGGCAGGCGCGCCAGCGTCAGCTCGCCCGCGCGCAGGCGCAGCTCGAAGTCGCGCACCAGCGTGCGCGGGTAGGGGAAGATGCCGCGGCCGATCCAGAGCACCCGGCCCTCGCGCTCGGCCAGCGCCTGCCAGGCGAGGTGGGCGAGCAGCGCGTAGGGCGGGCTTGCGGCGCTCACCCCGATCCACTCGTGGACCCCGCCGCGGGCGAGCTCGATCCCCTCCCAGCCGGTCGGGACCGGGCCGCCGGGAGGGGGCTCTACGCCGGGGCGGGAGAGGATCTGGCTCACCCGCCGGGAGAGAGTCCGCCGAAGCTCCAGGGACGCTTGCATGCCCTGAATGGTAGGTGTTTGTTAGGGTTTTTGGCCAGCTACGAAATCTGGGGGGGAGGCGGGCCGCGGAACCCTAGGGCTGGGGATTGGGGACCTCCGGAGGCCGCGGTGCCGGAAAGCGTGCTCGAAGGATGGCAGCCGCCGAGCCCGCTCTGCGCATGATCGTTCGGGTCCCGGAGGGATCGGGAGTGACATCGCGGTGGGGTGCGTCGCGGGAGCGGTCGGGGGAAGGTGCAGAGCCCAGGCCCGGCGGCCTTCCCCTCACCCAGGAGGATTCGTCGATGAGCATCGCAGAGGCATCGCATACGCCGGAGGAGCACGAGGAGCCGGCGCGCGCGCCGGAGTGGGGCGTCGCACGGCGCCTCGGCTTCCGCGCGCTCTTCGTCTACTTCCTGCTCTACGTGCTGCCCTTCCCGGTGAGCCGCCTGCCGTGGATCGGCGAACCGGTGAGCTCGGCGGTCGATTCCTTCTGGAAGGAGGTCGCGACCTGGACCGGGCATCACGTGCTCGGCATCGAGGGCGAGATCTTCGTCGGCCTGACCGGCAGCGGCGACACGACGGTCGACTACATCAAGCTGCTGCTCTTCGCCGTCGCCGCGGTGCTCTTCGCGCTGCTCTGGTCGCTGGTCGACCGGCGCCGGCGCGGTCACCCGCTGCTCGCGCGCTGGCTGGTCGTCGGCTGCAGCTACTACCTGGGGCTGACCATGGCCGACTACGGCTTCGCCAAGGCGATCCCATCGCAGTTCCCGGTGCCCTCGCTGCACCGGCTGCTCGCGACCTTCGGCGACTCCTCGCCGATGACGCTGATCTGGACCTTCATGGGGTTCTCGCCGGTCTACACCTCCTTCACCGGCATCGCGGAGCTCCTCGGCGGCCTCCTGGTGGTCTTCCGGCGCACGCGCACCCTCGGCGCTCTCGTGTTGGCCGGCGTGCTGGCCAACATCGTGATGATCAACCTGTGCTACGACGTGCCGGTCAAGCTGTACTCGTCGCACCTGTTCGCGATGGCGTGCGCGCTGCTCCTGCTGGACGCGCGCCGGCTGACGGCGGTGTTTCTCACCGAGGGAGCCGCGCCGGCCGCGCGCCGCACGCCGCTCTTCGGCCGCGCGACCTGGGCCAACGTCGCCGGCAAGGTGCTCGGCGTGGCGCTCGTCGGCTGGTCGTGCTTTGCCACCTGCGGGCGCGTGTGGGCGGGCTACACGCTGTTCGGCGCCGGCCGCGAGCGTCCGCCGCTCCACGGCATCTTCGAGGTCGAGACCTTCGTGCGCGACGGCGTCGAGCTGCCCGCCCGGCTCGACGACTCCTACCGCTGGCGCCGGCTGCTCATCGACCGCCCACTGCCCCTGACCTTCGACGGCGTGGAGCGTCCCGGATCCGTCTCGCTGCAGCGCATGAACGGCTCGCTGGTCTACCGCCCGGTCGTCCTCGACGTCGACGCGCAGACGCTCTCTTTCCCGACCTCCGCCGCCTTCGCCGATCCGCCCGAGCCCGAAGCCGAGCCGCCGGACGTCCTCACCTATGAGGAGCCCGAGCCCGGCCTGCTGGTGCTGCGCGGCACCTGGGAGGGGAGCGAGGTCGAGATCACGACGCGCGAGCGGCCGCTGGAGGACCTGGAGCTGACCGGGCGCGGGTTCCACTGGATCAACGAGCGACCGCGGAGCCGGTAGAGCGGCCTCGGCTCGCATCCTGAGGGCCTCTGCCTAGGGAATCCCCCGGATGGGTCCGGTGTTGTGATGGGGTTCTTCGGGGATCTGCGTAAGGACTCTCGAGCGAGCTTCGTACCAAGGAGCGGACGATTCGAATTGCCCCACGTCTCTCCGCGCCAGCGACGTGCTCTACTGGCCCCCAGCCCCGCGATCCCCATGCGAGAGCCCAGCCCCTCTCTCTCCACGCGAGCCCTGCTCCAAGCCCTCCGAACCGAGGAGGACAGCCTCGCCTGGTTCCATCTTGAGGCCCGCTTCCGCCCGCTGCTCCTCGGTGTCTTCCGGCGGATGGGGCACGGCGGCGCCGACGCGGAGGACCTGATGCAGGAGACCCTGCTCAACCTCCACGCCGCGTCTCGCCGCGGGTCGCTGCCGAGGGGGGGCGGAGAGCTGCGGGCCTGGCTGCGAAGGGCGGCGGGGTGGCGCTCGGTGGACCAGAGGCGCAAGCGACGTCCGGATGTCGCGCGCGACTCGTGGCTCGACGGGCTGCCCTCGGAGGAGGAGCTCGAGCGGGTCTGGGAGTCCGAGGAACGGCGGGCGATCCTCGCCGAGGCTCTGGCGCTCCTGCGGCGCTCGGGCGGCGTGACCGCGCGTTCGATCCGGGTGTTCGAGCTCAGCGTGCTCGAGCAGCACCCCATGAAAGAGGTCGCCGCGGCGGTGGGAATGCAGGTGGGAACGGCGCACGTCGCGAAGCACCGCTGCGCCAAGCGGCTGCGGGCGATCGCGAACGAGGTGAGCGAGGCGTACTGGGGGGGGGACCCGCTTCGGGGGTAGGGCCTTGGTCGAGCCGAGTTGGGGGTGCCCTGAGGCTGAGCGGCTGCTGCGCCTGTTCCCCGAGCGCGCGTCCGAGACCTTGGTCGCGCATCTCGATCGCTGTCCCGTGTGCCAGGAGGCGGCCGAGCGTGTAGCCGAGCGTGACAGCCTGCTCGTCGAGCTGCAGCGGCTGGAGCGCCGCGACGTCGACGCGGTTCCGCCCGAGGAGCCGCCGGACTTCGAGCGCTACGACCTCGGACGCGAGGTCGGTCGCGGCGGTCAGGGGATCGTCTACGAGGCGACCCAGCGCAGCACCGGGCGCACGGTCGCGGTCAAGCTCCTGCGCGAAGACTGGACCCAGGACGCGCGCCGCCGCCAGCGGATCGAGCGCGAGGTCGCCGTGCTCGGGCGCATCGCGCATCCGAACGTGTGCCCCGTGCTGGACCTGATCTCGCGCGAGGGGCGCGCCGGCGTCGTCATGCCGCTGCTCGACGGAGAGCCGCTGCAGCAACGCATCGACGCCGCCGCGACGATCTTCCGCGAGAGCGGCGACCCGCAGCGAGCATGGACCGCGATGGTCGAGTGTGCCGGGGAGCCGGGCCCGGCCAGCTCGAGCTCGCGCCTCGGAGGCCTGCATCTCGTCCTGCGGCTGGTCGAGCGGATCGCCGGCGCGGTCGACGCCGTGCATCGCGCAGGTGTGATCCACCGCGACCTCAAGCCGGGCAACGTGCTGCTGTCCCGCGACGGGCGGCCGATCGTGCTGGACTTCGGCCTCGCGCTCGACCTGCGCGATCCGCGCTCGCGGCTGACGCGCGAGGGGGAGTTCAACGGCACGCCCTGCTCGATGGCGCCGGAGCAGGTGCGCGGAGAGCTCGATGCGGTCGGCGTCCGAACCGACGTGTACGCGCTCGGCGTCCTGCTCTACCAGATGCTTGCGTTCCGCGCGCCCTTCACCGGTCCGGTCCCGGTCGTGCTGCGGCGCGTCGGAGAGGGGCGGCACGCGCCGCTGCGGCGCGTGAACAGCGCGGTGCCGCGCGACCTGGAGGCGGTCTGCGCCCGCGCGATGGAGACCGAGCCGGGCCGGCGCTACGCCAGTGCCGCCGAGCTGGCCGACGATCTGCGCCGCGTGCGCTGCCTGGAGCCGACCGTAGCCAAGCCGCCGTCGGTTGCGTCGCGCGTGCTGCGGCGCGTGCGGCGCAACGTTGGGGTGTCGGTGGCGCTCGGGGTGTGCGTGCTGCTGGCGGCCGGTCTGCTGGCCTTGGTGCTCGGCCTGCTGGACCTCGGCAGGGACTTGGAGGCGGCGGCGCGGGTCCTTCGCGGAGAGGCGCTCCCAGGCGACCAGGAAGCGGTCGACGATCGGTTTGGAGACGGCTTCTCCGAGTCGTCGCATGACGAGGCCTTGGACCAGGCGGCCGGCGCGCTGACGCTGCAGGAGGTCCTCGACCTGGTCCTGTCCCGCTCACCCGACGCGGCGCTCGCGCTGCGCTATCCGCGGGCGGGCATCCGCGATCCGCGGCCTGTCTTCCGGCTGAGCGCTCCGGCGCCGGGCGGTCGCGACCGGTCCTTCCGCGTGCGCCTGACCGACCTCAGCTCGGGGGAGAGGTGGCGGCTGCAGACCGTCCAGAAGGCCGGCGAAGGGGACTTCCAAGTGGAGCTTCCGCCGGGCGTTTCGCTCGCCGTCGGGTCCCGGTTCGAGTGGACCGTGAAACAGGACGGCCCGGGGCCGGCCGTGTTCGACGCCGAATCGGCCGAGTTCTTCGTGCTCGCTCCCGAAGCGGCGCCGTCGAGGTCTTCGGGGGATGGCTTCGATGCGCGCCTGACGTTCGCGAGCGAACTGCTCGCGGCAGGCCTCGCGGCCGAGGCTCTCGTCGCGATCGAGGCGCTCCCCGTGCCGCCGGGCGACCTCGTGCTAGAGCGGGTAGCCCGCGTGCGTGTTGAGGCCCTGCTCGCACTGGGACGGAACGAAGACGCGCGGCGGGCAGCGGAGCAGGCGTTGGGCGAGCTCGAGCGCGACGGAGAGCGGAGCTCCTCGAAGGCGGCGGGAGAAGAGCGTACGGATCAGGAGGACGGGAGTATGGATCTTCGAGTCTCTGCGGGAGCCGTACTCCCCGCGGTGTTCCTCACGTCTGGTCTCGCGGCGCAGGCCCAGGTCGACCTCGACGTCCGGGTGCACGTGCAGGCCGGCCGTGAAGCCCAAGCGCCTCCTCCCGCCTTCGAGGTCGCGGCCGCAGGCACCCTCTTCGCCTGGGCTACCTCGGAGGCGCTCGACCTCACGCTCGTGCTCGAAGACGAGGAGGGCTACGAGCTGACCGAAGACGACGACTCGGGCGGCGGCGGCGATCCCTGGGCGATCGTCGACGTGGTCGCCGGCGAGCGCGTCACGCTGCGCGTCGACGCGGCGGAGGGAGAGGGCGAGGTGCGCGCGGTCGCCTTCGTCGCCAGCGAATCCGAGGCCACCCGCGCGGCGGCTGCGGAGGTCGAGCGGCGGGCGGAGAGCGTGGAGCGCGCGGGAGGGGAAGACCTCGACGCGGTGACCGAGCTCCTGGGCGCCGCGCCGGAGCACGGCGGATCGCTTGCGCCCGGCGAGCTCGACCGCAGCGAGGCCCTTGCGCTGGCGCACGAGCGACTGGCCGCCGCGATCCTCGACTTCCGGCAGATCCTCGGGCAGGAGGCCTTCGCGCCCGAACGCGCCGCCGCCCTCGAGCGCGCGTTGGCGTTCGTCGCGAGCGCCCACCCGCCGCGGCACCCGCGCGTCCGCGGGCTCGAGCTCGCGCTGGCGGTCGAGCGCGAGCTGTGCGGCCAGCCCGAGCTGGCGCGCGAGCTGCTCCTCCGCGCGCACGCCTCGGCCTCGTGCGAGCCGCCTACGGCGCCGCTCGAGCTCCAGGAGATCCGCTACCGCCTCGGACGGCTGCAGCGGCTCTCGGGTCGTCCGCTCGAGGCGATCGCGCTCTTCGGCGCCTTTCTCGCGGACGCGGACGACGTGCGGGGCGACGAGCGCTTCCTGGGCTCGGTGCGATGGCACCTGCGCAACGTGCTGATCGAGCTGCGCGACTTCTACGCCGCGCTCGACGTCGCGGAGCTCGTCGTCAAGGACTTTGAGCGCATGGCTGGAGCCGGCTCGCTCGAGGCGGCCCAGGCCCGCGTCATGCGCGCCTTCGCGCGGATCGAGACCGGGGACGTCGAGCGAGGGCTCGAGGAGCTCCGCGCCGAGGCGCGGGCGCGCGCGGAGCAGCACGGCGAGCGGGACGCGGTCGTGCTCGACGCCAAGGAGCGGATCGCCGGCACGCTGCTCGGCCAAGGGCGTCTGGAGGAGGCGCTCGCCCTGCGCGAGGAGCTCTGGGAGGCGTGGCAGCGGGTCGAGGGGGTGAGCGAGGAGACGCTGCTGATCGTCGAGCGCAACCTGCTGGTCACGCGCAGCATCGCCGGCGGGCATGCGGGCGTCGACGACGACCTCGCGCGCATCGCCGCGGTCCACCGAGCGCGCGGCGATCGCGCGGAGGAGATCAACACGCGCAAGGGCCTCGCCTGGCACCACGTGCGGGAGGGCGACGCCGAGCGCGCGCGGGCAGAGGTCCGCGAGCTGACCGAGCTGCTGATCGATCGGGCACAGCTGTACGCCGTGAGCCTCGCGCCGCGCGAGGCCGACGCGGCGGGGGAGAACGTCGACGGGCTGCACACCGCGCTGTCCATCGGAGCGGAGGTGCCGGAGCTGGGCGGGGCGCTCTTCACGCTGGTGGAGTCGATGCGGTCGGTCGGACTGCGCTCCGCGCGCGTGCGGCGGCGCGCGCGCGGGGACGCGGCCCTCACCACCACGCTCGCCGAGATCGACGAGCTGAACCAGAGGATCGCCGGCGTCGCGCGTAGCGGCGAGCCGATGGAGGCGAGGGCCTCGCTGCGCATACGGCGCGACGCGCTCGACGCGAGGCTTCGGTCCGGCTCGGCGGCGGGCGGCTCGCTGGCCGTGCCTACGCCCGCCGCCGTCGCGCAGCGACTCGCGCCGCGCGACGCCGTCGTCTCCTACCGCCGCTACCAGCACGCCGTCGTCTCGCCCGGGGAGCGCGACCTGAGCGGCGCCGATGCGTTCCTGGCCCTCGTCCTGCGCTCCGACGGAACGGTACGTGCCGTCCCGCTCGGCCCCGCGGCTTCCGTTGAGGAGGCCTGTGAGGACTGGCGCGCGGCCGTCGAGAGGGAGGACGGGGAGCTCGTCGCGAAGCGCGGGGTCGCTCTGCGCGAGCTGGTGCTCGACCCGGTGCTCGCGGAGATCGACGATCCGTCGCGGGTGTTCCTCCTGCTCGACGATGCGCTCCATACGGTCCCGCTGGATTCGCTGCCGCTCGGAGACGGCCTCGTGGGAGACGGCCTTCGGGTCGAGCTGCGCGCGAGCGCGTGGGAGCTGCTCGAGGACGGCGCGGCCTCGCGGGGAGCGCCGACGCTTCTCGCGCTGGGGGCGGTCGATTACGGCGCCGCTCCCGCGCCCGGCGCGCGCGACGAGGGTGCGCTGGCGCAGCTCGTCCGTTCCCACGACGGCAGCTTCCTCCCGCTCTCCAAGAGCGGCCCTGAGGCCGAGACCGCCGCGGCTCTCTTTCGCGAGCACCTCGGCGGCACCGCGCGCGTGGTGACCGGCGCCGCGGCGCGCCGCGACGTGCTCCGCGAGGCCGCCGGCACCACGATCGTGCACCTGGCGGTGCACGGCTACTTCTCGGCCGAGATCCTGGCCAAGACCCAGGACTGGGCGCGCGCCGCAAGCCTGCACTCGATGCTCCTTAGCGGCCTGGCCCTCGCCGGCGCCAACCGGCCGCCGGACGCCGGCGGCCGCATCGAGGGCATCGTGACCGCCGAGGAGCTCGCGGGGTTCGATCTGTCGGGCTGCCAGATGGTCGTGCTCTCCGCGTGCGAGACTTCGAGCGGTGTGTCGAGGTCGGGCCAAGGCCTGGCCTCGCTCCAGCGCGGCGCGCGGATGGCGGGCGCCGAGGCGGCGCTGACGTCGCTCTGGCGGATCCGCGACGAGGCCGCGTACGAGCTGATGTGCGCCTTTTACCGCTTTCTCTGCAAGGAGCGCCTCAGCATCCACGAGTCGCTTTGGGAAGCGAAGCGTGAGCTTCGCGCGGCGGGGCGTCCCGCCGTGGAGTGGGCAGGGTGGGTGCTGATCGGGGACCCGGAGTTGGGCCTCGAGTAAGGAGGTGAAGGGTGAAGCATTGCTGGCGCGGGCCGTCTCTTGTTGTGCTCTCGGTGCTTCTGGGCAGCGCGTCGGCCGAGGCGCAGTGCATCGAGCCGCTGCTCTACGCGCAGAGCAGCGTCGCGGTGGCCCCTTTCCCGTGCGCGGTCGCTAGCTGGGACTTCGACGGCGACGGTCAGCTCGATCTAGCCGTCGCGACCGACGGCGCGGGGCTGATGCTGGCGCTGGGTTTGGGCGCAGGGAACTTCGCCCCGGCCGTTCCCGCGGCGGGCGGGCAATTCGCCCGCCTCGTGACCGCCGACTTCGACGCGGACGGCGACGGGGACGTCGCGGGACTGAACGCCGCCCTCGTCTTCGGAAACGACGTCTCCCTCTACAGCGGCGGCGGGGACGGGACGCTCCAGCTCGCGTCGATGATCGACACGGACGGCGCGATCGTCTCGTCCTGGGCGGTCGGCGACTACGACGACGACGGCCTCCCGGATCTCGCGCTGGCGGATGTCCTGACCTTCGAGGCGCGCGTCCTCCTGAACAACGCCGGCTGGACGGGGAGCTCCCTGTCGCTTCCGAGCGGCGTCGCGCACCTGACGTCCGCGGACGTCGACTCGGACGGGGATCTGGACGTCGCCCTCTCGGTGGGGGCCGACCTCTTGGTGCTCGAGAACCTCGGCGGTGGGAGCGCTTGGAACCGGTACAACGCGGGCAGCGGCGCGGGCGGTGCCGCGCTTGTGAGCGGCGACGTCGACTCCGACGGTTTCGTCGACTTGGTGACCGGGGGGACGGCCCCTCAGATCTCGGTCTTCCGCGGCGACGGAAGCTCGTTTCAGCTCGACGCCCACGTTCCCTGGCCGGCCGTCGCGGTGCCGGGAGATCTGGTGCTCGAGGACCTCGAGCAGGACGGCGACCTGGACCTCTTCGCCATGGACCTTGGCACCCGCTGGGGCATCTTTGAGAACGTCGGCGGCAGTCTGCTCGCGCCTCAGGAGTACGTGGCGGGGGAGGGATGGCTGTCGCCGCACCTGGCCGTCGGCGACTTCAACTCGGACGGACTCGCCGACGTCGCGGCGCCGAATCTGTTCTCCTCGACCGTCGACCTCCTGCTCAGCAAGGGGGTGGCGACGACGCCGCTCTTCGCCGAGCCCAGCCAGCCCGTGCCGGACGCGCCGGCCGGCCAGGCCTTCGGGACCGGTCTGATCGCGACGGACGACCAGCTCGGCTTCCACTACTCGATCGACGGACCTGACGGCGCGAACGTGCAGAGCTACTACGTGCTCGCCGACGGCGCGGGCCTGAAGGGCGGCGTGAGCACGGAGCCGGATCCGACGGTGACGCTCCTCTTGCCGGACGTCGACGTGGTCGGGGGCTCGTTCGGGACCTCCGGGCTGGTTCTGCAGCCGACCGGGTGCACCGGCACGACGCCCGACCACTTCGTGGGGACCATCCTTCCGGCCTCTACGACCGATGAGGACTACAGTTACGTCGGCCTCTACGTGCGGCCCAACGACGACCCTTGCTGCGACACGGAGACGCCCCCCGACGACACCGTCCCGCGCGGCGGCAGCGCGACGGCGGGGTTCGTGAAGCGCTTCGCCATCGGAAGTCAGCGCCTCGACTGCGGCGGTTCCGAGGAGATGGTCCTCCACTTCTTCTCGTTGATCGAGGACGGCGGGGTTCAGCGGCTCGAGTGGGTTCGCTGCTTCGTCAACCCGGACGACACCGTGACGTTCGGTGAGGTGGGCAGGATCTCGAAGGGGGACGTGGTCGACGGGTTCCGCGTCGCCGTGAACGACAGCGGTGTGGGCATCGTGTGGGCCGAGGAAGGCGAGCTCTACGTCCGCACCAGCGTCTGCGGCGAGACGTGGGTCGAGACCATGCCGCAGGTCGGCGAGACGATCCTGAGCTATGACCTCGGTATCGAGGGCAATACGGTCCGCCTCGTCGTCGCGCAGGAGGCCGCCGAGGTCGGGCAGATCGTGAAGAGCAGCTTCTCGACCGACGGCGGCGGCACCTTCTCGCCTTCGGTGCAGTTGAGCAGCGCGCCCGCCGGAACGAACGTGGGAGCGCTCGAGCTCGTGATGACCGGCGGAGGCACGGGCGCGGTTGCGATCTGGGAGGACGACCGCTTTGGGGCGGACGCCGTCTTCGCTGCGTCCGTCGACGCGCCCGGCGGGAGCTGGACCGCGGAGAGGTGTCTCGGCTGCGGCGAGTCGCCCGGGTTGGTCGTCGGTTCGGGAGCCGTCGAGCAGGTCGCCGCCTACTGGACGACGAACACGAATCCGCGCCGCCTGATGGCCAGCCTGAGCCTCGATGGCGGCGCGTCGTGGGACGCGCCGATCGCGATCGACTCCGGCAGCGCCGACGTCGTCGAGCCCGTCGCCGCCTACGAGGAGCTCTACGACCGCTTCGCCTTCGCCTGGCTGGCGGCCGACGGCAGCGGCGACCTGGCGCCTTACTTCGGCGGCTTTCGCACCCAGACGCTCGTACCCCAGGGCTGGCAGCAGGGGCCGACGACGGTGTCGTTCGACGTGGCGAACTTCCTGGACGAGGAGTGCGAGCAGGCCTGGGTCTTGCTCTCGGCAATGCCCGGATCGCTGCCCCTGCCGGACGGGCGCGATCTGCCCCTCGCTCCGGAGGCAGTCCTCTCCGCGGGCCTGTTCGTGGCTCCGCTCGACGCGGCGGGGGCGGGGACGACCGGCTCGCTTCCGGTTGTTCTCCCTCCCGGGCTCTCGCTCTACGCCGTCGCCGTCGGCTTCAAGCCGATCGCTGCGCTCGTCTGCGAGATCAGCGGCGTGGCTGAGATTCAGCTCTAGGAACGCGCGCTGGCGGTACCTTGGGTTCGAACCGAAGGAGGAGACATGGGACTTCGCTGGACAAAGTGGACCTGGGTCGCGGCGACCGCGCTGCTCGGCGCGTCGCAGCGTGAGGCTCAGTGCATCGATCCGCTGGCCTACGAGCTGAGCTCCTTCGCGAGCGGCGGTTCGATCTCCCGCGCTGTCGCAAGCGCGGACTTCGACGGCGATGCAACCCCGGACCTGGTGATCGCGAACCAGGGCTCGCTCGCCTTCGCCAAGGGGCTCGGCGGGGGGAGCTTCGCCTCCGCTGCCGTCGCGGGGACCGCGGACCTGCTCGGGCTGTTCGCCGCCGACATGGACGGCGACGGAGACCGCGACGTCGTCGGGCCAGCGCAGGGCGCAGCGTTCGTCCCGAGCGGCATCACGCTCGCCGTCGGCGACGGGACGGGGAGCTTCCCCGCGCTGTTCTCGGTCGGAACCGGATGGGGGCAGGTCACCTCGATCGCGGTCGCCGACTACGACGGCGACGGACTGGCGGACGTCGCCGCGTCGGACTCCGCCCTGGGCGTCGTCCGTACGCTGCTGAACAGCGCCGGCTGGGCGGGTGAGACGCTCCCGTTTGCGGGCGGCGTCGGTCCGCTCTCCGCGGCGGATACGGACATGGACGGCGCCGTGGACCTGGTGCTCGCGGGCGGCGGTGACCTCTGGGTCCTGGCGAACGAGGGCGGCCCGTGGACGGTCTCGCAGGCGGCGAGCGGTGCGGGCGAGCTCGCGCTCGACACCGGCGACCTCGACCTCGACGGGTTCGTGGACGCGGTCGCCAGCGGACCCGGCGGGCAGATCTCTGTCTTCGCCGGTCAGACCGCCACCGCATTCACCCACGCGGGAGACCTCGACTGGCCGTTCGCGGCGCTGGTCGCGAGCCTGCGGCTCGACGACGTGGAGCAGGACGGAGACCTGGACCTGGTCGCGCTGGACCTGACGCGCGTCGGCTTCTTCGAGAACGAGCCCGGGAGCGGGCTGGTCGGGCCGCAGGACTTCGAGGTCCCGCTCTCCGGGAGCCTCACCGTCGCCGACCTCAACGCCGACGGACGGACCGACGTCGCCACGACCTCGACCTTCTTCGCGTCGGCGGTCAACCTGCTGCTCAGCGCTGCGCCGTCCGCGTCGCCTCTGTTCGCCGAGCCGGACCAAGTCGTGCCCGGCGCACCGACCGGCCAGGCCTTCGCGGCCGGTCTGATCGCCACGGACGATCAGCTTGGCTTTCACTATTCGGTCGAGAGCGGCGACGGCTCCAACGGCGCGACCGCGCAGACCTTCTACGTGCTTGCGGACGGCACCGGGCTGGGCGGTGGCGTCGCCGGCGAGCTGACGCCGACCGCGTCCGCGCTCGTTCCCGACCCCGACGAACGCGGCGCCACTCCCGGCGCGACCGGCACGCTCCTGACGCCGAGCGGGTGCACCGGCACGAGCCCCGACCACTTCGTGGGGACGGTCTTCCGCAAGGCGGCGGCCGACACGGATTACAACTACATCGGTCTGTTCGTGCGCCCCAACCAGGAGCCGTGTTGCGGCAAGGCCACCGAGGCGACCTACACGGTCCCCCGCACGGGCTCCGCAACCACGGGCCTCGTGCGGCGCTTCGCCATCGGAAGCCAGCGCGTCGATTGCGGCGGCTCCGAGCAGATGATCGTTCACTTCGTCACGCTGTTCGACGACGCGGGCGTCGAGCGGCTCGAGTGGGTGCGCGGCTTCGTCCAGTCGGACGACACCGTGCTGTTCGACCCGCCCGAGAAGATCTCGAAGGGAACCGCGGTCGACGGCTTCCGGTTCACGGTCTCGGACGGAGGCGCGGGAATCGTGTGGGCCGAGGACGGCGAGCTCTACGTCCGCACGAGCACCTGCGGCGAGATCTGGAACGAGGTCGCGCCGGATGCGGGGGAGACGTTCCTGGACTACGACCTCGGCATCGAAGGCAACACGGTCCAGCTGGTCGTCGTGCACGAGCTGGCGGGCGCCGAGCCGGTCGTCGAGAGCCGCTTCTCGACCGACGCCGGCCTCACCTTCTCGCCCGCGCAGCAGCTCAGCGACGCACCCGCGGGAACGAACGTCGAGGCGCTCGAGCTGATGATGACCGCCGGAGGCACCGGCGCGGTGGCGGTCTGGGAGGACGACCGCTTCGGCGCGGGCGGCGTCTTCACCGCGGCCGTCAACACACCCGGCGGGAGCTGGACCGCCGAGCGCTACCTCGGCTGCGGCGAGTCCCCCGGCCTGGTCGCCGGCGCTGGAGCCGTCGAGCAGGTCGCAGCGTTCTGGACGACCAACGCGGGTCCGCGCGACCTGATGGCAAGCCTGAGCCTCGACGGCGGCTCCTCGTGGGACACGCCGATCGCGATCGACTCCGGCAACGCCGACGTGGTCGAGCCGGTCGCCGCCTACGAGGAGCTCTACGACCGCTTCGCCTTCGCCTGGCTGGCCGACGACGGCACGGGTGACCTCGCGCCCCACTTCGGCGGCTTTCGGAGCCAGACGCTCGTGCCCCAGGGCTGGCAGGCGGGAGCGAGCAACGTGTCCTTCGACGTAGCGAACTTCCTGGACCCGGCGTGCGGTCAGGCCTGGGTCGTGCTCTCGAGCTCACCCGGATCGCTGCCGCTGCCGGACGGCCGCGACGTGCTCATCGCGGGCGACCCGACCTTTGCGCTCTCGCTCGGCCTCTTCATCGCCGCGCTGGACGCGGCGGGGGCGGGGCTGACCGGCTCCTTCGCCCTGGTGCTTCCGCCGGGGCTCTCGCTCTATGCGGTCGCTGCGGGGCTGGACGTGGGGAGCGGCTTGGTGTGCGACATCAGCGGGGTGGTGGAGATCGAGCTGTAGGGCATCGACGCCTGCAGCTGGACCCTTCGGTTCGTCACTTCCGGCGAGCTGTTCTGCGTCCTTTCCCGGACTTCCATGCAAAGAGCACCGGAGCACTCACGACTGACCCCTTAGGGAGGGCGCAAGCTCTGTGCCGCGCCATGCCTTTGCGGTGGGTTGGGCGGGTTGGTCCGACCGGCGCTCCGAAACTGGGAATCCAACGAGGGAAACAGACATGGGACACCGATGGCTTGCGGCCGCTTGGGCAGCGACGACTACGTTGACCTGTACGTTGCGCATCGAGGCGCAGTGCGTCGAGCCGGCTGCGTACGAGACGAGCGGCTTTCCGAGTGAGTCCCCGAGCTCCCGCGCGGTGACGAGCGCTCACTTCGACAGCGACGGGCACTTGGACCTGGTCATTGCTGACGACAACTTCCTCAGGTTCGCGAAGGGGGACGGAGGAGGGGACTTCGCACCGGTCTTGGTCGCGGGGGCCGCGAGCTTTCTCGACCTCGTCTCCGCGGACATGGACGGCGACGGCGACTACGACGTGGTCGGGCCGATCCAAGGAGATTCGTCCGTCGCTGACGGGGTTGCGATCGGAGAGGGGGACGGCATGGGGAGCTTTCCGATCTTCTCTCCCGTTGGACTCGGGTGGAGCAATGTCGACTCCCTGGCGGTGGCCGACTACGACGGCGACGGTCTGGTCGACGTTGCAGCGACGGATACGGGGCTCAGTGAGGTCCGCGCGCTGCTGAACGGCTCGGGCTGGGCAGCGCAGACTATCCCGCTCCCGAACCCGACCAGCGTAGGGCCCTTGTCCGCCGCGGACCTGAATGCGGACGGAACGATGGATCTGGTGCTCGCGGCCGGTGGCGACCTTTGGATTCTGGACAACGGCGCCGCCGGACCGGGCGTCAGCGGACCTTGGACGACTCTGAATGCCGCGAGCGGAGCAGGCGAGTACGCGATTGACAGCGGAGACTTGGATCTCGACGGGTTCGTCGACGTTGTGACGAGCGGTTCGGGCCCGACGATCTCGGTGTTTGCAGGACAGGCGGCCTCGACGCTGGCGGACGCGGAAGATCTCGACTGGCCGCTCGCCACGACGGCCTGGAGACTCCAGCTCGAAGACGTAGAGTTGGATGGAGATCTGGATCTGGTCGTGCTCGGTGTCGAGCGCGTGGCGTTCTTTGCGAACAGTCTTGGGAGTGGCCTGATCAGCTTCCATGAGTACGGAGTTGATCTTTCGACGGACCTAGCGGTCGGCGACTTCAACGGCGACGGTCGAGCTGACGCCGCGACGACCTCGGTTTTCTTCAACTCGGACGTGCAGCTACTCCTGAGCGTCGAGCCGCCGCAGTCGCTCTTGTTTGCCGAATCCCCTCAGGACGTGCCCGGCGCACCAGCCGGCCTGGCCTACGCGACCGGCCTGGTCGCGACGGACGACCAGCTTGGCTTCCACTACTCGGTCGAGGGCCCCGACGGCGCTGCAGGCCAGAGCTACTATGTGCTTGCGGACGGCTCTGGCACGAAGAGCGTGCTAGCCGGCGTCGACGATCCGAGCACCACCCTTCTACTCCCCGATCCTGACAAGGGGGGGGCCACGCATGGGACCAGCGGTAGCTTGTTCAAGCCGACCGGATGCACCGGCACGTCACCTGATCACTTCGTCGGGACGGTCTTCCAGACCTCGACCCTCGACGCCGCCTACAGCTACGTCGGCCTCTTCATCCGCCCCAACGATCCGGAATCGTGCTGCACCAAGGGTGTAGAGCCGGACTACGTCGTGCCGCGAACCGGTGTGGCGACCGAGGGCTTTGTGCGGCGTTTTGCCATTGGGAGTCAGCGCATCGACTGCGGTGGCTCCGAGAACATGATCGTCCACATCGTCTCGTTGATCGAGAATCAAGGTCTCGAGCGGCTGGAGTGGGCGCGCGGCCTCGTCGGGTCGGACGGCAAGGTTCAGTTCGACCCTCTCGCTCCCGTGCAGATTTCGGAGGGAGGGGGCGTGGAGAGCTTCCGTGTCCAGGTCGCGGACGGCGGTGTGGGGATCGCGTGGACCGAGGGAGGTGAGCTCCACGTCCGTACGAGCCCCTGCGGTGAGACGTGGGTCGACGCGGTGCCAGAGCCGGGCCAGACGATCCTCGACTACGACCTCGGCGTCAAGGGCAACACGGTTCATCTCGTTGTCGTGCATGACCAGCCCGGGGGCGAGCAGATCGTTGAGAGCAGCTTCTCGACCGACGGCGGCGTCACCTTTTCTCCCGCCGTAGCTATCAGCGGGACGTCCGCGGAGACGGTGCGGGAGCTGGATCTTGTGATGACCGGCGACGGCGCGGGCGCCGTCGCGGTGTGGGAGGATGACCGTTTCGGCGCCGGAGGCATTTTCGTCTCGTCGGTGAGCGCACCCGGGGAGGCTTGGAGTGCGGAGGAGTACCTCGGGTGTGGCGAGTCCCCCGGACTCGTCGCCGGATCGGGTGCCGCGGAGCAAGTTGCGGCGTACTGGACGACCTCGTCGGGTCCGCGCGACTTGGTGGCCAGGGTGAGCCTCGATGGGGGCGCGAGCTGGGATGCGCCGATCGTGATTGACGACGGCGACGCCGATGTCGTCGAGCCGGTCGCCGCCTATGAGAAACTCTATGACCGCTTCGCCTTTGCGTGGCTCGCGGATGACGGTACCGGCAGTCTGGCGCCGTACTTTGGCGGGTTCCGAACCCAGACGCTCGTGCCAAAAGGCTGGCAGACGAGTCCGAGCGGACTCTCGTTCGATGTCGCCAACTTCTTCGATTCCGACTGCGTTCAGGTCTGGGTCGTGCTGTCACCGGCGAAGGGCTCTCTGGTTCTACCGGACGGACGCGACTTGCTCCTTGGTCCCCTCGACGCGTTCACGTTCGGCACGTTTGTCGCCACGCCGGATTCCGCCGGTGCGGGACAGACGTCATCTCTCGGATTCGCGCTGCCGCCGCTGGGCGTTTCGGTCTACGCCGTGGCCGCGGGCTTTGATCCGGTCAAAGCACACGTATGCGACATCAGCGGCGTCGTGGAGATCGAGCTGTAGCGCCGCCCTACGGCAACAACCCAAACCACCCCCGCGCCTCCTCCAAAGTCGGCGACCCACCCCGACTCGAAACCCCCAGCACATACACCGTGCTCTCCCGCATCGCGACCAGGATCTCGGTGCGGGTGAGCAGCGTGCGGAACGACTTGCGCCGGCACGGGATCCCGCACAGCGCGTCGTCGGTCTCCTCACCCTTGCCGCGCAGCGAGCTGGTGAAGCCGGCCAGCATCAGGTCGATGCCCGTCGAGGGGTCGAGCGTGCCCCCGAGGCTCGCTCCGATCGCGAAGACCTCGCGGCCCTTGCCGTCGGAGAAGCTGCAGCTGCCGCCCTGGTCGGCGAACTCGGCGGGCAGCAGCGACGTGTTGGCGCTCCAGCCTTCGCCCGGGCTTTGGAGGGTGAACCCGACCTTCTCGTCGCGGTAGACGCCGTCCTGGACGGCCGGCGGAGGTGGGTCGGTGAAGTCGAGGCCGGCGAGGACGGCGTCTGCCGCGGCGCCGGCCGCCTCGACGTTGCCGGTCAGGCCGTAGAAGACGAGCTCCACGAAGCGGTCTTCGTCGTCGATCGTGACGATGCGGTGGAGGAAACCCTCGGGCGTGTCGCCGGTGCGGATCGTGCTGGCGAGGGCGGGGCGTCCGCCGACGGTGAGCTCTTCGGGGGCGGTCAGCACGTCGCCGTCGAAGGTCATGTCGGCGCGCGAGGTCGCGTGGGCGCTCGCGAGCTCTTCGTCGAGGTCGCCGTCGAAGGCGCAGAGGGCCGCGTTGAGGCCGCGTGCGGGCTCCTCGAGCACGAGGCGCGCGGTGTTGTTCCACTCCTCGCGCGCAGCCTGACCGATGAGCGCGCGCCAGAGGCCCTCGGGCTTGGTCCAGGTGAGGCCGAGCTCGAAGTCGCGGTACACGCCGTTGCGGAGCGACTGCGACTCCGAGATCGCGTTGTCGGGATCGCGCCGCCCGGCGAGCTCCTTGCGCAGCGCCGCGCGCTCGTCCGGCGTCAGGAAGTCGAGTTGCGCGAAGGGTTCGGCGATCCTGTCCGTCACCGCGCGCGACTGGTTGCCGTGGAACCAGAGCAGGGCCTGGTAGCACGTGCCGCCGCGGACGAAGGCGCCGTGCAGGAAGGTGAGCGGCTGGTCGGGGTAGCGGGCGCGCGTCAGGGGGACGGGCTCGCCCGCGACCTCGACCTCGACCGTTCCGGCGAGCACCTGCTTGTCGAAGAGGAAGTCGTCGCGCAGGGACTGCGCGACCGCCTCGCCGTCGAGGCCCTCGACGCGGTCGGGCAGAAGCAGGAAGTAGAGGTCGGGCGCCTCGTGGATCAGCGCGACCTCGGCGCTCGCGTTCATCTGGGCGAGCTCCGGGCCGACCGCCAGGTACCACGGAGCCTCGGGCGCGACGCGCACGCCGTAGGCGGCGCTCTCGAACACGCCGTCCTGCACGCGCCAGCCGACGCCGTAGGCATCCGGCGTCGTGCGCACCGCGCGGCGGCCGACCGGCGGCTCTTCGAGCAGGGTGAAGGCGTCGAGGATCGGCGCGAACTTCTCGCCGTTCGGGCCCGCGAGCTTCTCGGCGGCCCAGCAGACGATCTGGTAGACGTAGTCGCCGTGCGTGAAGATCGTGAACTGGTGCCGGAAGCGGATGCCGTCGAGGAGCCCGGACACCCGCAGCCGCACCGCGTCGCGGCCCTGGAAGTCGATGGTCTCGTAGCGTTCCTCGCGCATGCCCTCGAACGCGATCGAGGCGCGGATCAGGTCCGCCATCTCGTCGAACTCGGCGCCGGGGGCGTGCTCGGGGACGACGACGCCGTACACCCAGTCGAGCTGGACCAGGCCCGCGACGGCGTCGGGGACCAGGCCGCGCGCGCTCTGCTCGTCGAGCAGCTTCCAGCCCTTGCCGGGGGACTCGAGCCGGAAGGAGTACTCGCGGTCGACGAGCTCGTCGACCGCGGGGGCCGGGGCGGCGAGGAAGAGGCAGGCGAGCGGGATCAGCAGCCGGAACATGCGCCCAGGCTAGTCTCCCGGGCGCGTGCTGCCTACGCGGCCCGGGCTTTCGCTAGCCCTCCTCGCCCATGAAGCGCTCGTGCCCGGTCTCCTCCATCGCGCGGATCTTCTTGAAGAGCTCCTTCGCGGTGTCGAAGTCGCCGTCGAGCAGCGCCGCCTCCAGCGCGAGCTGGTCCTGCAGCAGGCCGATCAGCATCTTGCGGTAGTCGGCGACGTAGGCGGCGCGCTTGTCCTCGGGCAGGTCGGCGGCGCGCGGCGGGGTCAAGAGCTTGCACTTCATCACCGCGTCCTGCATCCCGGCCACCGCGGTCAGGCACTCGGCGACCTTGGACTCGTCGCGGATCGCGCGGCGCAGCTTGCCGAGGTGATCCTCGAGGTTGAGCATCTCGTCCTCGAGGTAGTACTCCTCGGCTTGCTCTTCGCCGGCCTCCTGGGGCGCGACGAACGAGGCCAGCGGGAGCGCGAGGGCGGTGGCGAGGGCGGCGGCGGGGAGGACGATCGTGCGCTTCATGGTGGTGAGGCGGGCTAGAGAACCTGGGTCTGACCGGGGGTCGGAATCGGGTAGCGGCCCTCGGCGTCGGGCATCACCGGCGGCTCGGCGTCCCAGGCGTAGGTCGCGGGCGAGAGCGAGCGGTTCGACGCCAGCGCGTCGTCCCACTTCAGCTCCTTGCCGGAGTACGTCGCCATGCGTCCGAAGACGGAAGTCATCGTCGAGAGGGCGCCGTACTCGGCTTCGTTGTAGGGCACGTCGTTGCGGATCGCGTGGAAGAGGTCGTCGTGCTCGACCTGGTACGGGTCGTTGCGCTCGCCGTCGTAGCGCCAGTCGCCCTCGGGCGTCCAGATGCGCGCGCCGCCGATGTTGGCCGTGCCCTTGGTGCCGTGGGCGTGCTCGGACACGCTCGACCAGGCGCTCGGGATGTGGCGGCAGGAGGAGAGCATCTTGGTGCCGTCGGCGTAGGTGAACTCGACCATGTGGTGGTCGAAGATCTCGCCGTGGTCGATCCCGGTGCGCACCTGGCGCCCGCCCTGGCCCTGGGCCGTGACGGGGTAGCCGTTCTTGACCCAGTTGCAGACGTCCAGGTTGTGGATGTGCTGCTCGACGATGTGGTCGCCGCAGAGCCAGTTGAAGTAGTACCAGTTGCGCATCTGGTACTCCATCTCGGTCTGGCCCTCCTGGCGCGGGCGCACCCACACGCCTCCTGAGTTCCAGTAGCAGCGCAGCAGCGTCAGGTCGCCGATCGCGCCGTCCTGCAGGCGCTTGATGGTCTCGAGGTACGGCGCCTGGTGGTGGCGTTGCAGTCCGACGCCGACCTTCAGGCCCTTCTCGCTCGCCAGCTTGCCCGCGGCGAGCACCTTGCGCACGCCGGGCGCGTCGACGGCCAGCGGCTTCTCGGTGAAGACGTGCAGCCCCTTCTCGACCGCGTGCTCGAAGTGCATCGGCCGGAAGCCGGGGGGCGTGGCGAGGATCACGACGTCGACGTCGGCATCCATCGCCTGGCGGTAGGCGTCGAAGCCGGTGAAGCGCTGCGACTCCGGCACGTCGACGCGGTCGCCGACGTTCTTCTTGAGCGTCTTGAGGCTGCCCTCGAGTCGGTCCGCGAAGGCGTCGGCCATGGCGACGAGCTTGACCGGCCCGTCGGTGTGCAGCGCCTGCGACGCCGCGCCCGTGCCGCGGCCGCCGCAGCCGACGAGCGCTAGGCGCAGCTCCTGGTCGCCGCGCGCCAGGTCGCGCGCGCGCGCAGCGTCGGTGAGGAGCGCCGTTCCCGCGAGGGCGGCCGAGGACTTGAGGAAGGTGCGGCGGGAGCCGTGGGGGGTAGCCATGGGCGGAGGTCCTTCTTGGGGCTTCGGGCGGGCTTGGGGCTTCGGGCGGGGTCGGGGCGCGGGCCTCAGCGGCCGCCCCGGCGCTGTTTCTGCTGGATGTCCGAGATCGTCTCGAGGTCGGCGTCCCAGTAGCGGCTCCACTCCTCGCGCGGCGGCGGCGCGAAGGGCCGCACCACGCGGAAGCCGACGAACGTGGCGTCGGTGTGGTACCAGATGCTCTTCGGGAGCTGCGGATCCTGGACCTTCCACGACTTCTTCGACGCGCGCCGCGCGGCGGAGCGCAACCGGTCGGGGTCGTCGTCCCACGAGCCGCCGCGCACGACGCGCGGGTAGAGCTTGGTCGGCCACGCGACCGGGTCCTTGGCGGCCCCGTCGCCGAGCGACTCGTAGAACTCGCGGTCCCAGCGGTCGAGGACCCACTCGGCGACGTTGCCGTGCATGTCGTAGAGTCCCCAGGGGTTGGGCTTCTTCGTGCCGACCAGCTGGTAGCTGTCGTCGGCGTTGTCGAAGAACCACCCGTGCTCCTCCAGGCCGTCCGTGTCGTCGCCGAACGAGTAGGCGGTGGTCGTGCCGGCGCGGCACGCGTACTCCCACTCGGCCTCGGTCGGCAGGCGGTAGAAGCGGCCGGTCTTCATCGAGAGCCACTTGGTGTACTGCTTGGCGGCGAACTGCGTCATGCAGATCGCCGGCCGACCCTTCACGCCCATCTCGAAGTCCATCGGGACGTACGGGGGAGTAGGGCGGCTGACCGCGTCGGCCCAGGCGTCCTGGGGCGCGGCCGGGCGCTCCTCGCCGCGCAGCTGCTGGTCGAGCTTGTACATGAAGACGTGGTACTCCTCCCACGTCACCTCGGTGCGGCCCATCCAGAAGGGGGACAGCTCGACCTCGTGCAGCGGGCCTTCCTCGCCGCCGCGGTCGGGCTCCGCCTCGGGGCTGCCCATCGTGAAGCGCCCGCCGGGAATCGGCACGAGGTCGAAGGTGACCTCGCTGCCCACGACGCGCTCGGCGTAGGGCTTCATCTCGCCCGGCTGCGCGGCGTTGGCCGCGGCGATCTCGACCGGCGCGGGCGAGCCGTCGGGCATGTCGGGGTAGACGGCGCCCTCGTCCTGGGAGCCGTCCTGCGCGAGCGCGCAGGCGATAAGGAGGGGGGCGGAGAGGGCGATCACGGAGCCCGAGGGTAGCGGCGTGCCCCGAATGCGTCCATGCGCCCGGCGCGGGCCGGCGGTTCTTGTTCCGTCAGGGACCGCCGGGCACCTATTCTCGTGCCGTGCGGCGGCTGGTCTCGATCCTCGCCCTGCTCCTCGCGGCGGTTGGTTGCTGGGGGTGCCGGGCTCCGCTCGCGCGCTACGAGCGCGTCGAGCCGGCCATGGGCACCACCTTCCGCCTGGTGTTCTACGCGACGGGCGACGAAGCCGCCGAGCGCGCCGGCGCGGCTGCGCGCGAGCGGATCCACGCGATCGAGCGCATCTTCAGCGACTACGACGCCGCCAGCGAGGCGCGCCGCATCGCCGGCGCGGCGCCCGGCGTGTTTGACGTGTCGCGCGAGCTGGCCGAGGTCACCGCGCTCGCCGCCGAGCTGGGCGCGCGTAGCGGCGGTGCGTTCGACGTCACGGTCGGCCCGCTGAGCCGACTGTGGCGGCGCGCCGGGCGCCAGGGCGAGGCGCCCGAGCAAGCGGACTGGGAGCGCGCCGCACGCGCGGTCGGCTGGCACCACCTGCGCGTCGACGCAGCCGCGCGCCAGCTGGAGCTGCGCGCGCCGGGCATGCGGCTCGACTACGGCGGGATCGCCAAGGGCTACGCCGCGTGCGAGGCGCTGCGCGTGCTGGCCGAGCACGGCTTTGAGCGCGCGCTCGTCGACGCCGGCGGCGACGTGTCGTGCGGCGCCGCGCCGCCGGGCGCCGCGGGCTGGCGCGTCGCGCTGGAGGGCGCGGAGCAGGCGGGCGGCGGGCTGGTGCTTTGCGAGGCGTCGATCGCGACCTCGGGCGCCCGCTACCGCGGCGTGGAGCTCGACGGTGAGCTCTACTCGCACCTGCTCGACCCGCGCCGCGCCGCCGCACCGCCGGGAGGCGGCCAGGTGACGGTTCTCGTACACGGACGCGGACGCGGTGCGCTGGCCGACGCCCTCGCGTCGGCGGTGGGGCTCCTAGCGCTCGAGGAGGCGTTGCTTCTGGTCGCCTCCTACCCCGGCGCCGAAGCCCGCCTCGTGGGCGCTGGGGGCCCGGAGGCAGAAGGTCCGCAGCTGCGCACTACCGCCGGTTTTCCACCCCTCCTATCCTTGGAGCCCCACGTCCCCACCGCCAGGAGCGACCCATGACCCCCTCTCCCTCCCGCCGCGAAGTCCTCACGCACGGAAGCGCTGCCGCCCTCGGCATCTCGCTTCCGTCCTTCCCGTCGCCCTTCGTCCGCCTGCAGGACGCCGAGCCGGCCGCGCCGGGAGGCGCGGAGATGCTGAAGGTCGGGCTGATCGGCTGCGGCGGCCGCGGGACCGGCGCGGCGGCGCAGGCGCTGCGCGCCGACCCGAACACGAAGCTGGTCGCGCTGGCGGACGCCTTCGGGGATCAGCTCGAGAGCAGCCTCGCCTCGCTGCAGGCCACCGAGGACATCGCCGCCAAGGTCGACGTCGACGAGGACCACCGCTTCACCGGCTTCGACGGCTACAAGGGCGTCATCGAGTCCTGCGACGTCGTGCTGATGGCGACGTCGCCGTTCTTCCGCCCGCAGCACGTCGAGGCCTGCGTCGAGGCCGGCCGGCACATGTTCGTCGAGAAGCCGGTCGCCACCGACGGGCCCGGCCTGCGGCGCATCTGGCAGGCCTGCCGCGACGCTTCGGCGAAGGGGCTCTCGGTCGTCTCGGGCCTCTGCTACCGCTATCAGTTCGCGAAGCAGGAGACGATGAAGCGCGTGCACGACGGCGAGATCGGGGACATCACCGCGATGCAGTGCACCTACAACACCGGCGAGCTGTGGCATCGCGGCAACCGCCCGGAGTGGAGCCAGATGGAGTTCCAGATGCGCAACTGGCTGTACTTCGCGTGGCTCTCCGGCGACCACATCGCCGAGCAGCACATCCACAGCCTCGACAAGATCGCCTGGGCCAAGGGCGCCTATCCGGTGAAGTGCACCTCGAGCGGCGGGCGCATCAAGCGCACCGGCGAGGAGTACGGCAACGTCTACGACCACTTCAACACCGTCTACGAGTGGGAGGACGGCGTGAAGGGCTTCAGCTCGTGCCGCCAGTGGCACGGCACCAAGCACGACGTGTCCGACCACGTGTTCGGCACCAAGGGCGTCGCCCACCTGCAGACGCACCGCATCGAGTCCGAGGCCGGCCGCTGGCGCTACCGCGGCGAGGGGCCCGACGACATGTACCAGAACGAGCACGACGCGCTCTTCAAGGCGATCCGCGACGGCGAGCCCATCAACAACGGCGACTACATGTGCCAGAGCTCGCTGATGGCGCTGATGGGCCGGCTGGCGGCCTACACCGGCAAGGAGATCACCGCCGACGAGGCGCTGAACTCGCAGGAGGACCTGTCGCCGCCCGCGCTGGAGTGGGGCGACGTCGAGACGCGTCCGGTCGCGGTCCCCGGCATCAAGCAGTTCGTCTGATGGCGGCCAAGCTCAATCGACGCTCCGTGCTCGCCGGCGGAGCCGCCGCGGCGGCCGCCGGCCTGGTGTCGCGCCCGGCCCAGGCCGCGCAGCCCCTGGCCGCTCCGGCGCAGATGCAGCGCCCGCACCGCATCCTGCTGTCGCTCAAGTACGGCATGGTGGGGGGCGACGTCCCGATGGCCGACAAGTTCAAGCTGGTGAAGAGCCTCGGCTACGACGGCATCGAGCTCGAGAGCCCCGCCGGCTACTCGGCCGAGGAGGTGCGCAAGGCCACCGCCGACTCCGGGCTCCCGGTGCACGGCCTGGTTGACTCCGTGCACTGGCAGAAGCGCCTCTCGAGCCCCGACGAGGCCACGCGCCGCGCCGGCATCGACGCGCTCGCCGGCGCGCTCCGCGACGCGCGCGACTTCGGCGGGCACTCCGTGCTGCTCGTTCCCGGCCGCGTCGCCGACGCGGAGAAGGAGAACCAGGAGCAGGTCTGGGAGCGCTCGATCGCCGCGATCCACGAGGTGCTCCCGATGGCCGCCGAGCTCGGCGTGCACATCCTGATCGAGAACGTCTGGAACGGCTTCTGCTATCAGCACGACGGCCCGCCCGACCAGAGCGCGGACCAGCTCGCCGCCTACATCGACGCGATCGGCTCGCCCTGGGTCGGCGCCTACTTCGACATCGGCAACCACCAGAAGTACGGCAAGCCGGCCGAGTGGATCCGCACCCTCGGCCGCCGCGTCGTGAAGCTCGACGTCAAGGACTGGGGCGTCGAGGCCGGCTGGGCGAAGATCGGCGACGGCGACGTCGACTGGGCCGACGTGCGCAAGGCCCTGGACGAGGTCGGCTTCACCGGCTGGGCCACGGCCGAGGTCGGTGGCGGCGACAGCAAGCGCCTCGCCGACATCCACGCGCGGATGGAGCGCGCCCTCCGCGCCTAGCCGTCCTAGCCGGATGGCGTGAGGGGGCCTCGACCTCTTCACCCCATCCGGCCACCGGTACGCGCCACCGCCGCGTGGCTACGAAAGCGCCCGGGCACCGGACCGCGCCGCAGGCGTGATTGCGGCGGCGGTCGCCGGCGTCCGGGCGTTTCGTGCGGCCCAGCGGGGCTGCGGCCGGAGCGCGGGCGAAGGCGTCAGGCTAGAAGCCGCCGCCCTTCTTGCCCTTGCCCTTGCCGCCGGAGCCGCCCTTGCGCTTGTCGCCGACGCCGCCGCGCTTCTTCTTGCCCTTGCCCTTGCCCCGCTTGCCTTTGCCCTTGCCCTTGCCTTGCCCCTTCTCCTTGTCGTCCTCGCCGGAGCGCTTCTTGTCGCCCTGGCCGTCTCCTTGCTTCTGCTTGTCCTCCCAGAGGACGGGCTGAAGGGCGACCGGAGGCTGGTGCACGGCGTCGGTGGCGGTGACGGAGGTCGTGGCGGGCAGGATCGAGAGCAGCAGGATCGAGAGCATGGCGGGATGGCTTTTTGGGGCCTGGGAGCGGACGATTTGGCGGTGGAACCGGCGCGGACCCGCTCGGTCTCGGGCCGCGGCCAAAAAAGGCGAAGTCCGCCGTGCGCCTCGCGCATTCCGGGCACTGAAGAGGGTCGCGGGCCGCCGCGGAAGGCGTCTCGCTTTTTTGGCACGATTCGTGGCGGTGAATCCGCGCGGCCTGCGTTTGCCGGCCCGATGAAGCTCACCGCAATCCGCCCGTCCGCCCGACCGAGGCACCTGCCCTTTGATCTCAGACTCGCGCCCATGCCCGGAGAGAGCGACATCCAGGCCCTGTTCCAGGCGCTCGAGCGGGGCGACGCCGACGCACGCGAGCACCTGTCGCCGCGCGTTCAGGAGGAGCTCTACCGCCTCGCCTGTGGCCACATGGCGCGCCAGCGGCCGTCGCACACGCTGCAGGCCACCGCGCTCGTCAACGAGGTCTACCTGCGCCTGCGCGGGGGCAAGGAGCTGCGCTGCGACGACCACGGGCAGTTCCTGAGCCTGGTGTCGACGATGATGCGGCAGATCCTGGTCGACCACGCGCGGCGCAAGGCGACCCGCAAGCGCGAGCTGGCGGGGGAGCGCGTCGCGCTCGACGGCCTCGTCGACGAGCTAGAGCGGCGCTCCGGCAGCCTGCTCGCGCTCGACCGGGCGCTCGACCGGCTGCGCGAGAAGGACCCCAAGGTCGTGCGCCTGATCGAGCTGCGCTTCTTCGGCGGCCGCAGCATGGCCGAGGCCGCGCAGGCCGTCGGCCTGACGCGGCGCACCGCCGAGCGCCGCTGGCGCGTCGCCAAGCTGATGCTGCGACGGGAGCTCGGCGAGTGACGGACGAGCGCTGGCTCAGGATCCGCGACCTGGTCGAACGCGCGCTCGATCGCGAGCCCGCGGACCGCGACGCATTCCTCGACGAGGCCTGCGCGGGCGACGCCGAGCTGCGGCAGGAGGCCGAGGAGCTCCTGGCGCTCGAGTCGCGCGCCGGCTCGCGGTTCCTCGAGCCGCTCGGCGCCGGCGAGCCCGGCGAGCTCGAGAGCGGCAAGCACGTCCTGGGCGGCTTCGAGATCCTGCGCGAGCTCGGCCGCGGCGCGATGGGCGTGGTCTACCTCGCCCGCCAGCCCTCGCTGAACCGCGCCGTCGCGCTCAAGGTCTTCGTCGCCGGCCTCGGCACCACCGAGCGCGAGATCGAGCGCTTCCACCGCGAGGCCCGCGCCGCCTCGCGACTGCGGCATCCGGGCATCGTGCAGGTGCTGGTCGACGGCACCAGCGGCAACACCCACTGGTTTGCGATGGAGCACGTCGAGGGGCACGACCTCGACCGCGAGCTCGAGCTCCAGCGCGCCGGCAGCACGGACGCCTTCCTGCCGGCACCGGGCGAGCGCGACCACGCGAGCTCGGTCGCCCAAATGTGCGCCGACATCGCCGACGCTTTGCACTACGCGCACGGCCAGGGCCTGGTGCACCGCGACGTGAAGCCCAGCAACCTGCTGCTCGACGCCGACGGTCGCGTCCAAGTGGCCGACTTCGGCATCGTGCGCGACGAGGCCGAGGGCAGCCTGACGCGCACCGGCGAGCTGGCCGGTACGCCCTACTACATGAGCCCCGAGCAGGCGCGCCTGCGCGACGCGGCGATCGACCACCGCACCGACGTGTACTCGCTGGGCGTCGTGCTCTACGAGCTCGCGACGCACCGGCGCCCATTCACCGCGCGCTCCTCGGCGGACCTCTTCACCAAGATCCGCGACGTCCAGCCACGCGCCCCGCGCGCCCACAACCCGCGCGTGCCGCGCGACCTGGAGACCATCTGCCTGACGGCGATGGCGAAGGACCCGGGCGAACGCTACGCCTCCGCGGGGGAGATGGCCGAAGACCTGCGCCGCTTCGTCGCGCGCGAGCCGATCGTGGCGCGCCCGCCGTCGCTGGCGGTGCGCGCGCTGCGGTGGGGGATGCGGCGGAGGTACTGGGTGGCGGGGGCGGTGCTGTTGGTGGGGGGCATCGTGGTCGGTTCCTCAGCCACCCGCCGAGCGACCAAGGCCGCAGGACAGGCAGAAGTCACGGTGCTGTTCTCCGAGGGGTCGCTGTCTTCCGGGCAGGTGAGCGTGTCGCCTGTCGACCCGGTATCCGGAGAGGTCGGGCAGGCAGTGGGGTACGGCAACTTCCCCGTGGGAGCACGCAGCTTCCAGTTGCGCCTGGAAGCCGGTCTGGTGCGAATCGTTGTGAACCTCGCCGGCGATGACCCCTGCACTTTCTCGCGCGACCTCAGGCCGGGCGAAGAGGTCGTCGTCGAACCCTCTCCGTCCCCCGAGCGTCGCCGGGGGATGATCTGGATCCCGGGCGGAACGCTCTCCATCCGTGAGCCCGATGCGGCCAAGCTCGCCATCAACTTCCGCGACGTTGCGGTCGCCGGATTCTGGCTCGACGAGACCGAGGTCACCAACGAACAGTACCGCGCGTTCCTCGACGACACCGGACACGCACCGCCGCGGCACTGGGACTCGATCGCGACGGGACGCCACGATGAGCTCCCCGTGGTGCAGGTCGGATGGCTCGACGCGCGCGCCTACGCCGAATGGGCGGGCAAGCGGCTCCCGTCGTTCCCCGAGTGGACCTGGGCGGCGCGTGGAGTGGAGGAGCGCACCTACCCCTGGCCGGGCGCCGTGCCGGGCGAGTATCGCGGCAACACCCTGCAGCCGCTCGTTCCGGACTTCTCGAAGACACCCGACTACTACCTCGACAACGTCGAGCCCGTCCGCTCGCATCCGGACGCGGCTACCGAGTCCGGCCTCTACCACATGTTCGGCAACGTGCGCGAGTGGACCGAGTCGTTCCTCGGCGAGCCCGTGGGGAACGGCTTCGAACCGCGCCGCGATCTGCGGCTGATGGCCGGGCACGCCTGGCACGCGGCGGAGAAGCAGCACGAGCTCTGGACCTTCGCGTTCGCGGGCGTCGAGAGCGACTACGGCGACTACCTCACCGGATTCCGCTGCGCGCTCTAGCGCGGCCCAACCCAGCAAAAGAAACGAGCAAGCCATGGCCTTCCAGTCCGTCTCCGTCGAAGCCCGCAACATGGACGGTACGCCCGCCGGGGCGGGCAACCTGCGTGACCTAGGGCAGCGCCTGCACGGCGAAGCGCCCTCCGCCTACTGGGATCTCGACGATCTCGTGCTCAATACGGCCCAGGCGCACCTTGCGTATCGCTACAAGCTCCGCAGCGGAGCGTCTCAGGGATCCGGAGCCGACCAGGTGACCGCGATGGCGACGCCGTGGCGAATCGCCCACGAGTACGACGCGCAGCAGAACGACTGGGTCACGACCACGTCCGCCGTCAGCCTCCTCTATCTGGTGAGGAACAACGCCGGCGACGAGGTCGGCGTCCTGCGCGTCTTCGACAGCTAGGAATGCAGTACCGCGTTTGGAATCAGGCCATCAACCATCCCGCGGGAGCAAGCTCCTTCTGGGTGCGGTTTGCGTACACGCGCACGGGCTTTGGATCGGTCGAGCTCATGGTCGGAGGGCGGGTCGTTCCGCTGCGCTGGCATGGTGGCGTCGCGGTCGGCAGGCTCGACCCGCCAGCTGAGGCGTCAGGCGACGCGACCCTTGTCGTGAAGTTTCGCGGCGAGCCTCCCGTGCGCGGCAGCGCGGGTTGGGAGGTCGTCGCCGAGGACCCGGCGATCCACGAGCGAGACCTGCTCGGCGGCCCTCCGTGGCTCGAGCTTGGAGAGGAGAAGGTGGAGGCGGAGAGGGACCAGCCGGACTGGGCGCTGCTGCAGTCGGTGTCCCAGGCGCAGGTGCAGGTCGCACCGGCTCCGCCGCCTTCGCTTCCGCCTGCCGGCCCGCGCGACAATCGGTCCGTCGATGAGCTATACGAGGCGCGCGAGAACGCGCTGGTGCTGCACGACGCCGCGTCGCGCTTCTTTCACCGCTTCGACCGCGCGACCGATCGCCGGCTGGCGTCGGAGGGCTTGCGTCTCCAGATGGACCTCATTCAGCGCCGTCTCGCCCGTCGGATCGACGCGCGCTTTCACCTGGCTCGCGAGGAGAAGCGGCCGCACTTCCCGCTCCTGGACGCCTTCGGGGACGAGCCCTTTAGCCTGCTGCGGATCTCGCGCCTGATGCTCAAGCTCGCGGACGAGGAGCTCCTCTGCGGCGACGTTCCGTCCTGTGCGCCGTTTGGCGATCCGGTGGACTGGGCCTTCTTCCTCTTCGTCTCGGGCCGGCTTGCTGTCACGCATCCCGACGTGACGCTCGACGAAGCGCTCCTGACGCAGGGCGCGCCGACGAGTCAGATGTATCTGATGTTCGCCGAGCTGGGCTTTCTGTGCCTGGACAACGCCGAGCTGTTGCCCGGCGGCGAGCGGGCGCGACATGTCGACTTCTGGAGCGAGCACCTGCCGACGCTGGTCGCCTCAGCCCAGCTCCTCATGGAGCATCCGCTGCCCGACCTGCACCGCCGACCCAACACCGTGATTGGGTTCTTCGACGGCATGTCGATCGAGGTTCGACATCTCCGCGCCGCGCGGAAGGCCTACCGAGAGTATCTGGGCCACGCACCGGATCTGAGCCGTCTGGCGGGCCTCTTCGGCTACCTCATCGGCGCTCGCCTCGACGATGCTCCCGGCTCCACGGGGCGGGTGCCGACCGCTGGAGAGCTCGAGGTTGAACGGTTTTCCGTGCCCGCGGCCTTCCGGCTGAGCATCGCCGAGCGCGTCGACCTCGACGAAGTGAATGCCTAGTGATCGTGCTGCGCCTTAAGCTTCGCGTCCCACGGGTTCTCCTGCCCCGTGTCCATCAGCAGCTCGCGCGCCGGCAGCATCAGCGACGCCGTCTCGGCATCCAGCTCGTACAGCGTGTCCACGAAGGGGTTCGCCAGCGGCACGCCGCCGCCGCTCATCCGCGGCAGCACGTGCAGCGTCAGCGGCTGTGCCGCCTGCCCGTCGGGCGAGGCGGGGGGGATCAGCGTGATCACGTCGTGGGGCTGCTGCAGCCCGAGCTCGCCCGCCTTGCGCGGGTCGAGGATCGCGACGTAGCTCGCGCGCTGCAGGAAGAAGACGTACGACATCGCGCGGCCGATGGGGAGCGGGAGCGCCTCGCCCTCGGGGTCCAGCACCCACTCGTACGGCGGCACGCCCTGGCGTCGCTCCTCGTCGCTGACCTCGCGCGGGCGGGTGCGCATGTCCAGCGAGGTGCCGTCGGCGCGGTCGAGGAAGATGCGGTCGAAGCCGCGCGCGGCCTGCAGCCAGGACTGGGTCAGCACCGACTCGTCGAGCAGCGGCGGCAGGTTCGGGATGTGGCTCTCGAGCGCCGGCCGCGGGTTCCGGTCCACGGCCCAAATCTCGGCCGAACCGCCGGGGCGTAGATAGCTGCCGCCGCCGTCGGCGGTGGCGAAGCCGACGTCGGCGGACCACAGCACGCTGGCGGAGGGGTTGGCGAGCACGTTGCGGTCGCACAGCGAGAAGCGCACGGTCTCGCGCACGCCGATGCCGTAGCGCTGGGTCTGCCCGGGGTCGTCGCTCTGCACGCGGCCCTCGGCCTGGGTGATGGCGCCGATGAGGCCCTCGAGCGCGCGCACGTCGGCGGGCGCCTGGAAGACCTCGAGGCAGCGCCAGATCCCGCCGGCGCGGGCGTAGGTGGTGGCGGGGCGCCCGTCGCCCCACTCGAGTCGGATGGCGGCGATCTCGAGGCTGTCGAGCTCCTCCTGCGACAGCACGCGCCCGACGTCCTCGGTACGTGCCTGGCGCGTCGCCTCGGCGTCGCTCGCGAGCGAGCGGTCCCAGGCCACCAGCGCGGCGAACAGCGCCGCGACGACGATCACGCGCGCGATCACGAGGCCCTCCCGGGGGCGCTGCCGGCCCGGACGGGGGCCCGGCGCCGCAGGAACGCGACGACGAGGCCCAGGACGAGGAGCGCCGCCGGCGGCGACGCGACGACCAGCGTGCGCCAGCGCAGCTTGGTCTCGGGTTCGACGAAGCCGAACCCGCGGATGGCCGGACGGCGCAGCGCGATGGCGCCGAGCTCCGGCGGCAGCGCCATGTCGGCGACGGCGTTGAGCAGGAAGTGGTCGGCGCGGAAGTCCTGGTGGTGGAAGCGGTCGTCCTGGAAGGCGCGCGACGAGCCGACCAGGAGCAGCCGCCCCGGAGCCGGGTCGGGGTAGTTCTCCAGCTCGTCGGGGTTCACCTCGGGCGCCTCGGCGCCCATCGTGACGCTGAGCTCGCGCGCCGGCCGCGGGAAGCCGCCCTCGACCAGCACCGCCAGCGGGAGCTTGCCGCGGTACTGCGGCTGGCCGGCCTCGTCGAGCGGCGGGCCGCCGAGGTGCTCGGGCGTGGTGTCGGTGTTCTCCTCGAGGAAGCCGCCGCTCCACAGGTAGGTCCAGGAGCGGTCGGAGGTGCTCATCAGCGTCGTCGCCGACAAGCCGTTCGCCGCGAGCTGCTCGTCGTCGACGTCGATGAAGGAGCCCCACACAAACGACTGGTCGCCGAGGTTGCGCGTGATCGGGTGGTCGCGGTGGAAGTTCGCCGCCGAGGCGCGCAGCTGGAACTCGCGCGCCGACAGCTGCCGCTCGTACTCGCGCGCCGAGCCGCGGCCGAGGATCTCGGTGTCGACCATCATCTCGGTGTGCAGCTCGTCGAAGAGCACCTCGCGCACGAGCCGCACGCCGCAGTCGTTGAAGTAGATCTGGTCGACGTCGGGGTTCTGCGGGCGCGGCCAGTAGCTCATCCCGAACTCGCGCCCGCGGTACTGGCGCGAGACGATCTGGAAGTGCTGCGCGGCGACCATGACGCGGCCGCCGCCGTGCAGGTAGCGCACGGTCTCCTCCATCATCCCCTGGATCGAGCGCCGCGGCTGCATCCAGACGACGAGGTCGGCTCCCGCGGGGATCTCCGGCTTGCGCGACTGCACGAACTGCCGCGGCGTCACGTTGACGACGTCGAAGTCGAGCCGCATCAGGAGCGCGCGCGCCAGGCTGTAGTTGTCGTTCCCCTTGGGGGCGAAGAGGCTCTGGTTCTGGTAGCGCTCGAAGTCCTCGGCCGCGGACAGCCGTTCGGCGTCGGCGGCGAAGGCGATCAGCGGCCGGCGCCCGGTCTCCAGGCGCCAGAGCGCGAAGGCCAGGCGGAACTCCAGGAACTCGAACGCCGCCGCGTCCTCGAAGGCGAGCACCTCGCGGCGCCCGTCGCGCTCGAGGCGCAGCGCGCTGTAGATCGTGCGGACGGTGGTGACCTCCTCGTCGCGCGTGGTGACGCGGATCGGCTCGATGCCGTCGGCCTGCAGGCGCTCGCGCTCGGCGTCGTCCAGGTCGTCGACGTCGAGGCGCACCACGTCGAAGTCCGCCCCGGCGCGCTCGAAGTCGCCGAGCGTCGCGCGCACGCGGCCGACGCGCTCGCGCAGCGCGGGCGGCATGCGGTCGCGCGAGGAGAAGAGCAGCTCGACGCGCGTCGCGCCGGCGTCGCCGGCCCGCGCGGCGATGTCGCGGGTCTCGGCGGCCAGGCTGTTCACCTTGCCGTCGGTTGCGTCGGCGCGCAGGTCGGGCCAGCCGGCCACGCGCGCGACCGCGACGGCGGCCAGGAGGGCGAGCAGCGCGCGCGGCCACACGCCTCCACCGGCGCGCGTGACGCGACCGCCGCTCTCGCGCCGGAACGCGCCGCGCGCGAAGGCCGATAGGCCGAGCAGCAGCGGCACGAGCCCGACCACCGCGAGGCGCCACAGGAGCCGCGCGCCGCCCGTGAGCTCGGGCGTGGCCGGCGGCTGGTCGACGTGCGCGACGGCGGCGGCGACGAGGCGCTCGGACGACGCGAGCTCGCCGGTCAGCGTGCGCAGGAGCCGCCAGTGCGCCGTGCCCTCGCGGCCGTAGCTGCCGTCTTCCAGCGGCGTGCTCGCGGCCAGCGCGAAGAAGCGCCCGTGCCAGGGGTCGGCGGGCTCTAGCGACACCATCAGGGGCAGCTTCGAGACCGGCTGGCCGCGCTCGACCCCGAGCTCGGCGAACGGGCGCGGCGCGTCGGTCGGCGGCTCCTGCAGCCACGTATCGTCCGACGTGGTCGCGTGTACGCGCGCCTGGTAGCCGAGCTCCTGCAGCACGTCGGGCTGCAGGCGCAACGGCGTCGGCGCGTGGAAGAGCAGCGTGCCGTTGGGCTGGTTGCGCCAGGTGACGAAGTTCTGGTTGGGCGCGATGCAGCGGACCAGGAACGGTGCGGGGACCTGCTGCTCGCCGCGCATCAACACCTCGGAGCGCACGTCGAGCACGAGCCCCGGGTCGGGGCGCAGGCCGAAGTGGGCGAGGAGCGGCTCCAGCGCGTCGCCCGAGGGCTCGATGCGGACCGCCGGCTCGCCGTTGTCGAGGTTGACGATGCCGTCCACCGGGACGCGGTTGAGCGCGCCGGCGACCACGATGCTGCGGCCCATGGCGATGGCGCGCTCGATCTCGCGCAGCCGCGTCGGCGTCACGTTGCTCGGGCGCATCCAGAGCAGGACGTCGGCCTCCTCGGGCAGCTCGTCGCCGCCGTCGAGGTCGACCTCGACCACGTCGCCGTACTCCGCGAGCGCGTTTGCCAGCTCGCGGAAGCCCTCGGGCGCCGCGAGCGCGAAGGTCGGGCGGCGCGGTGCCTCCATGCGGTCGAGGTGCTCGATGAGCGTCGCCTGGAGCCGCGGTAGGCGCTCGGGGGTGACGCCGTTGACGATCGCCTCGTCGTATGTGCCGTAGGACATCGTCAGCGTCGACCAGACCAGCCGCTCGCTCCACGAGTCGTGCGTGACGTCGCGCACGCGGAAGGGTGTGATGCGCCGGTTCGAGGCGTAGCCGGCCTGCTCGGGGTCCGTCTCCGGATCGACGATGTGGAAGTCGACGCGGTCCGGTGCCACGCCCTTGAACGCGCCGAGCAGGTCGGTGACGTCGCGCTCGATGCGCTTCATCTGCGAGGGCATCGTCGAGCGGGCCGACACATAGTAGGTGAAGACCAGCTTGTCGCCCAGGCCGGAGAGCCGCGCGCGCATGTCGGGCTCGACCTCGGTCAGCTTGCGCCGCCCCAGCTCGGCGCGCCAGGCGCCGCCCGACTGGTGCCGATCCGCCACCCGCGTCGCCTCGACCGCGACGCCGGCGCTGAGGGCCAGCAGCAGGACCAGGAGGATCGCGTCGAGCCGCTTCACGTGCGGTTCTTCTCGAGCACCAGCGCGCAGACCCAAAGGGGCGCGAACGTCATCAGGGCGAAGTAGGTGACCGAGGAGAGCTCGACCACCCCGCGCACGAAGCTCTCGTAGTGGGGGAGGGCCGAGATCGACTCGTAGAGGAAGGTGCCCGCGCCCAGCGACGGGAAGAGCCCGTCGAGCACTGCGACCACCCGCTCGTCGCCCGTCAGCACGAAGGCGAAGCCGACCAGCGTGCTGGTGACGAAGGCCACGATCTGGTCGCTGGAGAGCGCCGAGAGCAGCATGCCGAAGCCGAGCAGGAAGCTGCCGAACAGCAGCAGGCCCAGGTAGCCGGCGAAGATGCGCCCGAGGTCGGGCTCGCCCAGCGCGAGCAGCATCACGACGATCGGCGCGGAGCTGAGGAGGAAGAGCGCGAACAGGCCCAGCGCGGCGAGGTACTTGCCGAGCACAGCCTGCAGCGGCCGGATCGGCAGCGTTAGGAGCAGCTCGACCGTGCGCTGCTTGCGCTCCTCCGCCCACAGCCGCATCGTCACGGCCGGCACGAAGAAGGCGAGCAGCAGCGGCATCAGGTCGAAGTAGCCCGTCATGTCCACCGTGCCCGTCAGGAAGAACTCGTTCATGAAGACCGAGTTCGCCAGCAGCGCGAAGGCGATCGTGTAGACGTAGGCGATGCTCGAGTCGAAGTACGCCGCGAGCTCGCGGCGCGAGATGACGAGCGTGCCGGCGACGAGCGCCGCCGGCGACAGCCGATTGGTAACGGCGCTTGCGGTCATGCGGGCACCCCTCCGCTCTTCACGATGTCGAGGACGGTGTCTTCGAGGCTCTGGCCCTCGCCCGCGGCGCGCGAGCGCAGCTCGTCGAGCTTGGAGTCCGCGAGCAGGTTGCCGTGGTTGATGATCAGGAGCCGCTGGGAGATCGCGACCACCTCGGAGAGGATGTGCGACGAGAAGAGGATCGCGCGGCCCTCCGACAGGCTCTGGATGAACTCGAGGAAGGCCACGACCTGCAGCGGGTCGAGGCCGTGGGTCGGCTCGTCGAGCAGGATCACCGGCGGGTTGTGCAGCAGCGAGGCGCCGACGCCGATGCGCTGCCGGAAGCCCTTCGAGCACTGGTTCACGCGCTTGCCGACGACGGCCTGCAGCGAGCATGCGTTGACCGCCCAGTCGATCCGTTCGCGCAGATGCCCGCCGCCGAGCCCGCGCGCCTTGCCGACGAAGTTCAGGAAGCGGTCGACCCGCATCCCGTCGTAGAGCGCGTTGTGCTCGGGCAGGTAGCCGAGCGAGCGGCGCACCGCCAGCGGCTGCGACGTGACGTCGAACCCCGCGATCCGGATGGTGCCCGACGTCGGCGGCAGCCAGGTCGACATCATCTTGAGCAGCGTGCTCTTCCCAGCCCCGTTGGGCCCGAGGAAGCCGACGATCTCGCCGCGTTCGATTTGGAACGAGACGCCGTCGACGGCCAGGGTGGGGCCGTAGCGCTTGGAGACGTTTTGGACCTCGATCATGGGCGGAGCGGGAAGGGAGCGGCTGGGGCGAAGGGCGAGTTGCGGCGGGGGCTTTGGGGGGCCGCCCGGGAGATGGAGGCGGAGGATTGTAAGAGCTGCCCGAGGCCCCCGGTAGATCCCCACCGCCACCCCCACCACCCGGGACCGCCGCAGGTGCCGATCGGTTTCGCTCGGGGGCCGAAAAGTCCGTCGGGCGAGGGGGCCGCCGCGGCGCCGAGAAGCGTCGCCGGGCGCCTCGCGCCAGGGCCCGCTCGCTCCCGGCTCAGGGGGCTTCTCGCCGCACCCGGACCGCGGGCACGCTGGTCGCGGCCCCGCGGGGCAGATAGGCGATCGTCTCTGCCCCGGTGCCGGCCAGCGTGAGCTCGATCTCGCGGTCGGGGTCGTCGTAGTAGATGCTGACCCCCGCCAGGGCCATGCCGTCCGAGAGGCCGGCCTGGGCCGCGGGGGAGTCGGGCCGCACGCCGGTCGTCTCCATCGATTCGATCGAGGCCTCGACGTCGAAGCCGGGATCCCAGGCGTAGACCTCCTGCTCGCCCACGACGTAGTCGGGTCCGAAGGCGTCGGCCGGGAGCTCGGCGGTGTCGCCGTCCAGCACGATGCGTCGGATGCGCTCGGCGGCCTCGCTGCCCACGTGGTGTTCGAAGCGGGCGAGGAGGCCCTCGGCGTCCAGCTCGGCTCCGGTCGTCTCGCACTCCTCCAGGAGCTCGCGCATCAGCGCCCAGAGGTCGTTCGTCCCGCCGCTCGCGCGGCGCAGCTCGTGGTCCAGGAGGCAGGCCACCACGTCGCCGCGGATGTACGGCTGCTGCTGGGCGTCGCGATCGGTCCAGAAGCTCTCGCCGAGCTCGGCGGCGGTGTGGTTGCGCATGGGGCTCATGTGGTACCGCGTCAGCAGCTCGCTGAGCGAATCGGCATACTCCTCCTCGCCGAGCCAGCCCGCCTCGAACAGCACGCGTCGCGCGAAGTAGTCGGTGAAGCCCTCCGAGAACCAATAGCTGGGCTCCTCCGGCTGGGCGAGCCGGATGCGCATGCCGTTCCACTCGTGGAAACACTCGTGGGCCAGCAGGCGCCGGATGGGCAGGCCGCCTTCGGAGTCGAGGGCGATCGACACGTTCGGCTGCAGGAAGAGCGCGAAGCTGTTCGTCAGGCCGGTGCCGCCGAACGAGAGCCCGCGCGACTCCGGCCCGACGGCGATCGCCGTCACGAGGTAGTGCCCCGCGGCCGCGTCGCCCATCAGCTCGCGCTCGAGCCCGACGATGCGCGCGGTCAGGTCGGCCAACTCCGAGCCGTCGAAGCTCCAGCCGTCGCCCGCCAACGCGACGACCAGCGGCCCGCCCGCCGCCAGCCGGTGCTGCACGTCGAGGTCGCCGGCGACGAAGAGTGCGTGGTTGAACTCGCTCAGCGTCGCCTGCGCCGTGCGCGGGCCCGCGCCCGAGCCGAACGAGTCGACCACCTCCCAGCCGGCCTCCTCGAAGCCGCGGTAGGTCAGTGACAACTCGCGCGGCGCCTTCCAGTTCAGGTGTTCGGGCAGCAGCAGGAACAGGTTGCCGATCGCGTGCAGCAGGCCCGGCTCGAGGATCGGCCGGTAGTAGCTGCCGCTCTCGAAGCTCGCGCGGCGGTCCTCGTCGTTCGCCGGCAGCACGGCGTGGGCCACGAGCCGCGCGCCCGGCGGGTGCGTCACCTTCCAATGGTGTGCGTCCACGCGCTCGTGGGCTAGCTCGGCCCCGTCCGCGGTGGTGAAGCGGACCGCTTCGAGGTCCTCGCGGTCGGGTCCGACGCCACCCCACGACTCGGTCTCGAACACGACGGTCTCGCCGTCGTCGTCGCCGGGGAAGCTCACGGCAGCCAGGACCAGGAGCGGATCCTCCTGCAGCGTCAGCTCGAGGGCGATGGGACCGTCTGCGGTCGCGGGAGCGGGAGGCGCGACGTCGGGCGCATTTACGCAGGCGGCGAGGAGCGGCGCGGGGGAGAGCAGGAGCGAGAGCTGCGGTTTCATCGACCGGGCTACGGGCGGCCCGGCGTCCGGTTGGCGCGAATCACGCGCGGGCGCTACTCCTCCAGGTGACAGGCCGACAGGCGGGCGCCCCCGGCGTCTTGCGTCCCGCGCAGCGCCGGGATCTCGGCCTCGCATCGACCGCCTGCCACCCGGTGGCGCTCGGCGCACCGCGGGTGGAAGGAGCAGCCGCTCGGAGGGTTCATCGGGCTCGGCACGTCGCCCTCGAGCACGATGCGCTCGCGCTGCCGCTCGATCTCCGGGTCGGGCACCGGCACGGCCGACATCAGGGCGCGCGTGTAGGGGTGCTTGGGGGCGGTGTAGAGCTCCTCGCGCCGCGCCGTCTCGACCACGCGTCCGAGGTACATCACCGCGACCCGGTGGCACAGCTGCCGCACGACGGCGAGGTCGTGCGCGATGAAGAGGTAGGCGAGTCCGAAGCGCTCCTGCAGCTCCTTCAGCAGGTTCACGATCTGCGCCTGGATCGACACGTCGAGCGCCGAGACCGGTTCATCGCACAGGATCAGCTCGGGCTCGAGCGCCAGGGCGCGCGCGATGCCGATGCGCTGGCGCTGGCCGCCCGAGAACTCGTGCGGATAGCGGTTGATGTGGCGCGGGTTGAGCCCGACCGCGTCGAGCAGCGCGAGCGCGCGCAGCTTGCGCTCCTTGGGCCTGCCGATGCGGTGGATCTTCAGTGGCTCGGTCAGGATCGAGCCAACGGTCTGCCGCGGGTCGAGCGACGCGTAGGGATCCTGGAAGATCATCTGCATGCGGCGCCGGTAGGCGCCGCGCTCCGGGCGCGCGAGCGTCGTCAGCTCGACGCCGTCGAAGCGGACGCTGCCCGAGGTCGCCTGGTGCAGGCCCAGCACCGTGCGCGCGGTGGTCGACTTGCCGCAGCCGGACTCGCCGACCAGGCCGAGGCTCTCGCCGCGCTCGAGCGTGAACGACACGCCGTCGACGGCGCGCAGCATCGCGGCGGGACCGCCGAGCAGGCCCTTGCGCCCGACCGGGAAGTGCTTGTGCAGGTCGCGGACTTCGAGCAGGTGCTCAGCCACCGGCCACCTCCGTGCGCCCGAGGCGCGCCGACTCGAAGCAGGCCGACACGCGGCCCGCGTCGTCTCGGTCGACCCGTGCGAGCGGCGGGACCTCGCTCCGACAGCGCTCGCCCACGTACGGGCAGCGCGGCGCGAACGCGCAGCCCGGCGGCAGGTCGGCCAGGTCGGGCGGCTGCCCGTCGATCGAGGCGAGCTCGGCCTCCGGGTCGTCGGTCAGCGAGGGCACGCTGGTCAAGAGCCCCTCGGTGTACGGATGCCGTGGGCGCGCGAACAGCGCGCGCGTCTCGGCCGTCTCGGCGAGGCGTCCGGCGTACATCACGTTCACGCGGTCGGACATGCCCGCCACGACGCCGAGGTCGTGGGTGATCAGGACGATCGCCGTGCCGCGCTTCTGCTGGAGCGCGCCCATCAGCTCCAGGATCTGCGCCTGGATCGTGACGTCGAGCGCCGTCGTGGGCTCGTCGGCGAGCAGCACCTTCGGCTCGCACAGGAGCGCCATCGCGATCATCACGCGTTGGCGCATGCCGCCGGAGAGCTCGTGCGGATAGGCGTCGAGCCGCGCCTCCGGGTTCGGGATGCCTACGTCGCCGAGCCCGGCGGCGGCCTTCTTGCGCGCCTCGGACCGCGAGAGCCCGCGGTGGATCTCCAGCACCTCGGTCAGCTGACGCTCGACCGTCAGCAGCGGATTCAGCGACGTCATCGGATCCTGGAAGATCATCGCGATGTCGTTGCCGCGCACGCGGCGGAGCTGGTCGGGGGAGAGCCTCAGGAGGTCGGTGTCTTCGAGCAGCACCTCGCCCGACTCCACCACGCCGGGCGGCGTCGGAATCAGCCCCAGCATCGCGAGGCACGAGACCGACTTGCCCGAGCCGGACTCGCCGACCAGGCCCAGGGTCTCGCCCTCCTCCACCGTGAAGGACACGCCGTCGACGGCGCGCACCGTGCCCTGGTGCGTCTCGAAGCGCACGGCGAGGTTGCGGACGTCCAGCACGCTCATGCCTACTTGCCCCTCAGCTTCGGGTCGAGGGCGTCGCGGAGGCCGTCGCCGAGGAAGTTGAGCGCGAGCAGGGTCGAGCCCATCGCGGCCGCGGGGAAGACCACCAGCCACCAGAAGGTCTTGATCGGGTTGATCGCGTCGGTGCCGTCGACCGCCAGGAGCCCCCAGGAGACCTTGGGCGGCTCGATGCCAAGCCCGAGGAACGACAGGAAGGCCTCGAACAGCATGATCGCCGGGATCGTCAGCGTGAGGTACACGATCACGATCGACAGCACGTTCGGCACCACGTGCACGAACAGGATGCGCGGCGTCGACGCGCCCAACGCGCGCGCCGCCTCGATGAACTCGGAGTTCTTGGGCGACAGCACCTGCCCGCGCACCACGCGCGCCATCGTCAGCCAGTAGATGGCGCCGATGACGAGGAAGAAGACCTTCTCCTTGTCGACCAGCGCCTCGCTCTCGAGGTCCGAGCGGTCGGTCGAGAGGATCGTCAGGATGAAGATGACGACGAAGATGAAGGGGATCGCGTAAAAGATGTCGACCAGCCGCATCATCAGGTTGTCGATGCGGCCGCCCATCAGCCCCGAGAAGGCGCCGTAGGTCACGCCGATCAGCAGCGAGCACAGCGTCGCCGCGAGCGACACCAGGATCGACGTGCGGCTGCCCCACACGATGCGCGACAGGAGGTCGCGCCCCTTCGAGTCGGTGCCGAACCAGCGCCCGGTCTGCCAGTCGCCGAAGATCGCCTTGCGGGCGTCGACCATGCGCTTGTCGAGCCAGCTCAGCTCCCAGTAGGCGAGCCGGTAGTCGTCGTCGGTCTCGAACTCGTAGTCGAAGCCGGCGTCGCCGAAGGCCAGCACCGGCGGCTGCGGCTCGGCCTGTAGGTCGAGCGCGATGGGGGAGGGCAGCGGCAGCAGCGGAGCCAGGAGCGAGATCGACGCGAAGATCGCCAGGAAGATCAGGCTCCACAGCGCGCCGCGGTCCTGCTTTAGGCGGCGCCAGGCGTCCTGCCACAGGCTCTCGCCCTTGTAGCCGGCGGCTTCCTGGAGCAGGCGCTCGGCATCCTGCAGGCCGAGGTCCCACGTGCGTCGCTGGCCGGCCACCTAGCTCTCCTCCAGCTTGATGCGCGGGTCGAGGAAGGTGTACGCCAGGTCGACCAGCGTGTTCATCCCGTACACCAGCACGGTGAAGAGGATCGTCACGCCCATCGCCAGCGTGTAGTCGCGGTTGAGCGCCGCGTTGACGAAGTGCGAGCCGGTGCCCGGGATGCGGAAGATCTTCTCGATGACCAGGCTGCCGGTCAGGATCCACGCCGTCATCGGGCCCAGGTACGAGACAACCGGCAGCAGGCCGCCCTTCAGGGCGTGGCGCAGGAGCACGAGCCGGTTCGGCAGGCCCTTCGCGACCGCGGTGCGGATGTAGTCCTGGGACAGTACCTCGAGCATGCCGGTGCGCGTGAGCCGCGCGATGTAGGCCGCGCGCGGGGCTCCCAGCGCGAGCCCCGGAAGCAGCATGTGCTTCATCGTGCCCCAGCCCGCGACCGGGAAGAGCGGGATGAGGAACACGAACAGGATGATGAGGAATGCGGCGATCACGAAGTTCGGCAGCGCGATGCCCGCGGTCGCGGCCAGCCGAACCGCGAAGTCGAGCCCGGTCCGCGGCCTCAGCGCCGACACCATCCCGGCCGTCAACCCGAGCGCCAGCGCCCACATCAGCGCCACGAGCCCGAGCAGCATCGAGATCGGCAGCGACTGGCCGATCACGTCGTTCACCGTGAAGTCGCGCAGCTTGTACGAGGGCCCGAGGTCGCCGGTCAGCACGCCTCCGAAGGGCTTCGAGCCGTCGCCGCCAAAGACGCCCTTGTCGTCCAGGTTCATCGGGCCGACGTAGTGCAGGTACTGCTTCCACGCCGGCCAGTCGAGGTGGTACTTGGCGTTGATGTTCGCCTCGATCTCGGGCGACAGGTTGCGCTCGCCGCTGAACGGCCCGCCGGGCACCTGGCGCATCAGGAAGAACGACACCGTGACGACGATCCACGCCGTCACGAAGAACCACATGAGCCGCCGCAGGAGGAAGGCGATCATTCGGGGATCCTGCCGATCTGGAGCGCGCGCCCGACCGGCGCGTACTTGCCCGCGTCGGGGCCGCCGGAGGGCACGGACTGGAGCTCGGCCGGCAGCGCGGCGCGCCGCTTTGCCAGCTCGTCGTCGTCCATCCAGTACCAGAACTTCGGGAAGTGCTCGTTCAGGAGGTTGCCGTAGAGCCCTCCGACGCGCGGCTTGATCAGGTTCTGGGTGACGTACGAGTAGATCGGGAGCACCGGGTACTCCGACATCAGCACGGCCTCCGCCTGGACCATCAGCTCGTCGCGCCGCGCGACGTCCTGCTCGACGAGGATCGCCGCGATCAGCTCGTCGAACTCGTCGTTGCCCCAGCCGGTCTTGTTGTTCGCGCCGCCCTCCATGAACAGCGACAGGAAGTTGAGCGGCCCCGGATCCACCCAGTCGCCGATCCAGGCCGAGCGCGACACGTCGTATTCGAGGTTGGTCTGCGAGTCGAGGTAGACCTTCCACTCCTGGTTCTTCAGGCGCGCGTCGACCCCGAGCTCGCGCTGCCAGGCGGCGGCGATCACCTCGGCCACGTCGCGGTGGGTCTCGGACGTGTTGTAGAGGATCTCGAAGACCGGGAAGGGCTTGCCGCCCGGACCGTAGCCGGCCTCGGCGAACAGGCGCCGCGCCTCTTCGGCCGCCGCCTCGCCTTCGACCGGAGGCTGGTCGGGATCGACCTCGGTCCAGGGGATGATCGTCCAGGCCGCCTCCTGGCCCGCCTTGGTGACGTTCGCCACGATCTCGCGCCGCGGGATGACGAGCGACAGCGCGCGGCGGATGCGCACGTCGTCGAAGGGCGGCTTAGTGACGTTGACGCGGTAGAAGTAGCTGCCGAGGTAGGGCTTGGGCACGAAGTCCTCGCGCTTCAGCAGCTCGGGCACGAGGTTGGGCGGGATCGAGCCGTCGACCCAGTCGACCTCGCCGGTGAGGTACATGTTGACCGAGGTGCCCCAATGCGAGATCGGGAGCGCGTCGATCGTCTCCAGCGCGACGTTGTCCGCGTCCCAGTAGTTGGGGTTCTTCCGCATGCGGATGCGGTCGTTGATGCGGCGCTCCTCCAGCATGAAGGGCCCGTTCGACACCAGCTTGCCGGGCTTCAGCCACTCCACCTGCCACGTGTCGGGGAACTCCGCCTGGGAGGCCTCGAGCGCGCGGCGGTTCACCGGGTACAGGGGGTAGAAGGCCATCACCTCGAGGAAGTAGGGGCTGGGGTCCTCGAGCTCGATCCGCAGGGTGTCGGAGTCGAGCGCGCGGATCCCGACCTCGCTCCAGTCGACGTCGCGCTCCTCGCCGGCCTTGGTCTTGCCGGTGCAGAAGGCCTGCGCGTTCACCACCCCCCAGAGGAGGTAGGAGTACTCGGCCGCCACCTCGGGCGACAGGAAGCGGCGGAACGTGAACTCGAAGTCGTCGGCGGTCAGCGGATCGCCGTTCGACCAGCGCGCGCCGTCGCGCATGTCGAAGGTCCACACGCGCCCATCGGGCGACTTGGTCCACGACTCGGCCGAGCCGGGGATGGGCTCGAGCGTGTAGGGGTCCTTCGAGCACAGCCCCTCGTAGAGCCCGCGGATGATGCGGCCCTCGGGCACGCCGGTGACCGTGGCGGGATCCAGCGACTGGACCTCGTCCCCGTTGTTGAAGACGAAGTCGGCTCGCTCCAGGCGCGCCGAGCCCGCAACCCGGACCGAGACGGCGAGGAGCCCAAGGAGCAGGGCCGCGGCGGCGAGCTGCCGCGCGAGGGGGCTTTTGGCCTGCGACACGCGGGGGATGGTATTCGGGGGGTGCGACGGACGCAAGTCCATGCCAGTCAAGGGTTTGTACGCTTGACGACCGGCCGAGGTGCCGCTACGGTGCGCGGCCCCTCCAGGCGTAGGGGGCTCCAGCCGGGGCCCTCCTGACTCCTGACGTCCTCACCAACTTGGCAGCTTCATGAAGTACCAGGGAACCGTCCTTGTCCCCGCGCTCGTCGCCGCACTCGCCACCCTTGTCCCAGCCCAGGAGCAGCGCGAGCCAGGCCCCGTCGAGTACGACGTCTTCCACCCCGCGCGGGAGACGCCGTCCGAGCCGGCCTACGGGGGGCGGGTCATCATCCACCTCTCGACGATGCCCCAGCACATCCAGAAGACGACCGAGAACTCGGCCGCCGTCACCTGGATGTACTACGCGGTGCACGACTTCCTGGCGTACCAGGACTGGGAGCGCTGGCACATGGAGCCCCGCGTCGCCAAGAGCTGGGACACCGAGGACACGCTCGTCCTGAAGGACGGCGTGGGCGACAAGTACGGCGAGGCGGCGGTCGTGATCGGTGAGGGCGACAAGCGGCGCACGGTGGTCTACGGCGCCGTCAGCGAGGAGGGTGAGCACTACCAGGTCAGCGGCGTCAGCCCCGGGGCCCCCGCGGGCGACGGGCTGCACGTGGCCAAGGCCGACGTGGTGGCCCTGGAGCGTGGCACGGTCTTCACGTTCCACCTGCGCGAGGGCGTGAAGTGGCACGACGGGCACCCGTTCAACGCCGACGACGTCTACTTCAGCTGGGACGTCTTCAACAACCCGGAGGTCGACTGCGACCAGACGCGGCCGTACATGGCGAAGATCATCCATGGCGACGTGCTGGACCCGCTTACGATCCGCTTCTTCTACGAGAGCCAGTACTTCCTGGCCGAGCAGACCGTGTGCGAGACCCTGCCGCTGATCGCGAGCCACGTCTACAACCTGCTCGACCCGGACAACAAGACCTTCGACCCCGAGATGCACGCGGAGCTCGAGCGGAAGCACGGGGCGGGGCACGTCCCGACGCTCGCGGAGCGCGGCGAGTACATCAACAACCACAAGAACAACAACGACTGGATCGGCCTCGGGCCGTACCGCGTGACGGCGTACGACCCGTCGCAGTACATCGAGGCCGAGCGCTGGGACGGGTACTACGGAACCGACGACCCGCTCTACGGCGGCTACTTCGACACGATCCGCTGGCGCTACATCAAGGATGACAACGCCGCGATGCAGGCGTTGCTCAACGGCGAGCTGGACTTCTTCGCGCGCGTGAAGCCCGACGACTACTTCGGCGAGCAGACCCAGCAGGACGCCTTCACCGAAGGCCTCTACAAGGGTTACTTCTATACCGGAATCTATGGTTACACCGGTTGGAACATGCTGCGCCCGCAGCTGAAGGATCAGCGCGTTCGCCAGGCCCTGGCCCATGCCTTCGACATGGAGGACTGGCTCCAGACCAAGTACCGCGGCCTGGGCAAGGTCGTCACCGGGCCGCAGAACTACTTCTCGCTGGGCTACAACCGCGACGTGGAGATGCTCGATTTCGACCTCGACCGCGCCGAGGAGCTCCTGGCCGAGGCCGGCTGGTACGACCGCGACGGCGACGGCGTGATCGACAAGGACGGGATCCCGCTCGAGATCGAGTTCCTGTTCCCCTCGGGCAACGACCCGTCGCGCACGTTCGGCATCAAGTACCAGGAGAACCTGGCCGAGCTGGGCATCAAGTTCACGCTGCGCAACCTCGAGTGGGCGACGTTCCTCGAGCGCGTGCTCGACCGCGACTTCGACGCGATCAACCTGGCCTGGGTGCCGCCGCTGGAGAGCGACCCGGAGCAGCTTTGGCACTCCGAGCAGGGCAAGCCGGAGAAGCGCAGCTCGAACCACTCGGCCGTCATGGACCCCGAGGTCGACCGTCTGATCGCCCTCGGCCAGCGCGAGCTCAACAAGGAGGAGCGCGCCAAGGTCTGGCAGGCCCTCCACGCGCATCTGTACGAGATGCAGCCGTACCTGTTCATGATCAACACGCCGCGGAAGTTCGCGATGAACAAGGACATCCGCGGCTTCCAGACCTTCCAGATCGCCCCGGGCTACGACCCGCGGCGCTGGTACTTCCCGAAGGGTACGCCGGGCACCCGCTCGACGCCGCAAAGGCAGTAGACGCGGTAGGCACGGGGGCGTAAGTGGGTAGACTGCTGCCCGCCTAGCCCCCCTAGGTCGGGCGACTGTTCCCCGGCCTCCCCTCGTGCTCAACTACATCGTCAGACGCTGTCTGTGGATGATCCCGACGCTTGTCGGGATCACGGCCTTCATCTTTGTGGTGATCCACCTCGCCCCGGGCGATCCGGCGACCGTGATGGTCGGCGTCGCGAGCGGGGGCGAGATGCAGGGCGATATCGACTACGAGGCGCGGATCGAGAAGTTCCGGGCGGAGCACGGGCTCAACAAGCCGCTGTGGGTGCAGTACCTCGACTTCCTGGGCCCGTTCAACCTCAAGGACAGCGGGCACGAGTGGTTCGGCGGCACGGGCGAGGACAACTACAGCGGCGTGCTCGCGCTCGACTTCGGCAACGAGCTCCAGCGCAAGCAGGTGCCGGTGATGGAGGAGCTCGGGCGGCGCCTCAAGGTGACGGTGCCGCTGGCGCTGGTCTCGACGCTGATCACGTACCTCCTGGCGATCCCGCTCGGCATCTTCTCCGCCAACCGTCAGGGCACGCTGCTCGACGGGGTGGTGACCGTGAAGCTGTTCGTGCTGTACTCGATCCCCAGCTTCTGGGCCGGGCTGGTGCTGATCCTGATCTTCGGCAAGACCGGGCTCGACTGGCTGCCGGTCGTCGGCCTCCACAGCCCCGACGCGGCCGAGATGGGGCGCGGCGAGTGGATCTGGGACCTGCTGCTGCACTGCGTGCTGCCCGTGGCGACGCTGAGCTACGGCGGCCTTGCCTATCTCTCGCGCCAGATGCGCGTGGGGATGATCGACGTCATCCGCCAGGACTTCATCCGCACCGCGCGTGCGAAGGGGCTCAGCGAGAAGTCGGTCGTGTTCAAGCACGCGCTGCGGAACTCGCTGATTCCGGTCATCACGCTCTTCGCCTCGATCCTCCCGATCCTGATCGGCGGCTCGATCATCGTCGAGTACGTGTTCTCGATCCCCGGCATGGGCGGGTACGTGTACGACGGCCTCCTGCTGCGCGACTACAACGTCATCATGGCCACGACGACCTTCTCGGCCATCATGACGCTGGTCGGGATCCTGCTGTCGGACATCGCCTACGCCCTGGTGGACCCGAGGATCAGCTATGACTGAGCCGCGGGCGACGGACCAAGCGGCCGGCGGCGACGCGGGCGGCTACTCGAAGGACTACTGGGACCAGGTCTTCGAGCAGCTCGGGAAGCGCACGTTGTTCAAGGTCGCGCTGGCGATCCTGGCCGTGCTCTACGCCTCGGCGATCTACGCGCCGCTGATCGCCAACGACCGGCCGTTCGTCCTCGAGGCGATCAACTACAAGGAATACGGGCAGGCCCACCGGACGCTCTACCCGGTGACGCTGGGCCTCAACAGCCTCGCGAAGAAGTCGCCCGAGGAGTACCTCGAGGACCGCACCGAGGGCTCGACGCAGACCTTCGACGAGGCGCTCTCCGCCGAGCTTGCGGCCGCCAGCGGGCGCGTCGAGCTGATGCTCTCCTATCTGCCGGAAGAGGCGGAGGGGCGCGCGGTGCTCGCGGAGTACATGACCAAGGTCGAGGCCGGGATCGCGGCCGCGCGCGCGCGCGACACCGAGACGGCAACGGCGACGATGAAGGAGGTGAAGGACGTCGCCAAGCGCATCCGCGCCGAGCTCGCTCCGCCCGACCTCGACGACCCCGAAGCCGAGGGCCTCGAGCTCATCGGGCAGAAGTCCTACCCGCTGTGGGAGTCGGTCAGCGCCTGGGAGATCTTCTTCATGGTGCTGTGGGCGCTCGTGCTTCTGTGGCCGCTTTGGAACCGTGCGTGGAACGCGCTGCTCCTCCGCGGCGACCGGGCGCGGATCCGCCGGCACCGGCGCCTCAAGTGGGCCCTCGTGCTGGGCCTTTCGCTGCTCGCCGCGGGGGGCTGGAAGGCGACCATCGACGGCTCGCTGAACTTCGCGGCCGCGCCCTACAAGGCGGCGCTGACGTCCGGCGAGATCGTCGCGACGCGCGCGGTGTTCCCGCCGGTCACCTTCGGGTTCGCGGAGACCAGCTCGGGTGAGTTCTTCCGCCCGCCGACCTGGTCCGATAAGGCCGAGATCGACGACGAGGGCTACTACGTGCGCGGCCCGCGCGTGCCCGAGCCCGACGTCATCACCGGCATCCTGCCCGACCCGGCGCCGGTCGAGGTGCGCCACGGCGAGCCCGACCGCAACGCCAAGTGGAGGCGTCCGCTGGGCACCGACTCGCTCGGCCGCGACTTCCTGGTGCGCGCGCTTTGGGGCGGACGGATCAGCCTGTCGGTGGGGATCCTGTCGGCCGCGATCCTGCTCGTGATCGGCACGGTCGTGGGCGCCATCGCGGGCTACTTCGGCGGGTGGGTCGACTTCCTGCTGTCGCGCTTCATCGAGCTCCTGCTCTGCTTCCCGGTCTTCTTTCTGATCCTGCTCGTCGTGTCGGTCGTGCCGCCCGACTTCGTACCGCCGATCTTCCTGATCGTCGTCGTGATCGGCCTGATCCGTTGGACCGGCGTCGCGCGGCTGGCGCGCGGTGAGTTCCTGAAGCTGCGCGAGTCCGAGTTCGTCATCGCCTCCGAAGCCCTCGGCCTGTCGCCGGCGCGGACGATCTTCCGCCACATCCTGCCGAACGCGATGGGGCCGGTGCTCGTCAGCGGCGCCTTCTCGGTCGCGGCGGGCATCCTGACGGAGTCGGGGCTGTCGTTCCTGGGCTTCGGCGTGAACGAGCCGATTCCCTCCTGGGGGGCGTTGGTGAACGAGTCCCGCAACCCCGAGCACTGGTGGGTGATCCTGTTCCCCGGCCTGCTCATCTTCGTGACGGTCTCCTGCTACAACCTCGTCGGCGAGGCTCTGCGCGACGCGGTCGACCCGCGCCTGAAGGACTAGATGAGCGAAGCCAACCGAAAGGCGCTGCTGGAGGTCGACGGCCTGCGGACCTACTTCCGCAGCGAGGGCGAGATCGCCCGCGCGGTCGACGGCGTGAGCTACACGATCCTCGAAGGCGAGACGCTCGGCGTGGTGGGGGAGTCCGGCTGCGGCAAGAGCGTCACCTCGCTCTCGATCATGCGCCTGATCCCCGATCCGCCTGGCTGGATCGAGGCCGGCGAGATCCGCTTCCGCGGCCGCAACCTGGTCGCGTGCTCCGAGCAGGAGATGCGCCAGATCCGCGGCAACGAGATCGCGATGATCTTCCAGGAGCCGATGACCGCGCTGAACCCGGTGTTCACCGTCGGCAGCCAGATCATCGAGGCGGTGCGCGAGCACCAGGGGCTCGACCCCGACGCGGCGCGAGCGCGCGCGATCGAGATGCTCGAGCTCGTCGGCATCCCGATCCCCGAGGCGCGCGTCGATGAGTACCCACACCAGCTGTCCGGCGGTATGCGCCAGCGCGTGATGATCGCGATGGCGATGTCGTGCGACCCCGACCTTCTGATCGCCGACGAGCCGACCACCGCGCTCGACGTGACGGTGCAGGCGCAGATCCTCGACCTGATCGCCGAGCTCCAGGAGCGCACCGGGATGAGCGTGCTGCTCATCACGCACGACCTCGCGGTCGTGGCGGAGAACGCGCACCACGTCGCGGTGATGTACGCGGGCAAGGTGGTCGAATACGCGCCGGTCGAGGAGCTCTTCGCCCGCCCGCGTCACCCGTACACGATCGGCCTCTTCCGCTCGCTGCCCGACCTCGCCAAGCCGGGCGAGCGCCTCGCGACCATCCCCGGCATCGTGCCGAGCGCCTTCGCGTTCCCGAGCGGCTGCCGCTACCGCACGCGCTGCCCGATCGCGCGCGACGAGTGCGCGGCGGCCGAGCCGCCGCTCGCCGCGCTCGACCAGGACGGGGTGCACACCGTGGCCTGCCATTTGCTGGAGGAGGCCGCGAAGCTGTGAGCGCCACCACGAGCACCGCCGAAGAGCCGCTGATCCGGCTCACGGGCCTTAAGAAGTACTTCCCCGTCGAGAAGGGCGTCTTCCGCCGCCACGTCGGCGACGTGAAGGCGGTGGACGATGTGTCCTTTCAAGTGGGCCGTCAGGAGACGCTGTCCCTCGTGGGGGAGTCCGGCTGCGGCAAGACCACCGCGGGCCGCTCGCTGCTGCGCCTGATCGAGCCGACCGCCGGCGAGGCGCTGTATTGCGCCGAGCCGGGCGCGGCGCCGATCGACCTCTTCGAGCTCAGCACCAAGGACATGCGCCGCCGGCGGCGCGACCTGCAGATCATCTTCCAGGACCCCTTCGCGAGCCTGAACCCGCGCATGTCGGTCAGCCACATCGTGGGCGAGGCGCTGCGGGTCCACGGCATCGCGCGCGGGGACGAGCTCGACGGGCGGGTCGCCGACCTGCTGCAGCGCGTGGGGCTGCGCGCCGAGGCGCGTAACCGCTTCCCGCACGAGTTCTCGGGCGGCCAGCGCCAGCGCATCGGCATCGCGCGCGCGCTCGCGTTGGGGCCGAAGTTCATCGTGTGTGACGAGGCCGTCAGCGCGCTCGACGTCTCGATTCAGGCGCAGATCATCAACCTCCTGAAGGACCTCCAGGAGGAGTACCACCTCTCGTACCTCTTCATCGCCCACGACCTGTCGGTGGTGAAGTATCTCTCCGACCGCATCGCGGTCATGTACCTCGGCCGCATCGTCGAGAGCGGGACGACGCACGACATCTTCGAGCGCGCCTCGCACCCCTACACCCGGGCGCTGCTCTCCTCGGTGCCGCGCCCCGAGCCCGGCCGGAAACGGGACCGCATCGTGCTGCAGGGAGACGTCCCCTCGCCGATCTCTCCCCCCTCGGGCTGCCACTTCCGGACGCGTTGCCCCGTGGCGGAGGAACGCTGCTCCGAGGTCTATCCGACCCATGTTAGATTGTCCGCCACACATTCCGCGGCCTGCCACCTGATCGAATCGGAGACTACGCAAGCATGAAACCTTCGCTCCTCTTCCTCGGCTCCGCTCTCCTCGCCGCGATGCTCGCAAGCATCGGCGCGGCGAGCCCGATTTCCGGTGGCCCCGGTGGCAACGAACCCGGCGCTCCGCGCGAAGAGAAGGTGCTGAACCTTCCGATGCGCTCCGCAGGTCCCGGTTCGCTGGACCCCGCGACGGGCTCGACGGTCTACGACAACCGCGCGGCGTCGATGTTCTATGAGACGCTGCTGCAGTACAAGTACCTCAAGCGCCCGCTCGAGCTCGAGCCGCTGCTGCTCGAGGGCATGCCCGAGGTCACGCAGACCGACGGGCAGATGCGCTTCCGCTTCGTCCTGAAGAAGGGCATCCGCTTCCAGGACGACCCGTGCTTCGAGGGCGGCAAGGGGCGCGAGATGGTGGCGTCGGACGTCTTCTACTCCATCAAGCGCCTCGCCGCGAAGGACTACGAGTTCGAGAACTGGTGGATCGTCAAGGACACCATCCTCGGCTTTGACGAGTGGAAGGACGCGCAGGCCAAGCGCTTTGACGAGGGCAAGGGCACCGACTTCGACGCGCCCGTCGAGGGCATGGTGCTCATCGACGACTACCACTTCGAGATCATCCTCAAGCGGCCGGTCTACAACTTCATCTGGAAGCTGGCGCAGTTCCAGCTGTCGGTCGTGCCGCGCGAGGCGGTCGAGAAGTACGGCTCCGAGTTCGCGCGCCACCCCGTCGGCTCGGGCCCGTTCGTGCTGAAGCAGTGGACCGACAAGAAGGACATGACCGTCCTTCGCAGCCCGACCTTCCGCGGCGAGAAGTACCCGACCGAGCACACGCCCGAGGACGTCGAGCTCGGCCTGCATGAGGCCGCCGGCAGGGACCTGCCTTTCGTCGACCGCGTCGAGATCACGTTCTTCGTGCAGGAGAACCCGATGTGGCTCGAGTTCAAGTCGGGCAAGCTCGACTACACGCAGGTGCCGGCGGAGAACTACCTCGAGGCCTTCCAGAAGCGCTCGCGCAAGCTGAAGAAGGACTTCCGCGAGCAGGGCGTCGTGTCGCACGCCGTCCCGCTGCTCGACTTCATCTTCCGCGGCTTCAACATGGAGGACGAGGTCCTCGGCGGCTACACCGACGAGAGGCGCGCGCTGCGGCAGGCGATCCACCTCGCGGTTGACCTCGAGGAGTTCAACGACGTCTTCTACAACGACACGAACATCATCTACGACGGCGTGATCCCGCCCGGGCTGCCGGGGCACCCCGAAGGCGGCAAGGGCCCGATCAGCTGGATCGGCCCCGACCTCGAGCGCGCCAAGCAGCTGCTGGCGAAGGCCGGCTACCCCGGTGGCAAGGGGCTGCCGACGATCGACTACTACGTCAGCGCGAGCGGCAACATCCCCGAGCAGGCCGAGCTCTTCAAGCGCCAGCTGGGCGCGCTGGGTATCGACCTCAACGTGCGCATCCTCACCTTCCCGCAGCTCATCGACGCGGTGAACAAGAAGAAGGCGCCGCTCTTCGGCTTCGCGTGGAGCTCGGACTACCCGGACGGCGAGAACAACCTCGCCCTCCTGTACGGCCCGAACGAGGCGCCGGGCGCGAACCACTTCAACTACAAGAACGACAAGTTCGACGAGCTGTACCGCAAGATCACCGTCATGCCGCCCTCGCCGGAGCGCACCAAGCTCTACGAGGAGATGCAGGGCATGGCGATGCGCGATACGCCGTTCATCGGCTCGATGGCCCGCACCCGGTTCTACGTCGTCAACCCGTGGCTGAAGAACTTCAAGCCCACGGAGGACTTCTACAACTGGGTCAAGTACATGGATTTGGACGAGACGAAGCGCAATCCCTAGTCGCTGCTAGCGCGCGTCGTTTCGGCGGTCTCCCCCCTGGCCTCCTCTTCGTCCCTCCATGTGGACCTTCATCCTTCGTAGGCTGATCTACAACATCCCGGTCTATCTCGGGATCCTCCTGTTCCTCATGGCCTGCCTGCGGGTCAACGACCCGGTGTCGGGCTACCTCGGCAAGGGCGCCAGCGAGGAGGCCTACCAGGCGAAGAAGGAGGCCATGGGGCTCGACCGGCCCTTCCCGGTCCAGTACGCGAGCTTCCTCGGGCAGCTCGCCACCTTCGACTTCTCGGAGGAGAGCTGGTCGCAGGAGGGCCGCACGGTCGGCGAGATCGTGCGCGAGTCGGTCGTGCCCAGCATCTCGATCACGGTGCCCGCGCTGGCGCTGACGACGCTGATCTCGATCGTGATCGCGCTGGTCTCCGCCTACTACCGCGGACGGTTGCCAGACAAGCTGATGATGGTGAGCGCGGTGCTCGGCATGAGCATCAGCTTCCTCGTGTACATCATCTTCGGACAGTACTGGGGCGCGTACCTCGTCAACGAGAACATCGAGGGCGAGTTCTTCGCCGTGCAGGGCTACGAGGCGGGCGCGACCAACTGGGCGCACTTCTGCCTGCTGCCGGTGCTGATCAGCACGATCGTCGCGATGGGCTACGACACGCGCTTCTACCGCGCTGTCATGGTCGAGGAGTCGAGCCGCGACTACATCGTGACCGCCCGTGCGAAGGGCGCGACCAAGCGCAAGATCATGTTCGTCCACATGCTGAAGAACGCCATGATCCCGATCGTGACGCGCATCATGATCACCGTGCCGTTCCTCGTGATGGGCTCGCTGCTGCTCGAGATGTACTTCAACATCCCGGGCATGGGGCGGGCGCTGGTCGACTCGATCTTCACGAACGACTTCCCGGTGACGCAGACGCTGGTGGCGATCTTCGCCGGCATCTTCCTGGTCACGGTCATCCTGACCGACGTGGCGTACGCGCTGGTCGATCCGCGGGTGAGGCTGTCCTGATGCTCGGCTTTCTCCGCTCGCGCGGCGTGCGCAAGTTCCGCCGCGACCGGCTGGCGATGGTCGCGCTCACGATCATCGCGTCGTACCTGACCGTCGCGGTGCTGCTGCTCCTGGGCCTCGTCGTCGACAAGGATGAGACCTTCGAGCGCGTCGGCCCGAACAGCCTGGTCGGCTTCCTCGAGGAGCCCGACATCGAGAAGCGCTTGATCTACCTCGAGTTCTACCTCGACGAGGTCTACTCCGCCGCCGACGGCCGCAACCCCGAGGCCGAGCTGGCCGCGATCGACCTCTACGGCCGCGTGCCGGTCAGCAGCGATCCCGACGAGCTGATCGACCGCATCGATCCGCTGTGGGAGACCTACGACGAGCTGATCGAGCTCTATGAGGAGGACGAGCACACCGAGGTCGCCGACTTCGAGGAGCGCCTGGCGCAGCTGGAGCAGGAAGCCGAGGCGCTCTATACCGAGCCAGACGGCCTCCTGGGCCGGCTAGCGCTCAGCCTCGGCACCGACCGGCAGGGGCGTTCGATCTTCCTGCGCGCGCTCTACTCCATCAAGGTGGCGGTCAAGATCGGCTTGGTCTGCGCGCTGGTCGCGGTGATCCTCGGCTCGATCCTCGGCGGGGCGGCGGCCTTCTTCGGAGGCGTGGTCGACAACGTCATCGTGTGGCTCTACTCGACCTTCTCGGCCATCCCGTCGATCGTGCTGCTGATGGTGCTCGCGGCGATGTTCCTTGGCAGCAAGTACGAGGGCACGCTGGTTCCTGTCTACACCGCGCTGTGCCTGACCTACTGGATCGCGCCGTGCCGGGTCATCCGTGGCGAGGTTATCAAGCTGCGCGAGCTCGAGTACGTCCAGGCGGCCACCGCCGTGGGCTACGGGCGCGGGCGGATCCTGCTGCGGCACATCCTCCCGAACACCGCGCACCTGATGTTCATCAACTTCTCGCTCTACTTCATCGGGGCGATCAAGTCCGAGGTCATCCTGAGCTTCCTGAACCTCGGCGTGAAGAACGAGCCGAGCTGGGGCGTGATGATCCAGCAGGCCAAGCAGGAGGTCATCAGCGGCTTCTTCTGGCAGATCGGCGCGGCGACGGCGTTCATGTTCGTGCTCGTGCTGGCCTTCAACATCCTGACCGACGCGCTCCAGGACGCGTTCGATCCCAAGCACGTCTGACGATGAGCCAAGACCAGCCGATCCTCAGCGTCGAGCACCTGACGACGTCGTTCCGCACGGACCGCGGCATCGTGACGGCCGTCGACGACGTGTCGTTCGAGCTCTTCCGCGGCGAGACGCTCGGCATCGTGGGGGAGTCGGGTTGCGGGAAGACCGTGACCAGCAAGTCGATCATGCGGCTGCTGCCCGACCACCTCACGATCTACGGGCCGACGAGCCGTATCGGCTTCGACGGCATGAACCTCGCCACCGTGCCCGAGCCCACCATGCGCGAGGTGCGCGGCGCGCGCATCGCGATGATCTTCCAGGAGCCGATGACCTCGCTGAACCCGGTCTTCCGCATCGGGTGGCAGCTGGACGAGGCGCTCAAGTACCACACCGACCTCGACCGCGCGCAGCGGCGCGAGCGCTCGATCGAGATGCTCCGCCTGGTCGAGATCCCGAACGCGGAGAAGCGGATCGACGAGTACCCGCACCAGCTGTCCGGGGGGATGCGGCAGCGCGTGATGATCGCGATGGCGCTCTGCTGCGAGCCCGACATCCTGATCGCCGACGAGCCGACGACGGCGCTCGACGTCACGATCCAGGCGCAGATCCTGCACCTGATGGCGGACCTCAAGAACCGCCTCAACACCGCGATCATGCTCATCACGCACGACCTGGGCGTGGTGGCGCAGGTGTGCGACCGGCTGCTGGTGATGTACGCCGGCCGCGTCATCGAGGAGGGCGAGATCCGCGACGTCTTCCACCACCCGCGGCACCCATACACCAAGGCGCTGCTGGACTCGATCCCCAAGTCCGGCCGCCGCGAGCGAGGCGCGCGCCTCGCGACGATCCCCGGCATCGTGCCCAGCCTCTTCGAGCTCCCCAATGGCTGCCGCTTCGAGGAGCGCTGCTCGCTCAGTGAAGGACGCTGCGCCGACGAGGAGCCCAACCTGGAGCTCCACGGCGACCGCAGGGTCCGCTGCCACTTTCCGATTGAGTCCGGGGAGCCGACGGCGGCGAAGGAGGCCAACTAGTGCCGCTGCTCGAAGTTCGTGACCTGGTCAAGCACTTCCCCGTCCACGGCGGCTTCCTGAACCGTGCGGTCGGCGCGGTGCACGCCGTCAACCGCGTGTCGTTCACGGTCGACCGCGGCGAGATCCTCGGCGTCGTGGGGGAGTCCGGCTGCGGCAAGTCGACCCTCGGCAAGTGCGTCATCCGCCTGATCGAACCGACGGACGGCTCGATCACCTACGACGGCGAGGAGCTGATCGGCCTCCGCCACGCCGAGCTCATGCCCTTCCGGCAGCGGATGCAGATCATCTTCCAGGACCCCTACTCCTCGCTGAACCCGCGCCTGACGGTGAAGGCGCTGCTCAAGGAGGTCCTGAAGTTCCACGGCATGGTCGAGCCGTCCGAGATGGACGACCGCATCCGCGAGCTGATCACCAAGGTGGGCCTGCGCGCCGACTCCGCGGACAAGTTCCCGCACGAGTTCTCCGGCGGCCAGCGCCAGCGCATCGGCATCGCGCGCGCCCTGGCCCTCTCCCCGGAGTTCATCGTCGCCGACGAGCCGGTCTCCGCCCTCGACGTGTCGATCCAGGCTCAGGTCCTCAACCTGATGATGGACCTCAAGGACGACCTGGGCCTAACGCTGCTCTTCATCTCCCACGACCTCAAGGTCATCGAGCACTTCTGCGACCGCGTGCTCGTCATGTACCTCGGCTTCGTCGTCGAGGAGCTCTCGTGCGAGGACCTCCACGAGCGCGCCGAGCACCCCTACACCAAGGCCCTCCTCGGCGCGAACCCGATCAACGACCCGGACGAGCGCCGCGAGCTGATGGTGCTGCAGGGCGACGTGCCGAGCCCGTTCGACCTGCCCGCCGGCTGCCCGTTTGCGGGTCGCTGCCCGATCGTCGAGGACCGCTGCCGCGAAGAGCGACCGCCGCTGGAGGTGAAGGAAAGCGGACATCGGGCGGCGTGCTTCCTGGTGGAGTAGTCCGAGCTCCGGAACGCCGTCCACAACAGCGGTGACGCCGAGCCTCGTTCGCGGCCAGTGCCTAGGTCGCCACCGAGCCGCGGAGTGGCGTGGGGTTTTCCCGCCGTGGGACCCGGCCTACCCCGCTAGCGGCAGCGAGGTTTGGGTCGCGTCCTTGTGGGCGCGGGAGCGCGTTGGGTTTTTCGGAGATCCGTGACCGATCCGTGCCCCGGCGTTCGCTCCGCAAGCATGCACTGTGCTTTCAAGCGTCTCGCTTCCCGCCGGCTCTCACGAGAGTGGAGCCAACAGCTTGGCGGCCTTCGGATGGGCCACGCAGCAGCTCGCGTTTTCCTCTGGGCCCTCTTGGCTCCCCTCGGAGTCGCTCAGATGGAGCAGCCTCAGACACCGCCGTTCGCCGGAACATCCGGCGCCGAGTTCAGCGGGTGGGACTGCTTCACGATCGCCTTCGGCGGCCCCAACGCGCCGGACGATCCGAGCACCACCTCCGACGACGCGTATCTGACGCAGGGGAACCCCGGGGCGATCATCACGTCGGCCTGTGCGATCTACCACCCGTTCTCCTTCTCGGCCTACCTCATCAACGATAGCGTTCCCAACGATCTACAGGACGTGCACCTGCAGACCCGGACGCTCGGCAATCCGCTCGATTCGAACAGCGCGCAGCTGCGCTACGTCGATGGCGGGGGGGGAGTCATCGCACTGTCCCCGGCGTCCGTCACCGACCTCGGGGCCGCCTCCGGGTCGGAGCTGTATTTCGTGTGGGACCTGAGCGGGATCTCCGACACGGTGCTGTCCTACGAGATCGCGTTCCTGTCCATAGCCCCGAACACCTCGCTCGACGCCGTCCACCTGCACACCTTCGCGGGCTTCGAGGACTGCAACGGCAACGGCGTTCCGGATGAGTGCGATCTGCTCGACGAGACGAGTCCGGACTGCGACGGGAACGGGGTGCCGGATGAGTGCGACATCGCCGCCGGCACGCCGCCCGGCTGCTCGGAGTTCGCGATCGGCAACGGCGTGGTCAGCCTGACGCTCCAGCAGGACGACGAGTTCGGACTCGTCTACAAGCACCTGGTCAACCTCGCGGCGCCGAGTCCGGTCGGCGCGCAGGACGGCATCTTCTTCGCGCCGACCGACCTCTGGAAGGTCACGCTGCACGACACGGCCTTCTCCACGGCTCCGGTCTCTACCAGCTCGCCGTGCCTGCCGCAGCCGGCGGATGGTCTGGTCCACATCCGCGCGAGCGAGGTGCTGGCGCAGCCGGTGATCACGACGCTTCCTGAGGGACCCGGGGTGCCGTCCGAGATGCGGGCGAAGTGGACCGTCTCCGCCTCTCTGATCGAGGAGCTGGAGATCGCCGACGAAGACTTAGCCCTGGGGTTTCCGCTGGAGCCCTTCGCGATCGAGCTGATCGTCCAGGCCAAGCCCGGCGACGACTTCTTGACGCTCAATACCAACGTGCGCCTGCTCGACGACTCGTCCCAGCTATCTGTCTACCGCGTCGAGCTGCGGGCCGCAGCTGCGCTGACGAGCCCTCCTGAGCATCAGCTGCTCGCCGTGCCCTGGTACTACGGAGTCCTGCTGCCGAACCCGACCCAGTCGGAGGTACTCGAGCTCGCGGACTGCCTCGCGGACGTCCGCCTGAGCGACCCCGTGTACGGCAAGAACGTCGCGACGCATCCCGGGGCGATGAGCATGCAGTGGATGTCGTTCTACGAGACCGACGACGTCGGGGACGACCTGCTCTTCTGGGGAACGAGGGACACCGGGAACCACATCAAGCCGTACTTGGTCTATCCCGAGCCCAACGGACTGGGCTTTGGCGTGCAGTACCACCCGGACGACAACCTGGTCGCGACGGGGCAGGAGGACGCCGACCTGGACGGCGTCCCCGACGGACTGTCCATGCCCTTCGACGTGGTCATGACGGCCCTCAAGGGAGACTGGTACGACGCCGCCCAGTACTACCGTGATTGGGCGGTGGACGACGATTGGGTGTGGATTCCCAACCAGCTTCCGGGCACGGGCCAGTCGACCTACTCCGACGTGGCCTGGAGCACTCCCTTCCTCGGGAGCATCTCGCTGGCCGAGTGCGACCCGCCGCCCTTGGGGTTGCCGCCCGACACGGGCATGTCCAAGAACCACGGCTACTTTCAGTACTGGGAGCGCGACTGGATCGACTTCAAGGACACCTTCCTCGTCCAGGACGTGATCGCTCGACCCTGGTTCTGGGACGCGAACGCCTTCGATGCGAGCTTTGGGCAGTGGTTCCCGGCCCAGCCCGACTTCATCAGCGCGACTACCGTGATCACCGAACCGTGGGCGCCGTACTTCCATCCGCTGGTCCTCGACCCGGACGCTTCTGCCTTCCAGAGCTCCTACATCCCGGGGCTGGAGGGCCAGAGCCTGGAGCTCCTCACGGTGCGGGATGAGTTCAATCAACCGCACCGCACCTCCATCGACGCGCCGGCGAAGAACCTCGGCTGCGGGCCGAACCCCGTCGAGACCTGGCAGCAGGAGATCCTCTGCCCGGCGATCCTCGATCCAGCGGGCGGTCCCGTAGACACGATCGCGTTGGCCTACGCCAAGCACGTGATCGCCGAGCTCGAGGCCTCACTGCCGGTCGGCGCAACTCTGTCCGGGTGCTACCTCGACGAATACCACAACATCGAGCGGGTTTGCTTCAGCCAGGATCACGGCCATCCCGTGGGCGGCGACGGCACCTACTTCGTCGACGGCAAGCAAGTCCTGGCCTCGGAGCTCAAGACCTGGATGGCGGATACGCTGAACATCTCGGAGCCTTTCCTCTGGATCGAAGGCGCCTCGGAGCGCTATCTAGCGCTGGTGGAGATCGCCAACCTGAGCTACGGCGGCGTCTTCGGCTCGGACCTGGAGGAGGCGAGCTTCGTGCGCGCCCCGATGTTCCAGACGGTCTACAACGAGTATCAGCGCTTCGCGAGCGTTCTGCCGGTCAACCTGCCGCTCCCGAGCGGCATCGACTCTCTCTCGATGGCGGCCAGCCGGCACTTCGTCGCGCGCTACGCCCACGAGTCGGGCGAGGTGCCCATGGGGACGGTGCTCTCGCCGACGTCGTTGATGGACAACCTGAACGACCCCGACTTCGCCCTCGTGGCTCAGATGGTGACCGGCTTCGTGCAGGTGCTCAAGACGGACGAAGCGCGCGACCTGGTCCGCTTCGGGCAGCGCTTCCGGAACCCGGAGGTCGTCGTCTCCACTCTGCTGGGTCCGTCGGGCCCTCCGCCGACCTTCGGCGGCAAGGGAGTCACGACGGTCCCGGTCGCCTGCAGAGAACCGGGCGATGGCGCCCCGCAGTATCCGCCTGTGTACGCCTCCGCGAGCGGCGTGGCGGGAACGCGCGTCGCTTTCCTGCTCGTCAACTGGACCGCGGCGCAGGATCTCTGCCTCGGCCTCGTTCAGGACGCCGTTCCCGGACCGCAGTCGGGGCTCTTGAGGCTCGACCCCCAGTCCTACGGCTTCCCGGCCGGTGCCCCGCTGGTGCTGACCAATACCGCAACCGGCGCACAGATGCCGCTCAGCGCCGGCGCCGGCCCGGTCGACGTGGGCTTCGAGTTGCCGCAGCTGTCGGCCAACCTGTATCTCCTCGAGTGGGAGTGACGTTGGTCGTCAGCTGGTTCGACGGGGGGACTCGAGGGTCGCCGAGGCTCTAGCCGGACGGCCGCCTGACGTACCCGCGGACTCTCGGGCCTGCTCCTCGCAGCAGGCCACGAGTGGGCCGGGATCGCTTCGCCGTGTCGCCCGATCGCCTCTGGCCGGCGCCTGGAACCTCCGCCCGCCGTGGCTTCCCTTGGCCCGGCTGACCGGCCGCACAGAGCCGGCGCCCGATGGCGTGCCTCAGGTCTACCGAGCCGCTCCCGCGTTTTGGTGCGGGGGCCGAGCTAGTGCGGGTGCGCGTGGCCGTGATGGTGGCTGTGATCGTGGTCTGAGTCGGCTGCCCAGGGCGCGACCGGATCCTCATAGTCGGCCCAGACCTCCGGCCCGGCCTCGAACTCCTCGTCCGTCAGCAGGCACCGGTCGAGCCTCTGTCGGAACCCCGCCTCGTCGAGGTCCTTGCCGATCACGACCAGCTCCTGCCGGCGGTCCCCGTAGGGGGGGAGCGAGATCTCGATCATCTCGCTCTTGAGCTTCGGGTCGTCCGCGAGCTCCTCGGGGGGGACGGCGCTCCACCACAGGCCGCCGCACTCCAGCGAGCCTACGCGACCCGCCTGCTGCCACAGGCCGGCGAGCTCCATACGCGTCGCCAGCCAGACGTGCCCCTTGGAGCGGACGACGCCGTCGAAGCCGGTCGTTCGGATGAAGCTGTTGTAGCGCTCCGGGTGAAAGGGCCTTCGAGCCCGGTAGACGAACGACTCGAAGCCGTACTTCTCGGCGTCCACGTTCCAGCCGTCTTCGGGGTTCTCGACGCTGTCCGGCAGCGTCTCGGCCCACTCTTCGGTGAAGAGCCCGGTGTTCAGCACCTCGGCCAGGTCGACCTGCCCGTACGAGGCTTCGAGCATCCGGGCCTGTGGGTTCAGGCTGCCGATCATGCCGCGCAGCACGCCGAGCTGCTCGTCGGTCAGAAGGTCGACCTTGTTGAGGATGATGACGTTTGCGAACTCCACCTGATTGGCCATCAGCTGGGCGATGTCGCGGTCGTCGTCCTCGGTTACGCCGATGCTGCGGTCCCGCAGCTCGTCGACCGACTGGAAGTCCTTCAGGAAGTTGAACCCATCGACGACGGTCACGAGGGTGTCGAGCCGCGCGACGTTGCTTAGGCTTCGTCCCTCCTCGTCCTCGAAGACGAACGTCTCCGCGACCGGGAACGGCTCGGCGATCCCGGTGGACTCGATCAGCAGATAGTCGAAGCGCCCCTCGACGGCAAGGCGGCCGACTTCCTTCAGCAGGTCTTCGCGCAGAGTGCAGCAGACGCATCCGCTCGAGAGCTCGATCAACTTCTCCTCTGTGCGGTTCAGGGTCGCCTGGCCACCCTTGACGAGCTGCGCGTCGATGTTGATGTCGCTCATGTCGTTGACGATCAGCGCGACCCGCAGCCCCTCCCGGTTGTTGAGGACGTGGCTGAGCAGGGTCGTCTTGCCCGCCCCCAGGAACCCGGACAGCACGGTGACCGGGATCGCGCTCGGCGCCTGATCCGCGGTTGGGAACGACCGCGGAAGGGAGGTGAGCGGAGCGGCGGCTCGACCTTCCTCTGAGGTGCCGGGCGGGTGGATGGAGTCGTTCTTCGGTTCGGTCATCGGATTGCTCGTCGAATCGGCTGCCCTCGCCGGACCGCGCTCGCGCGATCCGGCCGCGTGTGCGCGCCGGCTCCGGCGTTCCGGCCGAGGCGGCCCTGGGGCGGCGTGCCGCTCCCTAGAAGTTGCCCAGCAGCGTCACCGCCAACACGTGGTTCGAAGAGCTGTCAGCCGCATCCCGCGGGATGTACTGGTTGAGATACCCGACCTCGAGCGTCAGCGAGTCGTCCACCTTCCAGCCCATGCCCGCGAAGGCGCGGTTCTGCCGGAAGCCGGTGTCCTGGCCCCAGGACGTGTCGTTGAGGTCGAAGAAGCCCTCGTCCCAAACGCGCCAGCCCAGCCGCGAGTCGTCGCTCACCGGCTTCGTCCAGCGCACGAACTGGCGCAGGCGCCAGCCCGTGTCGCTGCCGCGTTCGTCGTAGCGTTGCTCCAGCCTGGTGCGGGCGAAGGGGGTGCCCCAGTCGTAGCGCTTGCCCCAGGTGAGCTGCTGCCAGATGCGCTGCTCGGTGAACGAGCCGGCGATCGGGTCGTTCTCGATCCAGGCGTAGCCGAGCCAGGCGGTCGTGTGCTCGTTGATGTCGTAGCCGATGCCCGGGCGCACGATGCTGGTCTCGAAGCCGTTGGAGTCCTCGAAGAAGCGCGCGTGTGCGTCGAACCACCAGCGCATCCGCCCCTGCGGCGCGATGTTGAGGCGGCCCTGCCCGGCGAAGGCTGACCAGAGGCCTTGATCGGTGTCCTGCCCGTGGGGGGCGGAGGATCCGGCCACTAGGGCGGCCAGCAGCGTCAGCGTCCGAACGGCTTCTCTTCGCGGAATTCGCAGCATGGGTTCTGCTAGGGAGTCGAGGAAGGGGGCAGCTCTTGAGGTTCCGGTCGGCCGGTGAGACACCGGCCGCCGCCGCTGCGGGAGCACCGCAGCGGAGCGCACATTATAGGAGGTCGCTTCGAGCCCGGCACCGCGCGCCGGGGCTCGACCTCAGGAGCCCACTCCGTAGTCCTCGCGTAGGATCCGCTCCAGCTCGACGAAGCTCTCGATGGTGTGGTTCGGCTCGATGTCGGTCCCCGCGAGCCCGTACTTGGCCGCGCGCTTGGCCCACACCGCCGTCATGCCGATCGACTGGGGCGGTGTGATGTCGTGGTCGGGGCTGTCGCCGACGTACATCGCCTCCTCGGGGGTCAGGCCGAGGTCGCGCAGGGCGGTTTGGTAGAGCTTGGGGTTCGGCTTCGAGATCCCGATCTGGTCGGAGATGAAGATCGCGCCCTCGTCGAGGTAGGGGACGAGCCCCAGGCGCACGATCTTCTCGGCCTGCTTGGTGGTCCAGCCGTGGGTGATGATGCCGGTTTGCACTCCCGCGCCGCGGAGGAAGCTCAGGAAGGGCACCACGTCCTCGAAGGGGTGCAGGCCGCCGAACTTGGTGTCGTGGTAGGCGACCACGCCGGCGGCGAGGATCAGCGCGGGGTTGTGGCGCTCGATGCCGGGCGGCCGCAGGCGCTGCAGGAGCTTGTCGAAGTGGTGATCGTAGTTCGACGAGAACTCCGCGATCACCTCTTCGAGCTCGCGCTGCACGACCTGCAGCGGCAGCTCCAGGCCCGCATCGACCATCGCGGCCACCGCGTTGGCCCGCGCGCGCCGCGCGAAGTCGGTGGTCGAGAACAGCGTGTCGTCGAGATCGAACAGCACCGCCCGCAGCTTGCCCATGGCCGGGACTCTACCGCGGATCCGCCCCGGCTAAAAGGCCTCGGCGTCGGCGGTCGTCGGGGCCGTGGTGGGAGCCAATAGCCCGCCTAGGTATGCCCCCACGCGGCGATGCCCTTCGGCGGTCCAGTGCCCGTCCGCGAGATAGGCCGCGGCCGGGTCGCCCTCCCGGATCACGGGGTCGAGCGGCAAGATGCGAACTCCCTGGGTCTCGATCCGCTCGAAGACCGGCTCGGTGGGGAAGGGGAGCCGCGCCGCGCGCGCGCCGTGGTGCGCGATCCAGACCTCGATGCCGCGGTCGGCCAGCGGGTACAGCTCGGTGGCCACGATCGCCGTGTAGAGCTCGCGCGCTCGCCGGACCTGCGGCCGCGACGGCATCGGCGTCCCCGGCCCGAGGTGCTGGACCAGGAGGCCGGTGGTGTAGAAGCGGTCGCGCAGGATCTCGGCCAGCCCGATCTGAGGCAGGCGTTCGTCGATCGCGCCGTCCTCGTCGAGCCAGAACCAGGGCTTCGAGCGCGAGGCGTGCTTGCGCCGCGCGATGTCGTAGAAGTCGTTCCCGAAGGTCAGGAGCAGCAACACGTCCCCCTGGCCCAGATCCCGCATCCAGGGGCGGGCGGCGATGACCTCCTGGTCGGTGCCGTAGCCCATCACGCCCAGGTTGACGATGGAGAGCTGGGGGAGCCCCTTGGTCAGGATGCTGTCGAAGCGCTCCTCGATGTCGACGCCCTCGCCGAAGGCAAAGGAGTCGCCCAGGATCAGCAGCCGCCGCTCGGCGTCGGGATCCCAGTTGGAGGGGCCACGGAAGCCGTCCTCGTCGGTCACGATGCGCCACGGCTCCCCGTCGGCATTGCGCCGCACGACGTCGAGGTCGGGCAGCACGCGCCACCCCAGCGTGGTGTCGTGGGTGAAGATGCGCGTGCGCTGCGCGATGTGGTCGACGTAGACCTGGATCGCGACTTCGGCGATCAGGAGGGGGACCACGAAGCCGAGCACCAGGGCCAGCAAGGCTCGCTGGGAGCGGGACATCGCGTCCGCATCGTCCCCGCAAATCCACGATCTTGAGACGGAGCAACAAAAAGCGGGCGGCCCCCCGAAGAGGGCCGCCCGCTTGCATGCAGGTCGAGGTGGGGGAGGGCCTAGCGGCCGGCCTCCAGCTCGTCGAGCGCGCCCTTCACGTCCGTGATCCAAGCGCGGATCATGATCATCAGGCTGTTCTTCTCGTTGCTGTAGCCCTCTTCTTTGAAGAAGAAGCCGACCAGCGGGATGTTCGCGATCCACGGGACTTCCGCGCGGCGCTCGATGTTGCGCAGGCGCGAAAGGCCGCCGAGGAGGATCGTGCCGCCGTCGGGGACCACCGCGGTGGTGAAGACGCTCTGCACTTCGAGCTCGGGGAGCTGGAAGGTCACCGCCTGGGTCTGGCCACCCAGGGTGGTGGAGACGTCGACCAGCGCGACGACGTTCGCCACCGTCGGCTGCACCTCGAGCGTGAGGTACTTCCGGTCGTGGTGGATGGTCGGCCGCACTTCGAGCACGATGCCCTCTTCCAGGACGTTGATCTGCGGGTCCGCGATCGCCTGGAACTGAGCCACCTCGACGTCGAAGTCCTGGATGTAGGCCTGCTGGTTGATCGCCGTGACGAAGGCGCGCTGGGTGTTGTGCACCGAGAGCACCTGGTCGTTCAGGATCTCCAGGTTCTCCTGCTTCTCGACGAGGCGCAGGATGGCCGAGACCTGGAGGTCGTCCAGGAAGGTCAACTGAGCGGTCATGCCGCCGATGCTGCTCAGCGCGTCGCCGAGCGGGGCCTCGAAGATCTGCGAGATGGCGCCCTTGAAGTCGCCGTCGCCGCCGTCGTCGTAGAAGAAGCCCGCCGCGGGCGGACCGGAGCCGTCGCCGGTGCCCTGGTTGTCGAGCCCGAGGCTCGCCATGTCTTCGCCGCCGGAGGTCAGGTCGTCGAGGTCGGTGAACGGCGAACCCGGGTTGTCCAGGCCGCGGAACTCGACGCCGATCTCCTGCAGATAGTTGTCGGCGAGGGTCAGGAACTTCGACTCGATCGTGACGATCGAGGAGCTGAAGCGACGCAGGTCTTCGAGGAAGGCCTTCACGTCGCGCTGCACCTCAGGCGAGTGCACGACGATCATGCTGCCGCCCTCGATGTTGATCGAGATGCCCTCGTCCTCCCAGGTGCCGACCGCGACGTTCTCCTGCACCAGGGCGGAGAGGTCGTCGGGCTCGACGATGTTCGGACGCTCGCCGATGCCGCCGAAGGGGCCGCCGCCGTCCTCGTCCTCGAGCTCGTCGATGAGGCGGATGCGGTCGATGCGCGGGCCGAGGAAGTCGGTCAGGCCGAAGATCAGGTCGTCGACGACGTGGTTGTAGGTGACCAGCGTGCCGCGGGCGCGCTCGGTCGTGGTGACCAGCACGGCCTCGTGCTTGATGGTCCAGGTGACCAGCTCGCCGGCCATGTCCGTGATCAGGTTGAGAGCCTTCTCGACCGTGATCTTGTTGGTCAGGTTGATCGTGAAGACGACGCCCTCGTCGAGCGCGGCTTCGTCCGCGACCGGATCGACGACGAGCGGCAGGCCGGTGATCGTCGCGAGGCCGCCGATGACCTGGATCAGGCTCTCCTCGTCCTCATAGCTGAAGCCGGGGATGGTCGTCGTCGCCAGCTGGTTGCGCAGCGCGGCTTCGGCCGGATCCTCGATCGTGGTCAGGTCGAGGCCGCGACGGCGCGAGCGCAGGTCGGTGATCTCTTTCCAGAACTCGCGGTCGGGGAGGGTGACGATGTCGACGTAGGGGACGAGCAGCTCGTCCATCTCCTCCTGCCACACCTTGTACTGTTCGCGCTTGCGCTCGAGCGTCTCCTCGCGCACCGCGTCGCGGCCCGCCTTGAACGAGGCGTCGCGCAGGTCGTGGGCGCGCTCGTTGCGCGGGTCCAGGTCGAGCACGCGGATGGCGAGCTCTTCGGACTCGTCGTAGCTGCCGGCCTGGAAGGCCGAGATCGCCTGATCGAGCGTGGTCTGGACCACGGCCGCCTCACGCGCGCGCTGGGCCGCCTCCTCTTCGCGCAGCGCCTCGAAGGCGCGCCGCTCGGCGTCCTCCTGCTCGGCCTGCAGCGCCATCTCGCGCTGAGCCTTGGCGCTCTCCAGCAGGCTCTCCGCCTCGGTGTCGACCCCCTGCCAGTCGACCGAGTAGGGCGCCCACCGGATCGAGTCGAGGCAGAGCGTCAGCTCGGTGATCGAGCTGTCGTACTCGCCCTTGGCCAGCAGCACCTTGGCGGTGCGCAGGTTGTCCTTTGCCTCCTCGTACAGCTGCTGCACGCGCAGCCGGTACTCGGTGGAGAGCTGCTCGGTCACCGTCGACACCCGCCCCGGCTCGCGGCCGAGCAGCGCGCCCACCTCGGCGAGCAGCTCCTTGGCCTGCAGGTTGTCGGGGTCGAGCTCGAGCGCCTGGGCGAGCTCCATCTCCGCGTCCTCGAGCCGCAGCTGGCTGCGCAGGTCGAGAGCGTTGGCGATGTGGCGCTCCACCAGGTACGACTGCTTCTGCTCCGAGAGCGTCAGCCGATCCCACTCCTGCGCCAGGGCGTCGTCCTGCGGAACCGCGGACGACATGGCGGTCACCGGCGACGCCGTCGACTCCATGGCATCCTGCGACGCGACGTCCGAGCCGCTCTCCCCGTTTTCGACCGGGGAGTCCATCGTGGAGTCGGACGGGGCCGACGTGCACGCGCCGAGGACGAGCGCGGTAAGGGACAGCGAAGCGACGTGTTTCCTCATCGGAACGGTTCGTACTCCTGGGGGGTCAGGCGGTGGCCCGGAAAAGGCTCGTCGTCCCTATCCCTTGGCGCGCGGTCGGCTACGCGGGGAACGTGAGGACTCCGGCAGGGGATGGGGGACTGGCGTGCAGCCGGCGCGCGGTTCGGAAAGAGGCCGAGGGGCGCCGCTGCGAGGCGCGGAGGATACTCCCAAAAGGGTCCCGCGGGCAAATCCGGATCGCGAAAACAACCCCGTTTGAGATAAGGACTTAGGTAGGGCGGATAGGGGGTGCGACGGGCGGTCGCGGCGGGCCTTCGGGAGGCCCCTCGGAAACGAGCGCGGGGCCGCTTTCGGATGTCGAAAGAGCCCCGCGTTTTGGGTCGGTGACCTTGGCGCGGGCTACTTGTATTCGCCCACGAAGGTGATGTCGGTGTAGCCGGCGAAGATCGCGGCGTCGAGCACGGGGACCACGTCGCCGTAGGTCGTGCCCGGGCGGGAATCGATCGTCGCCGGACGCTCCTCGTCGGCCTCGTAGAGGTCCTTCAGGCGGCGCTCCAAGCTCTTCAGGTCGGTGATCTTCTTCGGGCCGATCTGATAGAGGACCTTGCGGCCGACCCACTGGTAGCGGCCCTCGCCGCTCCACTGCTTGCCGGCATTGTCCGGGTCCATCCGCTTGCCCTCGGTCTGGACCGTCAGCTTGATCTCGACCTTCTCCTTGGGATCGGCCTGCGTCGTGTTGACGCCCACGTCCTTCGGCAGGTACGCGGAGAGCTTGCCCTCAAGCGTTTTGAACTTGATCGTGCACAGGAAGAAGATCAGGAGCAGGAAGGTGACGTCGATCATCGGCGTCATCTCGAGCTCGCAGTTGTCGTCGACGATGGCTTGCAGTCGGGACATGGCTATTCCTCTCCACCTTTTTTTTCCGACTCGGCGGCCGCGATCTCGATCTTCCAGATCTGGATGCCCTGCTTGCCGCAGATCTCCATGATCTTCTGCACGTACTTGAACGGCGTGTTCTCGTCCGCGCGGATGAGCAGCGGGTTGTCCGGCACGCCCGGGTTCCCCGGACCGATAGGAAGGTCCTCGTTCAGGCCCTTCTTCGGCATGAAGCGCGCCTGGTCCGCCAGGTAGCCCTCAAGCTGACGCGTGTCGTTCGACTCCGGGTTGTAGACCTCGTTGCGCTTGACGACCATCAGCCCCTTGTCGTTGATGTTCACGATGGGGCGGACGACTCCCTTCTGAGGCTCGTCCGGCACGCACGTCTGAGCGACCGGGAGCTTGATCTCCTCGAGGTCCTGCTGCGTGAGGTCCGTGATGATCATGAAGAAGATGATCAGCAAGAACACGACGTCGATCATCGGCGTCATGTTCATCTCCATCTCGGTCTGAGCGTCGTGCTTGTTGAGCTTCATGGAATCTCTAAGGCCGTCGGTGCGCCGGGTTTCCCTTCCTGTCCCCGGGCGGGGGGGGAGGGAAACCCCGGCGCGGGGGCGCTAGGTGGCCGGGCGGAAGCGCTCGAAGAGGTCCTCAACGATGGCGCCGACTTCGATCACCGAGCGGATCAGGTTGTTCCGCAGGTAGGCGAACGCAGCGGTCACGGGGATGGCGACGCAGAGACCGAACAGCGTGGTCAGGAGCGCCATCGAGATACCGTCGGCCAGCTCGGCCGGGTTGGCCTGGCCTTGGCTGGTCGCGATCTTGTGGAAGGCGAGCACCATGCCGGACACCGTGCCCAGCAGACCCATCATGGGCGCGATGTTCGCGATCACGGAGAGCCAGCCGATCTTCTGGTGCAGCTTGACCGCCTCTTCGTCACCCATCTCCTCGATCGACTTCTCGATCACCTCGAAGGAGTGCCCGATCTTCGCGATCCCGGCGCCGCAGATCCGCGTCAGGAAGGTGGGCTCGTTCTCGCAGAGCTCCATGGCCTCCTGGAATTGACCCTCGTCGAAGAGGGCCTGGATCTCGTCGATCAGCTCCGGCGGCGCGAGCTTGTCGCGCTTCAGGGAGACGAAGTTCTCGATGATGACGGCGAGAGCGACGATCGAGAGCAGGATGATCAGCCAGCCGAAGATGCCGGAGTCGGCGATGATTCCGCCGAGCGAGAGCGATTCGCCTTCGGCGGCGGCCTCCTCGGTGCCGTCCTGCAGAGCGAGAAGGGGGGTCGAGGTCAGCACGGCGACGACGGCCATCGGAATGGCCCGGGCGACGCCGTCCAGGACTCGATCACGGATCAGATGGAAAGCCATCCTCGGGGAACTCCTGGGGATTGGGTTCGGAAGCGGGGGGAATGATCTCACAGCGAGGACAACATCTCCTGCGCGGCACGGACCGCCGGAGTATCGCCGTAGTGATCGGTAACGGTCTGGAGCCAGCGGCGCGCGTCGGTCCGGGCTTCACCGTCCGAGGTCTTGAGCGCGCAGCGTGCCAGGCCAACGAGAGCGCGGGCCGCACGATCGCGGTCCGCGTGATCCAGCGCGGAGACGAGGGCGAACTCGAGCTGCGCGGTGCGCACCTCGCCCTCGGCGAGGAGGGACTCGGCCAGCCCGAGGTGCGAGCCGAAGCGCAGCGCCGGGAGCGACTCGGGGCCGGCGTTCGACAGCTTGGCGCGGAAGAACGTCTTGGCCTGGCTGGCGTTGCCCGCCGCCAGGAGGCTCCAGCCCTCGCCGAGGTTCGACTGCGCCTGAATCGACAGCAGCGTGTCGCGCTCGGGCGAGTCCTCGTCGAGCGTGCCGAGGACGCGGAGCACCGCGCCGTCCAGCGCCGAGAAGGTCTCGCGCGCCTTGTCGCCGTCGCCGGCCGCGAGGAACGCATCGCCTGCGCGCAGGCCGGCGCGCATGCAGTCGGACCAGGTGTAGCCGGTCGACGGCGTCTCGTTCTCGGCCTCGCGGAAGATCAGCCGGTACAGGTCCGCGGCGCCCGCGGCCTGGCCGGACAGGTGCGTCGCGCGCGCCTGTAGCATCCGCGCCGACGGCACTTCGCGGTTGAGCGGGAAGTCGGCGAGGAACGTCGCGGCCTCGGTCGCGGCGCGCTCGAAGGCGCCCGAATCGGCCGACCCGAGGCGCATCAGCGACTCGGCTCCGCGCAGGCGCGCCGCGGCCTGAACGACCTCGCGCGTGGCCGCGTCACCCGCCGCCAGCTGGAACTTCGCCGAGGCGTTCTCGAAGTCGCCCCGGTCGAAGTACATCGACGCCTCGCGGTAGGAGGGGGGGACGTCGCCGAAGACGATGCGCACCACGAGCTTCGAGTCGATATCGCGCTCGCGCTCGCCGGCGGTCACCTTGACCTCTTCGAGGCCGTTCTCCGACACGACGCCCGACACCGGGCTGACCGCGCCCGTCCGACGGTTCTTGGCGTAGACCTGGTCGGGCTTCTTCGCGTCCTGACTTGCCGCGGCCCAGGTCGGTCCGGCAAAGGCCGCGAGCGTCCCCAGAAGGAACGCCGGAAGGGAGAATCGGGCGGTGCTGGTGGGACGGGGCCGCATAGAAGAGCGAACCATTCTAGCTGGGGTGAGGTGGCTCACAACCATGGAAACGGGGACGGTGGGGGAGGCGGGCCGGGCCCGCCCGAATGCGGTCTAGGGGAGGGCTCGGGGGCCTACTGGACCTTCTTCCAGAGCCACAGGAAGCGCTCTCGGATCTCGTCGTTCTCGAGGTCCTGGAGCTCGTTCCCGAGCTCGGTGCGGAGCGTCTGAATCTGGCTCCGGGCCGAACCCATCTTCTCGCTGTCGACCAGGCCCCACTGGTAGTAGGCGAACGCCGTCTCGAACTTGCGCTCGTACCAGGGGTCCTCCCACTTGGACTCGCGCTCGACCGCCTTGGTGAGCTGAACCCAATACTTGCAGGCCTTGGAGAGGTTCTCGGCGCCGCCCACGCCCGGCACGGGCGTGATCGTCTTGCCTTCCTGGAGCACCCAGCCCGCGATCGAGTGGCAGTACGCCATCACGACGCGGGAGGACGGCTTGCGCGGATCCTCGTCGTCGTCGGGGTCGGGGACCAGGGGAGAGAGCAGGTCGAAGGCGTCCTGCGCGCGCTTCTGCGCGAGCAGCACCTCGCCGAGGTCGGGCTTCACGTGCTTCTCGATGACCTCGGTCTGGGCGGCATCGTCGCCGAAGCGCTCGAGGATCGCGTTCAGCACGCGCTCGGCCTCGGTGTGGTTTTCGACGTCGATCCAGAGCGAAGACTCGACGCGCAGGTTCGGGAAGCTGGGCGAGCCGGCCAGGCTGTTGCCGAGCCGCATGAAGGTCGCCATGTCCTGGGCGATCGTGCCGGCGGTCTCGGTGTCGCCTGCCTCTTCGGCCGCTTTGCGGTCGACCGCGAGCACCTTGTAGACCTTGTAGGCGCCCGACCCGGTGAACTTGTTCGTCGGGAACAGCTCGACCATCTTGGCGTGGGTCGTCTTGACCGCGTCCACGTCCTTCTTGGCGAGCTGCGACATCATCACCATGTACAGCGCGTTGGGGGCGTAGGAGGTCTGGTCGGGGTACTCGTCGTGGTAGTTCCCGAGGCGCGCGACGACTTCGTCGTACGAGCCCTGGCCCTTGTTCGCGCGCTCATAGGCGATCGAGCCAAGGTAGTAGTGCGACATCGCCATCGCCTCGCGGCGCGTCGCCACCGCCTTGGGCGTGGTGACCTGGTTCTTGGCGTCGGAGACGTACGGACCGACGTAGTTCTGGAACTCCTTCTCGGCCGCGTCGTTGTCCTTGAGCTTCTTGAGGCACAGCGCGGCGTAGGCGAGCGACTTCTCGTAGATGTCGGCGCCCTTCTGCACTTCGAGGAACTTGTCGCGCGCGGACGGGTAGTCGTCCTGGTCGTAGATCCGCTTCGCCTGGCGGAAGACGATGTCGTCGGTGTCCTTGGAGATCTGAGTCATCAGGTTCTCCGCGTCCCGCCGCATCGTGTCGAACTCGGCGACGCCGGACGCCTTCGAGCGCAGTTCGCCCGCGGTGCCGTAGTAGCCCTTGGCGTTCTTCTCGTCGAACTCCGGGTCGCCGCGGTAGGTGGTCGCGCCTTCCTTGTAGGCGAGGGCGGCCTCCAGCGCGCGGTCCTGCTTCCGCAGGCTCTCGCCGATGTGGTAGAGCACCTTCGCGCCGTACTCGAGCCGGACCGCTTGGTCCTGGCCGTCGAGCGAGCGCATCACGCGGCGGAACGACTCCAGCGCCGTCGGGTAGTTCTTGTTGTAGTACTCGCCCAGCGCGGCCTCGTAGAGGACGTCGGGGGAGACCTGCACGCCCGGCCGGCCGATCACGTCGGAGATCAGCTTCTGCGCGCGGATCTGGAGCGTGTTGCCCTTGTTCTCATTGTTGACCGTCTGCGCGATGGAGAGGGCCAGGTCGATCGACGCTCGGCGGTCGCGCTTGGCGACGCCGGCGGAGTCCATGTCCTCGGCGGTCTCGAACCAGCGCAGGCTGCCGGCGGAGGTGCTGCCGCCGATGAAGCCGCCGGTGTCCAGCAGCGTGCGCGCCACGGCCAGCAGCGAGAGGTGCCCCGAGGGGCTCAGGTTGAAACCCTCGCGCTTCCAGCTGTTGTAGAAGTGCAGCGCCCACTTCGACGCGTCCTCGGGGTAGCCGGCGTTGCTGTAGGCCTCGACGACCGGGCCGGTGCCGCGCTCGACGAAGGTCCAGCGCTTGGCCTTCTCCTCCGCGGTCAGGTCCTTCCAGCCGCCGTCGTTGCGCACCTTGGCGCTGACCGGGAGGACGGTGTCGACCACGAACTCGCCGAACGCGGCGGCGTCGTCGTGGCGGTTCTGCGAGGCGTACACCCCGGCCAGCTCGAGGTAGGCGAAGAGCCCCTGCGGGGTCTTCTCGCCCATCTTGCCCGCCAGATCCTCCAGCGCGCTTTCCGCCTGGCTGAAGAAGAACGCGCCCTCGTCGGAGACGCGTCCCATCGTGTGGTACATCTGCCCGCGGTTGAACATCACCCGCGACCACTCCAGCTTTTCGGCCAGCGTCCACTCGTTGCTCTTCAGCGCCTCGGCGAGCTCGCTCGTCCGCTTCAGCGCCTCTTCGAGCAGCTCGGTGGTCTTCGCGCGGAGGGTGTCGGCCTCCTCGCCGATCGCCTCCTGGTAGCGCTTCTCGAGGTTGCGCGAGTAGAGGTTGGAGACATCGACGTATCCCCGCTCGGCCTGCGGCAGGTAGTCGGAGACCGGGTTCTTGTCGATGTAGCCCCGGAACGCCTCGACGGCCTTTGCGTAGAGCTCATCCCGGACGTCGGGGTTGGCCTCGCGCTTGGCGCCCTCGGCGTAGATCTCGCACTTGACGAGACCCAGCTCCTCGGCGACGTCCTTGCCCAGGCCGCCGCTGCCCTCGATGTCGAGAATGACTTCCTCGGCCAGGTCGACGTACTGCCACTCCGCCGCCAGGCCGCGGGCGAAGCTGATGTCGGACTTGAGCTCGGCCTCGGAACGCTGGGCGGAGGCGACCGCGGCCAACAGGGCCAGCGCGGAGGCTGCCCGGACCGCTTGGACGCCAAGGGACGTGGACGACGGCTTGCGTTCGTGCTGCATGGCAGGGAGGGAAGTGGTCATCGAGTTGTGGATCCGTAGCTCGCGTGGGGGGAGCCCCTCGGGGACCCGAACCTAAGACCCGGCTTTGGGCTCCCGGTGACGCTTCCAGGCCAGGAATCGTCGACACGAGGACTACCCACCGTCCGACGGACGGTTTACCAAGCCTCGAAACGGCGCGTTGGATCCCCCGCGGAGGAAAACGCCTCCCCGCGGGGGTGAGTGTGGCCTAGGCCTAGCGGGGGGCCGGGCCCGCGTCCTCAAGACCGAGCTGGGCGGCGGTCGGCTCGTGCTCCTCGGGGATCACGATGTTCGCCTTCAGCAGGATCAGGAGCTTGCGGTTCGAGACGAAGTTGCCCTTGCGCTCGAAGAAGAACGAGACCAGCGGGATCTTGTTCAGGATCGGGACACCGGAGCGAAGATCCTGCGACTCGCGGATCTTGAACCCGCCGAGGAGGACCGTGCCGCCGTCGGGCATGGGCACCGAGGTCCGCGCGCGCGACACCTCCAGCTCGGGGAGCTGGATCGTGACGCCGTTGCCCGCGTTGCCCAGGGTCGTGGTGATCTCGTCGATCGGCCGCTTGAGCTCGGCCACGGTGGGGCGGAGCTCCAGGGTGATGTAGCGGCGGTCGGCGGAGACGACGGGCCGCACGTCGAGGATGACGCCGTCTTCGACGACGTTGATGACCGGGTCGGCGATCGAGGCCGCCTGGGCGATCTCGACGTCGTAGTCCTGCACGTAGGCGACCTGGTTCAGCACGGTCAGGTTCGAGCGCGCCGTGTTGAAGACCAGCAGGCGCGGGGCGGTCACGAGCTCGACGCGCTCGGACTTGGCGACCGCGCGCAGCACCATCTCGAGCTGCAGGTCGTTCAGGTAGGTCCACTGGAACGAAAGGCCGCCGGAACCGACCAGCACGTCCTCGTCACCGAGGTCGGTGTCGTACAGGTTCTCGATGCGCGCCTTGAGGTCGCCGTCTTCGCCCTCGTCGAGGAACGCGCCCAGGTCGGTGTCCTGACCGATCTCGGAGCCGAGATCCTGCTGCGCGGTCGCGTCGCCGAAGTCGTCGAAGAAGTCGTTCGTGCCGAGGCCCGGCGAGCCGAGGCCGCGGAAGTCGACGCCGATGTCTTCGAGGAAGTTGTCCTCGACCTTCAGGAAGCGCGCCTGCACGTCGACCATGATGCCGGTCGCCTCGCGGAGGTCTTCCAGCAGCGACTTGATCTGCGTCTGCACCTCGGGCGTCTGGTAGACGACCAGCGTACCGTTGGTGATGCGGAGGCTGTTGCTCGGGTCGAGGTCCCAGGACTCCGGCGCGACGTTCTCGCGGATGAGCGTGTCGAGCGAGTCTTCGGTGACGACGAGCGCCTCGCGCTCCTCGAACTCCTCGTCGAACGGCTCGAGGCCGCCCGAGGGCTCGACGTTGATCTCGCGGCCGGGGAAGTCGCGCACCGGGTGGATCAGGTCGCGGACCTCGTACATGGCGAGGACCTGGCCGCCGATCATCTCTTCCTTGGTGACGAACTTGACGACGCCGTCCTCGATCTTCCAACCGAGGTTGTCGGACGCCGAGGTGTCGACGATCAGGTCGAGCACCTTACGCACGCTGCGGTCGGTGGGGATGTTGAGCGTGACGGCGGTCTCCTCTTCGTCCAGCTCGTCGCGGACGGCGGGGGAGATCAGGAAGTTCACGCCGGTGACGCGTTGGAGGTAGGTCGCGACCTCTTCCAGCGGGGCGCCTTCGTCGTCGATGCCGAAGCGCGGACGGATCGGCACGGTCTCGAGCCGCTCGGCGATCGCGTCGCGGTCCTGGTCCGTGGCGCCACCCGAGCGGTCGAACTCCAGCGGCGTGCGCTGCGAGACCTCACGCCAACGCTCGAGGTCGTCGAACAGGATCGTCTCGCGCGGCTGCGGGATCGCGCTGGCTTCGATGTCCTCGAAGGTGCGGATCCAGTTCTCGCGCAGCAGGCGGCGGTTCTCCGTGTCCTTCTGCTGGTGGCGCGCGGCGGAGGCGATATCGCGCAGCTCCATCGCGAACTCGTTGCCGGCGTCCCACAGCAGGATCTGCTTCGCCAGGCTCTCGGCCGTGCTGTAGTCCTCACGCTTGAAGGCCGAGTTCGCCTCGGCGTACAGCGTCGTGAGCTTGTTGATGCGGTAGTCGCGCTGCTGCGCCTCGCGCTCGGCGGCCGCGCGCTCGGCCTCCTGCATGGCCTGCATCTCGGCCTCGCGCGCCGCGTCCTCGGCGGCGGTCGCGGCCGACTCCAGCTTGTTCGCGACGACCTGCTCGTCGAGCGAGTCGGTGGCGATCAGCGGGTGGAAGCGCAGGATCGTCTCGGCGCGGCGGTAGGCTTCGAGCGCCTCGTCGTGCCGGCCCAGGCGCATGAAGTTGTCGCCGTCGGCCAGGAACTGCTCGACCTCCATGCGCGCCTGCGCGCGCCGGACGGTCTCCATCGCGACCGCGTCGTCGAAGAACTCCGATGCCTGGGCAAAGCCGTCGCCCATCAGCGACTCGACCTTGCGGAGACCGGCGCGGGCCTCCTCGTTCGAGGGCATCACCTCGAGCGCCTGGGCAAACGAGTGCAGCGCCGACTCGAAGTCCGCGCGGTCCAGGTGCTCGTTGCCATCTGCGATGTAGCGCTCGGCCAGGTACTGCTGGCGCTGGCGCAGGCGCTCGATCTGATCGACCTGGTCCTGGAGGTCCTGGCTCTTCGGCTCGACCGGAGTGGACGCCAGGATGGGGCTTGCCTCGTCGACTTGGAGCGGAGCGGCCGGGGTGAGCTCCCCGGAGGCATCGGCGCCGTCCGTTTGCGCCGGGGACGTGTCCGTAGAGCGGCACGAAGCGGCGGCAAGACAGGCGAGTCCCGGAACGATAAGAGAGCGGAAGCGCATGGGCTGGAATCGGATGGGGGCCGGAAGGTCGATCGACTTCGTGGCGGAACGAGGACGTGGTCCGGCGTCGCTTCCGTCGCGGGCCGGGCGCGCCGGCCGAAGCGTGCGGCCCTCCTGCGCGAGGAGAGCTCGGACCAGAGTGTGCGGGAAAAGAGCGGGGGGAGGGGGTCGGAACGCCTCGGGGGACCGGCCGCGCCGGTCCCAAACGTGGGCCGGGAGGATAGCGGGGCCCCCCACGGGGGTCAACTCGCCGGCATCCTACCGCGGGGTCCTGACGCGGTTACGGCGCCGCCCGAGGGAACCTCGGCCGGTTTGGCCCGTTCCCGTCACGGGCCGACGCGCCGTTGCGGCCCAGCGGGCCCGCCTCGGGCGCCTCTCGGCGCCTGCCGGCACCCTACGAACACCGGCGTCCTCGACGACCCCCCGCAGGGTCGCCTCCGGGCCGGAGGGCTAGCCCCGCGCCGGCGGCTGGAGGCCCAGCTCGGCCATGGCGAGCTGGATGTCCTTCCAGCACTCCTTCTTGTCCGCCGGGTTCCGCAGCAGGTACGAGGGGTGGTAGGTCGGGACGACCTTGCGCCCGTCGTGGTCGTAGACGCGGCCCCGGAGGCGCCCCATCGACGTCTGCATCCTTAATACGTGGTTCGCCGCGTGGCGGCCGAGCGGTACGAGCACCGCCGGCTGGAGCAGCTCGATCTGGCGGTCGAGCCACGGGGTGCACAGGGCCTTTTCCTCGGGGGTGGGGTCGCGGTTCTCCGGCGGCCTGCACTTGAGCACGTTGGCGATGTAGACGTCTTCGCGCGCCAGCCCCATGCCCTTGGTGATGATATCGGTCAGCAGCTGACCGGCGTTGCCCACGAAGGGGACGCCCTGGCGGTCCTCGTGGAAACCGGGCGCCTCGCCGACGAACAGGATGCGAGCCGAGCCGGTGCCGTCGGCGAATACCGTTTGGGTGCGGCTCTCACACAGCCTGCAGGCCGTGCAGCCGGCGACGGCCTGTCGCAGCTCGTCGAGGTCCGAACAGGCGGGCGCCAGGTTGGCGGGAAGCGCGGGGGCGGGCTCGGCCGGTGCGGTCGGAGCGCCCGGGGTCGGAGCCGGGTCGACGGCCGCGGAAGCGGCCTTGGGAGCGGATTCGGCCGGAGAAGCTGCAACCGCCGCCGGAGCCGCCCGGTCCTCCTCGCGTTCCCCTCGGGAGGGCGGGGGCTCGGGATGGTGGGGGGCGCGCGGGGCCTTCGGGGTCACCACCGCCCCCCCAACCCCCGTCCGCCGCTCGCCCATCGCGCGCCGCCGCCCCACATGCGCCCGCAGCGCCGCCGCCAGCCTCCCGCGTTCGCTCACCGGGCCTCCTCCGCACAGAGCGGCCGGCCCACCAGCCGCAGCTCCTCGCCGCGCTCCTCGACCGCGAGCTGCACGTCGACCCAATCCGGCCACGGCCCATCCTCCGGCAGAGCGTCGAGCGCCACGTCCACCCGCTGGTACCGGCCGGACAGCCCGCTCGCGCCCTCCAGCACCACCGCGTCCCGTGCGCCCTCCAGCGAGCGCCGGAAGCGCTGCTCCAGCCCGTGCGCTAGCTCCGACAGCCGTGCGCGCCGCTCGCGTACCGCTTCGGGCGCCACCGGCGCTCCGAGGGCCGCCGGGTTCTCGGCCGCCGTCCCGGGCCGGGCTGAGAAGGGGAACACGTGCAGCCGCGTGAAGCCGGCCGCCTCCGCGGTGGCGAGCGTCGTCTCGAAGGCCGCGTCATCCTCGCCCGGAAACCCGACCAGCACGTCCGCCGTGAAGGCGGGCCGGTCGAGCGCGGCACGGATGCGGGCGCAGGCCTCCAGGTACTCGTCCGCCGTGTACCAGCGATTCATGCGACGCAGCACGCCGTCGTCGCCGGACTGCATCGGCATGTGCAGGTGCGGCGCGATCCGCCGCGGATGGCGCGCCATGGCTTCGAGCACCGCCCCGGTGACCTCGGTCGCCTCGATCGACGAGAGCCGCAGGCGCCAGTCCACCGGCGCATCGTCCGGCCCGCGGAGCTCGACGGCGGCCAGGCGCTCCAAGAGCCGCCCCAGGTCGGAGCCAAGGTCGCGCCCCCAGTGCCCGATGTGGATCCCGCACAGCACGATCTCGCGGTGCCCGCTGGCGAGCAGCCGCTCGACCTCGGCCGCCAGCTCGCCTTCGGGGCGCGAGCGGCTCGGCCCGCGCACCGACGGGATGATGCAGAAGGCACAGGACATGTCGCAGCCGTCCTGGATCTTCAGGAAGCCGCGCGTGTGGCCGGCAAACTGGGTGATGCCGGCCGGGATGCCCAGCTCCTCGGGGTCGAGGTCGTGCCCCAGCTCGCGCAGGAAGCTCACCGGGCGCTTCGCCTCGCCGTTGCCGAGCACCCACTCGACGTTGGGGAGCGCGCGCAGGATCTCGGGCTCGGCCTCGGCCAGGCAGCCGGTCATGCAGATGCGCGCCTTGGGGGTCGTGCGCGCGATCCGGCGCGCGAGCTGGCGGGCCTTGCGGCCGGCCTCGGCGGTCACCGTGCAGGTGTTGACCACGACGAGCTCGGCGTCGTCGTCGGTCTCCCGCCAGCCGCGGCGCGCGAGGGCCTCGCGCAGCACCTGGGTGTCGTACTGGTTCGCCTTGCACCCGAACGTGACGAAGCGGACCGAGCCCGTGGGGGAGGACATGGCGCGTATCCTAGCCCCCGCCGCGTCCTGCGATAAGATCCTCGCCCGTGCAGAGATCCCTTCGAATCGCCGCCGTCGCGCTCGCGGCGGCGCTTGGCGGCTGCTCCGGCGGCGACGCCGACGCGGCCGCCGGCGCCGCGGGGGGGGAGGCCGGCTCCGCGCCCCGCAGCTCCGATCCGCGCGTCGCGCAGCTGCGCGACGCGATCGAGTTCGGGCGCCTGGACCTGGCGCGCACGCTGCTGCAGCAGGTCGAGTCCCTGGCGGGCGCCGAGGCCCCGCTGCTGCGCGCGCGCACGGCGCTGCTCGCGGGCGACTCGGTCGGAGCGCTGCGCGCCGTCGAGGAGGCGCGCGCCGCCCATCCCGACGACGCGCGCGTGTGCGCCTGCGCGGCGGAGGTCTACGCGGTGCTCGGCCGCTTCGAAGCCGCCTCGGACGAGATCGCGGCCGGGCTCGAGCTGGCCGGGCGCATCCCCGCCCTGGAGCGCGCCACCGGCGTCTCGCTCATCCTGCAGCCGGGCGGTTCGGCCCAGGGGCTGGAGCACCTGCTCCGTGCCGTCGAGGCCGATCCCCAGCTGCCCTTCGTCCACCGCCCGCTGTCCCAGGCGCACCTGCTCGAGGGGCGCCGGCGCCTGGCCGAGGGCGACGCCAAGTCGGCCTTCCGCCACGCGCAACAGGCGCGCGAGCACGATCCCCACGAGCTGTACGCGACCGAGCTGGAAGCCGATTGCCGCGCCGCGCTCAACGATTTCGACAGCGCGCTGCAGCTCTACCGCGACATCGAGGCGGGCGGCAAGCCCACCGCCGAGCTGCGCGCCGACCTGCATCAGCGCGCCGCGACGTACGAGCTGGTGCAGAAGAACCGCACGCAAGCGCTCGACCACTACCGCCAGGCGCGCGAGCTCGGGCTCGACGACGAGGCGTTGGGCTTCGGCGCGGTGCTGCTGCGCGAGGAGGCCCAGGGCGCGATCGACCGCGGCATCGACCTCTACTCCGCCGGCGACCTAGGCGCCGCGCGGCGCGCGTTCGAAGAGGCGCTCGAAATCGACGCGACCCAGATCGCGGCGCGCAACCATCTGGGCGTCGTGCTCTTCCGCCAGGAGGACTACGCCGGCGCCGCGGCCGAGTGGGCGCGGGTGCTCGAGGCGGGGCGCGACGGGCGCTTCCTCTTCCCCGAGCCGGTCGAGCTGAACCTCGCCCGCGCGCTCAAGCTCGACGGCCGCGTCGAGGAGGCGCGCGGGGTGCTCCGCGAGCAGCTCGAGCGCGAGCCCGACGGACGCTGGGCGCGCGAGGTGCGCGAGGCGCTGAACCGCCTCTAGGCCGCGCCCCGCAGCCTGATTGCCGCCTAGGCGTCCTGTGAGCGGGGCTACCCGCCCAGCTCTTCGGTCCCGCCCAGCTCGCGGTAGCGCGCGTAGCGGCGCGCCGCCTCGTCGGCCTCGCCGGCCGCGCCGAGCAGCCGCGCCAGCTCGAGATGTGCGCCGAGGAAGGCCGGCTCGTCCGCGGCCTCGGTGCCGAGCAGGTGCTCCAGCTCGCGGCGCGCGTCCGCGGTGCGGCCCGCGTCGCGGTGCAGCAGCGCCAGGCTGTAGCGCGCGCGGTGCTCGGTCGGATCCTGCTCGAGCGAGCGCCCGTAGGCCCGCGCCGCGTCGGTCGCGCGCCCGGCCATGCGGTGCACCTCGCCCAGGTGCAGCCACGCCTCGGCGTCCTGCGGGAAGCGCGCGAGCAGGTCCTCGAGCGCCTCCTCGGCGCGCTCCAGCTCGCGCGCCTCGATCCAGAGCAGCGCCAGTCCGAGCCGCGGCAGGCGCGCTTCGGGTTGGCGCCGGATCTGCAGCCGCCGGGCGCGCAGCAGCGCGTGCCACTGGGTCCAACGCTCCTTCTCGGCGCGGCAGGTCTTGGCGCCGGCGAGATCGTTGCGGCGCAGCGCGGCCTCGAACAGCATGTGCCAGGCGCTGGGGCCCTCGGGGTGCAGCGGGGCCTTTTCCACGAACGCGCGCAGCGGCGGCTCGGCCAGGTCGTGGCGGTCGGAGCGCACCAGCGCGCGCCCCAGGAGCAGCAGGCAGTCCGGCACGTCGGGGTACTTCGGCGCCGTGCGCCCGTTCGGTTCCTCGACCAGCAGCCGCAGCGCGCCGGCGAGGTCGTCGCGCTCGAGCAGCAGGCGGGCGCGCATCAGCTCGATCGCGGCGCGGCCCGCGCGGTCGGTCGGGCGCGCGGCGGCGAGCGTCTCGAAGGCCTCGGTCTCGCGGCCGGTGAGAAAGAGCGAGCGCGCGACCAGCGCCGCCGCCTCGGCCGCGCCGGCGAGCGCGCCGCCGGGCCCGATCCAGGCCTGGCCGGTCGTCACCAGCTCGGCGTCGAGGCCGAGCTCGGCCAGCTCGCGCAGCCGCTCCATTTCGGGCGGCTCGGGGCGCTCGGAGTCCGCCGCGCCGGCCTGCAGGCCGAGGGCGAGGAGCAGGGCCAGGATCTTCACAGCGTTTCCTCCCGCACGATGCCGTCGCCCTCGCGAACGAAGAGCCGCCGGCCCATGTCGCCGGCGCCCAGCGACTCGGTGCGGCCCGAGGGCCAGATCAGCTTGATGTCGGCGTAGCTCCGCACGGCCCCGGTGCCGAAGTGCAGCTCGGGCGCGGAGGACGATTGGTAGCCGACGGCGGTCTGGACCTCGCGCAGGACCGCGTACTCCGCCGTCGCCGGCGTGCCCGCCGGGAGGGCGGGCACCAGGATCGCCTTGGCGCCGAAGGCGTCGCGCGTCGAGCGCCGCCCGTCGGGGGCGGGGCGATCGGGGGCGCCCTCCAGGTGCAGCACGAGGCGGTTCGCGCCCGCGCCCGTGCGGTTGATGCCGAGCGCGCACGGCGCGTCGATCGCCACCGCGACGAGGTCCAGCGCGCCGTCTCCGTCGACGTCGCCGACCGCGCTCCCGCGCGTGCCGCGCTCCAGCGCGAAGATCGAGTCGCTGCGCAGCGGCCAGACGCGCTTGGCGAGGCTCTCGCCGCGCACGTGCCACAGCGAGTCGGGCTGCCGGTAGCGCGTGCCGGTGTCGGGCGCGTCGGCCTGCGGGTAGACGTGGCCGTTGGCGGTAAAGAGCTCGAGGAAGCCGTCCCCGTCGAAGTCGTCGAGGTGCGCGCTCCACGACAAGAGCCGCCGCGTCTCGTGCGCCAGCCCCATGCGGTAGGTCTGGTTCGAGAAGCCGCGCTCGCGCGCGAGGTAGAGGTGCGTGGGCTCGTCGGAGAAGTTGGTGACCGCCAGGTCGACGCGCCCGTTGCGGTCGACGTCGCCCACGGCCACGCCCATGCCGGCCTCGGCCGCGCCGTCGGGGTTCAGCGCGACGCCCGCCGTCAGCCCGCGGTCGACGAAGGCGCTCGCCTCCCCGCGCACCTCGTTCACCAGCATGAGGTTGGCCGTGCTGTCGTTCGCCACGTAGAGGTCGGTGTCGCCGTCGAAGTCCGCGTCGAACGCACCCACCGCCAGCGTGAAGCCCGGCTCGTGGTCGGGCAGCCAGGCCGCCGAAGCGTCCTCGAAACCGCCGGCGCCGTCGCCGCGCAGGATGCGGTCGGGCTGCGGGGTCATCCCGCGCGGGCCGCAGTACACGTCCATGCCCTTCCACCAGCAGGGGAAGGCCAGCGCGCCCTCGCCGAGCTCGCCGACGGGCGGGTCGAGCGGGTCGAGCTCCAGATAGCGGCCCACGTAGAGGTCGAGGTCGCCGTCCAGCTCGGCGTCGAGCAGGGCCAGGCTGGTGGTCCACAGCGGGATGCGTCCGGCCTCGCGCTCGGCACCGGGCACCAGCCAGTCGCCGGCGTCGCCCGCGGCCATCAGTCCGCCGCCGGGGGCGTCGCTCCAGGGCTCCAGGCGGCCCTCGCGCTGGGCGCACAGGAGCAGGCCGCCGTAGCCGCCCGCCACCAGGTCCGCGTCGCCGTCGCCGTCCAGATCGCCCGCCGCGAGGCCGGTCCACCAGCCCGCGTTCGGGGGAGCGTCGGCGCGCGTGAAGCGGCCCTCGCCCTGGTTCTCGAACACCTCCAGGGTGGCGCCGGGCCCCTCCACGGCGGCCGCCAGGCTCGCCAGGCCCTGGCCGAAGGCGGCGTCGAGGTCGCCGTCGGGGCCCAGGTCGAGGAGCGCCACCCCGGCTCCGTTGGCGCCCAGGATGGTGGGCTTGCCGGGGGCGCCGGAGACGTTCTCGTAGGCCAGCCCGCGGGCGGCGGCCTCGTCGGGCCAGCCCGGGCCCTCCGCGGGGAGCTCGGCCAGCTCCGCGGCGTCGAGCCAGGGGCCGCGCAGCGGGGGAGGGACCGGCGCGGGCGCCGGCGGTGTCTCGGACCCCTCGGCGGCGCCCGCGGGAGCTGCGGACCCGCCGGCGGAGGGCTGGGGGCCGTCGTCGCCCCCGCAGGCGGGGAGGGCGACCGCCGCCGCGAGGCAGGCCAGGAGGCCGGGACCCGCGGCCCGGGGCCCGTTTTCGGGGAGGGAAGAGGTGCGCATGGGCTTGGCCGGGATCCTACGCAGCTTGCGCGTTGACCGCGAATGTCGAGGCGGGGTACTCTCCCGCGTTTCCTCAGGCGATGAGCCCGTCCCGCGAGAACATGCTCGAGGCGTTCAAGGACGTCACGAAGAAGAAGAGCACCGTCGGCGGCCCCTTTGCGGGCGCCGGGGGCGCCGGCGGAGGTGCGCCCACAGGGCCCGGATCGCCGCCGCCGCTCGGCTCTTCGGAGGTGACCCTCGCCGACCTCGACGCGACCGGGGGCGCGCGCCTCCTGGTGCTCGGGCTGGCCTCGGCGGGGCTGGGGTTTGTGCTCGGCGTGGTGGTCGGGCGCGGCTCGGCGGAGGAGGAGGCCACGGCGCGCGCGGCGGAGCGGCCCGCGCTCGAAGAGGCGGGCCCCGAGGATCCCTGGGGCGACTCCGAGCTCGACGCCGTGATCCCTGCGCCCGGCTTGGGCGAAGGCGGCGGAGGCGCCGCGGCGACCGAGGAGGGCGACGTCGCGCCGCTCTTCGACCCGCGCAACAAGTACACGATCGTCGCGATCTCGATCTCGCCGACGAACGAAGAGCTCGCCTGGGACAACTACGACCACCTGCGGGCCTACGGCCTGCCCGCCTTCCCGCCGTTCAAAACCGGCAACGGCATGCTGGTGATCGTGGTCGGCGCCGCGCCCAAGGAGAGCGACCTGCACGAGGTGCGCAACCGCCTGCGGCGCCTGGCGGGCCCGAACGGCAGCGGCCGGCCGTACGAGGGCGCGTACCCGAATCCAATCCGCAAGCTGATTCCGGCGGGCGGCGACTAACCTTCCATCCTCCGAACCCTTCGGCTCGAAGGCCAACCCCGAAGAGACCCATGTCCATCCACAACAGCCTCAAGGGCGTCGACACGCTTCGCGGCGAGCGCAGCGTGCTGACGCGCTTCGAGCGCATCCTCAAGCTCAGCAAAGACGGCAAGCTCGACGAGGAGAGCTCGTCCGCCTACGGCCTCCCGAAGGTGCGTACGAAGTTCAAGGTCGCCAAGGCCAAGAAGGCCGGTGCCGATGACGCGGCCGCCGAGGCGGAAGCCCCGGCCGAGGAAGCCGCCGCCGCCGAGTAGGCGCCGCGAGGCGCGTACCGCCGCATGCGCGGCGGACGCGTGGCATGCACTCTCCGGTTCGCACGCAGCCGGCCCAGCCCAGCTCCACGTCGAGCGCGACGTCCGCGGAGGATGCTTCCCTCTCCGGGTCTCCCGCGGTCGGTCGTGCCGACGCGCGTCCCGCGTTCGACGCGGGGCTCCATGGGCGTGGCGCCCGGGCGCCGCTCGTCGCCGTCTTCGCGTCCATCCAGGGCGAAGGGGCCTACGTGGGCGAGCCCCAGGTCTTCGTTCGCCTGCGCGGCTGCCCGCTGCGCTGTCGCTGGTGCGATACGCCCGGCTCATGGCTGGTGCCGGCGGCGCCGGCCGACGCCGATTGGGTCGACGTCGGCGAGGCGCTGGGGCGCATGGCGGCGGCCGAGGACGGCCCCGCCCGCACGCTGAGCATCACCGGCGGCGAGCCGCTGCTGTGGCCCGGGTTCGTGTCGGCGCTCGCCGCCGGCGCCGCACCGCGGCGCGTCCACCTCGAGACCGCCGGCGCGCATCCGCGCGCCCTCGCGGCGGTACTGGAGCGCATCGATCACGTGAGCCTCGACCTCAAGCTGCCCGCCGACCTCGACGCGCCCGACGAGCTCCCGGGCCTGGACGACGAGCCCGCGCCGCACGACGACGCGAGCTGGGCCGTCGCCCGGCGTGCCGTGCTCCCTCTGGTCGACGGCCGCGACGCCTGCGGCAAGCTGATCCTCGCCGGCGGACGCACGCCGGAGGACTTCGCGCCGCTCCTGGACGACGTGGTGGAGCTCGCGCCCAAGCTGCCGCTGGTCGTGCAGCCCGCCACCGCCCTGAACGGCGTCGCGGCACCATCGCGCGCCGAGCTCGAGGCACTCGTCGAGCACGTTCTCGCGCGCGGCCTCGCGCTGCGCGTCCTCCCCCAGGTCCACCGTTTCCTGCGCCTCCCGTGACCGCCGTGTCCACGCTTCCCAGGATCGCGATCGTTGGCCGGCCCAACGTCGGCAAGTCGACGCTCACCAACCGCCTTTGCGGGAGCCGCGTCTCGATCGTCGAGCCCACCGAGGGCGTGACCCGCGACCGCGTGACGGTCCGCGCGCGCCTCACCACCGACGACTGGGGCGAGCGCGAGGTCGAGGTGATCGACACCGGCGGCATCGGCATCGTCGACCGCGACGACCTCGGCCCTGTGGTCGAGGAGCAGGTTGCGACGGCGCTGCAGGCCGCCGACCTGATCCTGTTCCTGGTCGACGTCCGCTCCGGCGTTACACCGCTCGACCGCGAGGTGGCCAAGCGCCTGCGCGGCGTGGACAAGCCGGTCGTGCTGGTCTGCAACAAGGTCGAGTCAAGCTCGCTGGAGTGGGAGGTCGAGGGCTTCCATAGCCTGGGCGTCGGCGGCGAGCCCCTCGGGATCAGCGCCCAGAACGGCCAGGGCCTCGGTCCGCTGCTGCGGCGCGTCTTCGAGCTCCTACCGCCCCCCGAGCAGGGACAGGCCCCCGCGCGTCCCAGCCTGAAGATCGCCGTCGTCGGACGGCGCAACGCGGGCAAGTCGACGCTGGTCAACGCCTTCGCGCGCGAGGAGCGCGTCATCGTCTCCGAGGTGCCCGGCACCACGCGCGACGCGGTGGACGTGGTGATCGAGCGCGACGGGGACACGCTCGTGCTGATCGACACCGCCGGCGTGCGCAAGAAGGCGCGCATGTCCGACGCGGTCGAGTTCTACTCCGACGCCCGCAGCCACAAGGCGATCCGCCGCGCGGACGTGTGCCTCCTGCTCTTCGACGCGACGCGGCCGGTGTCGGCCATCGAAAAACGCCTTGCCCGCTACGTCGCCGACCATCACAAGTGCGTGGTGCTCGGCGCGAACAAGTGGGACCTGGTCGAGGAGCGCGAGCCCCAGGACTTCCAGGACTACCTCGCGGCCGAGTTCCCCGGCCTGCCGTGGGCCCCGGCCAGCTTCCTGTCCGCGAAGGAGGGGCGCGGGGTGGTCGAGACCTTCGCGCTGTGCCGCGAGATGCACGAGCAGGCCCAGGCCCGCGTCGGTACCGGCGAGCTGAACCGCGTGCTCGAACGCGCTCTAGAGGCGCGCTCGCCGTCGTCCAAGGGCCACCGCGTGCGCATCCGCTATGCGACCCAGGCCGACGTCGGCCCGCCGACCTTCGTTCTCTTTGTCAACGACAAGCGTCTGGTGGGTAAGAGCTACCTGCGCTACCTGGAGAACCGCATCCGCGAGGAGCTACCGTTCGCCGAGGTGCCCGTACGCATCGTGCTGCGGGACAACGCGCCGCCCGAGGAAGACTGAAGGAGCCCGAACATGCTGCGCCGAAGCGTCTACGCCTGCCTGGCCGCCCTCCTCCTCCTGACCTCGGCGTGCAACAGCACGCCCGACGAGCCGGATCCCACCTGGACCGAGGCCGACGTGGTCGCGGGTTCGGACAGCCTGCTCTGGAAGGTGACGCTCCTCGCGCTGCGCAAGATGGAGTTCCCCGAGAGCGCCGAGATGGACCGCTCGCAGATGAAGGCGGTCTCGGGCTGGAAGATCGAGCTGTCGCCCTGGAAGGGCAAGGGCACGCGCCACCGCGCGGAGGTCGTGTGCACGCCGGTCGGCCCCGGCCGCTGGACGGTCGAGACGCGCGTGCAGAAGCAGGTCAACCAGGCGCTCGCGAAGCCGCTCGACTACTCGTATGCGGAGTGGGAGTGGGTGGCGGACGACGTCGTCGCCGCGCAGATCCTGCTGCAGCACATCCGCTCGTTCCTCGATCCACAGATCGAGCTGCGGGAGCGCGCCGACGATCCCGTCGACGAGTACCTGAAGAAGGCCGGGGAGCGCTAGCGCTCCGTGGACGCTCCGGGCGACTTCGCGCCCGTCCAGGTCGTCGGTCTCGGCAAGCGCTTCGGCCGGCGCCGCGCGCTGGACGGGGTGAGCCTTGAGGTGGGCGCGGGCGAGATCGTCGCCCTCGTCGGCCCAAACGGCTCGGGCAAGACGACGCTGATGCGCGTGCTCGCGGGGCTCGCGCGGCCGTCGTCGGGCGAGGCGCGCGTCTTCGGCCGCGAGCCCTTCCGCGAGCGCGCCCAGGTGATGCGGCGCGCCCGCTTCGCCTTCGCGCCGCCGGCGCTGTTCCCCGGGCTCACCGCGCGCGAGCACGTCGCGCACCTCGCCGCGGTAGGGGGCGCGCGCCCCGGCCGCGCCGAGGTCGACGCCGCGCTCGAGCTCGTCGGGCTCGCCGAGCGCGCGCGCGACCGCGTGCGCACCTTCTCGTTCGGCATGCGCCAGCGGCTGGCGTTGGCGCAGTCGCTGCTGCCGCGGCCGGAGCTCTTGGTGCTCGACGAGCCGACCGACGGGCTGGATCCGCTGGCCGTGCTCGAGCTGCGCGCGATCCTGCTGCGCCTGCGCGAGGAGCACGGGCTGACGGTGCTGCTCTCCTCGCACCTGCTGCTCGAGGTGGGCGAGCTCGTGGACCGCATGTTGGTGCTGGCGGAGGGCAGGCCGCTGTTCTGGGGCGCGCCGGCGGAGCTGCTCGAAGGCGCCGAGCGGATCGAGCTGACCGCTGAGGACACCGGGCTGGCCCGCGCGGCGCTGGCCGGCGCGGGCGTCGAGGTCGAGGAGCGCGAAGACGGAGGCCTCTCCCTCCCCGCGCAGGCCCTGACCCTGACCGACGCCGCCACGCTCTTGGAGCGCGGCGGTACGCGGCTCGCGTCGTTCCACGCGCGCCGGCCCAGCCTGGAGCAGGCGCTGCTCGCCCGCCTGCGCGCCGCGCGGGAGGAGCGCCCGTGACGTTGCGCCTCGAAGGGCTGCGGCTCTGGCGCTCGCGCCAGCCCGCGCTCGCGCTCGGCGCGGTCGCCTTCTTCCTGGCGCTGATGCTGCTCGGCTTCTACACCTACGCCCAGAGCCGCACCGGCGGGAGCGCGGAGTTCCGCTACACATACGAGAACCGCTCGTACTTCAACGGCCTGACCTTCGCGCTCTACGCCTTCTACTTCGGCTTCGTGCTGGTGCTGCCGATCTTCGCGGCAACCGAGGGCGGCGCGCAGCTTGCGGGCGACACGGGCGGAGGCACGCTGGCGCTGCTCCTGTCGCGCCCGGTGTCGAAGGCGCGCCTCTTCGCGACCAAGTTCGCGCTCGCGGCGGGGTACACGGCGGCCCTGGTGGGAGCGTTCCTCGCGCTGGCGCTGACGGTGGGGTTGCTCCTGGTCGGCTGGGGCGACCTCGACCTCTATCCCGGCGTGCTGCAGATGACCGACCGGCCGCAGCACCTGACCCAAAGCGAGGGGCTGGCGCGCTTCGCGTTGGCCTGGCCGCTCGCGAGCGTGGGACTGCTGGCGCCGCTCGCCTTCAGCTTTCTGGTCTCGGTCTGGACGCGCAGCGCGGTCAATGCGGTCGGCACGGCGGTGGCGCTCTACCTCGTGATGTACGTCGTGGCCGAGGTGCACTTCTTCCAGGACCTGCGGCCGCTGTTGTTCACGAGCTACCTCACCTTCTGGCGCGAGCTCTTCCGCGAGGAGGTCGACTGGCCCACGCTGGCCCGCGACGGCGCCAAGCTGCTGGCCTTCACGCTGCTCTTCCTCGCCCTGGCCTTCCGTCGCTTCCGCCGGCGCGAGGAGGCCTAGTGGGGCGCGAGCTCGCGCTCGAGCTGGCGCTCTTCGCCGGCGCGCTGGTGTCGGCGCTGTTCGGCTACGGCGGGCAGCTGTTCCCGCCGCCGCCCTTCGAGCCGGGCGCGCGCGAGGACGGCACGCTGCGCGTGGTCACGTGGAACGTGGGCGGGGCGCGCGGTGGAGAGCTCCACGGCCTGCGCGACGCGGACGCGCCGCACGTCGCCTCGGTGCTGCGCGCTCTCGCCCCGGACGTGGCGGTGCTGCAGGAGGTCGGCTCGCGCGCCGCCGCGGACGAGCTCGCGCGCGCGCTCGGGTCGGGCTGGGAGGCCCGACGCGGCGCGGGCGGGCTGACGGTCTTGGCGCGCGAGGCCGAGCTCGACCGCGCGCGCCGGGTGCGCGGCGTCGGCCGCGCGCTCGTCGTCGAGCTGCGCTGGCGCGGCCTCGAAGTCGCGCTCGCCGGCGTGCACGCCGACGCGTTCGACCCCGAGGAGCGCAACGAGGAGGTCGGCCGCACCGCCGAGCGCCTCTTCGACGAGCGCGCCGACCTGCACCTGCTGCTGGGCGACCTGAACCTCGACGTCGACCTCGACAAGAAGCGCGACCTCTTCAGCAGCCAGGTGCACCTCGACGTCGAGACGTACAACTTCGTCGCGGACCGTCTGCGCGACGCCGCCTCGGGCCGCGGTGCGACCGCCGAGCCCGACCGGCGGCTCGACTATGTCTTCGTGTCGCGCTCGGCGCGCGTCGAGGCGGCCGGGCCGTGGAAGGGGCAGCGGGTGGGAACGATGGACCATGACCCGGTCGTGGCGGACGTGTTGCCCTAGCCCGGCTTGCGCGCGATCAGCGCGTACCCCAGCGCCACCGCCGAGTCGTTGCTGAGCTTCGACAAGAGGTGCGCGGTGAGCTGCACCGTCGCATAGGCCGGCGCCAGCAGCACGTTGCGCCAGGCCGAGGGCAGCACGCTGCCGTCGCTCTGCAGCTCCTTCGCGCCGAGCGTCCGCAGCAGATACTGCACGGTCAGCGCTCCCACCGCCGCCGCGAAGTTGCCGCGCGGCTCCACGGAGACGACCTCGAGCCCCGCCGCCGTGGCCAGGTCGCGCAGCGAGCTGGGCGTGTAGCGGTAGTAGTCCGACGGCAGCTCGTGCAGCGGCTGCAGGAACGGCACGGTGAGGATCAGCGTGCCGCCCGGCTTCAGCACGCGACCCATCTCGCCGATGCACTGGCGCGGTCGCGGGACGTGCTCGAGGACCTCGGTCGAGAGCACGGTGTCCAGGGTCCCGTCGCCGAAGGGCAGGCGGTTGCCGTCGCCGAACACGTCGACGGTGCGGCCGGCGCGGTCGAGCATGCTCCAGAGCTCGGGCAGCTTGTCGAGGATCGACGGCGGGTACTCGAGGCCGAGGTAGCGGCTGACGTGCGGCGCGAACAGCTCGGCGTAGGGGCTCTCCGCGGTGCCGACGTCGAGCAGTAGGCCCGAGGCGTGCTCGGCACACCGCTCGACCGAGCCGCGCAGGTGCATCCAGTCGAGCCAGTAGGGCGAGAAGAACGAGCGCTTGCGCCACGCGTTGAGGCGTTCTAGCAGCGGGGGGCGCGCGTGGACGACGCCGGATCGGCGCGGTTCGCTCAACCGTCTTCCTCCGCGAGTCGGTACAGGGTCAGGAGCGGGCCCGGCCGGGATACGCTCCAGAGCGAGGTCAGCGGGAAGTCGAGCTCGGTGGGGAGGCGTGCCTCCCACGGAGCGTCGCGTTCCGAAGGGCTGACGGTGAACAGCGGCGCGGCTTCGACCGACAGGAGCGGCAGCTTCTCAGCGCCCCCTGTGGCCGGTGTCGGGTCGATGAGGAAGGGCGGCACGCCGTCGCCGGGGTTGCGGTCCACCAGCAGCACGTGCGTTACGCCTAGCCCAGCCAGGATCTCGTCCGGCGTCGCCCCGAGGTGCTCGCGGCCCGGCTTGATGCACGAGCTGTGGGTGCGCATCTCGAAGTCGAACAGGTCGGCCACCGACACCGCGTCGAGGCCTGCGCCCGCGATCGGCTCGACGCCCGCCTCCAGCAGCGCATGGCGATGCGCTTCGCGCGCGTAGAGCTCGCGCCAGCCGGCGAGCCGTTCGAGGCTCGCCAGGTCGAGCGGCAGGTCGGGCCCGTAGATGTCGATGGCCACCCGCGCGTCCAGTTCTGCGAGGCGCTGCGCGGCGAGCGCGCGCGTATCGGGCTGCACCAACACCCAGCCCAGGCGCGCGCTCTGCACCAGCGGAAGCGCGAGCAGCGGGACGAGCGCCCAGCGGAGCCCCGCTGCGCTCCAGAGCCGCTCGGCGGCGAAGCCCGCGGCGGGAGCCAGCAGCACCGCGAGCGGCAACAGGTAGCGCACGTGGTCGTTGAAGTTGGTAAGGAACACCGCCGCCCAGCCCAGCGCGAACACCGTCGCCGGCAGCGCGGCCCGCACGCGCAGCGCGAACGGAAGCCCCGCCAGCGCGAGCACGAGGAGCGCCGGGTCGTAGCCGAAGAAGGCGCGCACCATGCGCGCGAGCGAGGCGGCGCGGAAGCGGTAGGAGAAGCCCTGCCCGCCCACCTGCACGTCGCCGCCGAGACCGCCCGAGACGTGCTCGGCCGCCGGCGCACCGTGCACCAGGAGGTAGGGGTGCCCGGCCGCGACGGCGAGGCCCGCGAAGACGGCGAGGCCCGCGAGCGCGAGCTTGCCCCGCTGCGCGAGCTCCGCGCCCGACCAGCCGCCCGGTCGCGCGATCCACGCGAGCCCCGGGATGCCGACCGCGAGCAGCCCGCCCTGGTGCGTGGCGAGGGCCAGCCCGGCCGCCGCCGCCGAGGCGAGGAGCGCGCGCGTGCGTCCGCCCGCGAGGTACGCGGCCGCCCCCCAGCTCGCCAGCGCGAGGAAGAGGACCATCGGCACCCAGGGCCGCTCCTGGACCGAGAAGTGCACGTGCAGGAGCCCGGTCGCCACCAGCCAAGCGGCGACCCAGGCGCCCGCGCGCAGCCCCATGGCGCGCGCCGCGCGCAGCACGACCCAGGGCGTCAGCGCCCCGAGGAGCGCCACAAGCACGCGCGCCGGCAGGTGCGCGCGCTCCGGCTCTTCGAGCAGCCGCATGCCGTACTCGCCCGCGCCGGCCCAGTCGCCCGCGGCCCGCCCGGCGCCGTACTGGGCGGCGTAGATCGGCAGCAGGAGGTAGGGCATCAGGTAGGGGTAGCTCGTGTACGCGCCCGCCGGCGGCACCGGCGTCTTCTCCTTCGCCATCCCCAGCGCGCCGCGCACGATGTGGGTGTCGGGCACATAGCTCGTGGTGGGCAGCCCGTGCCCGATCGGAGCCAGGCGGAGGGCCAGCGGAAGCAGCACCAAGAGCGCGAGCGCCGCGGCGCGGCGGCCGCCCGGGGCGGGGGTCGCCGCCGGGGTCGGGGGAGAGGGGGCCATCGAGGCGCCTACCATGCGCCGCGCGGGGCGCCCCGGCAACCGCCTGGGCGGGCGGGGGGGCCTTTCGTTCCCGGTTGGGCGCGGGGCCCTTGCTCGGGAGCCCGCCCCGGCCGCGCGGGGTTTTGCGGATCCTCGCCGTCTTGCGGAGGGCTCCCACCGGCCGCCTGGGTACGATAGGGGGCTCCTTTCCTGCTTCCCGAGCTTCGCCCAGGCCGCTCCGCGAGCCGACAAGGCCTCCGGGCGCCCTCTGCGCCCCGCCGCCCGTTTTCCCCCCCCAATGGACGTCGAGACTTCTGCAACCGGTGGACAGCCTTCGCCGGCCCCGCCCTCGGGCGGCGTCGCGGGCGCGGCCGACGGCGGCTGGGTTACCGCCCGGCCCCCGCAGATGCTGGAGGTGCTCCAGCGGATCGTGTGCTTCCCGGCCCTGTGTGTGGAGCACCGCGACCTGATCCGCACCAGCGTCCGCCGCGAGCTCCAGGCGCGCTTCACCGGCACCGCGCTCGGCTGGTTCTGGCCGCTGCTGCAGCCGCTGCTGCTCTTCGCGGTCTACTACTTCATCTTCACCAAGCTGCTCGGCTTCAAGTTCGGCGACGCCCTCCCCGAGGAGCAGAAGTCCGCCTTCGGCATCTTCATGTTCGTCGGCGTCGTGATGTGGGCCTCGGTCGCCGAGAGCCTGCAGCGCGGCTGCAACGTCATCGTCGAGAACGGGAACCTGATCAAGAAGCTGGCGTTCCCCTCCGAGGTGCTGCCGCTCAACGTGGTGCTCGTCAGCCTGGTGACGATGCTCTTCGCGATCGGGATGTTCATCGTGGGGACGTTCACGCCGGTGTGGATCACGCCGGGGCCGATGCTGCTCTGGTTGCCGCTCCTGGTGCTGATCCAGGGCGTGTTCACGCTGGGGCTGACGCTGTTCCTGTCCGCGCTGCAGGTGTTCCTGCGGGATACGCTCCAGGTCGTCACTGTCGTCGTGACGGTGTGGATGTTCGTCACGCCGCTCTTCTGGGCGCCCGAGGTGGTCGGGGACCCGATCGAGCCCTACATGGGGCTCGTTCGCGCCAACCCGATGTACCACCTGGTCTACGCCTACCGGGCCGTGCTGATGTCGTCCGAGCCGGCGTTCATCTTCAACGAGAGCTTCGGCGCCTCGGTCGCGATCTTCTCGGTGTGGGCGCTCGTGGCCTTTGCGCTCGGCTACGGCTTCTTCATCCTCTGCCAGCGCCGCTTCGCGGACGAGGTCTAGCTCGATGGCCGCGGACTACGCACTCGAGGTCCAGGGCCTCTCCAAGGCCTACCGCGTCTACGGCGGGCCGATGAGGCGCATCGTCGAGGCGGTTACCTTCGGCAAGAAGAAGGGCCACCACGAGTTCTGGGCGCTGAAGGACGTGTCGTTCAACCTCAAGCCCGGCGGCGCGCTCGGCCTGTGCGGCGCGAACGGGGCGGGCAAGTCGACGCTGCTCAAGATCCTCGCCGGCACGACGGCGCCGACCAAGGGGCGCTTCCGGATGGGCGGTAAGGTGGCCAGCCTGCTCGAGCTCGGAGCCGGCTTCCACCTGGACTTCACCGGCCGCGCGAACATCTTCATGAACGGCATCATGATGGGGTTCTCGCGGCGCGAGATCGAAGCGAAGCTCGACGAGATCATCGACTTCGCCGAGCTCGGCGAGTACATCGACGAGCCGGTGCGGACCTACTCGTCGGGGATGGGCCTGCGCCTCGGCTTCAGCGTCGCGGTGTCGGTCGACCCGGACGTGCTGATCATCGACGAGGTCTTCGCGGTGGGGGACATGTACTTCCAGAAGAAGTGCATCGACCGCATCTACGACTTCCGCCAGCGCGGGAAGACGATCCTCTTCTGCAGCCACAGCCTGTACGACATCCGCCAGCTGTGCGACGAGGCGATCTGGCTGGACCACGGCGACTGCAAGGCGCTGGGCGACTCGGTCGAGGTCACCAACGAGTACACCGCCTTCCAGCGCGGCCACATCCACGAGTCGGCGGCGGAGGAGATGCTGGGCGAGTATCCCTCGGCGGCCGATGGGCGCGACCCGCGCAAGCTGCCGAGCATCGTCGACGCCCGCATCTACCGCATGGGCACCGACGAGGAGGCCTACGAGGTCCAGACCGGCGACTCGATCGAGCTGCGCGTCTGGTGGCGCAACCCCGAGCCGGACAAGAACCCGATCCACATCGGCATGGGCTTCCTGCGCCAGGACACGACCACCTGCGCCGGCACCGGTACGCACTTCGACGGCGTGCAGCCCCAGGGCGAGTCCGGGTGCACCGTGCTGCGGCTGCCGAACCTGGCGCTGCTCTCCGGCCAGTTCCTGGTGCCGATCCTGCTGCTCGACAAGGAGGGCGTGCACAAGTACCAGGAGTACCTGCTGCCCGAGAACCTCGTCGTCCGCACCCACACGCGCGAGGTCGGGCTGGTGCGGGTCGAGCACGAGTGGCTCCACGCCGACCATCCGCTGCCCGACCGCGGATCCCCGGCCGAGCCCGCGGGCTCGGTCGCGGGCGAGGGAGCACAGCCTTGAGCGACGACCCGCGCAGGCTGTCGGCGCTGATCGTCAACTACAACTCGGGCGCCTTCGCGGTGCGCTGCGTCGAGTCGCTGCTCGACGAGTGGCGGCGCGAGGGACGCGACCCGCGCGGGATCGAGGTCGTGCTGATCGACAACGCCTCGCCCCAGGACCAGGAGCCCTTCCTGCGCCGCATCGAGGAGCTGGCCACGGACGAGACCTCGGTCGAGGTGATCCGCTGCCCCGACAACCTCGGCTACGCGGCCGGGATGAACCGCTGCCTCGAGCGCACGAGCGGCGGGCCGGACGACGTCGTCGCGGCGCTCAACCCGGACCTGTTCTTCCTGCCGGGCAACATCCGCACGCTGATGGACTACCTCGCCGAGCACCCCGAGTGCGGCGTGGTGGCCCCGCGCGCGACGATCGACCCGGAGTTCCGCCTCAGCCTGCCGAAGAACCCGCTGCCGACGCCGGTAGAGGAGCTGCGCGTGCTCGGCGCGCAGATCAGCCCGGCGCTCTGCCGCGCCTACAGCCGGCGGCGCTTCGACTATTCGCTGCCGTGGTGGACCTCGGATCAGCCGCTCGCGACCGACATGCTCTCGGGCTGCTGCCTGTTCCTGCGCCGCAGCGTCGTGGACGACCTCGGCGGGGTGATGGACGAGCGCTATCCGCTCTACTACGAGGACACCGACCTCTTCCGCTCGCTCGACGAGCGAGGCCTGACCGTCGTGCAGCACACCGGCACGACGATCGTGCACCACTGGTCGCGCTCGTCGGGTTTCGGCGAGAGCTTCCTGGGCGAGCCGATGCGCCGCTACCAGCTGTCGCGCGCCGCGTACTTCCGCAAGTTCTACGGGCCGATCGGGCTGGGCGTGATCCGGCTGGTCGACTGGCTCGCGGCCAAGTGGCCGGCGAAGTTCTCGCACCGGGCGATGCACCCGATGGAGTCGCTGGGCGAGGTCGCCGACCCGCCCGAGCTTCCGATGGGGCGCTCGACGCGCTTCCTGCTCGAGGTCGCGCTGCGGCCGAACTGGCAGCTGGCGGTCGGGATCGCGGCCGAGGGCGACCGCTGGGTCTGTCCCGCCGACGCGTGGACCTGGTTCTTCGACGTCGACTACTTCGTGCGCGCGGTCGAGCGCGACACCGGCGAGGTGCTCGGCGCGTGGCACTTCCGCAAGACGACGCCGGGCCGCACCGAGCCGCTCTCCGACGCCGAGATCGCGGCGCTGCGCGCGGCGCACGACGACGAGCTGGAGGCGGTGTCGTGACCGACGAGCGCGCGCCGCTGCCCGAGGCGCTCGAGCGCCCGCCCGAGGGGCGCGCGCTGGTCTTCGTGCCCCACGCCGACGACGACGTCATCGGCTGCGGCGGCACGAGCGCGCTGCACGTCGAGCAGGGCGACCCGGTGAAGGTCGTCGTGATCTACAGCGGCGTCGAGGGCGACCCCGACGGCCGCTACGACCCCGCGCAGCTCATCGAGCTACGCAAGCGCGAGGCCCAGGCCGGCGGTCGCCACCTGGGGCTCGACGACTACGAGTTCTGGGGCTACCCCGAAGGCCACGAGCCGCCCGTTTCGCAGCTGTTCGAGGCCGCCCAGCGCGTGGCCGAGACCGTGCACGGCTACTCGCCCGACGTGGTGTACGCGCCCTGGGTCGGGGAGCAGCACATCGACCACCACGTCGCCGCGCGCGTCGTGCGGATGGGGCTCCAGCTGGCGGACTTCGGCGGCGACGCCTGGGGCTTCGAGGTGTGGACGCCGCTCGTCGCGACGCGCATCGTCGACATCACCGGGCTCTACCAGCGCAAGGTCGCCGCGCTCCACGAGCACCGCACGCAGCTCGAGTACACCGACCACGTGCACAAGGCGCTCGGCATGCACGCGCAGCGCAGCCTGTACCTGCCGTCCGGCTCGCGCTGGGGCGAGGCCTTCCGTCCGCTCGGCCCGCCGTCCGACGAGGAGCGGGCCTTCCTCGAGGGGGCGCGGTGAGGATCGCGCTCGTCACGCAGCACTACCCGCCGCACTTCGAGGGCGGCACCGAGGCGGTCGTGCGCGGCCAGGCGCGCGAGCTGGCGTCGCTCGGGCACGAGGTCTGGATCGTCAGCGGCACCGACCGTCCGCACACCGGCCAGCGCAGGACCGAGGAGACCGTCGACGGCCTGCCGGTCTACTTCCTGCCGCGGCGTGCCGACGAGGCCTACGACCTGATCCTCGAGCGCACCCGCCTGGTGCGCGAGGTCGAGACGCTGTGCGCCGAGGCCCAGCTGGTGCACGTGCACCACTGGACGACGCTCGACAACTCGCTCGTGCGCTCGCTCGGCGCCGGCGGTCGCCCGGTGGTCCTGTCGCTGCACGATCACTTCACGTCCTGCCCGCGCTTCTTTCGCATCCCGGTCGAGCCGGTCGAGGCCTGCCCTGAGCCGGGCGACGTCGAGCCCTGCGTGCGCTGCATCCAGGTCGACGCGCCGCTGCCGCCCGACGAGCTGCGGGCCGGGCTGATGGCGCGCGGGCGGATCTTCGGCTCCGAGCTGGCCGCCGCCGCGCGGCTGATCGCGCCGAGCCGCGCCCACGCCGCGCGGCTAGAGCACCACCTGTCGCTTGCGCGGGGCTCTGTCGAGGTCGTGCCCAACGGGCTCGCGACGGCGGTCGGACGGGCGCCGGCACCGGAGTCGGGGCGCCCGCTCCGCGTGCTGCATCTGGGCCATCGCTCGCGGGTCAAGGGCACGTTGGACCTGGTCCGCGCCGCGGCCGCGCTGCCCGCGGCGCGACGCGCTGAGGTCGAGCTCTGCTTCCTCGGCAGCGAGGTCGAGCCGGGCTTCGACCAAAGCCTGCGGGAAGCCGCCGAAGGCTGCCTCCTGCGCTTCGGCGGGGCGTATGATGTCCGCGCTCTTTCCACGATCCTCGCCGAGCTCGGCGGCGCGCACGTGGCGGCTTTTCCGTCGCACGCCTACGAGAGCTACGGGCTGGTCGTCGACGAGGCCCTCGCCCTCGGCCTGCCCTGCCTGGTCTCCGACCGCGGAGCGCTCCCCGAGCGCCTCGGCGGCGCCGGCCGCGCGCTCCCGGCGGCGGACCCCGCGGCGTGGACGGCCGCACTCATCGAACTCTTGGACCAGCCCGACCTCCTGCGCGCGTGGCGCGCCGCGCTCCCCGCTCAGGTGCCCGGCGCGGCCGCGGCGGCGGCGCGGCTCGAACGGCTCTATCAGCAACTCCTCGCCCCGACCCCGTGAAGGCTCTCTTTCCTCCTCTCCTCGACCCCGCCGTCCTACCGCGACGGGTCCTCGTCGTGGCGCCGCATGCAGACGACGAGGTGCTCGGCTGCGGAGGCATGCTCGCGCACCACACCGGCCGCGGCGACGACGTCCGCGTGGTGGTGCTCACCGACGGCGCCTCGGGCGACCCGGAGGGCGAGACCGACAACCTGTCCGACGTGCGCCGCCGCGAGTCGCTTGCGGCGGGGGAGGTGCTCGGCGTTCAGGACTACCGCTTCCTGGGGCTCCCCGACGGCGAGCTCGCCTCCGACGCCGAGCTGGTCGAGCGCCTGCGCTCCGAGATCGCCGAGTTCCGGCCAGAGCTGATCTACGGACCCTCGCCGCAGGAGATGCATCCCGACCACCGCGCGGCTTCGCGCGCCCTGTGCGCCGCCTCGATGTCGGCCAAGGGCGAAGCGGAGGAGGTGCCGATGCCGCGACTCCTGCTGTACGGCATCAACAGCCAGGTCACCGCCAACGCCGTGTTCGACACGACGGCCGTCTTCGACCGCAAGAAGGCCGCCATCGAATGCTTCAAGAGCCAGATCGTCTACCACGACATGCTGGCCAAGGCCGACGCGGTCGACCGCGCGCGCACGGTGAACATCGAGCAGGACGGCGTGCGCTACGTCGAGGGCTTCGCCGACCTCGGGCCGGACGAGCTGGCGCTCTACACCGGCAGCGTGGCGCGGCTCCTCGGCGCCGTGCACGGCGAGACCGAGGGCGCCGCGGACGAGCTCCCCGGGGCGACCGCGGTGATCTCGACGTGGAACAAGAAGGGGGTGGTGCTCGAGAACCTCGACTCGCTGCGCGCGCAGACGCGGCCCTTCGCGTCGATCGTGGTTGTCGACAACTGCTCGACCGACGGCACGGCCGAGGCGATCGCCGAGCGCTACCCCGAGGTGCGGCTCGTGGTCATGCCGAACTCGGCCTACGGCGCGTGCGAGACCTTCAACATCGGCTTCGCGTCGGTGACGACGCCGTTGGTCGCGATCCTCGACGATGACATCACGCTGCCGCCCGACTGGCTCGAGCGCGCCACCAAGCGCCTGGCGGCCGAGCCCGAGTCGACGGCCGTGCTCTCGACCGAGGTGATCGAGCCCGGCATGCCGGAGTCGTACATCGACGCGTCGCGAGAGGCCGGCGACCGCTACATGAGCACGTTCCGCGGGTGCGGGAGCCTGGCGAAGACCGATGTGCTGCGCAAGGCGGGCTTCTACGACGAGCGGCTGTTCATCTACGGCAACGAGCGCGACCTCACCTGCCGCCTGTTGAACCTCGGCTGCAGGGTGCTGCAGCACCCCGAAGTGCGCACCTACCACAAGACGCCCTTCGGCATCCAGATGGGCAAGCGCAGCCTCTACTTCCACGCGCGCAACGCCTGGCTCTCGATGCTGAAGTACGCGCCGCTCGGCGACCTGGTGCAGATGCCGTGGAAGGTGGTGACCAAGGTCCTGATCCGGAGGGACGCGACCGAGGCGGAGGGCGCCGTGACCGACGCCACCGGCACGATCGGAATCGGGCGTTCGGTCCGCGAGACGCCGGGCGCTCCGTGGGTCCTGTTCAAGGCCGCGTGTAGCGTGCTGTGGAACGTGCCCTATTGCCTGAAACGCCGCGCTCCCGTCACGGCGGAGGACTTCGAGCTGCCGCTCAGCTGAAGCCCCGCATGGCGCGCATCGACAAAGTCTCGGTCGTCGTTTGCAACTACAACGGCGAAGACTACCTCTCCGGATGCTTGGCCTCGATCGAGGCCCTGGAGCACGCGGTCGACGAGATCCTGGTGGTCGACAACGCCTCCGAAGACGGCAGCGTCGCCCTGGTGCGTGAGTCGTTTCCGAACGTGCAGGTGATCGAGCTCGACTCGAACGGCGGCCCCTGCGCGGCGCGCAACGCCGGCATGCGCGCGGCGCGCAACCGCTGGGTGCTCGCGGTCGACAACGACGCGATCCTGCTGCCCGACGTGCTGAGCAAGCTCGTCGTGGCGATCGAAGAGCACCCGCGCGCGGTCGCGGCGCAGACCCGCAACGTGTTCGCGGTCGAGCCCGAGCGAGTGCACTACGACGGCGCGCACTTCCACTACCTGGGGCTACTCTCGCTGCGCAACTTCTACCGCCCGTTGGCCGAGGCCGAGGGCGAGGGGACGGTGCCGTCCTCGGGGCTGATCGCGATCACCATCCTGATGGATCGCGACACGGCGCTGGAGGCGGGCGGGTACGACGAGGACTTCTTCATCCTGTTCGAGGACTTCGACCTGGCACTGCGCCTGCGGATCGCGGGGCACGAGCTCCTGTCGGTCGAGGACGCGATCTGCCTGCACCGCGGCGGCACGCCTGGGATCAGCTTCCGTGGGGGCAGTTATCCGAAGATCCGCGCCTTCTATCACTCGCGCAACCGCTGGCTGCTGCTGGCGAAGAACTACCGCCTGCGGACGCTCCTGGCCAGCCTGCCGGGCATCCTGCTCTACGAGGTGGTCTGGTTGCTCTTCACGCTGCGCAAGGGACACCTGAAGGCGCACCTGGCTGGCAAGCTGTCCTTCTTCGGGTCGCTCCGCGAGCTGCGTATCAACCGCCGGCGGGTGCAGCGGTCGCGGCAGCTACGCGACCGCGACCTGCTCGTCGCCGGGCCCCTGACGTTCTCGCCCGAGCTGCTGCAGAAGGCCTCGATGCGGTCGGTGGCGCGCGTGCTAGATGCGGTCCTCAGCTCCTGGTGGCGGCTCGCCCGCGTCCTGGCCGCGTGAACGCCCCGGCCATCCGCCGTTGACGGGGGCGTCCCCGGTCGCGGAGACTAATTCACACCCATGCGCGTCCTCCTCGTCAGCCACGACTTCCTGCCGAACCATCCCGCGGGGACCGAGATCTACACCTGGCAGCTCGGGTGCGCGCTGAAGGCGCGCGGCCACGAGGTGCACGTGTTCACGACGGAGAAGGACGTCGGACGCCCCAACCTGCGCGTCGACCTGCGCGAGTACGGCGGGCTGCCGGTCCACGAGCTGGTCAACAACCTCTTCTACAACGACTTCCGCGAGACCTGGGACTACCCGCCCGCGGAGCGCTCGTTCGGGGTCTTCCTCGACGACCTCAAGCCCGACGTCGTGCACTTCATGCACCTCCTGTACCTGTCGGTGGGCTGCGTCGAGGAGGTGACCAAGCGCGGCCTCCCCGTCATCTACACGCTGCACGACTACTGGCTGCAGTGTCCGCGCTTTGGGCAGCGCGTGCACGCGGACAAGTCGATTTGCCACGACATCGACTTCGCGCGCTGCGCCGAGTGCCTGTCGAACTTCAAGTACAAGCAGACGCGGACCGAGCGCGCGACCGCCAAAGTGCTCGCGAGCCTCAACGAGCGCACCGGCATCAACCTCGCGCCCGCTGCGCGGCGGATGGCGGATCTCGTCAAGGGACACGCCTCCGCCCAAGCCGAGCCGGCAACGCCCGAGGTCGAACAACAACAGTTGGGCGAGATGCACGGGCACATCGATATGCGCGACCGCGAGCTGCGGCGGCGCTTGATCCCGCAGGTCTATCGCTTCCTCGCGCCGAGCCGCTTCCTGCGCGACAGCTTCCTGGCGTGGGGCATCCCGCCGGAGAAGATCAAGCACTCGCGCGCCGGCATCGACCTGTCGCCCTTCGAGGGCTTCGAGCGCCGGCCTGGCAAGCGGCTGCGTATCGCGTTCATCGGCACGCTGGCGCCGCACAAGGGGCCGCACGTGTTGCTCGAGGCGTGGGACCTCCTGCCCGCGGCACTGCGCAACTCGGCCGAGCTACTGGTCTACGGCCCGAAGAACCACAACCCGAGCTACGTGCGCCAGCTCGAGGCCATGGCCGAGCGCTGCGGTGCCGAGCTGCCCGGCGGCCTGCGCGCGCCCGAGGTGGCCGGCGCACTCGCGAAGGTCGACTGCCTCGTAGTGCCGAGCGTGTGGTACGAGAACTCGCCGCTCATCATCCTCGAAGCGCTGGCGACGCGGACGCCGCTCCTGGTCTCGAACCTCGGCGGCATGGCCGAGCTGGTCGAGCCGGGGCTCAGCGGCTTCCACTTCGAGATGGGCAACGCCGCGGACCTGGCGCGCGTACTGCAGCAGCTGATGGAGAACCCCAAGGAGCTCAAAGAGCTCTATCCGTCCGAGTTCCAGGTCAAGGGCGTGGACGTCGATGCCGAGGAGCTGGAGGCGCTCTACGAGGAAGCCCGCGAGGCTGTCCGCGGGAGCGCCGGTTGAAGGTCCTGCTGGCGCTGCACGGCTTTCCGCCCGAGCTCATCGGCGGTACCGAGTCGGCCGTGCAGTCGCTCGCGCGCGGGCTGAGGGACCGCGGCCACCAGGTCGTCGTCGTCGCGGGCTCGATGGACCACGGTCCCGAGTTCCGCCGCAGCGCGGACGCCTCGTCCGAGGACGGCATCCGCGTGATCCGCCTGCATCGCTCGGACCTCTACTTCGACCATTGGCAGAAGAGCTACTCGGCGCGCGCGTCGGCGGCCTTCGCCGAGGTGCTGGCCGAGGAGCGCCCCGACCTCGTCCACGTACACCACTGGATCCGGCTCTCGCGCGACCTCGTGGCGACCGCCGCGCGGGCCGGGATCCCGGCGGCGGTGACGCTGCACGACTACTGGGCCTCGTGCCTGGTGACCTTCCGCGTGCGCCCCGACACCAAGGAGCCGTGCGACGTTCCGCTCGGCCCGATGCCGTGCCTCGCCTGTGCCGCGCACCTGCCGCCGCGGACGCCGTGGGTGTCGATGGAGAGCCAAATGCTCGCGCTGCATCAGCACCGCGGCGATCTCGCGCGCGAGCTGAGCCTGGCGCGCGCCGTGCTCGCGCCGACGCGGGCGCACGCTGAGGCCGCCGCCGGCTTCCTCGGCGTCGACGCGGGGAGCCTCGAGATCTACCCGGTGCCGAACGGCCGCGACCTGCCGCTCGAGCGCCGCGCGCGCTCCCCCGAAGCCGCGGATGCCGAGCGCGGCGACGGCCGGCTCGTGCTTGCGGCGTGGGGCAACCTGCTCCCGCTGAAGGGCTTCGACGTGATCCTGCGCGCCCTCGCCGCCCTGCCGGATCCGTCGCGCGTCGCGCTGCACCTCGCCGGCGGAGAGGTCCTGGAGGATCACACCCGCGAGCTCCGCGCGCTTGCGGACGGCCTCGACGTGACCTTCCACGGCGCGTACCAGGTGCCCGACCTCGCGACCCATCCGGTCGCGGGCGCCGACCTGATGGTCAGCGGCACGCGTGCGCGCGAGAGCTGGGGCCTGGTCGTCGACGAGGCCTGCGCGCTCGGAATGCCGATGGTGCTCCCGCGCGCCGGCGCCTTCCCCGAGCGGCTGAAGGAGGGCGAGGGTGTGCTCTTCTACCCACAGAGCGACGAGCGCGCCTTGGCGGCCGTGCTCCAGGGATTGCTCGACAACCCCGAGCGCCTGGGCGCGCTGCGCACGTCGCTCCCCGAGCTCGACGCGCTCGCGCCTTCCCAGGCCGACCACGTCGAGCGCGTGCTCGCGGTCTACGGGCGCGTGCTCGCCGCCGGCGCGCCCGAGGTCGCCGCCCAGGACTGGTGGGAGGCCCGCCTACGCCAGGCCGAGGAGGAGCAGTGGGACCTCGCCCTCTCCCAGGCGACGCCCGAGGAGCTGGGCTTCGCATGAAGGTCCTCGTCGCGCTGCACGACTACCTGCCGCTGCACGCGGGAGGCTCGGAGGTGCACGCCCACGAGGTCGCGCGCGAGCTCGCGCGCCGCGGGCACACCGTCTCGGCGGCCTTCACCGAGCGCGACCTCGGGCGCCAGGAGGGCACCGTCGAGCTCGGCGAGCTGGACGGGGTCCAGACCTACGAGCTGGTCCACCAGCGCGAGTACGCCGACGCGCGCGAGACCTGGCAGCAGGCCCCTGCCCTCGCGGTCTTCCGCCGCTTGCTCGACGAGGTGCGCCCCGACGTCGTGCACTTCCACCACCTGTCGCTGTGGGGGAGCGGCGCTGCGCGCGCCGCGAAGGAGGCCGGCGCCCGCGTCGTGCTCACCCTGCACGACTACCACCTGATCTGCGACAACGCGGTGCTGCTGCGCTCCGACCACGCGCTGTGCACCGACGGCCCCCGCGGCGACTGCGCCGACTGCATCCGCCGCCACCCGGTGCTGACGGAGCGCTGGGAGAACGCCACCAAGGACCAAGCCTACGCCCGCGCCGCACGCGAGCGCCTCGAGCACCACCGCGCCGACCTGGCCCACGTCGACGTCGCGATCGCGCCTTCGCGCTTCCTCGGGAGCGTCTTCCGCGACGCCGGCCTGCTGCGCGCCGACCAGCTCGTGCACTTCCGCTACGGCTACCCCGGCCCGCGCCGCGAGCCGCGCGCCAGCGACCCGACCCAGCCGCTGCGCGTGGGCTACATCGGCGGCATCTACCCGTCCAAGGGCGTGCACGTGCTGGTCGAGGCCTTCGAGCACCTGCGCGACGTCGAGGCGACGCTCGAGCTGCGCGGCCACCTCGACTGGTTCCCGAGCTACGTCGACGAGCTGCGCCAACGCGCCGCAGGCCTCGCGGTGACCTTCCCCGGCCCCTTCACGCGCAACGAGCTCGACGACGTCCTCGCCCGCTTCGACGTCCTGGCGGTGCCGAGCATCTGGTACGAGAACATGCCCCTGACGATCCAGGAGGCCTTCCGCAACGGCCTGCCGGTCGTGACGACCGACCTCGGCGGCATGGCGGAGTCGGTCGAGGACGGCGTGTCCGGCCTGCTCTTCCCGCGCGGCGACGCGGCGGCGTTGGCGGGGTGCGTGCGCCGGCTGGCGGCGGATCGCGAGCTGCTAGCGCGGCTGGCGGCGGGGCGGCCTCACGTGCCGGAGCTGGCGGAGATCGTGGACCGGATCGAGGGGCTGTACGGCGCGGAGTGAGGCCGTCGGCTCGCCCGGCCTACGGCTCCTGTCCGAGGTCGCGTCGCGGCGGCAGCTCGCGGCGCTCCAGGTCGGGGGTGTCTTCCTCGAACTCCGGCAGGCGGGGCGCCAGTGCGAGCGCGCGCGCCATGGCGCTGTCGAGGAACGACCGCTCGTCGGAACCCAGCTCCTTCCGAATGCGCACCTCCTCGAGCCGGGCCAGGTACGCCTCGCGCTCCTTCCCCGCGGCCTCGAGCACGCCGCAGAGGTTGCCGAGCAGGTGGTGCTGGGTTCGTTCTCCGGCAAGCTCCGCCAGGGCCTACTCCCAGACCCCCGGCGCCTCGTGCCCCGTGCGCTCGACCCAATCCTCATAGCTCCCCGGGTAGAGCAACGGCTGGTCCGCGGTCCCCTCGCCGCCCCCCGAGAGGTCCAGCACCCGGTTCGCCATCCCCCGCAGGAACGTGCGGTCGTGCGACACGAACAGCATCGTGCCGTCGAACCCGGAGAGCGTCTGGATCAGCATCTCCTTCGTGACGAGGTCGAGGTGGTTCGTCGGCTCGTCCAGCACGAGGAAGTTCGGCGGGTCGTAGAGCATCTGCGCCAGCACGAGGCGCGAGCGCTCGCCGCCCGACAACACGCGGATCGGCTTGTCGATGTCGTCGCCGGGGAAGTCGAACGAGCCGAGCAGGTTGCGCTTGGACGGCGTCGTGGCGACCGGGAAGGCCTGGTCGATCTGCTCCCAGACGGTGCGGTTTGGGTCGAGGATCTCGAGCGCCGACTGGGCGAAGTAGCCCAGCTTCAGGCTCGCGCCCAGCCGCACCTCGCCCTCGTCGGGCTCGAGGACGCCGGCGACGAGCTTGAGCAGCGTGGACTTGCCCGCGCCGTTGACGCCCATGACACACCAGCGCTCGCCGCGTTGGATCTCGAAGTCGAGGCCCTCGTGCACGGCGCGGTCGCCGTAGCGCTTGGCGACGCCGCGCAGCTTGGCCACGTCGTTGCCCGAGCGCGGCGGCTGGCGGAACTCGAACGGCACGAGCACGCGCTTCTTCGGCGGCTCCAGCTTCTCGATCTTGTCGAGCTTCTTGACGCGCGATTGGACCTGGGCCGCCTTGGCGGCGTGCTTCTCGAAGCGCTCGATGAAGCGCTCCTCCTTGCGCAGCATCGCCTGCTGGCGGGTGAAGGCCGCGGCCGCCTGTGCCGCGCGCTCGGCGCGCGCGCGTTCGTAGTCGGCGTAGTTGCCGGTGTGGCTCACCAGCGCGCCCTCGTCGATCTCGACGATGCGCCCGACGACGCGGTCCATGAAGTCGCGGTCGTGCGAGGTCAACAGGATCGCCGCCGGGCTCGCCTGCAGGTAGCGTTCGAGCCACACGATCGACTCGATGTCGAGGTGGTTCGTCGGCTCGTCGAGCAGCAGTACGTCAGGCGCTCCGATCAGCACCTGCGCGATCGCCACGCGCATCCTCCAGCCGCCCGAGAGCGCGGACATCGGACCGTCGATCGCCTCGTCGGCAAAGCCGAGGCCGTGCAGCACCTCGCGCGTGCGCGCGACCAGCTCGTAGCCGTCGCGCTGCTGGTACTCCGCCTGTACCTCGCCGAAGCGCTCGAGCACCGCGTCGAGCTCGTCGGCGCGCTCCGGGTCTGACATCGCGGCTTCCAGCTCGGCCAGCTCGTGGTGCAGCGCGCCCACGCGACCGCAGCCGGCGATCGTCTCGTCGAGCGCGGTACGCTGGGTCGCCTCGCCCGCGTCCTGGCGGAAGTGGCCGATCGCGAGGCGCTTGGGCACCAGCACCTCGCCGCCGTCGGGCTCGTCCTCGCCGACGATCAGCCGGAACAGCGTCGACTTGCCCGAGCCGTTGGGCCCGACCAGGCCGACCTTCTCGCCCGGGTTGAGCTGGAACGAAGCCTCTGCGAGCACCGCCTGGCGCCCGAAGTGCTTGGAGACGGACCGAAACGCGATCATGGGCGCGAAGCATAGGCGATCGGCGGTCCGGTCGCCTCAACCGGCCCGACGAGTCGGCGGCCGCCGCGCTCTCCGCGCTAGTGGGTCCCGATCACGTAGTCGACCGCGTTCGTCAGGAACACGCCGCCGGGGACCTCGACGTAGCCGCCCTGGCTGAAGAGCGCGAGCCCGATCAGGTTGCACTCGTTCGGAATCGCGCCGGCCGAGACGGTGTCGGTGACCGCGAACGGCTCCTGCACCGTCGCGATCGGGTTGGGCGGCGTGATCGAGATCAGCAGCGTCCCCAGCCCGGGCACGGGCAGCGACGGGGTCGGAGCGAGCGAGAACGACCACGACAGCAGCACGGTCGCGCCCGGGTTCGGCGGGAAGAAGCGCACGTCGGGCGGCGCGACGCCCGGCACGAGGCCGGCTCCGACGAGCATCTTGTCCTGGGTCTCCGGGAACATCTGCCCCAGGTTGGGCGGGACCCCGAAGCGCGGCGCACCCGGCGTCGCCGGGCTAGGCGGGCACGAGGGCTCCGCCCGGAAGGCCACGGTCGAGTCGGTGAAGGGAGGGCCGCCGATCGACGACGGCGGCACGTGGATGGCGCGGAACTCGAGCGAGTGTGCGCCGGGGCCGAGCTCGACCGTGCCGGTGCTGAAGGACCCGGACGCAAG
>JBCCGI010000012.1:0-144142 GCA_039029355.1 Planctomycetota bacterium
ACTTTCTCGACAGTTGATGTGCTAACAAGTACGTCATTTTGGCGATGAGGTAGAGGGATTTGTTCAATTGGTCTTGAAGCCAAAATGTTGAACTTGTATATATGATCTAATTCGAATTCAAGAGACTCCCAGCAGCATTGTTGCTCCTTAGTTGTTGTTATTGGTCGTAAAATTTCTCCTTCCTCAGATAGTCCGAGATAGCAAATACCATCATTCATTCTGGTCTTTACGATTATTGTTAACGTTACTGACCTTTCGGCAACAGCAAAATTTTCTGGCTCAAATTCTTTCAGTTCAAAATACTCCAATTCCTCGTAGTCATCTGGGTCGAAAGGACCACTATCAAGAAGAGACCCATTTGGAGCTGTATGCTGGGGCAAGATTTGATTAACAGTAATGTTCTCAAAGCTTTCGATTTGAGGCATTCTTTCATTATCACTATCATCATCTTCATAGCAAATGTCTGCTGTCACACCAACAGTAATATAAATTGTCCCATCGCATTCTTTGCATGGCACATGTACACCAACTTTGACTAATCCAAGACAGCCACCTCCATAAAAAGCAGGCCCACAATCATCGATTTCATGAAGTATCATATGAATTTCATCTTCATATCCATCCAAATCATCTAAGGTGTATACAATTTCTTTTTCACAATCTGCACACTTGGCTTGGACAGAAGGTGTATTAGAAGTATAAGCGGAAGGACTATTCAAGGAAAAAAAAGGATCGGAGGAACTTTGTTGTTCTTGTTCCTGATTTCGAAAAAAAGCGTTTTCTCCTCCCGTAGTAAAGAAGGGGTCCTGATTCTTCCTTTGAAGAGCATTTCGGGAAGCACTACGGTAGAAGAAATACTTCATACATTCAAGACATTTACAATAAAAACATATTGTTACATGGCAATAAAATCCTAGCACTTAAACGGTGTTACTCGTTCAAGTGAAAACTTTTTCTGATAAACTTTTGGGAACCATCAGCATTGGAAAGCTAGAAAAAATCTAACCTTCCAAGCCGACTTGGTTCATCTAAAAGTGCCTATTTTTTATACTTAGGAGGTGTGCCGGACCGCGCGCCCCCTGCGGGGCGCCTCGTGGTCCGGGCGGGCCTCTTCTCGACGCTGGCCGGGTGTGACCGCGTCGGGGGGCCTGGCGCCTAGCGCTGGTCGGATTCGACCGCCGGCAACGGCCCGATGGGCCCGAAGGCGTCGTCCTCGAGCTCCAGCCCGACCTCTCGCTCGGACAGCGTGAAGACCATGCGCCCCGTCTCCGGATTCTCGATCTCGACCGTCATCGGGCGCCGTACGCCGTCGAGCTCGACGAAGTCGCGGTTGTGGACGGTCATCGGCAGACGCATCGGTCCTTCGATCAGGGTCTGCCGGATGCGGACGACGTCGCCGTTCTCGGCGTCGACCCAGTACTCGCGGCTGGGGAGATCCTCGGCCACGAGCCGGACGACGTAGGCCGGGCGTCCGTCGACCTCGCCACGCCGCATCACGCGGGCCTCCTTGAAGAACTCCATCCAGTCGCCGTCCACCGACGCGGGATGATCGAGGATCGTCTGCGCCAGCTCCTTCCCGTACAGCTCGCGCGAGCCTTCGAGCGAGTCGTAGCGCCAGCCCCGGCCGCTGTCGACGGCCGTCCCGATCGAGCCGAACTTGCCGAGGTCGAGCCGCATCGCGTGGCGGTCGTTGCCCACAGAGAGCATCTCGACCCGACCACGCAGGCCCGCCTGGGCGAACCACACCTCGCCGCTCATCCGCACGCCGCCCTTGCGGGCCGCGACGCGCGCGTCGGTGTTGCGCAGCCGCAGGAGCTCGTCGAGCGACGGCAGGTCGCCCCGATCCGCGCTCTCTTCGCGCCAGAAGAGCCGCGTCTTGCCGGACAGCCGGTGGAACAGCAGCGCCTCGACCGCACCCGCGGCGTCGCTCTGGAAGGTAACGGCGATCTCCTCGCGCGCCCGCATCGGCGCGTATCCGTCCTCATCCGGGGCGTGAAGCGGCAGCAGCTCGTCGCCGTTGACGAAGGCGAGCCCGCTCTGCTCGATCACGACCTCGACGCGCTTGCCGCCCTCGTGGACGTAGGCGCCGACGTAGCGCTCCAGTTGCTCCAGCGGCACTTCGGGCTCGCGGACAAGACCCTCGCGCGGCACCTCGAACTCAAACCCGCTCTGGTGCACGACGAGCCCGGTCACCGTCCCCGCCTCGTCGCGCTGGAAGGTCACCCCGATCTGGTTGGTCAGGGCGAAGTACCACATGCCCTCGGCGTCGGGCTCCTTCAGGCCGTAGACCATCTGGCTCGGGATGTCGAGCGCGAGGCCGTCGCCCTCGCGGAGCACCTCAAAGCGCTCGTCACGGAAGGTGGCGAAGTTGGCGATGTAGGTCCCGAGGAACGGCTCCAGGTCGAGCGGCTCGTCCGCGCTCGCTTCTCCCGCGTCCGCAGCCGCGGCCTCCACGGCGGCGGACTCGTCTTGGGGCAGCTCCCCCAGCAGCGACTCGATGACCATCGGGATCGACGTCTGCTGCAGCGGCGCTCCGGTCAGGTTCATCAGCAGCACGTAGCCGAGGTCCGCGTCGGGGAACAGCCCGACCTGCGCGCTGAAGCCGCCGATGTTGCCGCCGTGCTCGACCACGCGGTGGCCGTCGTGCTCGTGCAGCATCCAGCCCAGGCCGTAGGACACGTCGCCGGCGATCGAGATCTGCGGGCTCCAGGTCTCCAGGACGCGCTCGCGGTCGATCAGGCGCTCCCCGCCGTACTTCCCCTCGGCGAGCTGCAGCCGCACCCACTGCGCCATATCCAGCACGTTCGCGTTCAGCGAGCCCGCCGGGCCGATGTTGTCGAGCGGCACCATGCGCTTGGGCGTCCACGACGACTCGCTCTCCTCCCAGGCGTAGCCGACCGCCAGGCGCGGATCCGCGAGCGCGTCGGCGGCCGAGAGCGTGCTCGCCTTCATGCCGAGCGGCTCGAGCAGGCGCTCCTCCATCAGCTCCTCCCAGCTCTTCTCCGCCGCGACGGCGGCCGCCTCGCCGGCCGCGAGGTAGGTCACGTTGCAGTAGTGGAAGTCCTCGCGGAAGTCGTCCCACGGCTCGGCGCCGGCGGCGGTGCGCAGGATCTCCTCGCGCGACACCTCGGGCGACAGCCACAGCGTCGTCATCCGCGAGAAGCCGTGGCGGTGGCTCAGCAGGTCGCGCAGCGTGCAGCGCGCGTTCTCGTCGTCGCTGCGGACGTGGAGGTCGAAGTACGGCAGGTAGTCCGTCACCGGGTCGTCCCAGGTCGCGCGCCCCTCGTCGACGAGGATGCCGACCAGCGCTGCGGTGAAGGCCTTGGTGGTCGAGCCGACGGCGTAGATCGTCTCCTCGTCGGCGACGCGACCGTCCTCGACGTTCGCCAGGCCGAACCCGCGGGCGAGCACGATGCGGTCCTCGTGGACCACGGCGAGCGACATGCCGGGGATGTTGGCTTCGATGCGGGCCTCCTCCAGCGTCTCCTCCAGGTGCGCGAGGCGCTCTTCGAGCGAGGGCTCGTCGCCGCCGGCCGTGGCCGGGTGCACGGTGACCAAGGAGAAGAGGAGAGCGGAAGTGAGCATCGTGGGTTCCGTCGGTTGGGGTCGCGGTTCAACCGTCCGCCGCGCCGGCGGAACGGGGTTCGATCAGGGCTTCGGCCTCGGCCAGGAGCGCGGGGCCCAGGCCGTCGGCGTCCTGGTGCTCGAGCGCCGCGCGCAACGCGGCCAGCTCTTCGCGTGCGCGCTCGTCGCGCCCGAGCCGCGCGTGCACCAACGCGGCAAAGGCGCGGTCGCCGGGCGAGGCCCGCCGCGCGAGCCCGCCGCCGACCTGGCTGAGCGGCGCCTGCAGGCCGTCGAGCAGCTCCCCCGAGCGCTCGAAGTCGCCCTCGCGGAAGAGCGCCGCGGCGAGCGCCACCTGCATCACCGGGTGCTCCGGCTCGTCGGTCAGCGCGGTCTCCGCGGCCTCGCGAGCCGCGGCGTAGTCCTCGGCCGGCGCGCCCGGCGAAGCGGCGACGCGGAAGGCGATGTAGGCCATGCCGTCGCGAAAGCGCTCGCGCTCTTCCAGCGAGTCGCCGCGGTCGTAGCTGATCTGATGCGCCTCGCGAATCAGCGCCAGCGCGTCGGCCGGGCGCCCGTGCTCGAGCAGCCGCCCCGCGTAGTGGTCGAGGTTGCCCAGGTAGTGCTCCTCGCTCCAGTAGCCGCGGGCGAGCTCGATCGTCTGGCCCAGGACCTCGTCGGCCTCACGGATGCTCTCCGGGTCTTGCCGCTGCCGCAGGAGCTGGAACAGCGAGTCGTGGGACGCGACGCTGTACGGGCTCCTGGGATTCCGCCCCGACCGAAAGCGCTCCACGGCCTCGCGCAGGTACGGCTCCGCCTCGTCGCCGTCGCCGTGCTGCAACAGGTAGTTGCCCAGGGTCATCGCCGAGACGGCGCGCAGTAGGCTCTCTTCGGGATAGAAGTCGTGCGTCTCGTCGTAGATCTCCCGCAGCGTCTCCCCGGCGGCGGGCGAGCCCGCGTTCAGCTGAACGACCAAGCGACTCTCCAGCGCTTCGATGATGCGGAAGCGCGAGACCGACGACGCGGTCCGCAGCGCGTCGAGAGCCTCGCCGAGGATCGCGTCCGCCTCGTCGAAGGCGCCGCGGCTCCCGACCAGGTCCGCCAGCTCGAGGCGCGCGTTGTGGACGGCGGGCCCGCGCGCTTGGGCGTCGCCGGCCAACGTCGCCAGGGCGGCGCGCAGCTCGGACTCGGCCTCGTCCTCGGCGCCCTGCACGCGCAGCAGCGAGCCGAGGCGCGCGCGCGTGAGCGCCACGTTGAGGTGCTCGTCGCCGTGGGCGCGCCGCCAGACGTCGAGCGCCTCGCGGCAGAGCTCCTCGGCGCGCTCGAACTCGCCGGCGTCGCGCAGCTGCATCGAGAAGGTGTCGAGCACCGCGGCGAGCGTCGCGTGCTGCTCGCCGAAGGTGGCGCGCACGTCGTCCAGAACGCGCTCGACCTCACCGGCGTCGCCGGCCGGCGCCGGGCCCGACAGGGCCAGCACGTCCTGCAGCGACGCGCTGATCGCGCTCGACCGATCGGCCTCCGAGCGCGCCCGCAGGAAGCCCGCGGTCGTCCCGAGCAGCCCCAGGCCGAGGACCAGGGCGAGCAGCGCCCCCGCCGCGGCGGCCTTGCGGTTGCGGCGCGCGAACTTCGCCAGCCGGTAGCCGGCGCCGGGGCGGCCGGCCTCGACCGGACGGCTGTCGAGGTGGCGCTGCACGTCCTGCGCGAAGGCCGCGGCGGTCTCGTAGCGACGCGTGCGGTCCTTCTCGAGCGCCTTCATCACGATCCAGTCCAGATCGCCCCGCAGCCGCCGCGACAGCGCGCCGGCGTCGCTGCGCCGGCTGCGGGCGATGCTCTCGGCGTCGGCGCCCAGCTTGCTGATGCGCGTCGAAGGCGCGTGCGGCTCCTCCTCGCGGATCAGCCGGGTCATCTCCTCGAAGCCGGCGGTGCGCAGGTCGCCGGGGTCGACGGGCGTCGTTCCCGTGAGCAGCTGGTAGAGCAGCACGCCGAGCGAGTAGATGTCGCTGCGCGTATCGACGTCGAGCCCGCTCATCTCCGCCTGCTCGGGCGACATGTACTCGGGCGTGCCGATGATCTGGCGGAACTCGGTGAAGAGCGTGCGTTCGGTCAGCTTCTGGTTGGTCGCCTTGGCGACCCCGAAGTCGATGATCTTCGGGACGGGCCGCCCGTCGTGCGACGTGATCAGCACGTTGTTTGGCTTCAGGTCGCGGTGGATCACGCCCTTCTGGTGGGCGTGCTGGACCGCGCGGCACACCTCCGCGAAGAGCGCGAGGCGCTCGCCGGTCGGCAGCTTGTGCGTGTCGCAGTACGCATCGATCGCGACGCCGCGCACGAGCTCCATCACGAAGTACGGCCGCCCGGTCTCGGTCGCGCCCGCGTCGAGCACGCGCGCGATGTGCGGGTGGTCCATCATCGCGAGCGCCTGGCGCTCGGCCTCGAAGCGGGCGATCACCTGCTTGGTGTCCATCCCGAGCTTGATGACCTTGAGCGCGACCTTGCGCGTCACCGGCTTCTCCTGCTCGGCCATGTAGACGATCCCCATGCCGCCCTCGCCTATCTCCTGCAGGAGCTTGTAGGGCCCGATCGAGGCCCCCGGCGCCTCGCCCGGACGCTCGAGGGCGGGGCTCTCCAGAAAGCCCGCCGCCTCGTCGTGGGCCGCCAGGAGAGCGTCCACGCGCGCCCGCAGGTCGCCGTCGTTGCCGCAGGCTCCGTCGAGGTACGCGCAGCGCTCGGCTCCGGCGGCGCGCTCGCGCGCGGCGTGGAACAGGACCTCGATGCGGCCTTCTGATTGGTTCTCCATGGGGGCAGCCTACGCTCTGTGGGCCCCTGCGCCGGCGGGGCGCGGACGGCCTCACCGAATCCGGGAAAACCTGCGGAAGCGCCTACCGGCCCTCGTGCCCCTGCATCTCCGCGAAGAGGAAGGCCCGCGCATAGGCCCAGTGCCGGTCCACCGTGGCGGGCGAAACGCCAAGCGTGCGCGCGATCTCGTCCAGCGTGAGTCCGGCGAAAAAGCGCAGCTCCACCAGCTCGGCCTTGGCCCCGTCCTCGGCCCGGAGCTTGTCCAGCGCCTCGTCCAGCGCCAAGAGGTCGACCGTCGAGAGCGGGTCCCCCGCCTCGACCTCGGTCAGCTCGACGCGCTCCCCGGCCCCCCCGTGCTTCAGCCGCCCGCGCCGCCGCGCCCGCTCGACCAGGATGCGCCGCATCGCCTCCGCGCAGGCGCCGAAGAAGTACCGCCGGCTCTTCCAGTCACGCCGCTCATCCCCCACCAGCCGCAGCCAGGCCTCGTGCACGAGCGCGGTCGGCTGCAGTGTGTGCCCCGGCGCCTCGCGCGCGAGCTTGGCCGTGGCGAGCAGGCGCAGCTCGGAGTAGACGGCTTCGAGGAGGCGCTCGGCGGCTTGTTCGTCGCCGCCGGCGAGGCGGTCGAGGTGCTGGGTGACGTCGGTCATGGAGAGCGGTGAGTGTAGGGGGCCCGACGGGTCGGGCGCGACGCGGGTGCCTTCATCCCCCAGCCGCCGGCAGCCGAAACGCCGCCATCTCCTCCGCGTTCCGCACCACCAGCACATCTCCCACCACGACCGGGTGATTCCAGGTCTTCCCCTCGATCGCCTGGAACAGCGCGAGCTCGGTGAAGCCGTCGGGCGTCGCGGCGACGAGCGCCACCTCGCCGGCTTCCGACAGCACGACCAGCGTGTCCTGGTCGGCCGCCAGCAACATCTGCCCGCGTCCGTAGCGGCCGCCCTTCCACCGGCGCTTGCCCTGGGCCAGGTCGATGCAGGCCAGGATGCCGCCGTCGAAGCCGTAGGCGTGTCCGTCGTGGACCACGAAGTGGTTGTAGTAGGGCTTCAGGCGGATCGAGGTCCAGAGCTCGGTGACGGTCCAGGCGTCGCCCGTGTACGTCACGTCGAGGCGGCGCACACCGCTGGCGCGGTCGACGCTTACCAGCACGTCGCCGTCGGCGGTGAGCGCGGGCTGCACGATCGGATCGCCGGACCAGGCGTGGGCCCAGAGGCGCGTGCCGTCGGCGGGCGCGACCGCGGTCACGCCGTCCGCGCTCGTGAAGACGATCTGCTCGACGCCCTCGACGGCCAGCAGCTGGGCCGAGCTGTAGCCGCCCCCACCGCCGGTCGCCGCCGACCAGCGCGGCTCGCCGGTGGCGCGGTCGTAGGCGGAGAGCTCGCCGGCCACGGCGACGACGACCAGGTCGTCGACCAGGAGCGGCGAGCCGGAGAAGCCCCAGCCCGGCAGCTCGGCGCCGGTGTCCGCGGCGGCGTCGCGCGACCACACCGGCGTGCCGTCGGCCGCTTCGAGCGCGTTCAGGATCCCGGTCGCGCCGAGCGCGTACACGCGCCCGCCGCCGAGCGCCGGGGTGCCGCGCGGGCCGGCACCTGCGTTGGACTCCCAAAAGCGCGCGGTGTCCACGTGGCGCCAGAGCGGGGCGCCGGTGGCGAGGTCGTAGCACGACACGGCCTCCTCCTCGCCGCGCTGTTCCTGGGTGTAGAGCCGGGCTCCGTCGACGGCGAACGACGACCAGCCGGGCCCGACAGCGCGGCGCCACAGCTCGACCGGAGGCGCGGCGGACCAGTCGACGCCGAAGCGCACGCCGCGGGCGACGCCGTCGCGCGCGGGGCCGCGAAAGCCCGGCCAGGCGGGCGCGGGAGCGGTGGCTTCGTCGGCGGAGGCTTCGGCTCCATCCGGGGCGCCGGGGTCGTCCTGGCCGTCCTCGGGAGCGGCGCCTGCATCCGCATCCGCGACCGTAGGCGCGACCGCAAGGTCGTCGTCGGCCTCCAGCAAGAGCTCCTCCGGAGTCTTCGACCACCGCCAAGCAAAGTCGTGGTCGAGGTCGCCGGTGAACCCGCCGGTGCGCACCAAGGCCCACGGAACGCAGGCCAGGACGAGCACCACGACCAACGCCGCCCAGCGCGCCCCGCCCGCGAGCCGCCGCCCGAACGCCGCCCAGGCGACGAAGAGCGCAGACAGCACCGGCGTCGCGTACACCGGGAACATCAGCCCCTGCATGCTGGTCGAAACCGAGACGTCCAGCGCCAGCGGAGTCGCCGCGAGCGCGAGGACGACCAGCGCCGCCGCGATCCAGCGCTCACCGCGCGGAGCGCGGCTGAAGAAGCACCACCAGGCGCCCACGGCCAGGGCCCCGAGCGGCCCGGCCATCACGCCGAACGGCAGCGCGTCGGGCGCGACCTCGGGCAGGCCGAAGCGCGCCAGCCACTGGGCCGCGACCAGCACGAAGCCGGGCCAGAGCCGCAGACCGCGCTCCACGGGCCGGGCCCCCGTCGCGCCGCCCTCCTGATCTCGGCCGCCCCGGTCGTCTTGATCGGGGCCGCCCTGCACACGCTCTTCCCTGCGGACCATCGCGTCTCCCTTCTCTGCCTTCGGTGCCCGGCACGCCGCCGCGAGTCGCCACCCTACGCACCCGCGCCCGGACATTCACAGCAGCTGACGCGGGAACCGGAAAAGGCCGCGGCGTGGGGAGCCGGTCCGAGTCTGGCGGTCGCTGCCTCGCGGGTCGCCAAGGCCCCGCACTCGCTCCTAGCTCCGACGGGTCGCGGCCTGCCGTTCGAGCTCCTTCGCCGCGGCGTAGGTACCGACGTGGGCCGCCAGGGTCCCGTCGATCGGCTCGGCATAGCCGCCCCCCAGCGTCAGCACCGTGGGAAGTCCCGCGCCGACAAAGCGCGCCAGCACCCGCCGGTCGCGCTCGCGCAACCCCTCGAGCGAGAGCGAGAGCCGCCCGAGCCGGTCGGCGTCCAGCGGATCGACCCCGGCCTGCACCAAGACCGCGTCGGGCCGCGCGCCCTCGAGGCTCCGGTCGAGCGCGTCGTCGAGAGCCTCCAGATACTCCGTATCCGCGGTGCCGTCGGCCAGCGGAACGTCGAGGTCACTCGTCGCTTTGCGCGCCGGGAAGTTGCGCGCACCGTGCAGCGAGGTCGTAAACGCCCGCGGCTCGTCGGCGAGCAGCGCCGCCGTGCCATCGCCCTGATGCACGTCGACGTCGAAGATCAGGACGCGCTCCAACCCCGCCTCGTCGAGCAACCAACGCGCCGCGACCGCGAGGTCGTTGAACGCGCAGTAGCCCGCGCCAAAGTCGCGGTGGGCGTGATGCGTGCCCCCGGCGAGAGCCCCCGCCAAGCCATCCTCGAGCGCCGCCCGCGCCGCCTGGAGCGTCCCTCCGACGCTCGCCCGCGCGCGCTCGGCGTAGGCGGGCGACCAGGGAAACCCGAGCCGACGCACCTCGTCCCGCGTGAGCGAACCGCCCAGCAGCGCGTCGACGTAGGCCGGATCGTGCACCGTGCGCAGCCGCTCGGCGGAGACCGGCTCGGCGGCGACGACCTCGTGAGGCGCGAGCACGCCGCGCGCGACGAGCAGCTCGCGCAGGGCCCGGTACTTGCCCATCGGAAAGCGGTGGCCCGCGGGGAGCTCGACGGCAAAGTGGTCGCTCGCGAAGGCGCGCATGCGGGGAGGATAGGGCCCGGGGCCGAGTGCTCAAGGTCTGGAGTCCTCGGGACGCTCGGAGTCGTTGGGACGCGCGGAGTCCTCGCGACGCGCGGAGTCGTTGGAGCAGCTGGCGGAGAGGCCGCCGGTGGAGGGCGCGACCCAATCTCTGCCCCCGAAGAAGCCGAGCAGCCCATAGCCCCCAGGGCTCCCGACTCCCCTCTCTCCGACTGCCCCGACGCCGGATACGATCGTCCGCGATGTCGCCCACCGCTTCCGCCCTTCTCGCTCTCGCCGCGATCTCCGCCCCCCACTTGCCGCTCGCCCCGGAGCTCATCGCCCAAGCTCCGCCAGCTCCCTCCCCCCCCGCGCCGCGCCCGGCGGACCCGCGCCCCAACTTCGTGCTGGTGCTGCTCGACGATGCGGGTTGGGGCGACTTCGCGTGCTATGGCAACTGGCACGTCCAGACGCCTCGTATCGACCGCATGGCAGCGGAGGGAACGCTCTTCACGCGCTTCTACGTCAGCTCACCGGTCTGCTCGCCGAGCCGGGTCGCGCTCCTGACCGGTACCTACCCGGCACGCCTCGGGGTGCACGGCGTCTCGTGGGGCAGCGCCGAGGCCGGCATGGGCGACGAGCCGGCGGAGGCGAGCTGGCTCACACAGGTGTTGAAGGACGCCGGCTACCGCACCGGGCACTTCGGCAAGTGGCACCTGGGGCACCCCCAGCGAGGCCCGAAGCCGGAGACCTACGGCGTGGAGGACCACCGCACACTGGTCTCCTCCTCGCCCGGGTGGACGCAGCGCGACAACGCCTGGATCGCACACGGCGACGAGCACATCTTCGACGAGGCCCTACGCTTCCTCGACGAGAGCGACGGACGTCCGTTCTACCTCAACATCTGGTCGCCAACCCCACACACGCCGATCGCGCCCAGCGAGGAGCAGATGAACGTCGGGCACTACCGAAACCGCAAGGCCAAGGGCCTCGACGGACCGCTCGAGCGCTTTCCAACGCCGATCCGCCAGTACGACGCCGCGCTCACCGAGCTCGACCGGCAGTTGGGACGGCTGCTCGACCGCCTCGACAAGCTCGGGCTGGCGGAGAGCACGCTCGTGCTCCTCACCAGCGACAACGGGCCGGAGAACCTCGTCCCCCGCCGCAACGCGAGCGTCGGACTCACCGGCCCGTTCCGCGGACGCAAGCGCAGCCTGTACGAGGGTGGAGTACGCGTGCCGTGCGTGGTCCGGTGGCCCGGCACGGTACCGGCGGGGCGCGTCAGCGACGGGGTCTTCGCGGCGGTCGACTGGATGCCGACGGTTTGTGCGCTTGCGGGCGCGGGGCTGCCCGAGGGGGGCGCACCGGACGGGCTGGACGTGGGCGAGCTGTTGCGGGGCGGCGAGGTGACGCGCTCGCGACCGCTGTTCTGGGAGTACCGCTTCGACCAGGGGGGCAGGATTCCGCTGAACCGCTCGCCGCTGCTGGCGGCGGGCGAGGAGCGGTGGAAGCTGCTGATGAACCCGGATGGGAGTCGGTTGGAGCTCTACGATCTGGCGGCGGATCCGATGGAGGTGGACAACGTGGCGCGGGAGCACCCGGAGGTGGTGGAGCGGCTGCGGGAGGAGTTGCTGGCGTTCCAGCGGGGGTTGCCGGAGGGGCCTCATGCGGAGGAGGCTGGGGGGATTGGGTATCGCGGGCCGCTGGTGAGGTAGTGGGGCTGGGTGGCTCGGTGGCTGGCTCGTGGTTTGGTGGTTTGGTGGATGGCTGTTCGTTGCTTGGGGCAAGCTCGCGACCCGTGCGTTAGCCGAGTTCCTTGGGTGGCGACTCGGCGACTTCGCCTTTCGCCGACAGTGTTCCAGCCGTCGCATCGGCGGCGCTCGCGGGTCCAGAGTCGCCTCGCGCCCACGCCGCCCCCCCTACGCCAAACGCTGTGAATCGGCGCGGATCAAGCCCGCCGCTCGCCACCCTGGATCTTCGCCCAATCGAGTCGCTTGACTCGGCGTAGATCGAGCTCGCGCGCCGCTCATCGCCCGGCTCCAAGGCCGTCGGGCGAAATCCGAGCCCCAGAGCCCGCCTCGATCTCCGCCGAATCGAGTCGTTTGAATGGGCGAAGATCACGGCTTCGCGCGCGGCGTCGATCTCGGCTCAATCAAGCTGCTTGATTCGGCACAGATCGCGGCACTGCACTCCGGTGCAGCTCCCCACGATCAAACGCCCGATTCGGCAAATCCCGAGCCGCCGGCCACAGACGAGAATCCCGCCGACTCGGTTGTCCGGGCTGGGCATCGGGCGCCGTACACGTGCAATCGCACCCGGCCGACCGGGTTGCGTGAAGCGGCCAAAACCGACGCCAAACGTTCCGCATTGACGCCTCCCCAAACGAACGTCCGCTTCGATCGCGGCCAGAGCCACAACTCGGCGCGAACTTCGCTCAATCAAGCCGCATGATTCGGCGGAGATCACGGGTTCGCGCGCCCGACGATCTTGGCCGAATCGAGCTGGTTGAATCGGCGGAGATTCAAGAGCCCGGCTCCGCGCCTCCGCCCACCGATCAAACGTCCGACTCGATCCGACGCTGTCGACGGCCACTCGCCCCGATCTTCGCCGAATCAAACCCGTTCGAATCGGCGGAGGTCGTCGCCCGGCGGGTCGGTCGATCTTCGCCGCATCGGGCAGCCTAGAATGAGCCGAGATCGGGGGGCCACTCGGCACCAACGAATCCGCACTCCGAATGCCGGCGAATCGCCGAAATCGGGAGATCCCCGATCGCGCCTCCTCGCCGAGCCAGGGTCACTCAGAACAGGCACGAACCGCCGTACGGAGCAAGAACAAGCAACCACAGGGTTGCGCTTTGAGAGAAAGCACGCCACCCTGTCACGCAACCAAAGAGTTGCACATGAACACCACCAACACCGACCGCATCGAGAAACAAATCACCCTCAACGCCCCCCGCTCGCGCGTCTGGCGTGCGCTCACCGACGCGACCGAGTTCGGTCGTTGGTTCGGGGTTCGGCTCGAAGGGGAGTTTGCCGTCGGCGAGAAGATCCGCGGGCCGGTCACGACGCCTGGCTACGAGCATCTCGTACTCGAGGCTTGGGTGGAGCGGATCGAGCCGGAGCACACCTTCGCCTTCCGTTGGCATCCCCATGCGCAGGATCCCGAGCGCGACTACACCGGGGAGCCCACCACGCTGGTCGAGTTCGTGCTCGAAGACGAGGGCAGCGGGACTCGGCTCACGCTGACCGAGTCGGGGTTCGACGCGCTGCCCGACGGGGTTCGGCGTGAGTCGTTCTTGCGCAACGAGGGTGGCTGGGTACTGCAGATGGACAACATCCGGGAACACGTCGATGGCTAGCTCGTTCTCCGCGGCGCGTGCGCGTGCGGCGGCTCCGCTCTTTGCGGCGCTCGGGGATCCGACGCGGCTGGCGCTCGTGGCGCGGCTTTCGCGTGGAGGGCCGGAGTCGATCGGGAACCTGAGCGAGGGTGCGGGGGTGTCGCGGCAGGCGGTAGCCAAGCATCTGCGCGTGTTGTCGGATGCGGGGTTGGTCCGAGGGGCGCGGGATGGTCGGAGGCGGGTCTTTCGGTTGCTGCCTCGGCGGTTGGCGGATGCGCGGGGGCATCTGGAACGGATCGATGCGCAGTGGGATGAGGCCTTGTCGCGGCTCAAGGACTTCGTCGAAGAGGGCGATTGAGGCGCGGGGCAGACGGCTGCGGGTCGAGCTCTCTAGGAGTCGGCCCGGGTTGCTCGCGCTTCGCGAGGCGGTGAGCATCGAGCGATCCAGGAGCCCTGCCCCCCCGGGGTGGGATGCCCTTGGAGACGCCGAGGCGACGCAGAGCTGAACTCCCGAGCAGCCGCATCGCCGGTCACCGCATCGCGGATCGCCGCATCGCGGGTCGCGAGACTCGGGCTAGCCCCTAGGCGCCACCAGAGCCAGCTCCGCCCCCCCACCCCGCCTCACGCTGGATGTTCCGCGCCCGCGCGCGCACCGAGGCGGCCGCGTCGCGCGAGGCGCGGTCCACCGACAGGCGCGCCTCGGTGTGGTACTCGCGATGCTGCAATCCGAGCCGGTGTAGACCGTCTACCGCCCAGGCGCGAATCAGCTTGTGGTCGCCGGCGGCGCCGTTGCGCAGGAAGCGCGCCAGCTGCTCGGCGTTGCGGCGCGGAACGTCGAGGTGGCCGATCAGCTGGCAGAGATGCAGGCGCGCGTCCGCGGTCGGCACTCGCTCGAGCGCGCGGAGGAGCGCTGCGGTCTGGGGGCGCGTCAGCTCGGCTCCGCGTTCGAGGTAGGCCTTGAGGAGCCAGGTGGCGGCGATCGACGCGCGCGGGTCGGCGGAGCCGTGCACCAGCTCGTCGAGCCAGGGCTCCGAGGGAGGAGCTGCGGCGAAGGGCGCGAGCCCCGGTACGCCTTCGCGCTCGAAGGCGTCGGCCAGAGAGGCGAGGGAGCGCGGGGCCAAGGGCCGGCTACTCGCCGCGGTAGGGCACGCCCTGGGTCATCCAGGCCGGGGCCGGTGCGCCGCGCAGGTGGTGATCGAAGAACTCCTTCATCTTGATCGAGTAGTCGAGCTTGTTCGCGTAGCGCTTGAGGTGGTGCGGCTCGCCGCGGTACTGGAGGAACACGCAGTCCTTGCCGAGGCGGCGGCAGGCGAGGTAGAGCTCGACGCCTTGGGTCCACGGCACCGCTCCGTCGTCGTCGCCGAACTGGATGAGGAGCGGCGTTTCGATGCGGTCGGCGAAGAAGACCGGGGAGTTCTCGATGTAGAGGTCGCGTGCCTCCCACAGCGACGCGCCGATGCGGCTTTGGCTCTTCTCGTACTGAAACTGGCGCGCGAGGCCGGTGCCGTAGCGCAGGCCGCCGTAGGCGCTGGTCATGTTCGAGACCGGAGCGCCGGCCACGGCGGCGGCGAAGGCGTCGGTTTGGGTGATGACGAAGGCGGCCTGGTAGCCGCTCCAGGAGTGGCCGTGTAGGCCGATCGCATCGGGGTCGGCGATGCCGCGGTCGATCAGCTCCTGGATTCCCGGGACGAGGCACTTGGTGGCCGAGAAGCCGGGGCTGCCGACCTCGAAGCGCACGTCGGGGAGGAAGATCGCGTAGCCGTCGGAGGCGTAGAGCGGGAAGCTCGGCCGGTGGTTGATCACCGGGTCGTTGAACTCGTTAAGGCGCTGGGAATAGAAGCGATAGAAATAGACCAGCACCGGGTAACGCTGGCCCTCGACGTAGTTGCCCGGCTTGATCAGCACGCCCTGCAGGGGCACGCCGTCGAGGCTGCGCCACTCGATCAGCTCGGCCGATCCCCAGGCGATGCCGTCGCGTTGGGCGTCGGCGTCGCTCAGACGCACCGGGTCCGACTCGAAGTCGGTCACCCACAGGTCGGGGTACTCGTCGTAGCGCTCGCGCGTCACCAGCGCGCGCGGCGAGTCCTCGGCCTGGGCCACGAGCTCCAGGCGGTGCGCGCCCGTGCCGTAGATCGGGCGCACGCCCGGTTCGCCGAGGCGGCCGGCGACGAAGGTGTCGTGCTTCTCGAGGTCGTGGTAGGCGCTGAGGAGCAGCTCGGCCCCGGGGGGTAGGTGGTCGACGTCGGGGTCGCGGTCGAGCACGCGGTGGATCACGCGCTCGTCGCGACCGTCGGTGAGGCGCAGCGGAGCGCGGGCGGCGGTGAAGACCTGCCACACGTCGTACTTGTCGTAGACGAGGAACGCGCTGTCGTCGTCGAGCCATTCGCCCTGGCCGTAGCCGGGCGGGTCGCTGGGGTAGTCGTGGTCCTCGTTCGCGAACGGCACGCCCAGCTCGCGCGTGACGTTGCGTGTCGAGCCGCTTCGGTCGTCGTACAGGTGCCAGTCGCCGTCGCGGTAGAAGCTCGCGAAGCGTCCGCTCGGACTGAGGCGTGCGCGTCCCTGCATGCGCCGGCTGACGAGCGTCGGTTCGCCGGTCGCGAGGTCGATTCGATACAGGTCGGCGTAGGTGCCGTCCCAGGTCACCTCGCGCCGGTAGGGCACGTCCGAGCGCCCGAGCACCGCCGCGGGCGCGTCGAGGGCGTAGATCTCGGGCAGGTCTTCGCCGGCCAGCTGCACCAGCTCGCCCGTGTCCAGGTGCGCGACGGCGAGGTAGACGCGGTCCTTCTCCGACTCTTCCCAGCGCTTCTTCTGGTTCGAGTTGATCCACGGGTCGTTCCAGTGCCACACGTCGACGCCGCGGTCGGACAGGATCTCCTCGACGTCATACGGATCGAACGGCGCCTCGTCGTCCCCTTCGTCGGGCTCCTCGTCTTCGTCGCGCGGAGCGAAGCCCAGGAACAACCGCTGGCCGTCGGCCGAGAAGGCCAGCCGGTTCTCGGCCGGCAGCGCGAAGCCCGCGGGCGCGTCGTCATCGGCGGCGAGCGGCCGTGCCTCGCCCGCGCCGTCCCAGGTCCACACCTCGGCGCGCACCGGTTCGCCGTCCTCGGGGTCGAAGTCCGCGGCGATGAAGGCGAGGCGCGTGCGGTCCTCGGCCCAGGTCGCGTGCGAGTAGACCGCCAGGCCGCGCGCGTGCAGCGCCGCGTCGGGCGCGTCGCCCCCGAGCCGCGCCGCGAAGAGCCCGTTGCCCTCGCCGGCGGGCGCCGAGACCGCGTAGATCAGCGTCGAGGAGGGGTCGTCGAACGAGAACGAGCGCACGTGCTCGATCACCCGCTCCTCGCCGGTCGCCAGCTCGCGCAGGTGCAGGTCGGTGCCGAGCTCGGGCTCTTTCGGCTCGGGCTCAGGCTCCTCGTCGCCCGCTCCCTCCTCCGCGGCGGCCTCTTCGGGCGCTTCCGCTTCAGGTGCTTCCGCCTCGCCCTCCGCGTCCTCGGCCTCGTCCTCGTCGCTCGCGTGCCGGCGGTAGGCAAGCCAGCGCCCGTCATCGGAGAGCGCGAAGGACTCGACGCGCTCGATGCGCTCCGCGTCACCGGTCGCGAGGGCGACGACCGCCAGTCCCGGCTTCGGCTTGTCCTTGGAGCCCTTGCCGTCCTTGTCGGCCGCGACGCGCTCCTCGAGCGAAGGCTCGATGCGAGCCACCCCGAAGGACCCGTTCGGCGTCACCCGCGGGGCGCGCCCGCGCTCGACGCGATGCTCGGAGGCCCCGTCGACTTCGCGGAACACCGCCACGGCGTCGCCGCGGTCGGGCATGCGGGCATAGGCGATCCACGTGCCCGCGTCGTTGATCGACGCCTCGCGGATCCGCTCGAAGCGCATCAGGTCTTCGAACGCGAGCGCGCGGCCCGAGTCGTCGCGGATGGCGGGGACCGCGGCGATGCAGCCGGCGGCGAGCAGGGTCGAGAGGAGGCTGGAAGCGACGGGGTTCATGCCGCAGAGCCTAGCGCGAAGCTCGCCGGCGACCAGCGCCGCCCGCGCGCGCGGCGGCCGGCCGCGCGAATCGGGGGAAGGGCCCGCGACCGGGCCGGGGACGCCAGCGCCCCCGGCCCGCCGCGGCTGCGGGGCCGGTCCGTCTAGTCGCCCTCGCCGCCGCTCCGCACCGAGCCCAAGTAGGTCCGTGCCTCGTCCTCGGTGATCTCGCCGTCGCGGTCGACGTCGGCGCGCCGCACCTCGGCGTTGTAGTGATCCGTCTCGTGGTAGAGCTCGCTCCGACGCGCCACGAGGAAGGGCACGACGAAGGTGTTGGCCTCGACGTAGACCTCACGGTCGGACTCCCGCAGCCCGGCGTGGAAGTCGTCGGCGGCCCGCGCGCTCGGGAACTTCACGGGAGTCCTTTGGGCTTCCTCGAACTCGGATCGCTCCGTAAGGCCGACGGCGAGGCAGCCGGTGCAGAGGAGCGGGAGGAGCGCGGTTCCAAGCACGGCCAGTCGGCGGGCATGCACAGGTCGCTTGTCGTTCACGGTTCGTTCCTTTTGTTGCTGGTCTTCGCGGGCGACTCGTCGAGGCGCCCGCCTGGATTCCGTTCGGATCGCAGCCGCGGCTGCATCGCTTCCTGAAGGAACGGCGGGCGGCGGTTACCGAGAACCGGGCTCGAATCTCGGCTTTCCGGGCGGGCGCTAACGCGGAACCAGCCAGCACCCCGACCAGCGGTCGTGCGGTCCCCGCGCAGGGCGCAGGACCGCGAGCGCTAGGCCGAAGAGCCACGGCAGCAGGGCCAGGAGCGAGAGGCTGTGCAGGCCTCCGAGGTCGGCCTCGCCGACCCAGCCGCAGTAGGCGAAGACCGCGGCGGGAAGCGACCACGCGATCAGCCAACGGACGAGCAGACGCGCGCGCCCCGCCGGCGCGCCCGCCGCGTCGACCACGGCGAACCCGAAGACGAACTGTCCCGGCGTCGCGCGGAGCGCGAGCAGCACGACCAGCTGCGGCAGCGCCAGGCAAGCGCCCAGCACGAAGAGGGTCAGGATCGGGATCAGCAGGACTTCGGGGAGACCGCTCTCGGCGCTCATCGAGCCGCCGCCGGCCCGGTCGCCGATCACGAGCAGGCTCACGAACGTCATGAGGAACAGCGGGACCGCGAGCAGCGACGCCGCCCGCAGCTGACGGTCCAGGCGCGCGGGCTTGGAGAGCAGCGAGCGCAGGCTCCCCACGAGGAAGCTGAGCTTCTCGAAGGAGCCGGCCGCGAGGCTGTCCAGCACGACGCGGGCGTGCAGCGGAACGGTGGCGGGATGCGCGCGGGCGGCCACGCCGTGCAGGAAGCGCTGCCGGCCGGCGAGGTCGGCGACGGCGACGAGCTCCCCTCGCCCATCGCCCCCGGGCCACGCCTCGTCGAGCAGGACGGCGCGCCCCTCCGCCGTGATCCAGACGTGGTCGAGCCCAAGCTCGGGAGGCAGCGTGCGGTCCTTGGCGGCGGACGCGACCTCCGCGGCGAGGTCGTGCAGCCAGTGGCGCAGCGACTCCCAGGACAAGCCCCCGTCGCCCCGGAGCAGGTCGCGCAGCGGCACCCCGGGAGGGGCCTCGAACACGTCCCAGGTCGCCGCGGGCGTCTCCACGCTCTGCAGCCAGCGGTTGCGGCCCGGCCGCGCGACGTCGCGTCGAGCCGGGGTGAGCTCCGAGGTCCGTCGGCGGAGCCAAACCCGGCGGCGGAGCGCGTCGTCGCGCGCGGAGATCCAGCGCGCCGGGACGACCTCGGCCGCGACCGAATAGGGCCCGATGGGCTCGGCGCCGGATGCGGACGCGGCGGGCGGCGCCACGACGTCGATCGCCGGACGCGCCGCCCTCTTGGGCCGCAGGACCACGCGCGTCCCCGTCGCGAGGTCCCAGACGGTGGCAAACCCGTTGCGGCGCCGCATCGTCGCGTAGGCGAGGAACGCGACCAGGTTGCTCGCGCCGACGACGACCGCTCCACCGGCGGCGTACTGCTCGGCCGTGATCGTCAGGAAGCAGAGCAGCTTGCCCAGGTTGCCGAAGAGCGTGTTGATCGAGCTGCGGACGAGCGCGCGCCCGAGGCCCGGCGCGCGCCCGTCGGCCCGCGCCATGCGCAGCCCCATCAGCGCCTTGCCAAGCGACGCTCCGAAGAGGCCCTCGAACAGCGCGTGATAGAGCACGAAGAACGCCGCCAGCCCGGCCCAGGCCGCGATCACGGCCGGAGAGCGCTCGGTGAACAGCAACCCATCGTCCAGGTCGAAGCCGAAGAAGGCGTACGCCGCGACGGCCGGTATGATCCCGCAAACCGCGACGTCCATAAAGCCGGCGAACAGGCGGCGGCCCAGGGGCGCGGGCTCCGGCCGGGTCGAGCCGAAGGGCAGGAGCGCGGCGCGCAGCGCGGCGTAGTCGGGGTAGCGCTGCTCGGGGCGCTTCGCGAGGCAGCGCGCCACGACCTGCGCCAGCCCGGCCGGGACGTCGTCGCGCAGCTCGGTCAGCGCCTGCGGTCGCTCCTCGAGCGCCGCGGCCACGACCTCGACCGGGTTCCGCCCCGCGATCGGCGGCTTGCCGGTCAGCAGGGTGAACACCGTGGCGCCCACCGAGTAGATGTCGGCCCGCACGTCCAGCTCGCGGCCGCGCAGCTGCTCCGGCGACGCGAACGCAGGCGTGCCCAGGATGACGCCGGTCCCGGTGAGGTAGGAGTCGTCCTGCGCCAGCGTCGAGACCGACAGCCCGAAGTCGCCGATCTTCACCGAGCCGTCCGAGCTGACGAAGCAGTTCGACGGCTTGATGTCGCGGTGCAGCACGCCGGCGGCGTGGGCGGCCTTGAGTCCGGAGACGACGTCGAGCACGGCGTCCACCGCCTCGGCGACCGGCAGCGGGCCGCGCTTCTTGAGCCGGTCGCCCAGCGTGCCCCCGCCCGCGATCTCCATCGTGATGACCGGGCGCCCCTCGATCTCCTCGGTGCCGAAGACGTACAGGCTGTTCGGGTGGCTGACGCCGGCGGCGAGGCGTCCCTCGCGCAGGAAGCGCTGGCGCATCTCGGGCGAGTCGAGCTCGTGCCCGAGCACCTTCAACGCGACGCGGCGGGCCGTCGCGGTCTGCTCGGCCTCGTAGACCGTGCCCATCCCGCCGCCGCCGAGGACGCCCAACAGGCGGTAGCCGCCGAGCTCGCGCGGGAACTCGTCCGGAGCCTCGAGCGCCCCGGCGAGCAGGCACGCGGGGCAGAGCTCCTCCGCCGCGCGTGCCGGGATGGCGGCCCCACAGCGGGGGCAGGCGGAGGGTTTCGACGGGCTCATGGGGTTGGGGGCCGCCGTGGGCTCCCGTGACTTGCTGACAGAACCTGGGGCGCGGGTTACAGACGGGTCCCGGTTTCTCCGCGGAGAGCGTCCACGAGGTGCCGCATCTCGTCCTCGACGTCCGACGGATCGGCGACCGTCTGCGCGATCTCCGCCCGCAGGAGCTCGCGGTAGCGCTGCCTCAGCCGATGCACCGCCACCTTCAACGCCCCCGCCGTCAGCCCGAGCCTGGCCGCGGTCTCGCTCCGGTCCGGCTCGGCGCCGGTGAGGCAGCCCTTGAGGGCCTCGAATCGCTCCTCCTGGCCGGCGCGCTCCGACTCCTCGCGCAGCCGCTCCAGGGCGCGGGCGGTCGACCGCAGCGCCCACTCGCGGTCGAAGCCGGCGTCGGGGTCGGCCGGCCGGGCGGGCTCCAGCGCGTCGAGCGCGTCGGGCTCCAGGGCCCCCAGCTCGACGAACCTCACCTCGCCGCCGCGCTTCTGTGCGCGGGCGCGGTGCCACTCGTTGGCGAGGAAGTGCTTCATCGCGCCCAGGAGGTAGGTGCGAAACCGGCCCCGCCCGGGGTCGGCCGAGGCGAAGCCGTCCTTCTCGATCACCCGGGCGAAGAAGGACTGCGTCAGGTCCTGGGCCTCCTGCGACCCGTGCCCGCGGTAGCGCACGAAGGCGTAGAGCGGATACCAGTAGGCGCGGCAGAGGTCCTCGAGCGCCGCGCGGGCGCGGGTCCGGCTCGCCTCGTCGGGGCGGGCGGCCGCGACGAGGCTCCAACGCGTGGTGGTGAACCCGTGCGGGCCGGGCGCGGGCGGATCGGTCATGGGCCGATCGTAGCGTCAAGGCCGCGCCGCGCGGCAGGCCGGCGTCAGCGCGCGCTCGTTCCAGCCGGATCCGGGCGCCCGACGAACACCTCGACCCCCTCGAACAGCCCGTGATCGAGCCACAGCCGCGTGCGCCCCTCCTCCTCGTCCGCGCGCAGCCATTCGGAGAGCCACGGATCCGTCGGCGGGTCCCCGCCGGACAGCGCGTACGCCAGCAGCCGGAAGCGCGCGAGCGAGAACGCGCGGGCCCGGGCCGACGAGGCCAGCGCCGGCCAGGTGAGCCGCGCGAAGGGGTTGGGCGCCGCCTCGGCCTGGGTCGGGAGCCGCTCGATGCGCGCCAGGAGAGCACACGGTCCGCCCCCGAAGGCGCGGTCGAGGTCGGCGTGCAGGTCGAGCGTCGCGTGCACGTGAGCGGCCGCCAGCTCGCGCGTGCGGGCGCCGCCGCCGGCCCGCTCCAACCAGTCGTCGGGCACACCGCAGGCGCCGGCAAAGGCGCGGTCGAGCCCGTGGGCGAAGAGCACGAGCTCGGTCTCGCGCGCCGAGGAGCGCCACGAGAGACCGTCGCTCAGGGTCGCGACGCCCTCCGCCAACCGCGCCTGCGCGCCGGCCTCTAGGGCGAGCAGCGATCCGTCCGCCACGCCGTCGACGAGCACGTCCGGGGAGAGCACAGCGACGCCGATCATCTCCTCGATCAGCAGCGGCCCGCGCGCGAGGTCGCCCCCGAGCTGCAGCACGTCGAGCAGCGCGCGGACCGCCTCGTCCTGCCGCCCCTCCTCGAAGAGCTGCGTCGCGCGCAGCTCGCCCAGCTGCGTCAGCGCGCGGGTGTGCAGCAGCCCGAGGCTCTCGTGCGCGAAGCCGCGCGCCGGATCGACGCGGCGCGCAGCGTGCGTGGCGTGCGCGCCGCGCGCCAGGAGGTCGAGCGCCTCGCCGCCGCGCGCCAGCAGCGCGACGCGCGCCTGCGCGTCGCCGTCCCGGAGCGCCGCCGCAACCTCGGACGCGTCCCAGCGCTCGACCAGCGCGAGCGCGCGCCGGTAGTGCGGCCAGGCGTCCTCGTCGTTGCCAGCGCCCCACAGCACCGGGCGCTCGCTGGGTTCGGCCTCCCGCTGCGCGTGCAGGTCGTCGGCAACCGCGAGCGCCGCGCCCCAACGCTGGTCGGCCGCGCGGTTCCGCCGGACGATGCCGACCGTCCCCAGCGCGAGGACGCCGGCTCCCGCCAGCGCGACGATTCCACCGATTCGCTGCGTGCGTCGCTGCATGCCCTGCAGAATCGACGCGCACCACGCACGATCTGGAGCGCCGCGCCCGGAAGATCGTTCCGGGCTCAGCCGCCGCGCGGCTCGCGCACGAAGAGGTAGGGCCCGAGCTCCGCGCCCCAGGCCTGCTCGCCCTCCGCGTCCCAGCCGCGGTCCCAGCTGGTGAGCAGCTCGGGCTCCACGCGGACCTCCGACGTGGCGTAGCTCGCGCCGCCGAGCGAGCTCTGGCAGCCCTCGCCGCGCGTCGCGCCGACGTACACGCCGCCGGCCTCGACCAGGTGGATCGAGCAGCCCTCGCGCAGCACGAGCAGATCCGGCGTGAGCGCGTCGAAGCGCTCCGGCGTGCGCCACGCGCCGGCGTACTCAAGCGGATCGTCGGGCAGCGCATAGACGTCGCTGCGCACGCCCTCGTCGGTGTCGATCAGGTGGTAGACGCGCTGGCGGTAGGGACGCTCCAACGCGCTGGCCGCCGCCTGTTCGACGTAGAGCCACGGACCGTCGTCGCGCTCGGGCCAGATCGGCTCCATGTAGAGGCGGATGTCGAAGTAGTCGTCGGGCGCAGCCGCGGCCTGGGCGGCGCTCGTGAAGGAACCGGTCATCCAGGCGCCGAGCCGTACGGAGTCGGCCTCGGTCCGGAGCGCGAGCAGGCTGCACCCGGGAAGCGTCCAGGCGCAGGCGATAGCGAGCAGCGGGAGTCTCATGGCCATGAGGCTAGCGGCAGGAGGCCGCCGCGGGAGCGACGAACTTCCGACTCACGCCGGCGCCAGCGCGCCCTCGTGCTCCCCGAAGGCCCACCCGTCGACCCGCGGCGGCGTCCGTCCGAGCGCGCGGAGCATCCCCGCGAGCTGCCGGCGGTGGTCGGTCGCGTGGTTCACCGCCTGCACGAGCACCAGCCACGGGTCGACCAGGTAGCCGTCGCGGGTGGGGAGCGGGTCGGCGTAGGGCTCGCGCTGGCCGCACGCCAGGGCGAGGAGCGCCGCGCCGCTCTCGCGCGCCACCCGCGCGAGGTCGTCGAAGGCGAGGTCGGGGTCGAGCCGCTCGTCCGGAGGCAGCGTCAGGAGCGAGACGTAGCGGTCCTGGGATTCGACCAGGTGGGTCAACGTGTGGCGCAGGGTCCAGGGGCTGGCCGGGTCAGGGCTCGCGTCGAGCGCCGCCTCGTCCAGCGCGGCGCAGGCGCGGATCAGCTCCGCGTTGGCCCAGTTGCAGTGCTCGAACAGCTTCGAGAGCGCGTCCCGCATCTTTTTCCGCTCCTTCCGGGAGCACCCTAGCACGCCCGCGGCTCGCGCGTCTTTCCCCGGCCACAACTTCACCCGGCGCCCGCGGGGGGCCGACCAACTCCGGATGAAGTCCCTTGCCCTCGCACTCCTGCTCTCGCTCCCCGTCCTCCCCGCCTGTAGCACCGGCCAGGCCGAATCCAGCGACGAAGACTGGCGCATCTCGCCGGCCGACCTCCAGCCCTCCCAGGAGGCCCGCGCCTTCCTGCGCAGCGAGGACGGCTCGGTGTGGTCCGAGGACTTCGCGCAAGAGGAGCTCTCCGAGCTGATCGACCAGCTGTACAACGCCGGCGCAAAGAGCGTGGTCTTCGCCGGTATCGAGGAGATCGATTACGTGCGCGTCTCCGCCTGGCTCGTGGCCGAGCTGCCCGCCACCGACCCCGCGCGCTCCGAGGTCTTCGGCGCCTACGACGCCTGGTTCACCGAGGCGGGCCACGTGTCGGAGACGGCCGACGAAGGCCAGCTCTACCTCGACCTGCCGCTCGACTGAGCGCCGGCCGGCCGGGCGCGGCTGGTAGACTCACCCACCCATGAGCTCCGCAGGCGCGCCCCGTATCGTCTCCCTCCTCCCCTCCGCGACCGAGATCGTGTGCGCCGTCGGCGCGCGCGATCAGCTCGTCGGCGTGTCGCACGAATGCGACTACCCGGCGGGCGTCGAGGCCCTGCCGCGGCTGACGCGCGTGCGGCGCGAGCTGCCGCGCCCGAGCGGCGCAATCGACCGCGCGGTGCGCGAGATCCTGGCCGACGCGCTGACGGTGTACGAGGTCGACGTCCCCGGCCTGCGCGCCGCCGCGCCGGACGTGATCGTCACCCAGGACCTGTGCGACGTGTGCGCCGTCTCGCTCGACGACGTCCGCGCCGCGCTGCGCGAGCTGGCGGCGGCCGACGTCGAGGTGGTGAGCCTCCAGCCCGGCCGGCTCGGCGACGTGTGGGGCGACGTGCGCCGCGTCGGCGCCGCGCTCGGGCGCGGGGACGAGGGCGAGGAGGCGGCACGCGGCCTCGAAGCACGCTGCACCGCGCTCGCCGAGCGCTCGGCGGCCGCGACCGCGCGCCCCGCCGTGCTCACGATCGAGTGGCTCGACCCGATCATGGTCGGCGGCACCTGGATGCCCGAGCTGGTCGAGATCGCGGGCGGCCACACGCTGGTGACCAAGCCGGGCGAGCACGCGCCGACGCTGGAGCTCGACGCCCTATCCGAGCTCGCACCCGAAGTCGTGCTGGTCAAGCCGTGCGGCTTCGACCTCGCGCGCAGCGGCGAGGAGCTGGCGCTGCTGAAGGAGAAGCTGCCGTGGGAGTCGTGGCCGGCCGTGCGCGAGGACCGCGTGTTCCTCGCCGACGGCAACGCGTTCTTCAACCGCCCCGGTCCGCGGCTGGTGGAGTCGGCCGAGATCCTCGCGGCGTGCGTGCAGCCGGAGCTCTTCGGCGACCTGCGCGAGCGGCACGCGGCGCACTTCCGCCGGGTGGCGAAGGACCTGTCGCTGCACGCGGTGGGCTAGGGCTCGAACGAGAAGAACGCATCCACGCCCTCCCCCACGCCCCACCCCGTCCGCAGCCCCCACGGCCGCAGCTCGGGCTCGACGAAGAGCTGCAGCTTCTCGTCGCCGCGCTTCACGCCGAGGAATGAGCCCTCGAGCCCAGGGGTGAAGATGTCGAGCCCGAAGGTATACGGCGTGTCGAGCTCCATCAGCCGCGTCGGGGCGCCGTTGAAGGGATAGAAGCCGTCGATCACGTCGCCCACCTCGACGCCGGCCTTCGCGGCCGGGCCGCCCGGGTCGACGCCGAGCACGCGCCAGATCGGCTTCTCCTCGACCGTGTGCAGCCCGAGGTAAGCGACGTCGACCGGCACGTCGGTCGGCACGAAGCCGGCGCGGCGCAGCGAGTCCGCGGCGGAGGGGACGTCGACGCCGGCGACCCAGTCGTTCCAGCGCTCCTCGAGGCCATGGGCGACGAACCACTCGCGCACGGTAGCGGGCGGAAAAACGTGCTCGTCGCGCGCAAGCAGGTCGCGCACCAGGCTGAGCAGGCCCGGGTGGCCGGCGTCGCGGAGCTCGACGTCCAGGGCGAGCGCGAGCACGGGCGCGCCGCGGTAGGCCGACAGCTCGTTCGGTCCGTCGCCGTCACGCCAACGCACACCGGGCCGCGCGAAGGGCGTGCGCCGGAACGAGCTGTTGCGCCCGGCGTAGCGGTCGAACTCCTCCAGGGTCTCGGCGAAGCGCTCGCGCGGCGTGATGCCTTCGGCGGCGCAGAACCACTGCGCGAAGTACTCGGTGAAGCCCTCGCGGAACCAGACCAGCGAGCCGCTGGACTCGTGCAGCCGCACGCCGAGCCACTCGTGGAAGAGCTCGTGGGCGAGCGTGGTCTGGAACCAGAAGCCGCGCTCGTGGCCGAGCCCCGCATCGCGTGGGAAGTTCAGGTGCAGCCCGTAGTCGCTGCCCATCCCGCCCCCCATCGCGTCGGAGAGAAACACGCGCGAGGGCGAGCGTGCGGGCCAGCCGGTGGCGCGCGCCATCGCCGGCGCGAGCCGGCGCACGAGGTCGGCGCAGTGTTCGGCGGCACCCGTGCCGGTGAGCTGGAAGACCTCGACCCGCAGGTCGCCGGCGGCGACGCTCGCGGTGGACCGCGGCGCCCCGAAGACCACCGGCGAGTTGCCCCAGGGGAGCTCGGGGACGACCGACCGGCGGCCGTGCGCGGAGCCGGCCCAGCCGCTGATGAGCGGGCCGTCCGCCTGCGCGGCGACGAGCGTGATGCGCACCTCGGCGTCGAGCGGATCGCCCTCCTGGTACGGGCGCAGCAGCGTGTTCTGCGAGTGCCCGTAGGCGAAGCCGTCGCCGCGCGAGGGCGCGAGGCCGAAGCGCTGGTGCTCGTCGGACCCACGCTGCGCGACGCGCAGGCGGTACACAAGGCGCGCGTCGCCGCTCCAGCGCGGCGGACGCCGGAGCGCGAGCGGCGGCCCGCCCTCGGCCGCCTCCGCGACAGGCGGGTCGGACGAGACCAGCTCGAAGTAGCCCCCGTCGTCGGGCCAGCCCCAGCCGTTCGTCTCGAAGCGCAGCGCGCCGGCGCGCGGATCGGCTCCGGTCACGCGCGCGACCACGCGCCACGAACCCGGCTCGCCACCCTCGCCGGGCTCGTCGTGCAGCTCGAAGTCGAGCCGCGCCTGTCCCGCCGCTGCGCCGGCCGCGAGCAGCGCCGCCGCCGCGCAAAGGAGCGGCGGAAGCGCGCGGCCGGCGGAGCGGCGGGAGCGGCTCATCTCGTCTGCGGCGGGTGGTACGACGCGGGCGCCGGGCGCGCGCCGCCGAGCTGCCCGAGGGCGAGCTCCACCGCGCGCTCCAGCTGCGGGTCGCGGCCCGCCAGGATCTCGGCCGGCCACTCGATCACCTCGAAGTCCGGCGCGACGCCGACGTTCTCGACCGCCCACTGGCCCTCGACGTCCATCACGCCGAAGCTCGCGGCGGTCACGCTGCCGCCGTCCATCAGCGGCGGGTAGCCCGAGATCCCCACCAGGCCGCCCCAGGTGCGCGTGCCGACGAGCGGGCCGAGGCCCTTGTTCTGGAACACCCACGGCATCCAGTCGCCGCCGGAGCCCGCGGACTCGTTCACGATCATGACCTTGGGCCCCTCGATCATCCCGAAGGGCGAGCGGCCGACCCAGGCCTCGCGGTTCATCCAGTACGACATCGGCTCGCGCGAGAGCACGTCGATCACGTAGTTCGCGACCTGGCCGCCGCCGTTGTAGCGCTCGTCGAGGACGACGCCCTCCTTGTCGAGCTGGCTGTAGAAGTCGCGGTCGAACGCCTCGCGGCCGGCGCCGCCGGTGTTCGGCATGTAGATGTACGCCAGGCGGCCGCCGGAGAGCTCGTCGACGCGGCGGCGGTTCGCCTCGACCCACGCCTGACGGCGCAGGCGCGACTCGCTGCCGATCGGAACGACCGTCACCGTGCGCGAGTCCGCGCCGTCGGCGGTCTCCGCGAGGGTCAGACGCACCTGCTTGCCGGCGGTGTTCTCGAAGGCCCGGTAGACGTTCTGGCCCGGATCGACGGGCCGGCCGTTCACCGCCAGGAGGTAGTCCCCCTCGCGGGCGTCGACGCCCGGCTCGGTCAGCGGGGCGCGCAGGTCGGCGTTCCAGTTCTGTCCGCGCAGGATGCGCTCGATGCGGAACGCGCCCGCGCTGCGGTCGTAGGCGAGGTCGGCGCCGAGCAGCCCGACCGACACGCCGTCGGGCGCGTCGGGGGTCTCGCCGCCGCTCGCGTACTGGTGCCCGCAGGCCAGCTCGCCGATCAGCTCGCGGATCAACACGGTCAGGTCGTCGCGGTGCCGCACGTGGGGCAGGAAGTCGTCCCAGCGGTCCCACATCGCCACCCAGTCGACGCCGTGCATGTTGGGGTCGTAGAAGTAGTCGCGCTGGATGCGCCACACCTCGCGCAGCATCTGGGGCCACTCCAGCTCGGGCTCGACGCGCACCATCACACCGTCGACGTCCAGCGACTTGGGATCTTCCCCGCCGGCCTTGGCGATCGCGTAGCGGCCGGACTTGCGCGTCAGGATCCACTTGCCGTCGGCGGAAAGCTCGAAACTCGACACGCCCTTGGTGAGGGTCTTCGCTTCGCGCTTCTCGAGCTCGAAGAGCTTCAGCTCCGGCTCGGAGCCGGCGTGACGCTCGATGTACATCAGCCCGGATTCGGTACCGGCGAGCGAGTCGTACTGACCGCTGCCGGTCGGCAGCGCGAGGATGCGCTGATCGAGGCCTTCGGGGTCGAGGGCGGGCAGGTCGCTGCCCTCTTCCTCTTCCTCTTCCTCTTCCTCTTCGCTCTCGGCGTCGTCCGCGCCCTCGTCGGACTCCTCAGCCTCTTCTTCTTCTTCCTCCTCCTCGTCCTCGAAGGCCTCGTCGCTGCGCGGCGCCAGCGGGTTCTCGCCGTCGCGCTGCAGCACCGCCACGTAGAGGTTCGCCTCGGGTCGGCGCGAGGCCGAGGTGCTCATATCCAGCCCGAACAGGTTCGGGCCGTACTCGACCGAGGCCTGGAAGTACAGGTGCTTGCCGTCCGGCGAGAAGGCGGGATCGTCGGCGAAGCCGAAGCCGTCGGTCAGCAGCGTGGTCGAGCCGCTCGCGACCTCGAAGAGGGCGATGCGGTCGTAGATCGTCTCGGGGTTGCGGTGCTCGTAGGCGATCCACTTGGAGTCGGGCGACCACACCGCGAGCGGGCGCACCTCGCCCAGCGAGCCCTGCAGCTGCGCCACCTCGGTAACCGCGCCGGTCTCCAGCGTCAGGTACGAGATGCGGTTCTTCTTGTCGACGAAGAGCACGTGCTCGTCGTCGGGGCTCCAGGTCGGCGCGCGGTAGAAGCCGCCGCCGTTCAGGTCGTAAGAGCGCGGCTCCTCGAACCCCTGGTGATCCTGCACGATCAGGCGGTACTCGCCCGACGCGTCGCTGAACCACGCGATCCGGTCGCCGTCGTTCGACCAGGACGGGTCGCGGTCGTGGGCGCCGGGCGAGTCGCTGAGGTTGCGCACGTCGCCGTGCTCGCGCGGCAGCGTCAGGATCTCGCCGCGCGCCTCGAAGACCGCGCGCTTGCCGTTCGGGGCGAGCGACGCGTTGCGCACGTGTCCGCGCGCCGACTGCCAGCGCGGCAGCGCGGCCAGCCCGTCGCTGCGCACGCGGATGGAGAGCCGCTCGGACGCACCGGTCGCGGGATCCAGCAGGTGGAGCGCGCCGCCCTGCTCGAAGACCACCGCGCCGCCGCCGGCGTTGAGGTTGCGCACGTCGAAGTCGGTGAAGCGCGTGAGCTGCTCGACCTCGCCTCCGCCGGGCGCGTAGCGGTACACGTTCATCACGCCGTCACGGTCCGACGCGAAGTAGACCGCGCCCCCCGCCCAGCACGGGAACGTGTCGGTCGCGTTCTGGTGCGGCACCACCTCGACCTCGTGGCTGACGACGTCGTAGACCCAGATCGAGGGGGTGCGTCCGCCGCGGTAGCGCTTCCAGCTCCGGAAGGCGTCGCGTACCGGCGTGTAGGCCAGGTGCGAAGCGTCGTCGTCGAAGGAGGCGTGCGCCACTTTGGGCACGTCGAGCTCGGTCGGCATGCCGCCGCCGAGCTTGGCCAGGAACAGCTTCGAGACCGGCGGGCCCGAGCTGCGGCGGCTGGCGAAGAGCACGCGCCGGCCGTCCGGATGCCAGTCGACCACGCTGTCGCGTCCGGGGTGCCACGTGAGCCGCTGCGGCACGCCGCCGTCGATCGAGATCACGTAGACGTCGGCGTTGCCCTCGTACTCGCCGGTGAACGCCACCCACTCGCCGTCGGGCGATAGCTGGGGCGACAGCTCCGTGCCGGGGCTGCTGGTCAGCCGCCGCGCGTCGCCGCCGGCGCGGCCGGTGACCCACAGGTCGCCGGCGTAGTGGAAGACGACGTGCTCGGCCGACACGGTCGGCTCCTGCAGGAGCAGCGTCTCCTCCTGGGCGCGCGGAGCGGCGGAGGCGAGGAGCAGGGCGAGAAGGGTGCAGACGGGCCGGTTCGCGGCCGGGCTCGGGGGGGTCATAGAGGTCTCTCGGGGTTGGTGCGGATCGCGGGCGACCGGGGGATTGTAGGAGCGCCCGCCAAATCCGCCCCCCCGGCCTACCGGGAATGCGGCTAGCGCGGCAGCCCGACGCCGGCGACCAGCCGCTCCCAGCGCGGATCGTCGTGCAGCGCGTCGAAGCGCGGGTCGACCAGCAGGAACACCACCCACGGGTGGCGCTCGGCCACGGCGCGCTCCAGGAGGCGCAGGGCGGTCTCCAGCTCGCCGACGAGCGCGAAGCCGGCGGCGGTGCCGTAGGCGTCGACGCCCTCGAGGTCGTCCTCGGCGGGCAGCGTCCGGCGCCAGGCGCTGCGCACCGCCGCGCGCGGCGCGAGCGCGCCGAGGGCGGCAAGCTCCGACTCGGCCGCGCCCTGCTGGCGCCGCCCAGCCAGGAGCGCCGCGCGCGCCTCCTCGTCGTCGCCGGCGAGGTGCGCGCCCAGCACCAGCGCGGCACGGCTCCAGCCGTGGTAGGGCTCGAGCGAGAGCGCATCACGCGCCACCTCGACACCGCGCCCGTAGCGGTCGGCGAACAGGTAGTACCAGGCGAGGTCGGAGCGCACCGACAGCGACAGCGGGTCGAGCTCGACCGCCAGCTCGAGCTCGGCGATCGCCTCGTCGTGCCGCTCGACCGCCGACAGGAGGCCCGCGTACCAGTGGTGCGCCATCGCGTAGCCGGGGTCGAGCTGCACGGCGCGCGCGAAGGCGCGGTCGGCGGCCTTCCAGTCCCAGCTGCCGTAGAGCTCCGCGAAGCCCAGCGCGTTCCACGCCGGCGCGAGGCCGTCGTCGACCAGCAGCGCGTGCTCGGCGGTCTCGGCCGCCTTGGCGAACGCGAGCTCGACGTCGGGCACGCCGTAGAAGGGCACCAAGGCGTACGCCTCGGCCAGGTGCGCCCACGCGAGGCCGAAGCCGGGGTCGAGCTCGACCGCGGCGCGGTACAGCTCGACGCACTCGGCGATGCTCTCGGGGGTGAAGCGGTTCCAAGCGGAGCGCGCGCGCAGGTAGGCGTCGTAGGCCATCGGGTCCGACGTCGAGCGCCTTCCCGCGCGCGGCGGGTGCAGCAGCTCGAGGGTCAGCGACTCCGCGAGCCGCGCCGCGAGCCGCGCCTGCAGCGCGTCGACATCGGCCAGCGCGTGCTCCAGCGTATCGCTCCAGAGCCGCGTCTCGTCCGCGACCTGCACCAAGCTGGCGTGCACGCGCACGCGCCCGTCGCGCAGCCGCACGCGGGCCTCGAGCAGGTAGTGGGCGCCCAGCCGCTCGCCGAGCTCGCGCACCGGCGCATCCGCGCCCGCGAAGCCGGTCACCGAGCTCCGCGCGAGCACGCGCAGCCGCTCGGGGTGCAGGCGCCCGAGGTGGAAGATCGTGGCCTCGGTGAGGCCGTCGGCGAAGTAGGCGGCCTCCTCGGCCCCGGCGGGCTCGAAGGGCAGCACCGCCAGGCGGATGGGGCCCGCCGGCGGACGGGCCTCGGGCGCGCGGCGGTCGAGCAGGAGGAGCGCGGTCAGCGCCAGCGCGCCGGCCAGGACGGCTGCGAACGCGGGCCAGCGGCGCCGGGCGGGAACCGGCGGAGTGTCCTCGGGCGGCTCGGCCCAGCGCTCGCTCGCCTCCCCCACCACGCGCACGGGCGCGATGAAGCGGTAGCCGCGCCGCGGTAGCGTCTCGACGTAGCGCGCCCCCGCGGCGCGGTCGCCCAGCGCCTGGCGGATCTGGCGCATGGCGGTGTGCACGCCCTGGTCGAAGTCGACCACCACGCCGTCCCAGAGCTCGCTCCGGATGCGCTCGCGCGTCACCAGCTCGCCCGGGTGGCGCAGCAGGAGGCCGAGGAGCCGCGCCGGCTGCGGCGGCAGGCTCACGCGCGCGCCGCCGCGCCGCAGCTCTCCCGCCTGCGGGTCGAACTCGAAGGTCCCAAAGACGACCCGCGGCGCCGGTCGGTCGTCCGCCTGCACCACGCGTCGATGGTACCCCGCCGCGCCCTGCGCGAGCACCCGCGAGGCCCGCTCAGGCACGCGCCCAAACCTCTGCTGGAAATTGACTTATGCGCTCAGGAAAGGCTCAGACCTTGCCCTGGCCCGGGACGCGCAACCCGGCGCCTCGGGGGCGTAGGGAGCCGCGTTCGCCCGCCCCAAACACGGGCCCGACCCGGGCCCAGGAGACCCGCATGAGACAACCGATGGTCCCGCTCTCGCTCGCCGCCTCGCTCCTCGGCCTGGCGCCCCTGGCGGCCCAGTCCCACGAGCCGCTCGACTACCCGCACGCCCGTCGCGTCGGCGCCGCCGACACCTACCACGGGGTCGAGGTCCGCGACCCCTACCGCTGGCTCGAAGAGGTCGACTCGGAGGAGGTCCAGCGCTGGACCCGGCTCCAGGACGAGCTGACCACGCGCGCGGTCGAGCGCTTCGGCGGCCGGCCCGAGCTCGCCGCGCGCCTCGCGGCCGTGGCGGCCTTCCCCAACCTCGGCGCGCCGACCTTCGCCGGCGGGCGGGTCTTCACCGTCGAGCGGCGGACGGACGAGCACACCGCCGCGCTGCGGGTACGCGACGCGGGCGCGGATGCCGAGCGCGTGCTGGTCGATCCGAATCCGCTGTCGGAGGACGGCTCGGTGCGGCTCGCCGGCCCATCGGTGGCGCCCGACGGCAGCCGCGTGGCGTACGCGATCGTACGCGGCGCGGAACGCTGGCTCACCCTGCGTATCGCCGAGGTCGAGAGCGGCGCGACGCTGGCCGACCAGCTGGTCGACCTGCGCTCCGCCACGGTCGCCTGGTGCGCGGACGGCACGAGCTTCTTCTACGTCCGCTATGACCCGCCCACCGCCCCGGGCGCCGCGCCCGAGAACCCGCGCCTCGCGCGCCACGTCGTGGGCACCGACCAGTCGCACGACCAGGTCGTGTACGCGCCCGAGGACCCGCGCGACTGGCTCTTGGGCGGCGTGCGCGTCTCGCCCGACGGACGGCTGCTGACGTTCGAGGGGTCGCGGCAGGCCACGCCTGAGAACGCCTTCTTCGTGGCCGAGCTCGCGCCGGACGGCACCGCCGGCGATGTGCGCGAGCTGGTGCCCGAGGGCGTCGCCGAGGTGCACTACGAGGCGAACGTGGGCCCGACGCTCTACCTCCGCACGACGCTCGACGCGCCGCGCGGGCGGCTGGTAGCGGTCGACGCGGAGGGCCAGCTCGGTCAGGCGCGCGACGTGCTGCCCGAGGGTGAGCTGGCGCTCGAGTGGGTCAGCCGCATCGGCGACCGGCTGGTGGTCGGCAAGCTCGAGGGCGCGCGCCGGCGCCTGTTCGTACACGCGCTCGACGGAGCGGCCGAGCGCGAGGTCGAGCTGCCCGACCTCTCCGGCAACGTCTGGGGCATGGCCGACCGCCTCGACGCGAGCGTCGCCCACTACGCCTTCTCGAGCATCGGCGACCCGGCGGCGGTCTTCCGCCTCGACGTCGAGAGCGGCGAGCAGCGCGTCGTCGCCCGCCCGGAGGGCCTGACGTGGGACCCGGCCGACGTCGTCACCGAGCAGGTGTTCTACGCGAGCGCCGACGGCACGCGCGTGCCGATGTTCCTCTCCTACCGCCGCGGGCTCGAACGCGACGGGGGGAACCACGTGCTGATGTACGGCTACGGCGCGTGGAAGTGGGCCGCCTACCCGTGGTTCAACGCGCTGCGCATCGTGTGGATCGAGTCCGGCGGCGTGTTCGCGGTGCCGGGCCTGCGCGGCGGCGGTGAATACGGCGCGGAGTGGCACGACGCCGGCCGCCGCACCAACAAGCCCAACACGATCGCCGACCTCGTGGCGGCCGCCGAGTGGCTGATCGAGGCCGACGTCACGCGGCCCGGCAAGCTGGCGCTGCAGGGCGGGAGCGCCAGCGGAATGCTGCCCCCCGCGGCGCTCAACGCGCGGCCCGAGCTCTTCGGCGCCGCGCTGGTGAACTGGCCGCGGCTCGACCTGATCCGCTACGTGGAGTACGAGGGCAAGTCGGTCAACATCCCCGAGTACGGCACGCCGCACGACCCGAACGACTTCGCGGTGCTGCGCTCCTACTCGCCCTACCACAACGTGCGCGACGGCGCGCGCTATCCCGGCGTCTTCGTCGCCGCAGGCACCGAGGACAAGACCACGCTGCCGTGCCACGCGTACAAGTACGTCGCGGCGATGCAGGCGGCGCAGGCGGGCGACGCTCCGATCCTGCTGCGCGTCGACTGGGGCGGCGGGCACTACCCCGGCACCACCGAGCGCACGATAGCGATCTGGGCCGACCAGCTCGCGTTCCTGTTCGACCGGCTGGACGTCGAGCCGGCCGCGGCGCTCGGGACGCGTTGAGGCGGCTCAGGGGGCACCTGCGAGCGCGTCGCGCAGCGCCGCGTCCGCCGCGCCGGTGAGCCCGTCGACGGCGCCCGCGGGGACGCGGGCGCCCGCGCCCACCAGCACGCGCGCGACGCGCGGGATGCCGTCGCGGTCGCCGTTCGTGCCCTCGCTCCAGCCGTGGAGCGCCCACTGCAGCGGGGTGCAGTCGTACTGTTCGTCCAGGAGCTCGAGCTCGGCGCCCGCCGCGAGCAGCGCGCCCGCAAGCCGGTCGAGCCCCATGATCGCGCTCCAGTGCAGCGCGGTCGCGCCGAACAGGCCGCGGGCGCCCACGTCCACGCCGCGCGCGACCAGCCGCAGGCCGACCGACTGGGCGCCGAGGCTCGCCGCGGCGATCAGAAAGGTGTCGCCGGACTTCGCGTAGGCGCGCGCCGGGTCGACGCCCGCGGCGAGCAGCACGTCCGCCATCGCGAGCGCCTGCTCCTGGTCCGCCAGCCCGCGGAAGACCGCGTCGCACACGAAGTGCAGCGGCGGCACGACGTTCTTGCCTCCCTCGCCCCAGGCAACGTCGGCGTCGGCCAGGCGTGGATCGGCCTCGACCAGGCTGCGCAGCGCGTCGGCGTCGGCGCTCTCGATGGAGGCTCGGATCGCTTCGGTCATGGGCGCAGGATACCGACGCGAGCGGGATAGAGCGCACCGTTTGCGTTGGCGTCGGAGCACGCCCGACGGACGGAGCGTTCGCGAAAAAAGCCGCTCGGCTGGGCCGTGTAACCGGCGCGTAGGCACTCCCTAGACGTGGAACCCGCGCGCACTCCCGCGGGTTCCCATCGGTACGTCCCCGGCCTCAACTCCCACTCTTGCCCATGAAAGCCAACCAACTGGCACGGCTCGCATTCCTTGCGGCCGCCTCCGGAGCCCCGTCCGCCCAAGCGCCCGTACTCAGCCACCTGCGTGAGATGGTCCCGCCCGACGACGAGCAAACCAACGCGGTCGCTCTAGGCGACCTGGACGGCGACGGCGACCGGGACCTGTTCGCCGGCAACACGACGCGGTCGCGCGTCTACCTGTACTCCGACGACACCGGCTACTCCGAGCTCGAGGGCGCCATCGGCCCGCTCGCGGGCTCGCTGGTCGAGGACGTCGCGTTGGCGGACTTCGACGGCGATGGAAACCTCGACGCGCTGCTCGCCCAGAAGCTCTTCTTCACGTCCAGCCTGCTCATCGGCGACGGCGCGGGCGCGTTCGACTTCGCGTCCGGAGCTGTGCCCCTTGGGCCCGGGCTCGGGACCGTCGTGGACATCGCGGACCTCGACTCCGACGGCGACCTAGACGCGGTGCTCGGGGTCGAGGGGAACGGCGACAAGGTGCTCGAGAACGTCGGCGGCACGTTCCAGGTCAGCGGCTTCGGGGCTCCCACGACGACGTGGCTGACCTTCGACCTGCGGCTGGGCGACGTGGACGGCGACGGCAACGCGGACGCCGTCGCCGTGGCGACCACCGAGGCGCGCCTGCTGCTGGGCGACGGGGCGCTGGGATTCGCCGACGTCCCCGGGGCCTTCCCGGCCGCGGGCGGGCTCGTGCGGGCGATCGAGCTGGCCGACTTCGACGGCGACGGCGACCTCGACGTGGCCGCGGGGACGACGTCCGCCGCGGACGTGATCTATGCCGGTGACGGCGCGGGGAGCTTCGCCGCCGGCATCGACCTGCCGGTCGCCGGCACCGACACCGTCGCCCTCGCGGCGGCCGACCTGGACGGGGACGGCGACCTCGACCTGCTCGCCGCGTCCGACGACATGCCCGGGCGCACGCGCTACGAGAACCTCGGCGGGCTGAGCTTCGCCGACGCCACGGCCCAGGTGATCGCGGTCGAGCGCCCCTCCCTCGCCGTGGTGATGGGCGACGTCGACGCCGACGGCGACACGGACGCTGTCTTCGGCGAGGACGGCCCGAACCGCCTGCTGCTGCAGTCGGAGGACGGCGAGCTGGTCGACGTCAGCCGCCCGTGGCCCGCGCTCTGGTTCGGCTCGCAGGTCGCGCTCGGCGACTGGGACGGCGACGGCGCGCCCGATGCGGTGTCGCTCGGCTCCGAGCTGATCCTGCTCTCGAATGACGGCGCCGGCGGGCTGACCGTCGCGCCGGCCTCGCGGCTGCCGGTCGCGGACGTCATCGGCGTCCGCGACGTCGCCGCGGACGACTTCGACGACGACGGCGATCCCGATCTCTTGCTGACCTTCGACGGCGCGGCAAGCCGGATCTACGACAACGACGGCACCGGCACCTTCCTCTGGCACGTGGCCGCGATGCCGGGCGAGGACCTGAACGCCGGCGAGATCGCGCTCGGCGACGTGGACGGCGACGGCGACATCGACGCCTTCGCGGCGCGCTCCGGGGATGACCTCCTGCTGCGCAACGACGGCGCCGGCAACTTCACGGACGAGACGGTGCCCAACGGCAACGCGTTGACGTACGACGTGGCCCTGGCCGACCTCGATGGCGACGGCGATCTGGACGTCTACTGCGGGCGCGACGAGCTCGCGGGCGGGACCGACGCGTGGTTCGCGAACGACGGAACCGGCGTCTTCGCGCTCGCCGCTTCGTTCGCCAGCAGCAGCACCTACGACGTGTTGCTGTTCGACGCCGACGGGGACGGCGACAACGACGTGCTGAGCAGCGGCGCGGGCTCGCTCTTCCTGCGCCACAACCAGGGCCTGGGAGCGTTCACCGACCTAAGCGCCACGCTGGCCGACGTGCCAGCGTCCGCGGAGGCGCTGGTGCCGCTCGACGCGAACGACGACGGCGACTTGGACGTGTACGTCGCGCAGCCGAGCCAGCTCTTCGAGAGCCTGCTGCTGGTCAACGACGGCGCGGGGTTCTTCGCCCCCGAGAGCGGCGCGTTGGCCGACCCCGCCGCGCGCACGTTCGAAGCGGTCGCGGCGGACCTCGACCTCGACGGCGACCTCGACCTGCTGTGGACCGGCCGCCACGAGGCGCGCGTCCTGAACGGCCTGGCGCGCCAGCTGGCGCGCCGCGCGGTGCCGCGCCTCGGCAAGCCGCTGTGGCTGGACGTCTTCGGGCCGGCGGGCGAGCTGTGGCTGCTGGCCTACTCGCCCGGCTTCGCGTCGATCGACCTGGGCGCCTTCGGGCTGCTGCGGCTCGACCCGAGCTCGATCGTGCCGCTCGCGAGCGGCGTGCTCGACGGCGACGGGCGCGCGGCGCAGGCGCTGCCGTTCCCGGCGGATCCCGCGCTCGTGGGGGTCGCGCTCGGCACGCAGGCGGCGGTCGGCAACCAGCCGGTCTTCACCAACCTCGAGCGCATCGTCGCGGCGGCACTCTAGGGTCCGTCAGCGCTCGAGCGCATCGAGCAGGACCCGTGCGAAGGGGTCCTCGCTGCGCTCGAGCGCATCCACCGCGGCGCGCAGCTCGGCGTGCCAGCGCGAGCGCCGCGCCGGCAGCCCGTGCTCCGCAACCGCCTCGGCGAGGTCGACGGCCAGCGCCGGGTCGCCCGCGCCATAGCCCAGCGGGATCCGCAGCGCGAGCCCGCCTCCGACCGCCGCGTCGAGGGCGGGCGGGTCGCTCCGAAAGGCGACGGCAGTCGCCCCCGCGAGCCCCACCTCTGCGCCGGCGGCCAAGCCGAGCTCGGTGTCGAGCACGACCAGGAAGGCGTGATCCGGACGCGGGCGCTCGCGCTGGACGTAGACCAGCGCCAGCCACCGACCGTCGGCGGACAGCGCGAGGTCCTCAACCGCGCGCTCGTCGTCGGGGAGCAGCAGGCTGCGCCCCGCCACGCGCACGTCGAGCCCGGAGTCGGAGCGCACTACGTCGACCTCCGCCCCGCCGCGGAGCGCGAGGCGCGCGGTGCGCTCGCCCTCCAGCACCCGCAGCGACGACGCGCGGTCGAGCAGCGCGTCGAGCAGCGGCCACGCGGGATCGTCGCCGTAGCGGCCTTCGTCGAGCTCGCCCAGGCCGAAGTCGATCGTGCCGTCCTCGAAGCCCCGGGCGACCGGCGTTCCGTCGGAGAGGAGCCGGTACGGCCGATCCCCTTCGTTCTCGTCGATCTCCCCGACCGACCAGGCGTCGAGAAGGGGCGGCGCGCTCACCCGCGCGGCGCCGGGAGAGAGCACCACCGAGGCGACGGAGAAGCTCAGCTCGCGCGGACCGCCATCCTGCGGCTCCTCCCCCTCCTCGACGTACTCGAAGACGACGCGGGGCTCGTCGCCGGCGCGGTAGGACACGGCGACCGGAGCCGCGCCGTCGGGTCCGCCGTCGAGCAGGAGCGGCTCGGACGGCCCCGGGGCGCGGAGCACCGCGTGGCTCCCGTCGGCCAGCCGCACCAGGCGCAGCGAGCGCCGCCCGTCGCCGGCGTAGGCGAAGTCGAGCGACTCCGCTCCGTCGGCAAGCGCGGGAAGCGGCGGCCGGTCGACCGACGCGCGCGGCTCGGCCCGGACGAGCCGGTACGGCGGGTGCAGCCGATGGGTGCGCACCTGCCCGCGCTCGTCGACCGCCACGGCACGCTCGAGGTCGGGCGAGAGCTCGACCGCGAGCGCGGCGCCCAGCTCGACCGACCAGAAGGTCGCGCCGCGCTCGATGACGGTCAGCGTGCCGCCCCCGCCAAGACGTGCGACGCGGTGGCCCGAGCGGTGGATCCACACGCGCCCGGCGGAGCGCTCCCCGGCGCCGGCGGCGCGGGCCGCGGGGAGCGGGACGCGGGTCGACCACTCCGGGGACGCCAGCTCGACGAGCTCCATCCTGCGCGTTCCGCGCTCTCCGTCGCTCAGCAGGACGGCGTGCTCGCCGTCGCCGGAGAGCGCGACGAGTGCGGCGTCTTCCTCCACCGCCTCGAGCTCGAGCGTCTCGGGCTCGGCGCCGTCCGCTCGACCGACCAGCACGGCCACCGGGAACGCTCCGCCGACCTGCTGCACGAAGCGCCCCTCGTCGGTCGCGAAGATCTGGGGCCGCAGCACCGGAACCGGCCACGGAAAGCGCGCCTCGGGCTCCTTCAGCGCTCCGGGAAGCCGATGGACCGAGGCCTGGTCGTCCGAGTCTCCGATCAGCGCGACGGCGCCGCCGGCGTCGCGCCCGGCCGCGAGCACGCGCGGCCTTCCCCCCGGCGCGGCAAAGTCCTCGCCAAGCTCGGCGAACAGCACGAAGCCATCCCCGTTCAGCACCAGGCTGCCGTCGGGCGAGGGCCGCGCGCCGTCGCCGGTCGCCGGCGCGACCCTCTCGCGCAGGAGCCGCGCGGGAGCGCCCGACAGATCGAAGAGCTGCAGCCAGTCGAACCGCGGGCGGCGCGGGTCGCGGGCGGCGACCAGGAGCCGCTCGCCGTCCGCGCAGAACGCGAGCGCGGACAGGAAGTGCACGCGTCCCTCGTCGAACAGCAGCTCGTGCTTCCCGGCCAGGCGATCGAAGAGCCACAGCTCGCCGTCGCCGCGGCTGCGGCCGAGGGCGATGCGTCGCAGGTCGGGGGCGATCGCTACCCGCTCGAAGCCGCCGGAGACGCGGATCCGCTCCCGCGACGGCACGCGGCGCAGCGCGTCGACGAGGCGCGCTTGGCCGAGGCCCGCGCGCGGTCCGTCGGGAGCCAGCGCGATCCCCTGCGCGAGAGCGCGCAAGGCCTCGGCGGGCACAGGCTCCTCCGCGCCGTCCGCGATCCAACGGTCGGCGAGCTGGTGGGCGACGCGCTCGCGCTGCTCCTCGCTCTCGAGGTACAGCAGCAGCACCGCGACGAGCAGCGTCGCGAGCAGCGCCGTCAGCCCGCGCTGCGCCCAGGCCAGCCGGCGCCGCTCGCGCCGGTGCTTGCCCCAGAGGTTGGCGCGCGTGTCGTTCCAGAGCGGGGCGGCGACCCCCGCCGCGTGGTGCAGGAAGGCGTCGTTGCGGGCGTCGACGGCCTCGTCGGGAAGGCTGCGCACGTCCTCGTAGAAGCTGCGCTCGGCGAAGTCCAGCCGCGCGAGCACGTGCTCGGGCAGCGCCGCGTTCTCGCCCGGCGCGAGCTCGCCCTGCGCCAGCACCACCAGCAGATTGTCCGTTCCCCGCGTGCGCAGCCAGTGGTCCATCTCGCGCCGCGTCCAAGCCGAGCGCGCGGCGTCCGGCGTCGCGACGACGATGAGGAACTCCGAGCGATCGAGCGCGTCGTAGAGCAGCGCCTGACCGTCCGCGGTCGCGTGGCCGTCGGTGACGTCCCGGAACACGCGGAACGCGCGCGGCCTGTTCCACGGGCGGCGGAAGCGCTCGAGCGCCTCCTGGAGCTCGGCCGCGACGTTGCTGCGCGCCATCCGCAGCCGGCGGTAGCAGAGGAACGCCTTGTAGTCGTAGGACCCGCCCGACGTCATCGCCGCCGAATCCGCGCGCGGACCGGATAGTGGTCCGACGGATAGCGGCGGCCCTCCCGGTCGTGCAGGATCGCGGCGTCGAGCGTCTCCCAGCCCGCGCCGACCAGCACGTAGTCGATCTTCTCGCCGCCCGTGCCGCCGCGGAAGCCGTGGAACGTGCCGACCTGGTCCGCCTCGGGCCAAGCGTCGCGGAAGGTGTCGCGCAGCCCGCCGGCGCGCAGCGCGGCGAGCGGGTCCGATCCCTCGCCGGCGTTGAGGTCGCCGGTGAGCACCAGCGGCAGCTCCGCGAAGCGCGCGCGCCGATCGAGCAGGACGAGCGCCGACCGGCGCCGCGCCTCGCTCCCGCGGTGGTCGAAGTGGGCGTTCATCGCCAGGAGCTCCGCTCCGCCCTCGCGGTCGCGCAGCACGGCCCAGGTGCAGATGCGCGGGAGCGCCGCGTCCCAGCCGCGCGAAGCCTCCTCGTCGGGCGTGGGGCTCAGCCAGAAGTCGCCCGCCTCGATGACGTCGAAGCGGCTCGCGCGCACGAGCAGCGCGGCGTGCTCGCCTCCGCCGCCCGCGTCGCGCCCGCGGCCGAGCACGCGGTAGCCGGGGAGCGCGGCGCGCAGCTCGGCCAACTGTTCGGGGAGCGCCTCCTGCAGCCCCAGGAGGTCGGGGTCCTCGCGGCGCAGGAGCTCGATCACGAAGGCGGCGCGGTGCTCCCACGCGTTGGCGCCGTCGCCTGGGTTGGCGTAGCGCACGTTGAAGCTCAACACCTCCAAGGGCGGGGCGGGTGCCGCGGAGGCACACCCGACGAGGAGGAGCGCAAGCGCGAGGGGGAAGACGCGGGTCGCCATGCCGCACACCCTAACCGCCGTGAGCGTTGCCCGAGGCGCCGAAGGAGCACCGCGTGGCAACACTCCCCTACCCGAGCTGCACGGCGGTGCGGCTGAGGCTCCCATACTCGAAGCCCACGACCGGAAACGAGACCGCGTCGGAGCCGTCCGACGCGCCGAGCGCGACCAGCAGCGGCAGGAGGTGCTCGTGCGTGGGGTGCGCGCGCGAGAGAGCGGGCGCGCGGCGCTCGAAGTCGAGCAACGCGTCGACGTCGTGGCGCCGGAGGGCATCGCGCGCCCAGGCCTCGAAGTCCGCGGCCCAGCCGGGCACGGGGCCCGCGCGGGACCAGTCCAGCGCGCCGAGGTTGTGCACCAACCCGCCGCTGCCCAGCAGCAGCACGCCCTCGTCGCGCAGCGGCCGCAGGCTGCGGCCGAGCTCGAAGAGCCGCCGCGGCGACCAGGCCGAAGGCAGCGACAGCTGCAGGAGCGGCACGTCGGCGGCGGGGTACATGTGGAGCAGCGGCACCCACACGCCGTGGTCCCAACCGCGCGTCGCGCGCGTCGGCGCGCCACCGAGGAGGGACGACACGCGCTCCGCAAGCCACGGCGCACCGGGCGCGCGGTACTCCAGCTCGAACAGGCGCGGATCGAAGCCGCCGAAGTCGTAGATCAGGTCGGTCGGCTCGGGCGCGCCGAGCGCGACCGGCGCTTCCTCCCAGTGGGCGGACACCACCAGCAACGCCCGCGGCGGCGCCATCGATTCGGCCCAGGCGCGCAGGTCGCGGCCCTTCTCGCGGTCGAGGGCGAGCGTCGGCGCGCCGTGGGACACGAAGCCCACCGCGGCCCGCCCGGGCGGGCCGTCCGACGGTGCGCCCGGGCGTTGGCACGAGGCCCAGGCGCCGGCCGCGGCCGCCTGCACAAAGGCGCGCCGCGAGAGACGCGCGCTCGGTTCGGGGTGCATGGCTGGATCTCCCGGCGACCGTGCCGCGCTAGCAGCCACTGCCCTGGGGGACGACCGCCTCCGCCCCGGTACCCGACGCCGCGCGCGCGAGCGACAACCGCCCCGGCCCAAGCAACCCCAGCGCGGCCGCCAGCACCGCGAGCGTCAGCGGGTACTCCATCCCCCCCGTCGCCGCGTTGAAGCCCGAGTGCGCGGTGAAGGCCGCGACCAGCATGGTGAAGGTCAGCGGCACCGCGAGCAGCCGTTGGCCAAGCCCCGCGAAGAGCGCCAACCCTCCGACGAGCTCGGTTCCGCCGGCGAGCACGGCGCTGACGGTCGGGAGCGGGATTCCGATGCTCTCCATCCAACCGGCCGTCCCGGCGACGCCGTAGCCTCCGAACAGCCCGAAGAGCTTCTGGGCGCCGTGGAAGGCGAACACGCTGCCGGCCATCAGCCGCAGGGCGAGGAGGGCGAGGTCGGTCTGGAGGAGGGAGGCGTTCTGCTTCATGGGTTTCATCCTTGGAACAATGGTTGTTTGAACAGACAAAAGAGAACAAGGGAAGCGCGCGGAGAGCGCGCTCCCCTAGACGGTGCTCAGGACCTGCTGCAGCCCGCGGCTAAGGGCCTCGACCTGCCTGGGCGACATGTGGGCGAGCTGGCGTCGGTGCAGGTCGGCGACCGGCCGGCGCAGGCGCTCGCACAGGCGGCCGCCCTCGGCGGTCACGCGTACCAGCACGACGCGGCGGTCCTCGGCGCTGCGCTCGCGCTCGACGAGACCCGCCGTTTCCATACGGTCGATGAGCCGCGTGACGTCGGGCACGCGGTTCAGCAGGCGCTCGCCCACGTACTGGCACGGGGCCCCCTCCTTCGGACCGCCCAGGAGGATCCGCAGCACGTTGTACTGGGCCTGAGTCAGGCCGTGCTCACGGAAGAGCGCCGTGAACTCCGCGTGGAGCTTCTCGTGCGCTCGCACCAGGTTCAGGTACACGTCGCGGGCGGCGGTGAGGTCCGGCTTGCTTGCCATGCCCCCTTTCTACGTCACAACGATACTTGTGACAACAGCCTTTATCGCCAAAAGAGGCAGAGCGCCAGACGAGCGGCTACGCGTCCCCCTCGCGCCGCCGCCCCGGCACCGGCCCCGCGCCGCCGTGTGCGCCCCTGGCCGCTAACACCGGCGGCCGCGCCTCGTCCGGGCTACGATCGCGCCCATGCCGCCCTCCGCCCGAGCCCGTGCCACGCCCAGCCGACGCGCCGTCCTGCGCGCGGGGCTCGGGGGGCCCGGGGCGTGCCTCCTCGGCTCGCTGCTCCCGGCCTGCGCCAGCGGACGCCGGGCCGGGCTGCCGCCCACCCCGCGCCGGGTCGCGACCTTCGGCGGGCGCGGTACGGGCCCGGGGCAGCTGCACGGGCCGATCGGGATCGCCTTCGATCCGGTCGGCGAGCTGCTGGTCACCGACCTGCACAACGGCCGGGTCCAGCGCCTCGGGCTCGACGGCGCGTTCCGCGGCGCCTTCGAGCTTCCGCGCGACATGGAGACCGCCCACGGGCGCTCCGCGTCGGCCGGCGGCATCGCGGTGGGCCCCGACCGGCGCGTCTACGTGACGCTGATGGCCTCGCACCGCGTGCTGATCCTGGGGCCGGACGGCGAGCGCCTCGGCTCCTTCGGCGAGCGCGGTTCCGCCGCGGGTCAGCTCGACGAGCCGGGCGGCGTCGCGGTCGACGCCGAAGGCGTGGTCTACGTCGCCGATCAGGTCAACCGGCGCATCCAGGTCTTCTCGCCCGAGGGTCGCTTCCGGTCGACCTTCGGTTCGTACGGCGTGGCCGCGGGAGCCTTCGACGGCATCGAGCCACCGAGCTCACGCTTCGGCGGTCCGAGCGACGTCGCCCTCGACGGACGCGGGCACCTGTTCACGACCGAGGGCGCGGCGGGGCGCGTGCAGCGCTTCACAACCGCCGGCGAGCCGTGCGGCTCCTTCGGCTCGAAGGGCGCTGGGCCCGGCGGGTTCGGCGGGCTCGCGACCGACTTCTCACCCAACACGCTGGGCCCCGTCGGCGTGTGCGCCGACGGGAACGGGCGGGTGTGGGTCAGCAGCCTCAACGGCAGGGTGCAGCTCTTCGAAGGCGACGGGACGTTCCTCGCCGCCTTCGGCCGGCCGGGCTCGGGGCCGGGCGAGCTACGGACGCCGCACGGGCTCGCGCTCGACGGACGGGGGCACCTTTACGTGGTCGACTCGGGCAACCACCGCGTCCACAAGCTCGCCGTTTAGAAGCGGCGGAACGCGAAGAAGCCGCGCCCCGAGGTCCCGAGGATCAGCCGGCGGTCGTCGCTCGGGTCGAACGCGAGCGCCTCGCCGCGCAGCAGCGGCAGGCCGGCGTTGATCGAGCGCCAGGTCTGCCCGCGGTCCTCGCTGAGGTAGACGCCCGTCGCGCGCGACACGTCGCGGAAAGGCGGGTCCGCGGTGCTGACGGCGACGAGATCCGGATTCGAGGCCGAGACGGTCACGGCGACCATGTACTGCACCGCCTGCTTCCAGTCGCCCGCGAGGACGCCGGGGTCCAGCACCGCCTCCCACCCCGTGGCCGGCGTGTACGTCCACACCCCGAGGCCGGGGTTGCCGGTGCGATCGTGGGCGGCGAGCCACAGCGTGTCGTCGGGCCCCATCGCGACCTTGCCCGGGCGCGCGGGGCCGCCGATGCCGGTGAAGGACACGCCGTCGGTGCTCGCGTAGCACTGGGTCTCGCCGGTTAGGTAGAGCACGCTCTCGTCCTGGCTCGCGGCGAACCAGCCGGGGCCGAACCCGGCCTGTACCACGCCCCAGGTAGCGCCGCCGTCGGTTGAGCGGTACACGTCGCCCCCCACCACGACCCAAACGCGGTCCGGGTCGAGCCGCGAGGCGTGGATCGCCCCGGCGCTGCCCCCCGCGCCCACCTCGGGCAGGCCCGAGCCGCCGCCCGCGACGACGTCCCAGCTGAGGCCGCCGTCGACCGTGCGCGCGACGCCGTAGAACACGCCCTGGGCCCCGAGCGCGGCATAGGCCCGCGTCGCGCTCGCGAAGACCGCGTCCGAGCCGCCTCCGAAGCTGCCGGTGTCGTTGCCCTCGAAGGTCCAGCTCTGACCGCCGTCGAGCGTCTGCTGCAGGCGCGCGCCGTCGAGCCCCTGCACCAGGATGTGCTCGGGGTTCCAGGGGTTGAACGTGACCTCTTCGGCGACCAGTCCCGAGAAGCCCCGCCCGCGGAAGACGCCCGGTCCCAGGTGGACGTTGGCGGCGTCGTGCCACGTGGCGCCGCCGTCGAGCGACCGAACGACGTTGTCGGAGCCCGCCGCCAGCAGGACGTTCGGGTCGCCGAGCGAGACCTCGGCGACCTCCATCTCGACGCCCGACGTGTACGGCAGGTCGAGCGTCCCCGAGGCCAGCGTCGTGCTCCAGCTCGCCCCGCCGTCGAACGACAGGAACATGCCGTCGGTCCCAAAGCGGTCGTCGACCGCGAAGAGCTGCTGGCCCAGCGGCCCGACGTCGAAGCCCTTGTAGCGCGAGGTGTTCCCGACCGCCGGACCGACCACCTGGGGCAGGTCGGCGTTCAGCCCGTCCCAGGTCGCGCCGCCGTCCAGGCTGCGGTAGACGCCGCCGGGGTCGAAGCCGTCGTTGCCGAGCGACAGGAACGCCGTCTGCTCCTCCAGCGGGTGGCCGTACACGCGCTCGACCTCGTCGTGCGGCAGGTTGACCGCCGGCTTGGTCCAGGTCGCGCCTCCGTCGTCGCTGCGGTAGAAGCCGCGCTCGTCGGCCGTGGCGTAGAGGATCAACGACGAACCCGCCGCGAAGCTCATCCCCACGATGCACACCCCGTCGGCGTCGGGGTCCGACGAGTAGCCGGTCGCGGTGAGCGTGCTGATCTTGGTCCAGCTCGCGCCCTCGTCGAGGCTCTCCCACACCGCTCCGAAGTCGCCGTCGACGTCGTCGACGTTCCAGCGCCGGCTGCTGCCGCCGGCGGCGATCAGGCGCGTGGAGTCGTTCGGGTCGAAGAGCACCTTCTCGATCGGCGCCGAGTAGTTCCAGTTCAACTGGGGCGGCATACCCGCGCGCCGGAGCGACCAGGTCAACCCGCCGTCGACGCTGAGGTACGGCCCCCCCATCGTCCCGACCCACACGCGGCGCGGGTCGGTCGGGTGCCAGGTGATGTCGCCGACCTCCCAGCTGACGAAGCCGTGGGTCGAGCCCCAGCTCGCGCCGCCGTCGAGGCTCAGCCCCACGCCGAGCATGTCGCCCGACATCAGCACGCGGCGGTTGTCGAACGGGCTCACGGCGATCCCGGTGACACGGCCTCCCGCGCTGGGCTCGCCGAGCGGGCGCCAGACGCCGGCGTCGCGCACGAGCGGCGTCTGCGGCGCGTCGACCCCGGCGGTCGGCGCCTGCCCGGACGCGGGCGTGCCGAGGAGGAGCGGAGAGAGGGCAAGGAGGGAGCGGGCGCGGTGCATGGGGGAACTCCGGGGAGCGAGTTGTTGAGGACTCCTCCGGCGCCTTCGCGGGCAGACTCGCATCGGATGCGCGCGCCTTGGGCGTGAATCCGCGCTCATCGGGCGCCGCGCCGGCCCTACAGGCCTACGACGACCCAGGCGCGTCCGCCGCAGCGCGGGCCGCGCTGGCTCTCGTAGTCGGTCACGAGCAGGTCGGCCGCGCCGTCCCCGTCGACGTCGCCCACGGGCACCAGGTGCTCGCCGAAGGTGGCCGAGGAGCCGGGCGAGCGCAGCTCGCTGCGGACCGCGCCGGTCGCGCCGTCGAGCACCAGCACCCGGCCCTGGGCGCCGACCGCAAGCTCGGGCACGCCGTCGCCCGAGGCGTCGCCCAGGACACGCGGGTACACGGCGTCGATGCCCTTGAGATCCGCGAGCCGCGCGCGCAGGAGCGGCGCGCGATCGGGGCCGGCGCCGTCGTGGACCGTGAGCCACACCGGCCGCGGACCGCCCTCTTGCTCGGGCGCCGCGCGGCGCACCGTGATCGGGTCGAGCGCTCCGTCGCCGTCGAAGTCCGCCGCGCCGCGACCGCGCTCGGCGGCGCCCTCGCCCGGCCCCGCGACCAGCGTCGCGAGCACGGCTCCATCGACCCCCGAGCGCAGGACCGAGCTCGCGCCGACGCTCACCAGGAGCTCGTGCATGCCGTCTCCGTTCAGGTCGACCGTCGGCCCCTCGACGAGGCCGCGGTACTCGTCCAGCACGTCGCCCGTCGCGCCCGACACGACCTGGGTGTCCGGCCGCGCGTTGGCCCACATCGGCGAGCACTGCGTGCCGACCGCCACGTCGCCGCAGCCGTCGCCGTCCACGTCGCCGGCCGCGCGCAGCCACGAACCGAAGCCGTCGAAGGCCTCCGGCGCGTCGGCGTGCCGCAGCAGCTCGCCGTCGCGGCCGGAGTAGACCCGCACGTACTCGAGCCGGTTGGTCGCGGCCTCGCCGAAGAGGTCGGCGTACCAGGCGCCGACGGCGAAGTCCGGCACGTCGTCGCCGTCGAGGTCGCCGACGGCGAACATCGTGTCGCCGAAGCCGTCGCCCTTGCCCTCGCGCCCGGTCACGCGATAGAGCTCCGACCCGTCGCGGCCGGAGATCGCGCGCACCCAGCCGCGCCCGCAGCAGAAGGTGTAAGCGCCCGAGAGCGACCCGAGCAGAAAATCGTCCGCGCCGTCGCCGTCGATGTCGCCGAGCGCGGCGGCGCCGATGCCGAGATGATCGAGCCTCTCCCCCTCGAAGGTCAGCCAGGTGCGCGCGCCCGACGGGGCCGCCACGATCTCGACCGGAGCGGCCGGCCGGCGCGCGGGCTCGGCCCCCGCCGGGGGCTGGAGGTCCTGGGCCGCGACCGGCGCCAGGAGGGCGAGGGGGAGCGCATGCAGGGCGGGTCTCATGAGCCGATTTCAACACCGCGTTGCGGAGGGGGCTCGTCACAGCCTTGTGACGACGCGCAGCCCCATGGATTAGGATCGGGCGCATGCGTGCCCCCCTCGTCGCGCTTGCCGTGCTCGCCGTGGCCGGCGGAGCGCTGCTCTGGATCGCGCTCGGCGGCCGCAGGGAGGGCGCGGGGCCCCAGCCCACCGCGACGCCGGCGCCGGTCGAGCCGCTCCGCGACGAGCCGCTCGACGTGGTGCGGAGCGGAGAGCCGCGCGCCGACGCTCCGCCGGCGGAGCCCCCATCCCGGCGCGCCGCCGCCACGGCCGACGCGGGTCCGAGCGCGCCGCTTCCGTCGGCGACTCCCCCACCGACGGACGTCGCGCAACTGGTCGTCGTCCTCGACGAGAACGACGGAGCGCCGGTCTCAGGAGCGCTCGTCTTCGGAGGCAACGCACCGTCCCAGCGCACCGACGACCAGGGGCGGGCCACCCTGCGCTTTCCCCAAGGCGAGCTCGAAGGGGGCGTCCAGCTGGAGACCGAACATGACGACTACCTCCCCCTCACCTACTCGCTGCGCGGCATGCGCGAGCGCGTCGAGCTCCGCCTTGCGCGCGGCGCCTACCTCCTGTTCGAGGTGACCGACGTCGAGACCGGGCGCGGGTTGGAGGCCTTCGTCGAGGGCACGCCGATCGACCGCCCCTCGACGCCGCAGGCCTGGGCTGCGCTGGCCGAGCCCAGCCGCACCGTCGCCGACGCCGCGGGACGCTGTGAGCTGGGGCCCTACCCGCCCGACTCACGCTGGAACGTCGCCGTGTCGTGTCCGGGATACATGCCCCTTCGGCTCACGGATCTCGCGCCGGCGGCCCGCTCGGGTTCGCCGGTCGCCGTGCGGATGGGCGGCGGCCCCTTCGTCGAGGGACGCGTCGTCACCGCCGACGGTGCGCCGGCGCACGGGCGCATGGTGCAGGTCGACGAGGCCGACGGAGCGCAGGACCTGCTCGGCCTCTGGGGCGCGTTCACCGACGCGGACGGAGCGTTCCGCCTGGCCGGGCTGCCGGTCGGTCGCGCGCTGCGCGTCCGCGCCGGGCCTCCGGGCGAGACGACCGCGGTCAGCGGCGACTTCACGCTCGCGGGCCCGGACGCCGTGCACCACGTCCAGCTGGTGGAAGAGCGCGCGGAGGAAGCCGCCGCCCCTCCCGCCGAGCCGCCCTCCGCTCGGCCCGAACGCGTGCTGCGCGGCGTCGTCCTCGACACCGAGGGCACGCCGGTGCCGAGGGTCGGGTGCCGCTGGGCGCGCGCCGGCGAGGGGCTGGGCGGCACGTCGCGCTGGGGCGGCCACACCGACGACCAGGGCCGCTTCGAGATGCACGGGCTGCCGCGGGCGGCGGTCGACCTGTTGTTCGTCACCGGCGGCGTCGGCGATCGCGTGCGCGCCACGACGACGGTGCGCGGCGTGACGCCCGAACAGGACGACCTCGTGGTAACGCTCCCGAACCCCGGCACGGTCACGGGGCGCGTGCCGACCGACGGCGAGGTGCGCTACACCTACCAGGCTCTGACGCCGAGCGCTAGCGTGGAAGGCACGCTGATCGCCGACGCGGAGCGCCGCTTCGAGCTGCTGCTCGGCGCCGGCGACGAGCCGCTCGACCTGTGGATCGAGAGCTCGGAAGGCCGCTTCTGGCGCGAGCAGCTCGGCCCGCTGAAGGGCGGCCGGACGGTCGACCTCGGCGACCTCGCGGGCCGCAACGACGGCACCGACATCGAGCTGTCGATCGTCGACGCCGACGGCCTGCCGATCGCGCACGCGACGGTGAGCCTCACCCACGACCTGCTCGGCTACTGGTGGCGCGGCGACCTCCCGGTCGACGCCGAGGGCTCGGTGAGGGTCGCGGACGCCCCGCCCGGCCCGGCGCAGATCGACGTCGAGGCCGAGGGCTTCCGCTCCGTCGACGTCACCGTCGACGAGCTCGAGCGGCCGCCGGTGCGGCGGATCGTGCTCGAGCGCGACGAGGGGGAATAACGACGGCGCCCGAGTGTCACAGTCCGCGGTTGGCCTGCGCCTCCGGCGGCCCGAGGCCTAGGCTCTCCGCTGCATGCTGGCCAACATCGGAATCCCGCTGATCCACCTGCACGTGGGCTTCGCGCTCGTGTCGCTGCCGGCGGTCGCGCTGGTCGAGGCGCTCCTCTACCGCCGCGTGCTCTCCGCGACCTTCGCACGGGCGCTCTTGGCGAGCACGCTCGCGAACCTGCTGACGACGGCGGTCGGCGTTCCGATCGCATGGGCGCTGTCGGCGATGGGCTTCGGCGCGGCCGGATACGGCATGGACAGCGACTCGCCGGTGCTGCTCGGCATCCGCTACGCCCCGTGGCTGCCGCCGATGGAAGGCCTGGACGTTCCGTTCTACCGCATCTATCCCGCCGCGGTCCTGACCCTGCTGCTGCCGTGCATGCTGCTGTCGATCCTGATGGAGCGGCCGGTGGTGCGGGCGCGGCTCGGCGTCGAGGGCGGCGGCGTGGGACGCGCGGTCGTTCACGCCCACTTCGCATCCTACGGGCTGCTCTTCGCCTTCTGTTTCGGCTGGCTGGCCTACGCCGAGACCGCAACGGTCGGCCTCCCGCCGGAGAGGCTCGAGGACCTGCGCGCGTACGTCAGCGATGAGGCTTGGGGCGCTTGCGTCCCGCACGCCGAGGGGCCTCCGACCGTCGACCTCGGCAACGCCGCGTGGTTCGGACCGCCGGTCTACCGGCTGGGCGTCCGCGGGGTCCACGACGTCGGCGAGCAGGAGTGCCTGGCGCGCGCGGTGCGCGAGTGGCTGGAAGAGCGCAACGTCGGGCCGCTGGTGCTCGAGTTCTGCACGGAGGGCGAGTGGGTCCAGGTCGACGAGCTGACGCGGCGCTTCGACGTGGACGTCCTCACCAGCGAGCGGCTGGACGGGAGGCACTGAGCCGGCCCCGCTCCATCCGCTGCTCCGAACCAAGCCGCGCGGACAGGAGCGACACCGCCGCCGGCGCGAGCCGCGCGGCGCAGCCCCGCTACCGCGCCGGGTTGCAGCACGAAGAGCCCGCGGCGCAGCCGGTCAGCGCGAGCTCGCTACCGCGCCACGAGCGGGAGCGGCGACAGCCACAGGTTACGCAGCTCGATCGGCGCCCCTTCCGACTGCAGAGCGATCCCGCCCTCGGTCAGCGTGCCGTCGATGCCGCGCTGGGTCTCGATCCCGTTGATCGTGACCGTGACGTCGCCGCCGCGGCACACCACCGTCATGCGGTTCCACTCGCCGACCGGGCGCTCGACGCCGTCGACGCGCCGCGCGAGGCGGCGGTGGGAGTGTAGGTCGCTGGGGCGCTCGCGGGTGCGGCGTTCGGCGTCGTCCTCGATCGTCAGGTCGACGTCGCGGCCGATGGTCCAGAAGTCGCCAGCGCGTCCGTGCTGCAGCTGGACCTCGAGCGAGCGCGGCCAGCCGTAGAAGAGCAGCGGCGTCGTCACGTGCAGCAGCACGCCGCTGTTGCCAGGGCGCCCGCCCGCGGGCCAGCGCCACTCCAGGTCGAGCCGGTAGTCGCGGAACCAGCGCCGCGTGACCAGGTAGCCGCCGGGCGAGCCGGCGATGCGCAGCACGCCGTCCTCCCCCAGCTTCGCCACGTCCGCGAGCGGCGGGTTCCCGCGGTGCGCGGCCAGCCGGAAGGCGTCGAGCGTACCGCCCGCGAGGAGGTCGATCCCAGCGGCCAGCGGGCCGAGCGTCAGCGGCTCGGTGCCGCGCGGGATCTCGGCCAGCAGCCGGCTGACCTCGACCGGCTTGTCGTCACCGGGACGCTGCACCGCGACCAGCACTACCGGGCTGATCGGTCCGCTGGCGTGGTCCACCCGCACCGTGTGCGCGCCCGGCGCGAGGTCGAGCGTCGCGAAGAGCTTCTCTTCGCTGGGCGCGCTCGGGCCCAGCAGCCGCACGCCGTCGACGTAGAGCAGCGCGCGTCCGTCGCGCGTCTGCAGCCGGAAGACGTGCTCGCCCGCGCGGTCCTCGGGCACGAGCAGCGTCCCGGTCAGCTGCTGCCCCACGGGCTCGGTCGTGCGGTAGGGACCGCGCAGCTCCGGCAGCAGGCCTTCGAGGAACGGCGTCCAGCGGCGGCGGTCGGAGAAGTCCGGCACGTACGGCAGCGCACGCCGCGGTAGGTCGAACCACGCCGCGCGCACGCGCGCTGGCCGGTTGTCGATCCGCGCCGAGGCGGGAGCGCCCACGCCCACGCCGTCGACGAAGAGCCACGCGCTCAGCGCAGCCGCCTCGGCGACCCGGAACGGCCCGGTGTAGAGCTCGCTGTCCGCCTGCGGCGGTGAGCCGTCGCGGGTGAGGCGCACCTCGCCCGGGAGCGCCGGATCGACGTCGATCGACACCTCGGCCTGGCCGTGGAACCAGTGGAAGTCGTCGCGGACCGGGCTGGCCGCGTCGAACGCGCCGCCGAGCCGGATGCGCGCGGGCTGCACCAGCCGCCGCACGCGCTCCCCCACCGCATCGCCGCGCCGCCGGAAGCCCACGTAGTCGGCCCCCTCGGGGCGCTCGCCGCACCAGAGCCGGTCGGCGAGAGCGGCCACGCGCTCCCACGCGTCGGCCAGCACGGTGTGCTCGCGCTGCTCCCAGAAGAGCAGCTCGCCGCCGAGCACCTGCCCGCGCTGCGCCGCGGGCACGGGCCAGATGCCGTCGTTCGGGTGGTCGTCGCCGGGGCCGCGGTCCTCGAACACCGGCGTGCCCGCCTGCCAGTGCCAGAAGTGGTCCTTGCTCCAGGCGTGGATGTCGCGCGCGGACCAACGCCGGCCGCCGATGTGCGGATGGCGCGGCGTGCCTCCGCCAACGGCGTAGAGCGGCTTCCAGCTGGCGTTGACGACGCGGTAGCCGGCGTCGAGCAGGCTCCACGGCGGGTTGTAGGCCGACTCCCAGGCCATCACGATCACGTGGTCGTCGCCCGTCGCGGGCAGCTCGTCCGGAGCGCCGTGGAAGCCCTCCCAGACCAAGAGGCGCCGCGGCTCCGCCCGTCCGCGCAAGTGGCGGTTGGTCGCCGCGAGAAACGGAACGAGCGCGCCGCCCGCGCCCGACTCGTCGCCGCCGATGTGGAAGTAGGGCGACGAGCGGAACACGTCGAGCATCGCGTCGACGATGCGGAAGATGCGCGCGTGGTTGTCCGGATGCGCGACGTCGGCGTCGCTCAGCCCGTCGTCCGGCGTCGGATCGACGAGGTAGCCCGAGCGCTTGAGCACGCGCGAGTGGCCCGGCAGGTCGAGCTCGGGGATCACCGTCACCCCGCGCGCGTCCGCGTAGGCCGCGAAGGCGCGCCACTCCTCGAGCGAGAGGATCGTGCCCGCCTCGCCGGTGACCGGCTCGAAGGGGAAGGCGAAGGACTGGTCGTCGGTCAGGTGCAGGTGCAGGTAGCGCACCTTGTAGAGGTGCGCTAGGTCCACCACGCCGCGCAGCGTCGGGAGCGTGTGAGGCTGACGCGCGATGTCGACCATCACCGCCCGGAAGGGAGCGGCGGGCGCGTCGTCGATCGCGACACGCGGAGCGCTCCAGCCGTCCGGGCCGCGGGCCACCAGCTGCAGGAACGAGGCCGTCCCGTGGGCGACGGCCGCCGGCGAGCCGCCCGTGATCCGCACGTCGTCGCCGACCTCGAGGCGGTACCGCTCCTCCTCCAGCGCGTCGTCGAGCGCCAGCGCGAGCGCGCCCGGACGCGCCTGGCCGAGCAGCTCCGCCGGGCCCGCGCCCAGGCGCCACCAGAGCTCCGCGACGGCGCCGGCGTGGTCCTCAAGACCCGGCGCAGCGACGATCGGAAGCGGGCTGGGCAGCGCGAGCTCGCCCTCGCCCTGCACGAGACTGCGCGGCGCCGGCACCAGCGCGGGCGGCTCCTGGGCGCGGGTGGAGAAGGCGAGTGCGACGAGGAGCGGGACGGAGACGAGCGACATGGGCAGCATGCTAGCCGCCGCCTCGGCGGGTGTCGTCCGTTAGGCGCGGGACGCCGTGCGATCCAGCGCGCGCTCGAGCACCTTTTCGAGCTCATGCACGTCGATCGGCTTTGCGAGGAAGTCGTCCATGCCGACCTCGAGGCACCGCTCGCGGTCGGCGTCCATCGCGTTCGCGGTCAGCGCGACGATCGGCAGCTTCGCGCCGCGCTCGGTGGCGCGGATGCGGCGCGTGGCCTCGTACCCGTCCATCCCCGGCATCTGGCAGTCCATCAGGACGCCGTCGAAGCGCCGGCTCGCGAGGCGCTCGAGCGCATCGGGGCCGGAGCTCGCCACCTCGACCGCGTAGCCGAGCCGCTCCAGCAGCCGGGTCGCGACCAGCTGGTTGACCGCGTTGTCCTCGACGACCAGCAGCCGCAGCGCGCGGGTCGGCGTGCGGCTCGACGGGAAGGGCGCGGGCACCTGCTCCAGCCGCCCGCCGGCGACCAGGTCGACCAGCTCGTGGGCGCAGAGCGGAGGGCACAGCGGGATCACGCGCGCCGGCACGTCCCGCTCGCTCCCGGTCGCCGGCAGCAACCAGGCGACCTCGACGCCGCGCTCCTGCAGCTCCTCGCTCAGCGCGACCAGCCCGGCGTCCGCGTCCGCTCCCGGGGCGAGGATCGCGAGCTCGCCCCGCGCCGCCCCGCGCACGTCCTGCGACGCGGGCACGCCGAGCGCCGCGAGGTGCCTCACGAGGTAGACATCGGACTCCAGCTCGCCGCCCACCAGCCGCACGCGGCTGAAGTGCGGCCGCGGCGGACGGCTCTCGACCACCGGCAGCCCGAGCTCGAAGGCGAAGGTGCTGCCGCGGCCAACCGTGCTGACGAGCGTGATGTCCCCGCCCATCGCCTCGACCAGTCCCTTGGTGACCGCGAGGCCGAGCCCGGCGCCGCCATGGGCTCGGGCGCTCGTGTTGTCGAGCTGCCGGAACGACTCGAAGACCTCGTCGAGCGCGTCCTTCGGGATGCCGCAGCCGGTATCGATGACCTCGAAGCGCAGCCGCCCTGCCGCGCCGGGGCGGCAGCGCAGCACGACCTCACCGCGCTCGGTGAACTTCAGGGCGTTGCCGCACAGGTTCACCAGGATCTGGCGCAGCCGCTGCTCGTCGCCGCGCACCCAGCGCGACGCGCGTGGATCGACCGCACACCGGAGCCGCACGCTCGCCTGCGCGCCGCGCGCCGTGAGGAGCTTGATCACGTTGCCGCAGAGCGCCCAGGTATCCAGCACGTCGTCGCGCAGCCGAACGCTGCCCGCCTGGGCCTTCGACAGGTCCAGCAGGTCGTCGAAGATCGCGAGCAGCGCCTGGGCCGAGCTCAGCGTGATGCCGGCGTGCTCGCGGTCGAGCGGCTCGGTCAGCGAGTCGTAGAGCAGCTGCGCCGTCCCGAGGATGCCGTTGAGCGGCGTGCGCAGCTCGTGGCTGATCTTGGCCAGGAACTCGTCCTTGCGGCGCGATGCCACCTCCAACCGGTCGAGCGCGTCCTGCAGCGCGCGCCGCTGTTCGTCGAGGTCCTTGCGCCGGCGCTCGAACATGCTCGCCATCTGAAGCGCCGCGTGCGCGTTGGCGGTCGCAACGTCATCGCGCTCCTTGCGGACCGCCGCCAGCTGCTGCCGGAGGTGGACGATCTCGGCGGCCAGTGCCCGCTCGCGTTCGGATTCCGCGTCCGCTACGCGCTTGCCGTTCATGGGGACAGCGCCACCTCAGGCCACCCGGATGCTCGCCCGCAGGACCGACCCGCGCTCGAAGCTCTCGATCGTGTTCCCCGTCATGCTGGCCCACGCGCGCAGGTTGGCCTCGAAGGCGGGGTCGGTCGCCTCGACCGCGAGCAGCGCGCCGGAGGAGAGGTCGCGCAGCGCGAGGGAGATCTTGACGATCGACATGGGGCACTTGAGGCCGCGGCAGTCGAGGAGCTGGCTCATGCGGAGTACGGCGCGTTGGAACGGGGAAGGCGAGCGCGCGGTGCCCGCGCCATCGTCCCCGTCGGAGGCCGTCGGAACCGATCTTGAGAGCGACGCGCGGATCGCCGCCCGCGCGACGACCGCAGCTCGCGAGCGCGCGGCCGCCGCGGCGTGCCGTTCGCGGACGGTCCACGACAACCGGCGGCGCGCCGCGTGCGCGCCGCTCCGGCACAGAGAGGCACGCGCGGCGCTCCGCGCGCCGCGCTACGTCCCGACGCCGAACTCGATCCCGTTGGTCAGCCGCAGCGCTTCGGCCGGCGGCGCCGCCTGCGGATCGAAGAACATCCCCTGCAGGAAGAGCTCCAGCCCGAGGAACGACGCGTCGTCGGGAACGCTCAGGTCGATCGACACCGGCGCGCCGGTCCAGAGGTCGGCGCTGGGCTTCACCAGGATCAGCTGCGTCGCGGAGACGTCGAGCAGCAGCTCGCCCACGCCGGGCAGCACGGCCCCGCACGGCGGATACCCCGGCGCCGCGCCCAGCGAACCGCCGAGGAAGGGGACCGCTCCGGGCACCTGCCCATCGTCGAGCGCGAACTGCAGCGTGCCGCCGAGCACCGCGTCGCCCCCCGCGAAGGAGAGCTTGCCGGCGTTCGGCGCGCACCCCGAGTAGGGCGTGAACTCGGCGGGGGCCGCGCGGAAGCGCAGGAGGCCGGCTTCCCCTTCGAGCGTCACGAGCGTGGCCCAGCCCGAGTCCTCTTCGACGGTGAGGAAGCCGGGGTGCGGGCCGACGTCGAACAGCACCTCGCCCTCCATCGTCGTCACGCCGAAGTGGATCAGCAGGCGGTGGTCGACGAAGATCCCGCTGTTGCGCGTGTCGTCGGGGTCGTCCCACTCGCCCCACCAGACGACCTCGCCCGCGTTCGTCAGGAACGGCTGCGCGAGGCTCGAGCCCAGCGGGGAGTCGCTCAGCCCGAGGTTCGTGATCCGGAACGGCGCGATGTCGGGGAGCATGTCGCCCTCCTGGACGATCTTGACCCCGTTGACCACCAGCAGGCCGTTGGTCTCGTCCGGGCCCTCGACGCGCCCGTTGACGACCCAGTCGCCGAGGTCGTTCGCATCCAGCATCGCCGTGGCGGTGCCGAACCACGGACGCCCGGGAACGGGCGACGGCTCGCCGTCGCGGAAGAGCTTGGTCGAACCCAGAAAGACCGCCGCGTCGAACTCGAAGGTCGGCGAGACGAGGATGCCGACGAAGAGCGGCACACCGGCCTCGGTAACCGCGAGCTGGCCGGCTCCGGGCGCGATCACGTCCAGCGGCTGGGGCACTCCGGGGAGCACGTCGCCGGACTCGAACAGGACGCTCTCCTGGAGCACCGTGCCCGCGGCGTCGACGTCGAACGCGACCAGCGCGACGCCGATGGCCCCTTCGAAGCGCGTGAGCGCGAGCACGCGCCCCGCGTCGTTCATCGCGAGGCCCGAGAAGTCGCCGTACACGGCCCCGCCGGCCCCGGGCGCGGTGCTGACGCTGCCCTGGGCGGCGATTTCGCTGTCGCCGAGGTACACCCGCATCTCGCTCCCGAGCAGCAACGGGTCCACGTCGTGGGAGCTGAGCACACGCCCGAGGTCGTCGATCGCGTGCACGGAGGTGAACTCGACGACCGCGCCGGGCGGGCTCGGGAGCGGGTCGCCGGTCGACTGCACCAGCGCGCCGTCGAGGAGGAGCCCGAACGGCCCGAGCGAGAACGCGTCGCCGCTGACGACCCGAGCGGCCCACTGCCCCGAGGCGTTGCAGGCCCCGTAGGGGTTCTGCACGACCGGTCCAAGGCCCGGCACGTCATCCCCGATCTTGACGAGGAACTGGCCCTCGCGGGAGCCCGCCAGGCAGGCGACCGCGAGCGCGGCGAGGGGAAGGGCGCGGCCTGGCTGGGACCAGGCGACGGGAGGACGACGAGCCATGGCACTCCTCGGGGATCGGGGACGCGGCGGCGGTACGGACTTCCTGCCCCTGTGTTGTAGCCCGGCGCGCCGCGCTCACAACCGGCCAAACGCCCGTTCGCCGGTCCGGAGCGCAGGCGGCCGTCCCAGGGGCCGTCCCAACGGCGCTCCGCGGCCGCCGCGCGCACCCGTGGCGCCCCGGATAAAGCTCGTCTAGCCCCGCCCAGCCGCTATCGTATGCGCCCCGCTCGACCGGAGCGGGCCGGACTATCCCCCGACGATCCAAGTCATTCCCATGCTCGACCAGGCACTCGAACTCCTCCGCGCCTCCCGCTCCTCCACCGATGCCCAAGCGCACTGCGACGGGCCCTGCGGTGTCTACGACCCGGCCTCCGTCCGCATCGCCGCCGAGGCGGCGGTCTCGATGACCAAGAAGATGCTGGACCTGACCCCGCCGGATCCCTCGAACTCGGAGGCCATGGCGGCGTACCTCAACACGATGTCGCGCTACGCCGCGATCAAGGAGGAGCAGGCGCACCTGGCGAAGACCGAGCTGCTCGTGCTGTGGACCGACTACTTCAAGCCGCCGCACCTCGAGCAGTACCCGAACCTGCACGACACCTTCTGGAAGGCGGCCAAGCTGTGCTCGGCGGTCAAGGTCGAGGTCAGCGCGCAGCACGCCCAGGAGCTGATGGACGCCGTCCGCGAGATCCACGACATCTTCTGGAAGACCAAGAGCCGGGATGTGGCCTGGTACACCGCCAGCTGAGCGGATCCCAAGCGCCGGTTGGCGCGAGCTCCTGCTCTGGTCCGTGGGGCGGCGGCGGAGGTTCCGGATCCAGGGGGCGTCGATGACGCCCCTGCTCCACGAAGGAGACGAGGTCCTGGTGAATCCGCGCGCCGCCTGCCGGCCGGGCGACGTGGTGCTCGCGCGCCATCCCTTCCGCCGCGACACGCACCTGGTCAAGCGGCTGGAGGACTTCGACTCCGACGGAAAGGCGCGCCTGATCGGGGTCAACGCCCGCGAGAGCACCGATAGCCGCACGCTCGGCGCCTTCGGTCCCGAGCTGCTCTACGGGCGCGTTTCGAGCGCCCTGCGCCCGCGCCGCGGCTAGGGGGCCTTACAGCAGCCCGCTGGCGGTCGCGAGCCACCAGGCGCCGATCGCCACGGTCAGGACGCCCACGACGGTCAGCAGGCGCGGCAGCCAAGCCACCCCGACCGAACGCGCGCACCACCCGAGCACCGCGCCGAAGGCGGTCATCAGGGCGAGCGAGGCGGCGACGTAGCTGCCGATGTACACCGCCGCTTCGGCGGGCTCCATCGCGAGCGACGGGAGCGCCGCCCAGAAGTGCCCGGCCCCCGCCAGGCCGTGCACGAGGCCCATGCCGAACGCGGCGTGGTTGTGGCGGTGCACGCCCGCCTCGGCGTGCACCGCGTGCGCGGCGTGCTCGCCCTCGTGCGTGTGCACGTGCAGGTGCACGTGATCCTGGCCATCGTGGCCGTGGCGGTGCTCGTGCACGACCAGCGTGCGCGCGCGGCGCACGGCGTTGATCCCGAGCACGATCAGCACCACCCCCACCAGCCGCTCGGCCCAGCCGCTGGCCACCGAGACGTCCGCGGCGGAGAGCAGCGTCTGGCCGAGGAGCCCGAGGAGCGCCACGCCGAGCCCGTGGCCAAGGCCCCAGGTGGCGCCCACGACTGCGGGGCGGATGCGTCGACGGCGGTCGACGGCAAGCGGGGCCACGCCGACCAGGTGGTCGGGTCCGGAGAGGACGTGCGCGGCGCCGGCGAGGAGTCCTTGAATCGCGATGGTCACGGCGCGCAGAGGATAGCGGAGAGCGCGCCCGGGGAAAGGGCGGACAGGCGAATCGCGCTCGGCCGGGGCAGCCGCGTGACGAAGCCCGCCCCGGCGCGCCTCCGGTTCCGGGAATCGCTACGAAAGCCCTTTTGCTTGCACAACCGTGACCTAAGAGCCTTGGTCCTTGCTCACCAACGGCAACCGGGCGGTTTGTCTCGGGCCCGGTGCTTCGATTGCCGAACGAGGAGGGAGTGGCTCATCAGGCTTGATTGCTATGCATGTATTGAGACCACTTGCTTCTCTCCTATTCCTCTTCTTGCTTCCGGCCGGGCTTTGGGCCCAGGGCGGACACGAGCACGGGAACGGGAACTACTCCGACTATCCCGCGGGTTACCCCTTCGGGCAGGCCGGCGATCTCGACCACCCCGACGGCTACGACGGCTGGCCCGGCGACACGCCGGCCGGCACGCCCGGAGCTCCCGCGGGAACGCCGCCAAACGGCGGACCCGGAGGCCACGCCGCCGGCCACCAAGGCGTCGGCGGAGCCGGCGGTAACGGCGGCGCGGGCGGCGACGGCGGCAACGGCGGCAACGGCTCCGGCTCGGGAGCCGGCGGCGACGGCGGCCAGGGCGGCAACGGCGAGTCCGGCAGCCCAGACGGCGGTAGCGGCGGCAACGGCGGCAACGGCGGGACCGACTCGAACCCGCCCGGCAACGGCGGGACCGGCGGCCACGGCGGCGACGCCCACGGCAACGGCAACGGCGGCGCCGGTGGCGAAGGCGGCGACGGCGGGACCGGCAGCCACCACCCCTCCGGCGGCTCGGACGGCGGCGAGGGCGGAACCGGCGGCAACGGCGGCAACGCGACCGGCAGCGGCAACGGCGGCGAAGGTGGTGAGGGCGGCGACGGCGGCGGCAGCTTTGACTCCGACGGCGGCGACGCGGGCAACGGCGGCAACGGCGGCGACGCCTCCAGCGGCCAGTCGGGCGACGGCGGTGACGGCGGCGAGGGCGGCGACGCTCCCAACGGCAGCGGCGGCGACGGCGGCGATGGCGGCGACGGCGGCGACGGCCCGAACCCCGGCGACGGAGGCGACGGCGGCGACGAGGGCGAAGATCCTTGGATCAACGACGGCGACGAAGGCGAGGACGGCGAGGACGGAACCGACACCGACGCCGATCCGCCGTGGACCGGCTCAGACTGGGCCGCGATCTCGGAAGAGATCCGGGAGTGGATCGACTTCCTCGACGACAAATAGACTGACGACCCGCGGGCTCTCCGGCCGCCGCGCCGGAGGGCCCTCAGCCCGACCCATGAAACACCCGCTCGCCTGGACCGTCGCAGCCGTAGCGCTCGTCGCCGCGGTCGTGATCGCGAACCTCCCCTCCCACGAACGCGGCCGGCCCTCCAGCGCCGCGGGCCCGGAGCCCGGCGCAGCCGCGCCGGTGGACGAGCCCCTGGCCGCCCCGCCGGACGCGCCTCCGCGCGTCGCGCTCACCGAGGACGCTCCGACGCCCGCTGCGCAGGAGCCCGTGCGGACGACCGTCGAGCTAACCGTGCGGCGGCTGCTCGCCGACGTCCCCGGCCCCGCGATCGCCGGTGCGCGCGTCGCGGCGGTCCGCGGCCGAGACGAGGTCGAGCTCGGCGTCACCGACGCCGCCGGCCGCCTGGCCGCCGAGCTGCCGGGCCCCGGCCGCTACCGCTTCGAGCTCGCGCCGGACTCGCTTCAGCCGGGGCTGCACGGCCCGGGGAGCTTCGCCACCGCGGGCGAGCCGCGCCGCGGCATCTCGGCCGTCGAGCACGACGTCGAGGCGGGCGAACGGCTCGAGTGCACGGTCTGGCTGCGCGAGGTCCGCACGCTGTCGGGACTCGTCGTCGACCCCTTCGGCGATCCGGTCGTCGGCGCCACGGTCCAAGCCCTCAGCGCCGAGCCCGGCCTGGAATCGGTCGCCCAGACCGCCGTCACCGACGCGGCCGGCGCGTTCCTGCTCGACGCGCTCTTTCCGCACGCCTACGCGCTCCGCATCCAGCACCGCGGCCCCCCCACCGCGCGGCTGCGCGACGGGCGCGCGCTGGCGCAGCTCGCCCTGCCGCCGCCGATGTTCCTCGACCTGCGCGACGGCTCGCGCGACGGCGTCGTGCTGCGCATCACCGCGGGCGACGTCGTGGTCCTGGGGCGTGTGGTCGATGAGACCGGCCTGCCCTTCGAGGGGCTGACCGTCACCGCCTCCTACACCGGCCCGGCCAACGCCGCCGAGCCCGTGGCCGCGTCCTATCGCTTCACCTGGAACGACAAGGCCGGCCGCGCTAAGACCGACCGCGGCGGGCGCTTCCGCCTAGAGGGCCTGCACCGCGCCCCGCTGCGCATCCAGGTCGGCGCCGACGCGGCGAGCAACGCCGGCCCCGAGCGCCGACTGCTCGCGCGCGGGCCCGATTCGGTCGAGCTCGCCCTCGCCGACTCGCCGCGCACGCGCTACGACCTGGGCGACATCGAGGTGCTGCGCAGCCACCCGTACGCCGTCTCCGGGCAGCTGGTGCTGACGGCCGAGCGCTTCGGCGGCAAGCGGCTGCGCTTGTCCGCGATGGTGGTGGACGGCGCCTTCCCCGCGGACGCCGAGCCCGCCGAAGCGGGCTGGGGCATACAGCGCAGACCCTACGCCCAATACGACCGCAGCACCGGCGCGTTCCGCGTGTCGTGCGACACGCCGCGCGAGCGGATGCTGCTGCGCGTGTACCCCTATGGACGCGAGGAGCTCGTGAAGGAGCTCGTCTTCTACCCGCAGCCCGACTTCGAGGAGCGCGACGTCGAGCTGGCCTATCCGTAGCAGCTCGTGAGCCACCGCTCGAGCTCCGCGAGCAGCTTGCGGGTCGACGGCGCGACGAAGAGCCGCGGCTGCAGCGCGGTCGGGTCGTAGGGCGTGGCGGCGACACGCTCCAGCTCCAGGGGCACGAGCGCCGTCCGCCCACGCAGGCCCTCGAGCTCGTCGACCGACGACAGCAGCCCCGCCCCGAAGGCGCGCGGCGCGCCGCGCTCCAGCACGACGCCGAACTCCATCGTGTACCAGTACACGCGGTCGAGCCGCTCCATCCCGCCCGCGTCGGCCGTGAGCGCGGCGCGGCCGAAGGCGCGGTTGACGCGGGCGACGTGCGGGTCGGTCAGCGAGGCCGCGTGCCCGATCGCCTCGTGCACCACGTCCGGCTCGGGCGTGAAGAAGGGCCGCGAGGCGTGGCGGATGTACTGGGTCGAGAGGAACACACCGCGGCCGAGCGCGGCGAGGAAGTCGCGCGCGCGCACCAGCCCGGCGACGGGCTCCAGGCGGAAACCGGTGGCCGGTCCAACGCGCGCGTTGAGCTCGGCGAGCTGCGGGATGCGCCCGCGCGGCAGCGCGACGCGCGCGCCGGCCTGGTTCAGCTCGCGGCAGACCAGCTCGTCGTGGAGCGGCGCGAGCCCGGCGCGGACCGTCCGCCACACGCTGTGGTCGGCGGCCGCGTAGGGCGCGTGCGGCACGGGGGTGCCCGGCGCGTAGGCGTCGGCCAGGGCGGCGATGGCGTCACGCCGGGCGCGGTAGGCCCGATCGGCGAAGCCGGGGTGGTCGGCGTCCAGCTCGACGAGCGGCGGCCGGCCGGAGGGCGCGCTCCGCGGCGCGCCCGCGGGCGAAGTGCGGGGGATCGATTCGGTTTCCACGTTCGTAGCTCCTTGTCGTGCGGGCGCAGCCGCGGGAGCCGGTCGTGGAAGTTCGAGAGTCAGCCCCCGGTGGCTGCCTCTCGAGCGCGCGTCGTCGAAAAGCCCACCCGCTAGAAGCGGGCGTAATAGAGCCTCCCGAGGGAGGCGGCGGGCGTGCGACGGAACGCGCTCATGGGCGGACCTTGGACCGGGCCGGCGGATCGATCAACCCTCATCCTTGCGGATTTACTCCGCGCCCTCGCCGCGCGTCGCCTTCATCTCGTCCAGGATCCACCGCCGGAAGCGCACGAGCCCCGGCAGCTCGCGGCTCGTCTCGGGGTAGGCGAGGTAGTACGAGCGCAGCCCGCTCAGGCGGTGCTCGGGCAGCGGCTCGACCAGCGCGCCGCTCGCGAGCTCGCCCCGCACGAGGAAGTCGGGCACGAGCGCCACTCCCAGACCGGCCACGGCCGCCTGGATGACCATCATGTGCTGCTCGAAGAGCGGGCCGCGCCCGCCCGGAGCGCCCTCGACGCCGTGGCTACGGAACCACTCGGCCCAGGCGCCGCGACGGCTCACCAGCTGCAACAGGGTGCGGCCGGCCAGATCGGACGGTGCGTCGACGCCCGTCGCCTGGTCCGGCGAGCAGACCAGCGCCACCTGCTCGCTCATCAGCTCCTCCAAGCGCGCGCCGGGCCAGTTGGCGTCGCCGTAGTGGATCGCCGCGTCGATGCCGACGCGGTCGAAGTTGAACGTGCCGAGCTTGGTGGTGAGGTGCACCGAGACCTCGGGGAAGCGGGCGTAGAAGCGCGGCATGCGCGGGATCAGCCAGCGCGTGCCGAAGGCCGGCAGGATCGCGAGCCGCAGCACGGCGCCCGCGCCCCCCGACGCCTGGACCTCGAGGGTCAGCGCGCTCAGCCGGTCGAGCAGTCGCCGCAGCTCGAGGCCGAAGGAGCGCGCCGCCGCCGTCGGGCGCAGCCGCGGGTGCTCGCGCACGAAGAGCTCGACGCCCAACTGGCGCTCCAGGAGGGCGACCTGCCGGCTGACGGCGCCCTGCGTGCGCCCCAGCTCCTCGGCGGCGCGCGTGAAGCTCTCCAGCCGCAGGGCAGCGTCGAAGGCGAGGAGCGCGGTCAGGGAGGGAAGGTCGCGCATATCCATGAGAATAACTCATAGCCGCACCAAGAAGAATCGCCCCACAACCCCCTAGCGCTGCCCGATACTCCCCAAGCGCCTAAGAGCGCCCAATTCACCATGAAGCAGCCGCATGACTGTCCGCTGAATGGCGTGCTGCCCGAGCTCCTCGGGCCGCGCGCCTGGGCCGCCCTCCGCGAGGGCATCGCCGTCCCCCGCCTGCGCTCCGGCGCTCCTCCCGGCTCCTACGGCGCCGCCGAGGTGGCCCTGGCGCTCGCGCTGACGCTCTTCGACGACCTGTGCGCGCGGGTGCCGCTGGCCCGGGCCTACGCGCACGAGTGCGCGGCCTCGCGCCGGCCGCTGGTGTTCGACCACGGAGCGATGCGCACCGTGGCGGCGCCCAGCGGCGCGCTGCCCGCCGGCCGGCGCGCGGTCGCGCGCTTGCTGGAGCCGCTCGGGTACGTCGCCACGCGCCGCTATCCGCTGGCGTCGCTGGGGATGACCGGGCACGTGTACTCGCACCGGGCCCAACCCGCGGACCTGCCGCAGTACTTCGTGTCCGAGCTGCACCCCGAGCGCCTGTCACCCGAGGTCGCGCGGGCCGCCGAGGGCCTCTTGGCCACCAGCGTCGACCCGCTGGGCCCTTGGGCCGCGGCGCAGCTCGTGCGCCTGGCGGGCGGCGCCTTCCTCAGCCGCGCCGAGCTGCTGCGGCTGATCCCCGCCCTCGTCGCGTGCTTCGCGCGGCACCACCGCGAGCCCACGCTCGCCGAGTATGAGCTCTTCGCCGGCGAGAGCGCCGAGCTCGCGTGGATCGCGACCGAGGGGCACTCGTTCAACCACATCACCGACCGCGTGGACGACGTCGAGCAGGTCGCGCTGCGCCAGCGCGAGCTCGGGCGCCCGGTCAAGGAAGCGGTCGAGGTCAGCGAGAGCGGCCGCGTGCGCCAGACCGCGCTCCGCGCCGCCTACGTCGAGCGCGTCTTCGCCGCCGGCGACCGCTTCGTCACGCGCATCGTGCCCGGCTCGTTCCTCGAGTTCATCTCGCGCCAACCCACGGCGTCGGGCGAGCTCGACCTGGCCTTCGACGCGCAGAACGCGCAGGGGATCTTCAAGATGACCGACGCGGGGGTGAGCCGTGGCTGAGCTGCTGGAAGCGATCGCGGAGCGCCTCGGCACGGGCGGGCTTCTGACCGAGGCCTCGGACCGGCGCGCGTACGAGGAGGGCTGGCGCTATGGCTCGGGCTCGGCCTGGGCCGTCGCCCGGCCGCGGAGCACGGCGGAGACCGCGTGGCTGCTGGCCGAGGCCAAGCGCCGCGGCGTGCGCGTGCTGGCGGTGGGAGGCAACACCAGCCTGGTCGGCGCGGCCACGCCGGACGCATCGGGCGAGCAGCTGGTGGTCAGCCTCGAGCGCCTCGCCCCCCCCATCGAGCTCGACCCCCTGGGCCGCACCGTCGTGGTCGGCGCCGGCATGACGCTGTCGCAGCTCAACGCCGAGCTCGCCCCCCACGGGCTGATGCTGCCCATCGACCTGGGCGCCGATCCTCAGATCGGCGGCATGATTGCGACCAACACCGGCGGCACGCGCCTGCTGCGCTACGGCTCGATGCGGCGGCACGTGCTGGGGCTCGAGGTGGTCCTCCCCGACGGCACCGTCACCGGCGACCTCGGACGCCTGCGCAAGGACAACCGCGGGCTCTCGACGCGCGAGCTCTTCATCGGCACCACGGGCGCCTTCGGCATCGTGACGCGCGCGGCGCTCTCCCTAGAGCCCCTGCCGCGCGCGCGCGCCACCGCCTGGGCCGGCCTGCAGAGCGCCGCTGCCGCGGAGCGCCTGCTGGCGCACCTGCGCCGCGAGGCCGACGACTTCCTGACGGCCTACGAGGTGCTGTCGCGCACGGCGCTGGAGTCCACCATGCGCCACGGCGCCAACCTGCGCGCGCCCTTCGGCGACGAGCTGCCCGAGCGCGCCGTGCTGGTCGAGCTCTCCACGCAGCTCGCGCCGGAACGCCTCGACCTCGACGCGCTGCTCTTCGACGTGCTGGCCGAGTTCTGCGCCGAGCACGAGAGCGACGTGCTCGACATGGTCCCCCAGCGCCCGGACGACGCCTGGCACCTGCGCCACCAGGTCTCCGAGAGCCTGCGCCACGAGGGCGAGCTCCTCGCGCTCGACGTCTCGGTGCCGTGCGGCTCGATCGCCGCCTTCACCGACGCGATCACCGCCGACCTCCAGACGCGCTTCCCCGGCGTGCGGGTGGCCGACTTCGGGCACTGGGGCGACGGCGGCACGCACCTCAACCTGATCCTCGGCGACGCGCAGACCGACGGCCTGCGGCGCGAGGCGCAGGCCTTCGTCTACGACCGCGTCGGCGAGCTGGGCGGCAGCTTCAGCGCCGAGCACGGCGTGGGTCCGCACAACCACGCGCGCTACGTCACCGATGCGTCGGAGGCAAAGCTGGGCGCGGCGCGGGCGCTGGCGGACTTCTTCGATCCGGAGCGGCGGATGGGGAACGTGCGGCTCGAGGGCTAGCGCACCTTCGCCCGCAGCAGATACTCCGACGGCTCCAGCTCCTCGTCGAAGCTGCGCATCGGCACGCCGATCAGCGTGTCGTTCTTCTGGTGGTCCTTGCGGACGTTGACCGGGCGGTCGATGGCGAGCTCGGGGTTCTTGGTGTCCGCGACGAGCAGCCGCACCTGCAGCGTCGAGCGGTCGGAGAAGTACCAGGTGCCGTTGCTGTAGGTCCACTTGGTCTCGCGCGACCAGGCCTCGGACGGGATGCGCACGGCGAGCAGCTCGAAGCCCTCTTCCTGGATGCCCCAAGCGTCCTTGGCGACGGCGATCGCGGCGTCGCGGTCGGGGCCGGCGAAGCGGTCGAGCGGCATCTCGTTCTCGCGGATGATCAGCTCGCGCAGCGAGTCGGCGCGCTGGCGCAGGGTGGCCTTCTTGGCGTCGACCTCGCGGCGCAGGGCGGCGCCGGCCTCGGCGTCGAGCGCCTCGTAGAGGGCGAGCTTGTCGTCGACCCAGCCCATGCGCTGCGGGATACCGCCGGTGAACCACAGCGGTTTCTGGTTCTGCACGGCCTCGTCGGCCATGCGGTCGGCCTCGGCCAGGTCGGCGCGGATCTCGGCCGGGAGGCTGGCCTTCTGTGTCTCGGCCATCGCCAGGAAGGCCTGCTGCGCGCGCGCGAAGCCGTTGCAGGCGGCGGCGACGCGCGTGCCGAGGTCGGTCTCCTGCTGCACGAGCCGGGCGTAGGCCGCGCCGATGCGCTCGCACTCGGCCTTGGCCGCCGCGGACTGGGCGAAGGCCTCGGCCGCGCGGGCGCGCTGCTCGCGGAACTGGAGCTCGGGGTTCGCGTAGGCGAACGACAGCTCGCTCAACCGCTTGGTGTCCGCGGCCGCGGCGGGATAGCGCGCGGGGTCGACGAGCTCGGTGAGCTTGGTGTTCAGCGGCTTGAAGTAGCCCTCCGCCGCGTCGAGGCTCGCCTTGGCGGTCGCGATGCGCTCCTTGGCCTCGGCGACACCCTCGCCGTTGGCGGGGATCTTCGCGATGCCGTCCTCGACGAAGCCCATCTGGCGGCGGGTCTCGGTCAGCGTCGCGACGGCGGAGGCCGTCGTCCTGTAGCTCACGCCGAGCTGGTCCTGCACCGCGGCCAGCTCACCCGCGAGCTCGGTCAGCCCGGAGGCCTCGCCCTCGACCCGGCGCAGGTTGAAGAGCACGCCCTTGAAGTTGTCCGCGTGCGGGTAGCCGAGCTTGACGGTCTTGGCCGCCTCTGGCCTGGGCGACGGCTTCGGAGTCGGCTTGGGCTGGGGCTTGGGCTGGGGCTTCGGCTCAGGTTTGGGAGCGGGCTTGCCCTCGAGGATCCCGCGCAGCTTGTCGCGCAGCGCGACGCCCTTCTTGTGGCGCTCGCGGGCCTCGGCCACGCCGGGAGCATCGGCCAGCTTGGCGAGGAGGTCGCCCGCCGGCTTCAGGTCCCCGTCCGCCTGGTCGAGGCGCATCTTCGCCAGCTTGGCGGCCGAGCCCTTCGGCGGAGACGTGAGGTGTCCGATGCTGCCGTCCACCAGGTTCAGGTTGGCCTCGGCGCGCTTCAGGTGCGCGCTGGCGGTCGCGAGGTCCGCCGAGGCGGCGGCGGAGACCGAGAGGCCGAAGAGGAAGGTAAGGATCAGCGACGTGAGCCGCAGGCCGGAGCGGAAGGACGGGGTCATGGGCGTGGGGAAGCGGTGGGGAGAGCGGAGACGTGGCACGGAGCAATCGAGGATTGTACCGCTCGTGCGGCCGTGGCCGCGCCCCTCGTCCCCGAGAGGGCGGTCCGAACCGCCGGTCGGGATGCTCCGGCACCTTCCGCGCGCGGCGGCGGCCGCTACAATGCGGCCCGAGGCCATGGTCGATCCCACCCGCGCCCCCGACTCCGAGCGCATCACGGTGCTCGCCGATGGGAATCAGGTCCGCCCCGACGAGCTCGCACAGCTGCTCTACCAGGACCTGCGCCGCATGGCGTCGGCCTTCTTCCGCCGCGAGTCCCCCGGGCGCACGCTGCAGCCCACCGCACTCGTGCACGAGGCCTACCTGCGTCTGGCCAACGCCGACCAGTCGAGCTGGACCAGCCGCGCGCACTTCCTGGGAGTCGCGGCAAAGACGATGCGGCGCGTACTGATCGACTCGGCGCGGTCGCGCCAGAGCCTCCGCCGCGGCGCCGAGGCGAACCGCGTGACGCTCGCTGGCGCGCCGAGCGACGACGAGGGCCTGCAGGTCGACCTGCTCGACATCGAGGCCGCGCTGCAGCACATCGGCGGCATCAACGAGCGCTACGTGCAGATCATCGAGCTGCGTTTTTTCGCGGGACTCACCACCGAGGAAGTCGGGCGCGTGCTCGGCGTCTCGGACCGTATGGTGAAGAAGGACTGGGCCAAGGCGCGCGTGCACCTGCAGACGTTCCTCGAGCGCGGGGCGGAGCGCTCGGGCGGCTAGCCCGAGCGGGCCTCCAAACACGGTCCGTCTAGTGCGGACACCGGCGTCCTCGACGACCCGTTCAGGGTCGCCTGCGGGGCCGCCGCCCGCAAGGCACGACCAGACACCGAGTTGGACCGCACCGCCACGCCGTCTCGTGAAGAAAGCGGGCTATCGCGGCCCGCTCGCGCGAGCCCCGAACAGCTGCTGCGCGGCGATCTGGCGTTCGCGCTCGCCGAGTTCGCCGTCCTCCTCCAACGCCTGGACGGCCTCCGCGGCCCCCAACCGGCGTAGCTTCTCGAGTCGCGGCGCGAGGCGTGCGGCGCTGGCGCGGTAGGTGCGCTCTTCGCTCACCACGTCGCGGCGCTGGCGCGCATCCCAGAGGCGCGCGGTTCCGTCGCCGCCCGCGCTGAGGAGGATCTCACCGTCCGGATGGGTCTCGAGTGCAGCCACGTAGCCCTCATGGCCTAGCAGCGTCGCAAGCTCGCCCCACGTGCTGGTCTCCCAGACCTTGATGCGCAAGTCGGCCGAGCCGGTGAAGAGCCGCTCGCCATCGCGGCTCCACTCGACCGCGTACACGCCGCGCGAGTGACTCTCCAGCACCGCGACCTCCTCGCCGCTCGGCACCCGATAGACGCGCGCGGTCCGGTCGAAGGCCCCGGTCGCCAGGTAGGCACCGTCCGGAGAGAAGGCGAGCTTCCGCACCCCCGCCGTGTGGGTGCTCAGTCGAGTCCGGACCTCGAGCGTCTCGGCGTCGAGCAGCAAGACCGACGCGACCGGCGCCCTCGCTTCATCCGCCCCCCCCAATGGATCCGCGCCGACCGTCGCAATCCAACGTCCCGACGGATCGTAGACCGACGCGGTCTGAAGCATCCCGTGAATCGAAGTGGCGCGCAGAACTTCGAGCGTCTCCGGGTCGCGCAGGCAGAGCCGATCCTCGGTGCGCGTTGCCAGGCGGGAACCGTCGGGCGAGAGGCACGCGCTCTTGCCGCCCTCCGGCAGGCGCGCGAGAAGGGCGCCCGACGTCAGGTCGACGACCACTAGGGTACCGCTCTGCGAGCAGACGAAGGCGCGCTCGCGCAGGCCGTCAAGCTCTAGATCGTGGACGATGAACGACCCGTCGCCCAGCAGAACCGTCGCGTAGCGCTGGAGCGAGCGGGCGTCGTGCAGGAACAGCTCTCCGCTCGCAGAACCGATCGCGATGCGCTCGCCGGCGTCGTCGAAGCGCGCGGCGTAGACGTAGGCGCCGGCGCCCACGGCACGCGGGTCCTCGCTCCCGAGGTCGAAGAGGTTGACCTCGCCGCGGAGCGAGGAGCTGGCCAGGAGCCGCGAGTCCGCCGAGAAAGCCAAGCGCTCGATCCGGTCCGTGGCGCCCTTGAGCGTTGCGAGCCGCTCGTAGGTCTCCGCCGAGTAGACGTGCACCGCGCGCCCGTCTCCCCCGACCGCGAGCAGAGAACCGTCGGGTGAGAACTCGGCGATCCAGGCCTGGCCGTCCTGGGGGCGTCCCAGGAGAATCTCCAGCTCGGGCGGGGCATCGGGAAAGACCCGCCAGACGTTGATCAGCCCATCCGTGATCGGGTGGGCCAGACGCGTCGCGCTCGGGTTCAGCACGGCCGCGCGACCGCCGTAGCGTCCGCCCTTCAGCTCCCAGCCATCCGCCGGATCGTCCAGGGGAAACAGGAAGCCGCTCCCCCCGTCGCTGGCGGCGGTGCCCCACTTCCCGTAGATCCGAAGGCTCCCGGTCGAGGGGACCATCGTCACCTCCCGCAGCTCTCCGCTCCGCAGGTCGAGCCGGAAGGTCTGCTCGCGGTTCGTCGCCACCGCGACCTCGCTATCGTTACCAAAGATGGGGTCGTAGGCCAGCCCGCCGGGGAGATCGAAGGTGCGTGCCGCTCCGGCTCCCGGGGGCCGGAGGAGCGTCAGCTTGCCGTCCGGTGACAGCACCGGGAGCGCCCCCTCGGCGGTGGGGAAGCCGGCTCGCCCGCGCGCGATCGATTCGGAGAGGAGCTCGCCGTCGACGGCGTCGAACACGTACAAGTGGGAGTATATGTCCTCCTTGGTGCCCCGAACGGATGCGACAAAGAGCCGCTCGGCGCGCTCGTCGAAGGCAAGGCCTTCGACCGGAGGGTCCACCTGCAGGCGCAGCTCCGTGTCGTCGAGCTGGCTGAGGAGGTAGTCCCACTCCCAACCCCGCAGCTCTTCTGGGGCACGCTCCAGCCGGCGGCGCGCGATGAATCCGTCGCCCTCCCAGATAGCCGTCGCCGCCGCCTCGAGCTCGCTGCGGTAGAGGTTGCGCGACACCTCCTCGCGAGCGGCTGCCTCGCGCAGGCCGAAGCGCAGCGAGAAGGCGAGGCCGACGAGCAGGGCGACGAACACGCCCACGAGCACGCGGTGGCGATCCGCAAAGCGAACCGCGCGCCGGAAGACGGTCGGTGGGCGCGCCTCGACGCGCTGACCGGCGAGGTGCCGGCGCAGGTCGGCCGCCAGCGCCGCGGCGGAGGCGTAGCGTCGCGCGGGGCTCTTCTCCAGCGCCTTCGCGACGACCAGCTCGAGTGGGCCGGTCAGCTCGCTCGCAACCGCTCCGAGCCGGGTCGGCTCCTCTTCCTGGATGATGCGCGCGGCAACCGGCACCGCCAGTCCGGTCACCGGATACGGCAGCTTGCCGGCGAGCAGCTCGAACAAGAGCACGCCCAGGCTGTAGACATCCGACCGCGCGGCGACGTCGTCGCGGCGGCCGGCGATCTGCTCGGGGCTCATGTAGGCGACCGTCCCCACCATGGCGCCAGAGCGCGTGTGCGTAAGCGCCGAGAACCCGTCGGTCAGCGCGCGTGCGACGCCGAAGTCAAGCACCTTGGGCCGCCCGACCGAGTCGTCGCGGGTCGGCGCCAGCACGAGCACGTTGTTCGGCTTCAGGTCACGGTGGATCACGCCCGTCTCGTGGGCGTGCTGGACGGCATCGCACACGCGAGCCATCAGCTCGATCCGCTGCGGCGCGTCGAGTGCGAAGCGCTTGGCGTGCAGCAGCAGGGAGTCGCCGTCGATGTACTCCATCGCGAGGTACGGCTCGGGCGCGCCCGGGTGGCCGCCCTCGCCCGCCTCTAGGAAGCGGCAGATGCCCTGGTGGCGAAGCGCCGCGAGCATGCGGCACTCGCGCTCGAAGCGGTTCCGCAGGTGGTCGGAACCCAGGCCGCCGCGCAGCACCTTGACCGCGACCGGCTCGCCGGTGCTCTCGCGGCGGGCGAGGTACACGATCCCCATCCCCCCCTCACCGAGCGGCCGATCGACCTCGAACGGGCCGTAGCGCTGCGGCGCGTTGAACAGCGCCTTGCCGATCTCGTTCGGCAGGATCTCGTCGACCGCCGAGGCGGGCTCGTCATAGAGCGAGAGCATGCGCTCGACCTGCGCCAGGTCGGACTCGCTGAGCTCCAGCTCGGCCAAGGCGCGCGCGCGCTCTTCGGGCGCGAGGTCGCAAACCCGTTCGAAGATCTCGGAGACGTCCTTGGGCTCGGTCATGGTCAAGGTCGCTCGGCGTGCAAGTCTAGCGGCCAGCAGGCCGCGTTTGGTGGAAACGCCCACAGCGACCCGCCTCCGAGCGAGAGCGAGCCCGCGGGCTCCAGCTCTCAGACTCGGCCACGGATCGCTGCGACGCGGCTCAGATCACGGTCCCGGCGCAGGCCCAGGGGACTACTGGATGATGAGGTTCCCTCCTTCGCCCGAGATGGTGCACGGCGTCGACAACGTCACCGCGCCGCCAGCGAGGGTCGTCTCGTTGTAGGCCCCGGCCCACACACGGATCCTGTTGTCGGTGACCGAGGAGTCCAGCGCCGCGTTCGCGTCGGCGATGCTCCACATGGGCTCCACGTAGGTCCCGACGTCCGTGCCGGCGTCCTGCTGCACCCAGAGCTGGTTGCTGCCGATGTTGTAGTCGGCGACGATCGGCCGCGACTCGTCGAATAGAGCCGAGACCTTGGACACGCCGTCCCAGATGTCGAAGTCGCAGATCTCGAGGCCGAGCCCGTCGGTGAGGGTCAGGGTGATGCCCTCGGTCGAGAAGTACGACACTTGCTGGCTGTTGATCTGCCCCTCGGAGTAGCTCATCGTCGTGCGGAACTCCCACTCGCCGAACAGCCCGCAGGTCTTGCGGATTCCGTGCGGCGAGGTCGTGATCGCCGTGCTGCAACCGTCCTGGCCCGCGTTGTGACAGGCGCCCAGATTGTGCCCGAACTCGTGGGCGAAGGTCGGCTCGGTCATGGTCTCGAGGCTCGTGACGAAGTAGCCCGCGGTGGTCGTGAGCTGCCCCGTCGTCGCCGGGCGCCAGCCGATGCCCTGGATCTCGCCACCGAAGACCGGCTCATTCTCGGAGACCACCAGGGCCATGATGTCCGGCCGGTAGTCGTCGCGGTTGGCCTGCAGGGCGTCCAGACCGGAATAGGTGGTACCCGTGTAGGTCAGGTTGTCGAGGTTGGTCGACATGCTCGACGACTCCGAGTAGCCGGACGCGTCCGCGAAGGGCACGGCGCACAGCCGCGTGGTGAGGTTCACACCGCTGTTCGCAAGTCGCAGGTTGATGCCCGCTACCGCCGAGAAGGACTTGGCCAGGAACTGCGCCTCCGACCCGGCGCTGGAGAGGGCTTCATCCGAGGGCACGATCAGGACGTCGATCACGTTGTCCGGATCGGTCCCCGCCGACACGAACTCCGGGGTCGGCGGCAAGGCGCCGGCCTCCGGCTGGCCCTGGCCGGCCGGAGCAAGGCGCTCGAGCCGCGGCAGCGGCGTACTCGGCGTCCCGCAATGACCGCCGGCGGTCTGGTGGCGGCCGATGCGGTAGAGCCCGCCGGTCATGCCCTGGAGCTCGATCAAGCCGCGGCCCGACAGGTCGTTGACGGTCAGCACCAGCCCTTCCTCGTGGCGGACCAGGATGACCTCGCTGGAGGTGATCCCCGCCACCTGGCCCAGCCACGTGTGGCGCCGCGGGCCGCGCGTCTCGACCTGCAACAGGACGATCTCGTAGCGCTCGTCCTCGAAGGTGAGCGCGATGCGGTTCTCGACCTCGGGGTCGACGCGGTCCAGCACGCTGAAGTCGACGTCGACGAGATAGCTGCCGGGGGTGTGGTCGGCCAGGCGGTAGGCGAGCTCGCCGAGCGTCGCGCCGGTCACCGGGATGGCCGAGGTCGTGTTGAGCGGGCCGTGCGAGCCCTCGATGCGGATCTGACGGGGAGCGTGCTGGGCGCCGAGGGCACCCGCCAGCGCGCAGGCCACAAGGCCGGCGAGCGGGGAGCGGAAGGGATGGTTGATGCGCTTCACTGGTATCGCCTCGTTTTGATTTCTTGGTGTCCGCGGAGAGGACTACTGGAGGTTGACGAGGACCAGCACCAGGCCGTCTTCGTTCCTCGCCGTCATGGCCTTGCCGATCACCGCGCCGTCGCAGAGCTGGGCGTCGGTCGCCTTCATGGCGACGCCGGCGATCGACGAGGTCGTGAGGCGGTCACCGGGCTCGATGGCACCGTTCTCGTCGCAGCAACGGACGTACACCCGACCGGTCATCGCGACCGGCGTGCTGCCGTCCATCACGCCTTCCTGGCCCATGTGGATGCCGGCCTCGACGCCGCCGGCGCCGGAGACCACGCCGGCGACCCTGCGGTCGTAGGCCTGGGTCGAGGGCTCCAGCTGGCCGGCACGCTCGGGGTCGATGCTCAGCACGGTGCCGGGCAGGCAGACGTCGTCGCCGGTGTCGAAGCGCTCGACCAGGTCGGCGCCGCCGGTGATCGTGATGGTCTTGACGCGCAGGTCGTCGTCAACGACGACGGCGCCGGAGCCGGGCGTGCTGATAACGCCGCCGACCTCGAGGGGGCCGCCGACGCTGACGAGACTCCCGTCGGGGTTCAGGTAGAGAGCGCTCGGGGTCGAGCCGTTGAGGGCCTGAACCGAGGCGTTGTCCCAGACGAAGAAGGAGAGGTTTCCAGCGGAGTTGGCGTCCGTGAAACGAACGGAGCCCGCGTCGTCGACGCGCGGCTGGAGGTTGAGATGGCCCGTGGCGTCGGTGAAGATCATCGGGTTGCCGAGGTTGTTCGTGCCGATGCGGAAGTCGGAAGCCGCGGGGCCGCGCACGTCGAGCGGGCCGACCGGGGTTCCGGTGTGGCCGACGGAGATACCGCCGCCGAAGGTCATGTCCGAGCCGTTGACGTTCCAGAGCGAGTCATTGCCCGCGGCACCCGCCGGACCGGTCGGACCGGCGACGCCCTGCGCGCCGTCTGCGCCGGCGGGACCTTGGATCCCTTGCGGCCCCAGGGGACCGTCCGCGCCTTGGGCGCCCTGCGGGCCCTCGGGACCCTGCGGGCCCTCCGGGCCGACCAGCGTGGCGGTGCCCTGCAGCGTGCCGTCGGGGAACTCGATCGCGCCCGAGCGCAGACGCAGCAGGCCGTCGATGTCGAGGTCGGCCTGCGGGTCGACGTTGTTGATGCCGACGAAGCCCGAGAAGGCGTCGACGAAGAGCCGGTCGCTCATCGGGTAAAGCTGCCCGAGCACGGGCACCGACGAGGCCGACACGCACATGCCGGTCGCCTGGTCGCGGATCATCTCGACGCAGACGGACCCGCTGGTCGCGAAACCGGAGGACGAACCGGGCGAGCCGCCCAGCATCGGCCCGTGCGCGCCGGAGGTCAAAAGCGCCTGACGCGAGCTCGCGCCCTCGGCGAAGGCCGCCGCGGCGGCGCTGCTCTCGTTGTGAAGGAAGCGCAGGCCGGCGTGGGTCTCCAGCTTGAGGTCGGAGCGGCCGTCCTGGTCGTAGTCGAGCCACTCGGCGTGGAACACGCCGTTCGCGTCCGTAAGGCCGGCGCTCTCGCTCACCTCGGCGAAGGAGCCCGTGCCGTTCCCCAGGAAGAGGTGCAGCTGCCCGCGGGCATCCACAACGAGCAGGTCGAGCACGCGGTCGCCGTCGGCATCCGCCCAGGCGGCGCCGCGCGAGCCGAAGAGCTCGCTCAGCCCCGAGGCCGCCGTCATGTCCTGGAAGGTGCCGTCACCGGCGTTGCGCCACAGCGCGTCGGCGGCGCCGGGCATGCGCACGTAGACGTCCTCCAGACCGTCGCCATCGAAGTCGCCCCAGCTCGGGTGCATCCAGGCGTCGGTCCACAGCGCGGAGGCGGGCGTGAAGGCGGCGCCGGCGAGCAGGATCGCCGACACGGAGCCGGCGCGGATGGTGAGAGCGGAGCAGAGGAGGCGGAGGTCGTGGTTCTTCATCGCGTTGGTCCTGATGACAAGGGCTGTTGGGGATGACGCCGGCTCATCCGGCATCCGCCGCCAATGCGCTGGGGCCCCGAGGGCGGGGAACCGGAAACCAAAGGAACTCGCGAGAACGTCCGCGGGTTGCGCCGGATGCCCCGCCCGGCGCGGCCCCAAGGGCGTTCCGGAGCGCCCCGATGCCTCGATCAAGGCCCGACCCGCGCGACCGTGGTACGGTCCGCGACATGAGAATCCCCCCCACGCTCATCGTCCTCCTCGCCGCCCCCCTGCTCACCGGCTGCCCGGACGACTACTGGGAACGAACGGGACCGGGCGCCGGGGGCTACTTCATGGACATCGGCGCGGGGCCCTCGGGCATGGTCGTGGCGTGCAGCGACCTCAGCGGCCCGTACCGCAGCCTGGACCGCGGCGCGAGCTGGGAGCCGATCGGCCCCGAGCGCGGGATCACCAACACCCACGCCGCGTCGGTCGCCTTCCACGCCACCAACCCGGCGCTGGTCTACCTCGGCAGCGGCAACGGGCTCTTCCGCAGCCAGGACTTCGGCCAGAGCTTCGTCGAGGTGATCGCGGACGGCTACTTCGAGTACAGCGCGATCGCGCCCTCGGACGAGAGCATCGTCTACACCGCCTTCCACGCCGAGTACAACGGCTGCTCGGGTGAGGTGCACCGCTCGAACGACGGCGGCGACACGTGGCAGCGGGTCGACACCAACCTGCCGCCCGACCACCGCATCCTGAAGATCCTGGTGCTGCCGTCGGATCCGAACTCGATCTACTTGCTCACCGGCAAGAGCCGCTTCATCGACGAGGAGCTCTGCACCCTGAACCGCAACGCCTTCCTCAGCGAGGACGGCGGCGTCACCTACACCCCCATCGGCGGTTCGTTCGCGAACCTGGTGGCGGACATCGCGCTCGACCCGCACGACGAAGAGGCGCTCTACCTGTCGCAGGACGACGCCGACTCGTTCCACCTGGGCTACCTCCACCGCAGCCCCGACCGCGGCGCGACCTGGACCTACCTCGACGCCTTCAGCGGCTTCATCTGGCCCGACGCCGAGGACGCCCAGACGATCCGCATGAGCCAGAAGACCCAGTATCCGTGGCTGCCGAAGGACGGCATCTGGGAGTCGACCCAGGGCGGCGCCGCCGGGACCTGGGTGCAGCAGAGCTCGCCGGAGACGTGGGACAGCGCCTGGACGCCGGTCTACTGGGCCTTCAACGCCGGCGGGCGCTCGATCAGCGCCGACCCCTCCGATCCGAACGCCGTCTGGTGGGCCGGCTCGCAGTTCGTCTTCGCCAGCTTCGACAAGGGGCTGACCGTGCAGCCGATGTTCACGAACGAGGTCGGCGGCCCCGGATCGGACGCGTGGCGCTCGCGCGGCGTGGACAACGTCGTGGTGGTCGACCTCGCGATCAACGAGGCCAACCCGGACGAGATCTACGCGGGCTTTTGGGACCTCGGCACCTGGTGCAGCCTCGACGGCGGCGAGAGCTGGATCATGCGCAACGACTTCGACGCCAGCGGCGGCTGGCAGGGCGGCGGCGCGAACACCTTCGCCGTCGAGACCGACCCGGCGCGCCCCGGCGTCGTGTGGGCGACCCAGGCGGGCGCTCAGACGGGCCCGGCCCTCCTGCTGCGCAGCGAGGACAGTGGAGCGACCTGGCCGGTGATCGGCGCCGGTCTGCCCGCGGCGCCGCTGATCGGGCTGTCGCTCGACCGCGCGAGCTCCAGCACCCAGCGCACGCTCTACATCACCGCCGACGGCGACGTCTACGCGAGCGTCGACGACGGGCTGAACTGGGAGCTCCGCCACGAGGACGGCGGCCTGCGCTTCACCGCGGTCGACCGCCACGACTCCTCGATCGTGTACGCCGGCGGCGAGAACGGCCTCTGGCGCTCGACCGCTTTCGGCGCGCCGGAGACCTGGGTCGAGGTCGGCCTGCCCGAGATGCGCGGCACGATCAGCGGCCTGCCGAGCGCCTGGAGCTGGGTCGGCGTCTACGACATCGAGCCCGATCCGTCGGTCCCCGGTCGCCTCTATGTCTCGGTGCACGGCTCGGGCAAGGGCCTCTACCGCAGCGACGACAACGGCACCACGTGGGGGCCGGCGACGCTGCTCGACGACGATCACCTGCGCGTCGTCGCGGTCGATCCGGGCGATTCGAACGTCGTCTACGCCACCTCGTCGAGCGCGCTCAACGCGGGCGGCTACTCCTCCGACTCGGGCGGCGTCTGGAAGAGCGAGGACGCGGGCGCGACCTGGGCCCAGCAGAACGAGGGCCTGATCTGGCCCTTCGCCTCGACCTTCGCCTTCGGACCGGCGGGGTCGGACGTCGCGTTCCTCGGCTCGCCGGGCACCGGCATCCACCGCCGCGCGGACCTGACGCTGGACGCCGACGCCATCGGGGTGAGCGCTACGGCGGGCGGCGCCGTGACCTTCGACCTGACCGCCGGCGAGCCTCATGGAGGCCAGCCCTACCTGCTGCTCGCCTCCGCGTCGGGCACGTCGCCGGGCCTGCCGGTCGCGCCGGGCGTCACGCTCCCGCTGAACGACGACGTGGTGCTCGGCTTCTCGCTGGCCCAGGCGAACGGGGCGCTGTTCGTCAACACCTTCGGCGTGCTCGACGCGAGCGCCTCCGCGACCTGCTCGTTCCAGGCGCCGCCGGGCGTGCTCGGCGGGCTGCTCGGCCAGGAGCTCGCGTTCGCCTACCTGACGCTTGCGCCGGTCGACCTTGCAAGCCTGCCGGTGCGCGTGATGATTACGCCCTAGCGGGACGCGCCTCTTGGGCCGCGGCTCCCCGCCCCCCTCGCGATGAAGGAAGCCGAACAGCACGAGCTCGTGCGCGAGCTGCTCGAGGAGCTCTTCGACCTCCCGCCCGAGGAGCAGCGCCGGGTTCTATCCGAGCGCGAGCTCCCCGCCGGGGTCGAAGAGCGCGTGCTGTCCGTGCTCGGCTACGAGCCCGGGGTGACCGCCTTCAACGAGCGGGACGAGGGCGGCCTGGAGCGGCGGCTCCAGCGCCTCGGCGAGGCGGTACCCGCCGAACCGCACGACGAGGCGCTGCCCGAGTCCATCGCGGGCTTCGCGATCGAGGGCGTCCTGGGCCGCGGCGGGATGGGGATCGTCTACCGCGGCGTGCAGGCGCAGCCGCGCCGCGAGGTCGCGATCAAGGTGCTGCACGCCCTGTCGGTCAGCCCCGACCGGCTGCGGCGCTTCGAGTACGAGGCCGAGGTCCTCGCCCGGCTCGACCACCCCAACGTCGCGAAGGTGTTCCAGGCCGGCATCGACCGCGTGCCGTACATCGCGATGGAGCTGGTCGACGGCCGCGACATCCTCGCGCACTGCGAGGCCAAGGAGCTCTCGATCGAGGACCGCCTGCGGCTGTTCCGCGGCGTCTGCGAGGGCGTCCAGCACGCGCACCAGCACGGCGTCGTCCACCGCGATCTGAAGCCGGCGAACATCCTGGTGTCGCGCGACGGCCGGCCACGCCTCCTGGACTTCGGCATCGCCCGGCCGGTCGAGCTGGGCGAGCGCGAGACGCCCGGCCAGACCATGACCGGCGACATGCTGGGCTCGCTGGCCTGGATGAGCCCCGAGCAGGCGCGCGGCGAGCTGAGCGCGATCGACACGCGGACCGACGTGTACGCGCTGGGCGTGCTGCTCTACCGGCTGCTGTCCGGCGAGATGCCGTACGACGTGTCGAACCTCGCCCCCTGGAACGCGGCGCGCGTCGTGTGCGAGGAGGAGCCCAAGCGCCTCGGCAGCCACGGCGCGCATCTCGCCGGCGACCTCGAGGCCATCTGCGCGATGGCGCTCGACAAGGAGATCGCGCGCCGCTACCCCTCGGCCGGCGCCTTCGGGCGCGACGTCGAGCGCTTCCTCGACAACTCCCCCATCGACGCGCGGGCGTGGAGCGCGACCTACCACCTGCGCAAGCTGGTGCGGCGCCACCGCGGGCTAACGACGGCGCTGGCGTCGCTCCTGGCCGTGCTGATCGGCAGCCTGGTCGCGCTGAACTACGTGCAGGCCGAGGCCAGGGCCGAGGTCGAAGCCCAGGCCGAGATCGCGCGCGAGGTCAACCGCTTCCTCAACGAGGATCTTCTGGCTGCGGTCCGCCCCTCGAACGAGGCCGGCCGCGGGATCGACGTCTCGATGCGCGAGGTGCTGGACGAAGCCGCGAAGCGCATCGAGACCGCGGCCCGGCCGGGCGGCCGCTTCTTCGACAAGCCGCTGGTCGAGGCCCAGATCCGCACGACGCTGGCGGACACGTACGCCGACCTGGCGGAGCTCGACCTCGCCCGCCCCCACGCCGAGCGCGCCTTCGTTCTGCGCGCACAAGAGCTCGGCGAGGAGCACGTGGAGACGCTGGACGCGCTCGCGACCCGCCTCCGGATCGACGTCCAGGCGCGCCGCGGAGAGTCCCTGCGACCCTTTGCCGAGGAATGCCTGGCGCAGGCCCAAAGGGTCCTGGGGGACGACCACGAGGTCACGCTGGCGATCCTGCACTCGGTCGGGTCCTTCTACCTGCACCGGGAGGACCTCGACCGCGCCGAAGCCCTGCTGACGAAGGCCTGGGAGGGACGCCGGGCGAAGCTCGGCGAGGCCGACCGCGCGACGCTCAACAGCCTCGAGCAGCGCGGCGAGCTCTACAGGGTCGCCGGTCGTTACGCGGAGCTCGAGCGGGTCGCCCAGCGGTCCCTCGCGATCCACCGCGAGGCCTTCGGGGAGCGGCACGACGCGACCGCCGACGCCATGCAGCAGCTCGCGATGTACTACCTCAGGATGGAGCGCCACGCCGACGCCGAGCCGCTGATGCGCAACGTGGTCGCGATCCGCACCGAGCTGCAGGGGCCGCGGCACGCCGAGACGATCGCGGCCCAGAACGATCTCGCGATCTGCCTGCGGGGGCCGGAGTACGGCGACGACAGGAAGGAGAACGAGGCCGAGGCGATCCTGGCCGAATACCTCCCGATCGCGGAGGAGGTGCTCGGGGTGCACCACCCCACGACGGTCACGATGCGGAGCAACCTCGGCAACCTCTATGGGGAGCGGGGACGAGGGGCCGAGGCGCTCACGCTGCTCGAGGCCAACCTGGCCTACGAGCGCGAGGCGTTTGGCGATGGGCACTCCAGTACGATCTACACCTGGTACAAGCTGGGGGGCGTGCTGAAGAGCCTGGGGCGAGCGGACGACGCCGAGGCGACGTACCACGACTGCCTCGACGCCGCCGAGGCGGAACTGGGCGAGGAGCACCCGCTCACGCAGACCGTCCTCTACCAGCTGACCGCGTTCCTGATCGAGCAAGGCCGGCCGGCGGAGGCGCTGGAGTTCGCCCGTCTCGGGCACAGGCTGCGCTCTCGGGCCCTCGGCGAGGGGAACTCCGACACGCTCCTGTCGCACCTCAGTATCGGGCTCGCCCTGCGCGACCTGGGCCGCCTCGACGAGGCGGAGGAGGTCTTCGAGGAGTGCATCGCGCTCCGCAAGGAGCACACCGGGATGGACGACTGGGACACCTGGGGCGCGATCACCGTGCTCGCCGAGCTGCACGAGTCGCGCGGCAACACCGACGCCGCGGTCGCCGGTCTGCAGGAGGTGCTCGAGTGCATCATCCGCGTCCGCGGCGAGCACGACCACGACGCGATCAACCACTACGCACGCATCGGCGACATCTACATGGCCGGGCAGCGCTTCGCGGAGGCCGAGCCCTACTTCCGGCGCGGCGTCGAGCTCTGCCGCGAGGCCGACGGCATGGACGAGGAGTTCGCACAGATCATCCTCAACTTCCTGGTCGACTCGCTGATCCTGACGGACCGCTACGAAGAGGCGCTGCCCTTGGCCGAGGAGCTCCTGGCGCGGACGCCCGAGGACCACCCGTGGATCGAGGTGCGCCGCGAGTGCGTGGCATCGTCGCGCAAGGAGCTCGGGCTGCCGGAGGCCGGCGAGCCGGTGCCGGCCGCAAGCAAGCCCTAGCGCACGGCCCTCCACCAACGCCGGACGCGCCCCGTCCTCGAGCAAGCCTCGGGCCCGGAGCGCGCCGTCGCAGAAGCCGGATCTAGAAGGTCCCGATCACCAGGTCGAGCGCGTTCGTGAGGGAAAAGAGCAGGAAGGGAATCCAGAGCCTTTGGGGATACACGGCGGCCTCCAAGGTCGAGGTGGGGTCTTCGGCGGAGGGCCACAAGCGGCCCCTTCCGACAGCGGAGCCGCGGGGCGCCGCTCGCGCCTGGAGGACGACCGGCGAGAAAAGCCGGCATTTGCGTCCGGTCGCGAGTGCGCGGCGCGAGTTCAGCCCATTCGCAAAGCTCCTTAGGCGCGGGCCGCTCCCGCGCCGGCTCGGCCCTATGGAGGCCCCCCTCATGACGACCCGTTCCTTGCTCCGCTCCCTCGTACTCGCTCTCGGGCTCCTCGGACTCGACGCGTCCGCCCAGATCGGCCCCTCCGTGCCCGCCTTCCCGGGCGCCGAGGGCTTCGGCGCCGCCGCCCGCGGCGGCCGCGGCGGCACGCCGCTGTACGTCACCAACACCGACGACTCGGGGCCGGGCTCGCTGCGCTGGGCGCTGCTCGAGCCCTATCCGCGCACGGTCCTGTTCGCCGTCTCGGGCACGATCGCGCTGCAGAGCCAGCTGCAGATCGACTCGCCCTTCGTCACGGTCGCCGGACAGACCGCGCCGGGCGGCGGGATCGCGATCCGGAACGCGGGCCCGGTGACGACCGCGCTGGTCAAGGTGACGACCAACGACGTGGTCCTGCGCCACCTGCGCTTCCGGCCCGGCCCGGACGACTCGAACTGCGGGTCGGCCAACCTCGACGCGCTGCTGATCGACACGCCCGACTCCTACCGCGTGATCGTCGACCACTGCTCGGTGAGCTGGGCGGTAGACGAGAACATGAGCATCTTCGGAGGCGCGCGCGACGTCACCGTGCAGTGGTGCCTCATCTCCGAGGGCCTCTACTGCTCGAACCACGAGAAGACGGTCGAGAAGGTCGGCTGCGACGACGAGCCCGACCCGTCGGGCTGGTGCTACGACCCGGTCGACGCGCCGGACCTGCACAACCCGCACAGCCGCGGGATGACGATCTCGACCCTGCCCGACTCCTCCGACAACCCCGACCGCATCAGCCTGCACCACAACCTGTGGGCCCACAACGACCAGCGCCACCCGAACGTCACCAGCAGCACGTTCGTCGACTTCGTGAACAACGTCGTCTACGACTTCAAGTCGTTCTCGGCCAAGCTGGCGCACAAGAACACGCACAGCACGATCCGGATGAACTACGAGGCGAACGTGTTCCTGCCCGGCCCCTCGACGCCGCCGGACCAGACGCACTACGTGCTGACGATCGACGCGCCGGACCCGACCTCGAGCACCCAGGTCTACTACGCCGACAACATCGCGGTCGATCCGGTGACGACCGACCTGCCGAACGGCTACAAGCAGTACATCGTCGGCACGCCGTTCCAGGCGCCGGCCGTGACGATGCACTCGCCCTTCATCCTGCCGCTGGTCCTGGGCGCAGGCGCGGGCGCGACGCTCCCGGCGCGCGACGCGGTCGACGCGCGCGTCGTCCAGGAGGTGCTCGGCGGCGCCGGCGGCGAGGTCAACGACCCCTCGGAGACCGGCGGCTGGCCGGACCTGAAGAGCCTGATCGCGCCGCTCGACACCGACAAGGACGGCATGCCCGACGACTGGGAGGACATCCACGGCTTCGAGAAGAACAAGCCCGGCGACGGCCCGCAGGACCGCGACCAGGACGGCTACACCAACCTCGAGGAGTACCTGAACGGCACCACGCCCTGAGGCGGGGCTCCCCCACCGGAAGCCCCGGGTCCGGCGCTCGCCGGGCCCGGGGCACTAAACTGGGCGCTGCATGGACTCGTCGGAACTGGAGAACGCCGCACGCGTTCTGGACTTCGTCGACCTCCTCGAGCGCGACTGCGCGGCGGGAGGCCCAGCGCCGCTCGCCGACTACCTGGCGCGCTTCCCGGGCCTCGACGCGGCGATCGCGCGCGAGTACCTCAACGTGCTCGAGGCGCGCCGGCAACGGACCGAGGTGCCGACCGCGCCGGCGCCCCCGGACGATCCGCACGGCCGGCGCACGGTCGGCCCGTTCCGCATCCTCCGCGAGCTCGGCCGCGGCGGCCAGGGCATCGTGTTCCTGGCCGAGGATCCCGTGCTGGGTCGCGAGGTCGCGCTCAAGGTCCTGCACGCACCGCTCGGCCAGGTCGCGTCGGGAGAGCTCGCGCGCCTGCGGCGCGAGGTCGAGCTGCTCTCGCGCCTGGACCACCCCGGCATCTGCCCGGTCTACCAGGCGCGGCTCGAAGGCGACGAGCCCTACCTGAGCATGCAGTTCGTCGACGGCCCGTCGCTGGCGCGGCTCCTGGCGCGGGCGCGCGATCAGGAGCCGCCCGAGGACGACGCTCCCCTGCCGTGCCCGCCCACCGGTCCGGTCGAGCTGCGCCGCCTGCTACGGCTCTTCGAGCGCGCCGCGCTCGCCCTGCACGCTGCCCACGAGGCGGGCGTCGTCCACCGCGACGTCAAGCCCGCCAACCTGGTCGTCGACCGGCGCGAGCAGCCGGTGCTGCTCGACTTCGGGCTCGCGCGGCGCGTGGGCGACGCGACGCTGACGCTGACGCCCGCCGGCGAGACGCGCGGCACGCCGGCGTACATGTCGCCCGAGCAGGTCCGAGGCACCGAGCCCGTCGACCGGCGCACCGACGTGTACTCGCTGGGCGCGACGCTGTTCGAGTGCCTGACCCTGCGCCTCCCGTTCTGCGCGCGCACGCACGCCGAGCTGACCCACGCCATCCTCGAGGGGCCGCTGCCCCAGGCGTCCGCGCTCAACGGCGCGGTGCCGCGCGACCTGGACGTGGTGCTGTCGACCGCGCTCGCGCGCAACGCGGGCGACCGCTATCCCACCGCGCTGGCCCTCGCGCGCGACCTGCGGCACGTGCGGCTCTACGAGCCGATCGAGGCCCGCCCCGCCGGCGCCTGGGTCGTGCTCGCCCGCTGGGCGCGCCGCAACCCGACGCTGGCCGGCGCGCTGGGAGGGCTGCTGCTGGTGCTGCTCACCGGCCTGGCCTTCTCGACGCACCTGCTCGGCAAGCTGCGGGCGACCGCCGAGCGGCAGCGCGCCGAGAAGCTCGCCGGCGAGGCGCTGATGCTCGCCGACGAGAACCCGATCGGCGCGTTCTTCACCGCGATCGACGCCTTCGAGGCGGGCGGCGGGCATACGGCGCGGAGCGCGCTCCTCGCCGCCATGCAGGCCTGCGACCTCGAGCGCTCGATCCTCCCCGCCTCGCGGGGTCGCGTCGAGGAGATCGCGCTGGCCGACGACGGCGCGCGCGTGGTGGCGCGGCTCGACGACGGCACGGTCGGCGTCTGGTCGGTCGCAACGGGCGAGACGCAGGCGGCCCCGGCCGCGCGGGACGTGCGCGCCATCGCGGTCGACCCGACCGGTCGCTGGCTCCTGACCGGCGACGACGGCGGCGGGTCGGCGCTGTGGAGCGTGCGCGACGGGACGCTGCGCGCGGACCTTCCGCCGCACGACGCGGGCGTGGCCGCGGTCGGTTTCCTGCCCGACGGGACGGCGGTGACCAGCTCCGCCGACGGCACGGTGCGCGCGTCGCGCGACGGCGACGAGCTCTGGCGCGCCTCCTCCGCGGACGGGCCCCTGGTCGCGCAGGCGCTCGCGCCGGGCGGCTCGCACCTCGCGGTCGTCGCGGGCCAGGCCGACGAGATGGCGCTGGAGCGCCGCTGGGTCGAGCTGCGCGACGCCGGCGACGGCCGGCTGCTGCGGCGCCTCGGGCCGCTGTCCTCCGCGCTCTCGTGCCTGCGCTTCTCGCCGGACGCCGCGCGCCTCGCCACCGGGACCTTCGACGGCGAGGTCACGCTGTGGGACGTGGCGAGCGGAGCGCCGGTCTGCGCGTGGCGCCACCCGAGCTTCGTCCACGGGCTGATCTTCGACGCCGGCGGCGAGCGCGTGCTCTCGGTGCACGACCCCGGCGAGGCCGCGCGCGGCAGCTCATCCGGCGCAGCGCTCTTCGACGCGCGGACGGGCGCGCTGCTCCACGAGCTGGTCGGACACGAGGGCCGCGCGGTCGCGGACGGCGCGTTCCGCCCGGACGGAGCCGAGGTCGCGACGGTCTCCTTCGACGGGAGCGTGCGCCTCTGGGACGCGCGCTCGGGCCGCCCGCTGCGGGTGCTGCGCGGGACCGGGCGGCGCATCGAGGGCGTGCTGTGGTCGCCGCGCGGCGACCGCCTGATCACCCATACCCACCGGCTGCAGGTCTGGGCGCTGCGCGAGCGCCCCGGACTGGCCACGCTGCGCGGGCACCGCGGCCCGGTGCTCTCCGCGTGCTACGCGCCCGACGGCGCCAGTATCCTCACCGCGTCGGTCGACGGGAGCGCGGCGCTTTGGGACGCGCGCTCGGCCACGCGCCTGCGCGTCCTTGCGGGGCACGACGGACCGGTCAACGGCGCGTCCTTCGACGCCTCCGGCGCGAACATCCTGACCGTCTCCGACGACGGTACGGCGGCGCTCTGGCGCACCGACGGCACGCTGCGCGCGCGCCTGGGCGAGCCGGGCCCGGCGCTGGTCGGAGGCGCCTTCGGCCCGCGCGGCCGGCGCGTGCTGACCGCCGACTGCGAGGGCGTGGCGCGCCTCTTCGACGCCGAGACCGGCGCGCTCGTGCGCGAGCTGCGCGGGCACGAGGGGCCGATCCTCAGCCTCGCCATCGCGCCGGACGGCACGCTGGCCGCGACCGGTGGAGGCGACCGCACCGTCGTGCTGTGGGACACCGAGAGCGGCGAGCGCGTCCACACGCTGCGGCGCTGGCGCGACTACCCGCCGGGCGAGCACGTGCGCGACGTCTTCGATCTGGTCTTCTCGCCGTCGAGCGAGCTCCTCGTCGCCGCGACCGAGGACCTGCAGGCGCGCACGTGGAACGCGCGCACCGGGACGTTCGTGTCCGCGGTCGAGCTCCCCGCGACGCCGCGCGGGATCGAGCTGCTCGCGGAGCGGCCCGCGACCCTCCTTCTGGCCGGTCGCTGGAGCCCCGACCTCTACGTGCTGGGCCCGAGCAGTGAGCGCCTCGCCCGCATGCCCGGCAAGCACCGCGATTCGATCCTGAGCCTGGCGGTGTCCGCCGACCGCACGCTCTGCCTGACGACGTCGAACGACCGGACCGCACGCCTCTGGAGCGCGGGCGACCTGACGCCGATCTCGCGCCTCGCGGGGCACGAGGGTCCCGTGACCGGCGGCGGCTTTCACCCCGGCGGCGGCGCCGTCGTCACCTGTTCGGTGGATGGGACCGCCCGCATCTGGCCGGTGGACCCGTATCCACTCGCCCTCGAACGCCACCCGGGCCAGCACCTGCGCCGCGTGGTGCTGCCGGAATAGCGAGCTAGCCCTCCGCGGCGAGCAGCCCCTTGGCCCAGCCCTGCGCCGCCAGCGCGCGGCGCAGGCGCTGCCAGCGCTTCTCCGCGGCGGCGACGCTCAGGCCGAGCTGGCGCGCGGCCTCGCGCACGGCCATCGCCTCCAACCCGCAGTGGACCAGCAGCGCACGGTCGGCGTCGGGCAGGCCGCGCGCGCGTTCGACGAAGAGCGCGAGCGCCTCCTCGCGCGCCAGGCGCCGCGAGATGCTCGTCACCTCCTCGGGCACATGGTCGAGGTCGCGGCGCTCGCCCGCCGCCGGCCCGCCCTCGGGCCGCGCGCGCAGGCGCCGGTGGGCGTCGAGCAGGGCGTACTTCGCCACCTGGAACATCCACGCGCGGAAGGAGCAGCGCTCGGGATCGTAGTGCTCGATCGCGCGGAGCGCGCGCACCCACACGTCCTGCAGCAGGTCCGCCGGCTCGAGCCGCGCGCGCAGCTCAGGCGGCATGCGCAGGCAGGCCCAGCTATAGAGCGCCGGGGCCAGCCGCTCGTAGAGCGCACCCAGCTCGGCCCCTCCCGCGCGCGCGCCGGCCTGGAGGGCGCGGGTGTCGGCGGTGGGCGGGTCGGAATCGGCGGGCGGATGCTGCATGGGCTCACAACATCCTAGTATGGCTCAACGGAATTGTTTCACGCCCCGCCCGATGCGGCGCGCGCCGCCTCAGTCGTGGCCGCCGAAGCGCTCCGAGCCCGGGTGGTACCACAGGCAGTGGTGCTCAAACGGCCACCACCTCGTCGTGTGGACGGTCTCGAGCCCGGCGTCGAAGGGCGCGCCCAGCTGCTGCGCGTGCAGCGCGCTCCACGCGGCCTGTGCCTCGAGCCGCGGCGCCCGGCGGCGCCACAGGGCTTCCTCTGCTCCGGCCCAGGCCTCGGCCGTCGCCCATGAGAGGGCGCAGATCAGGGCGACCGACCGCAGCCAGCGCTGCGGCCGGCGGCGGAAGCCGAGCACAGCCGCGACCGGCAGCACCGCCACCGCCAGCACGAGCGCCGCGGTCGCCCCGGGCGAGGTCCCCACGTCGCGCAGCGCGGGGAAGCCTCCGTACTCGTAGGTGCGGAAGCTCGTCATCCAGAACGCGCCCCAGGCGAGAGCCCCGAGGAAGCCGACCGCCGCGAGGACGGTCCGGCGGGACGCGGAGGAGCGGCCGGGCGGTCGGGAGAGCGTCGGGTCCATGGCTGGCACCCCATGCTGCCCCGGCCTGCGCGGGAAGCGCGAGGGGACCTGCGAGAAATTCCGCCCGCCTCTGCGTCCTTTCGGCCAGCGCTCCGTCTGCCGGGCCAGAAACACGGGCCAAGCGCCCAACCAAACGGAGACCAGCCATGAACAGCACGACTACCGCTCGACCGTCCGCCATCGACTTCGCCGGCGAGAGCCGCGTCCACATCGCCCTCGCCGTCCGCGACCTCGACCGCTCGCGGGCCTTCTACGAGACGCTCCTCGGCGTCGCGCCGACGAAGGTGCGCCCGGGCTATGCCAAGTTCGAGCCGCGCGAGCCGTCGGTGAACCTGACGCTCAACCAGGTCGAGCACGCGCCGGCGAGCGCGGCTCCGACGCACTACGGCGTGCAGGTCCGCTCTGGCCGGGCGGTGCGCGAGGCGGCCGAGCGCCTGGAGCGAGCGGGGCTCGCGACCTCGGTCGAGGAGGACACCACCTGCTGCTACGCGGTGCAGGACAAGGTCTGGGTGACGGACCCCGACGGCAACGCCTGGGAGGTGTTCGTCGTGACCGAGGCCGATGCCGCGGCGCGCCGCGACGACGGATCCGCGTGCTGCGTCGTCGGCGGAGCCCGTGCGGACACGGGCTGTTGCTAAGGTGGAGGCCATGTCCGACGCGGGGGTCTCGACCGAGCGCCTGTGGGAGCTCCTCAGCGACCGGCTGAGGGGCTTCTTCGCGCAGCGCGTGCGCGACCCGCAGGCGGCCGAGGACCTGCTGCAGGAGACCTTCGTCCGCATCCACGGCGGACTCGAGGAGCTGAGCGACCGCGACCGCATCGAGGCCTGGGTCTTCCGCATCGCACACAACCTCGTCATCGACCTCCGCCGCGCGCGCGGAAGCGACGACGTCGACCAGCCCGACGACCTCGCCGAACGCGAACCCGAGCCGCCGGACAACCTGAACCACGTGGTGGGCGGATGGCTGCCGGCGATGGTCGCCGAGCTGCCCGAGCGCTACCGCGCGGCGGTGCAGCTGTACGAGCTCGAAGGCGTCCCACAGCGCGAAGTCGCGCAGCGGCTCGGCCTGTCGCTGTCGGGCGCCAAGTCGCGCGTGCAGCGCGGCCGCGAGAAGCTGAAGGAGTTGCTCTTCGACTGCTGCTCCTTCGAGCGCGACCGGCGCGGCAACGTGATCGGCTTCCGCCGCAACCGGGGCTGCGGGCGGGACACGTGCGATCCGTGTGACGGGGGCGACGGGGATTGACGCTTCGCGGTCGCAAGCACGGGCTATGGCTCTATGCTGATCGGGTCCCCTTCCCCAGGAGCGAACCTATGCATGCCGTTAAGTTCATACCCGCCGCCCTCGCCTTCGCGGCCGCCCTCTCCTCCGCCGCCTCGGCGCAGCTGATCGTGAAGGACGTCGACGTCGATGGCGTCGCGCGCCAGTACCTCCTCTACCTGCCGGCCGGGTACGACGGGACGGTCGATCTGCCGGTCCTGCTCAACTACCACGGCGGCTCCGGCACGATGTTCGGCCACCTCGCGCTGACCGACATGCGCCCGCTCGCCGACGCCGAGGGCTTCCTCCTGGTCCACCCCCAGGGGCTCCCGGACAAGGAGGGCTTCACCATCTGGGACAGCATCGGCCCCTTCTCGATCGGGACCGACGAGATCGGGTACGCCGAGGCGATGATCGACTCGCTCGACGCCGAGTACGCCGTCGACCTGGACCGCGTCTACGCCTGCGGCTACTCGAACGGCGCGAACATGGTGTGGGAGCTCGGCTGCTTCCTCAGCGACCGCATCGCGGCGGTCGGCGCCGTCGCGGGCAGCATGTGGACCTGGACCGAGACGCTCTGCACGCCGACGCGGCCCTTCCCGCTCGTCAGCATCCACGGCACGTTCGACTTCTACAACCCGTGGTCCGGCGGCCCGCCCTTCAGCCTGGGTCTGATCGAGGCGAGCGAGTACTGGGTGCAGAACGCAAACGGCAACCTCACGCCGACCATCGTCGACGTCCCGGACACCGCGCCCTTCGACGGGAGCACGGTCGACCACCACACCTGGTCGGGCGGCGACGAGTGCGTCGACATCGAGCACTACAAGGTCGTCGGCGGCGGGCACGACTGGCCCGGCGTGTTCGGCAACATGGACATCGACTCGAACACGGTGATCTGGGAGTTCGTCTCGCAGTACAGCCTGAACGGCAAGCTCGACTGCGACCTGTGCTCGATCACGCCGCTCGGCGTCGGGGTCGGCGGCGCGAACATCGGCACGCTGGGCTCAACGTCGACGCCGTCGGTCGGCTCGACGCTGCAGCTCGACTACAGCGACTTCAACGGGAGCGGCGCGGGCTTCCTGCTCGTCAGCCTCCAGAGCTTCACCGCGCCGCTCCTCGGCGGGACGATCTACACCGACATCAGCGACCCGGTGGTGATCCTGCCCGCGACGACCGACTCGGGCGGCGCCGGCAGCCTCAGCATCCCGCTCAGCACGAATCCCGTTCTGGCGACCCTGACGGCGTACGCGCAGGTGGCGATGGCCGACGGCTCGCAGGTCGCGGGCTGGGCCTTCAGCAACGGCCTCGAGATCGCCTTCTGCAACTAGACGGTCCGGCGCGCGGTACAAATCGGGAAAGCTCGCAACGGTCCGCGGGGCCGCTGCGAGTCCTCCTGTATGGACACCCCCTCCGCGCACCGCATCGAAGAGCTCCTCGTCCACGGCGCCTGGCTCCGCAGGCTCGCGTCCAGCCTCGTCGACGACGGCGAGGCCGACGAGCTGGTCCAGGAGACCTGGCTCGCGGCGCTGCTGCGCGGGCCGGCGCACCGCGATCAAGGCCGCGCCTGGCTGGCGCAGGTGCTGCGCAACAAGGCGACCAGCGGCGCCCGCGCGCTGGGTGCGCGCCGGCAGCGCGAGCACCGCAGCGCGCATCCCGAGAGCCTGCCCTCGGCGGCGGTGCTCGCGAGCCGCGCGGACCTGAGCCGCCGGCTGGTCGAGCTGGTGCTCCTGCTGCCGGCCGACTCGCAGCGCATCCTGCTGGCGCGCTACTTCGAGGGCCTCTCCAGCGCCGAGATCGCCCGCCGCCTCGGGCGGCCGGCGGGGAGCGTGCGCAGCCAGCTCAAGCGCGGGCTCGACGAGCTGCGCGCGCGGCTCGACGCGGAGAGCGAAGGGGAGCGCGAGCGCTGGCTCGCCGCGCTGACGCCGCTGGCGGCCCCGGGGGGCGCCGTGGGCACGGGCGGCGCGCTCGGGCTGGTGCTCGCGGCCTCGGCCGGAGCGCGCTTCCTGGTGGGCTTTGCGCTGGCGGTGCTGGTGGCGGGCGCGTGGCTCATGACCCGCGGCCCCGGCCCCGACGCTCCGCAGGCGCCGGCGACGCCGCTCGTCTCGGAGCCGGACGTCGAGCTCGAGCTCGACGCGGGCGAGCCCGACGCGCTCGAGGCCGTCTCCGACGCACCGGACGCGCGCGTGGCGCTCGCCGGCGCGCCCGCGGTCCCGCGCAGCCCGATCGAGGGCGAGGCCGTCCACCCGGGGACCGGCGAGCCGGTGGTGTGGTTCGAGCTCGGCATCGTGCCGAGCGACCTGGCGGAGCCCTTCCACGCCGAGGTCACGTCCGACACCGAGCTCCCCGACCTCTCCGGCGTCGAGCTCGTGCGCACCGACGAAGCGGGCCGCTTCGTCTCCGAGCGCGCCTACGAGAGCGGCAGCTTCGAGCTGGTTCCGATCGAGGACTGGCGCTTCGCCCACCCGCGGATGGAGCCCTTCCGCATCACCCAGCCGCGCGAGCCGCTCGCGGTCGAGCACGACGCCGAAGAGCCCGAGGCGCACACCTACGAGCTCGAAACCGGCGCCGTCTTCGCCATCGACTGCCCCAAGGCACTGGAGCTCGGGGCGGACAACGTGATGGCGATCTACTCCTACCTCGACCACTTCCCGCCGGGCTACTTCCGCCCCGCGCCGCTGCAGCTCGAGCCGGTGCCCTTCGTGCGCATGCGGACCGACCACGCCTCGACCCACGCGAGCCAGGTGAACAACCTGCGGCTGGTCTCGCTCGACGGCTTCTGGAGCGGCAGCATCCCGATGGAGCTGCCCGAGTCGATCGCCACGCAGTTCGTCGCGTTCGAGCTGGAGGCGCGCGCGCTGGTCGAGATCGACCTCGACTTCGGCCCGCGCCGGCCGCCCTTCGTCGTCGAGCTCCAATACTGGCAGGGCGCCGTCGACCCGACCGCCGCGGAGACGCCGGAGCCGGACATCATCGAGCTGCAGGCCAAGTTCGACGGGACCGATCTGGAGCAGGCCATCGTCAAATACGTGCGCACCGGGCTTGTCACGATCGGGCTGAAGGCCAACACGTGCGAGTACTGGTTCCGCGTCGTCGACCTCGTGCCGGGGCTCAACTCGCTGGAGGCGCTGGTGCTCCCCGACCCCTCCGCCACCGGCCGCATCGAGGGGCGCGTGGTGCATATGGGCGAGGGCCCGCCCGAGCCGATCGTCGGCGTGCGCGCGAACGCGACGCTGAACGGCGAGCCCACTTTCCAGATGCAGGACCTGGAGTTCCACGAGGAGGGCGCCGTCTGGGTAGCCGACTTCACCTTCACGCACCTGCCGGTCGCGACCCACACGGTCTGGTTCGACAAGGGCGGCCCGGCGACATGGGACCCAAAGACCTTCGCGGTGGAGCCCGACCGCATGTCGGTCGAGGTCAACGGCCCACCGCTCGAGTTCGAGCTGCACACCGACCTCGTGCGCACCTCGCTGAAGATCCGCGCGCGCGACGCGGTCACCGGCGACAAGATCCGCGACTTCGCGGTGTCGGTCTTCGTCCCCGGCAACTGGCTGCGCTCACGCGAGGCCGACGCCCGCGCGGGGCGCGTCTCAATGAAGCTGATCGGCGACCTCGAAGGAGGGATCGTCAGCCTGGCGGCCGAGGGCCACATCCGCCGTGACGTGCCGCTGAGCGAGGCGGCGGAGACCTCCAAGGGCCTCGAGCTCGAGGTCGAGCTCGAGCCCGGCTGGGGCGGGCCGGTCTACGCCTCGCACGTCGACACCGAGGAGCCGCTCGCGGGCATGCGCGTGCTCCTCGACGGAGCGCTGGCCGCCGTCACCGACGCCGAGGGACAGGCCCAGATCGCGGTGCCCTCCGCGCCCGAGCGGGTCGACTTCGAGCTCGATGGCTACGAGGTCATCCGCCAGGGGGGCTGGGTCGACCGCGAGGGCAACGTGATCGACGTGGGGCTCGACCCGATCCGGCAGTACCTCGGGGCGGTGCTGCGGGAGCGCGAGTAGGCGCCGACGGGCCTGCGGGCGCGCGACAGGGCGTTCGCGGTCGAGCAGCGTCCCAAACCGGGGACCGTCGGACCCCGCACCCGCCCGCGTCTCACGACCTTGAGCTCGCCCCAAGCCGCTCGGCGAAGCGTGCGCGGCGTGCCGGCGCATCCGCCGACCGCCCTGGGTCGAAAGGGCCAGGGCCGTGCTTGGCCCCCGCCCGCTAGCGCTCCGGCGTCCCCTTCAGGATCAGGGAGACCAGCTCTCCCACGTTGCGGTGAGCCTCGATCGGGTGCCGCAGGGGCTTGTCGAGGCTGAGCTGGTAGGAATTGCGGCGTCCCTCGCGGGAGCGGCTCAAGAGGCCCTCTTGCTCGAGGTCGCCGATGATCTTCGTGACCGCCCGCTCGGTGATCCCGATGCGGGTCGCGACGTCGCGGATGCGGCTCTCGGGGTCGATGGCCAGGCAGACCAGCACGTGGGCGTGGTTGCTCAGGAAGGTCCAGCGATGTTGCGACTCCGAAGAAGTTCCGCTCGACGGCGAGACATGGTCCGGGTTTGCTTCACTCCGGGCCTCATCCGACCGATTTTCCTGGGATCTCTCCGTCATGCGCACCCCTGTTCCCGTAGCATGACTCCCGAATTCTAATTCGTGCAACACAATCCCTGATAAAGAGGCCATGAAAGAAAATTCCGACGGACAGGTGGAAGGCGGCGAGAGCGGCTGGCTCGCCGACCTCAAGGCAGACCTGCCCGCGAGCGTGGTCGTCTTCTTCGTGGCGGTCCCGCTATGCCTCGGGATCGCGCTCGCGAGTGGGGCTCCGCTGATCTCCGGACTGGTGGCTGGCATCGTCGGCGGCATCGTCGTCGGCGCCATCAGCCGCTCGCCGTTGGGCGTCTCGGGCCCCGCGGCCGGCCTGGCGGTCATCGTCCTCACCGCGATCGAGGACCTCGGCGGCTTCGAGATCTTCCTCGTGGCGGTCGTGATCGGGGGAGCGATCCAGGTGGTGCTGGGCTTGGCCAAGGCCGGCATCCTCGGCTACTTCTTCCCCTCTTCGGTGATCAAGGGGATGCTGTCCGGCATCGGCATCCTGATCGTGCTGAAGCAGATCCCCCACGCCGTGGGGCACGATTCGGATCCCGAGGGTGACCTCGCCTTCCAGCAGCCGGACGGCGAGACGACGCTCAGCTCCCTGGGGGCGATGTTCGACGATCTGACGCCCGCGGCCATCGTGATCTCGATCTCCTGCCTGGCGATCCTGATCCTCTGGGAGGCGGTGCTCGCCAAGCGTGCGCGCATCTTCCAGCTCGTCCAGGGCCCGCTCGCCGCGGTCGCCTTCGCGGTCGGCTTCCAGCTGCTCAGCCAGCGCATGTTCCCCGACTTCGCGCTGACGTCGACGCACCTCGTCAGCGTCCCGATCGGCGAGAACTTCGGCGACCTCTTCCATATGCTCGCGCGGCCCGACTGGTCGCAGCTGGGCAACAAGTCGGTCTGGGTCGTCGGCGCCACCATCGCGGTGGTGGCGAGCCTCGAGACGCTGCTATGCGTCGACGCGACGGACAAGCTCGACCCGCGCAAGCGCGTCACGCCGCCCAACCGCGAGCTCTTCGCCCAGGGCGCCGGCAACATGCTCTCCGGCCTTCTGGGAGGTCTGCCGGTCACGCAGGTGATCGTCCGCAGCTCGGCCAACATCCAGTCGGGCGGCCGCAGCAAGATGTCGGCCATCCTGCACGGCTGCCTCCTCCTGGCTTCGGTCGCGCTTGCCCCGCAGATCCTGAACCTGATCCCGCTGGCGGCGCTCGCGGCGATCCTGTTCGTGGTCGGCTACAAGCTCGCCAAGCCCGCGCTGTTCAAGCAGATGTACTCGCTCGGCCTGGCGCAGTTCCTGCCGTTCATCATCACCATCCTGGGGATCGTGTTCACCGACCTCCTGACCGGTATCGCGCTCGGTATGGCCGCCGCTCTGGTGGCGATCCTGCGCAGCCACTACATCAACTCGCACTTCATGCACCTGAGCGAGTCGAACGATGAGTCCGGCAAGCACCGCGTGACGATCGAGCTGGCCGAGGAGGTCACGTTCCTCAACAAGGCCGCGATCCTCAAGGAGCTGAAGGCGATCCCGAACGGCACGCACGTCGTCATCGACGGCTCGCACTCGGTGTTCCTCGACCAGGACGTGGTCGAGGTCATCCAGAACTTCGAGCAGTCGGCCGGCGACCGCGACATCACGATCGAACGGATGGGCATGAACCAGCCCAACCTCGTCGTTCCTCGGACCAGCCCGCGCGTCGTCGCGTAGCGAGCGGAGCCGCGATCTCTTAGGACGGCGGGCCGGTCTCCGGCCCGTCGTCCTTTTCGTTGAGGATGAGCTGAACGAGCTCCGCCACCGAGCGGTGGTCCTCGATCGGATGGCGCAGCGGCTGCTCGAGGCGCAGCACGTACGAGTTGCGCCGGCCCTCGCGGTGACGCTCGATCAAGCCCTCCGCCTCGAGGTCGGACAGGATGCTGGTCACCGCGCGCTCGGTGATCCCGATCTCCGCCGCGATGTCGCGGATGCGGAGGTCGGCGTCGCGCGCCAGGCAGATCAGCACGTGCGCGTGGTTGCTGAGGAACGTCCAGCGGTGCCCGCGCTCGGGCTCGCCGCGCGGGGTCGGATCCGGTCGCTCTGCGTTGCCGTGCTTCATCGCCTTCCCTCCCCTATCGGCCCGCCGCCTCCGCGGGCTGTTGCCGGATGGCGCCGGGCATGCCGGCCGGAGCGTGCGGGATCCCCAGCACCGCGCGGTACGCCGCCAGCGCCACGTAGTGGTCGCGCAGCACGGCGACCAACGACGCCGCGGCCTCGGCGGCCTGCTGCTCGCGCAGGTTCACGCGCAGGAGGTCGCTCTGCCCGGCGTTCAGCTGGAAGCGCTCCGCATCGGCGAGCTCGTTCGCCAGACGCACGTTCTCGCGCGCCTGCTCGATCTGCCGCCAGCTCTGGGTCAGCGCGGCGCGCGCCTCCTGCACCTCGGACACCACCTTGTCGCGGACGAACTGCCCCTTGCGGTCCAGCTGCGCGATCTTCGCCTCGACCTCGCGCACGCGCCCCTTCGCGCCGCGCCGCTGTAGCGGCACGTCAAGCGTGAGGAGCGCCGTCAGCTCGAAGTCGCCCTTGTCGTCGGGATCGTTGACCGCCGCGCCGACGTCCTGGGACAGCAGCACGCCGAAGTCGAGCCTCGGCAGCAGCGTGTTGCGCGCCGACGCTTCGTCGAGCTGCAGGCGCCGACGGGCCAGCTCGATCGCGCGGACCTCGGGACGCTGCTCGAGGCCAAGCGCCTCGTCGCCCCCCACCAGCACCTCGCCGAGGGTGCGCGGCAGCGGGAAGTCGTACGGGAGCGCGTCATCGGACGGCACCGACGGCATGCCCTCGGCGTCGCGCCAGAACAGCGAGAGCGCGATGGCCGCCTGCTGCAACTTCAACTCGGCGCGCACGAGCGAGGCCTGGCGCTCGACGATCAGGCGCTCGTTCTCGGTCGCGATGATCGGCGGCAGCAGGCCTTCGTCGATCAACTCGCCCAGCTGATCCATGCGGTCCTCCGCGAGGCCCAGCTGCCGCAGCGCGACCTCGCGCAGGCGCCCGGCCGAGACCCACTTCCAGTACGCGCTGGCGGCGGCGCGCATCGCGACGAGGCGGGCGGCGAGGACCGTCGGGCCGGCACGCTCCTCGTCGATGCGCGCCTTCCACAGCGCGGCGCGGCGCGGGTCGATCTCGCGCCCCTGCAGGAGCGGCAGGCTGACGCCGGCGCGCAGCTCGCCGTCCTCGTTGGTCTTCTTGCCGCCGTCGTAGACCGCGAAGTCGCCCTGGCCCAGGCGATAGCCGCCGCTCAGCGTCACCCCCCACAGCGCGGTCGGCTGCGTCAGCGCGACGTCGAGGCGGTCGGACTGGTAGAAGCCCTCGACCTCGGACAGGCCGCGCGAGGACAGGTTGGCGTCAAAGCCGCCGGCGGCCGCGAGCACGCGCCCCTGGGCCAGGTAGATCTCCTCCTGTGCGGCCTGCACCAGCGGGAAGTGGCGCTCGACCGAGTCGAGCACCTCCTCGAGCTCGATCGAGGCCGCGGGCGCGTCGACGCCCTCTTCGTCGGCTTTGGGCGAGGTGCCAAGCACGTGGACCGGCCCGAGCAGCTCGCGGTTGCCCGGCTGGGACAGCTCGAAGCCCTGCAGCACCTTCAGCGGCACCGGGCGCGGCGGGTCGAGCGGCTGGGGCGGAGCGACCTGGCAAGCGGCCAGCACCGCCGCGCAGCCGGCGACGAGGAGAGGAGCCTTCATCCCTCGAGCTCCCCCTTGGCCTTGCCGCCCTTCGCCTTCCGGCCGCCCTGCTCGGGCGCCTCGCGGACGGACGGCGGGAAGGCGTTCAGGTTGCGCCAGATCTCGTAGCCGAGGCTGACGGTCTCCAGCAGCAGCCAGCCGCTGGCGCGGCCGCCCTGGCGGAGGTACCGGCGGTCCGGCCAGTCGGCATCGTCCGGATCAGGCGTGACGAGCACGCGGAACTTGCCGTCCTTCTCGCCCTGCGCGTCGACGAAGCGCACGACGCCGCCGAAGGTGCCGACCGCCACCGAGGGCCAGCCCGCGAACTGCACCGCCGGCCAGCCCTCGAACTGGAGCCGCACCTTGCGGCCCGGCGTGATCAACGGAGCGTCGACGCCGCGTACCCACAGCTCGACGGCGAGCTCGGCCGCGTCGGGGATCAGCTCGATCAGCGGATCGCCCTGGGACAGGAAGTCCGCGGTGCTCGCCGCGTACACGCGCAACACGTAGCCCGAGCGCGGCGCCGTCACGGTCTGGGTCTGCTGGCGCTCGAACTTGGTGGTCGCGTTGGCGAGCGCCTTCTCGGCGAGCGCGGCCTTCGCGCGCGCGCTCTCGCGGCTGGACTTGATCGACTCGATGCGCGCCTGCTGATCGCTGGCGACCTTGGCGAGGCTGGCCTCCTTGGAGCTGACCGCGTTGCCCGCCTGGTCGACCTTCGCGCGGGCGGCCTCGACCTTCGCCTCGGCGCTGAGGAAGCTCGCCTCGGCGATCTGGAGGTCCAGTTCGGAGACCAGCCCGCGCGCGCCGAGCGTCACCTTGCGCTGGCGGTCGGCGCGCTTCTGGTCGAGCTCGGCCTCGAGCGCCTCGAGGTCCTGCTCCGCGACCCGCACGTTCTCGACCGCGACGTTGTAGTCGAAGCGCGCGGCCGAGATCGCCTGCTCGCGCGCGTCCTCGACCAGCTCGCGCTGCTGGTCGTACAGGTCGACCATGTCCTTGGCCGCGCGGACCTCGTCGCGGCTGAACTCGATCTGCTGCTTCAGGCGCAGGTCGTAGAGCGGGTCCTGATCCGACATCCGCGCCAGGAGCTGCCCCTTCTCGACGAACTCCCCCTCCTGCACCTTGAGCTCGACGAGCCGGCCGGTCACCGGAGCGGGGATGGTCTGCACGCGGTCGAGCGGATCGAGCGCGGTCACGCGCCCCTGGGCGGGCACGTTCTGCTGCCAGGGCGCGATCATCAGCGCCGGAGGCAGCACGGCGAAGGCGGCGCAGAGCGCGATCGACAGCTTCTGCGTGGCGCGCGGGGCGCCGACCGCCTCGAGGGCGGAGAGGCCGAGGCGCGTAAGGGGCTTGGTCATCGGATTGCGGTCGTGGTCGGGTGGTCGGTCTAGTGGAGGGCCGGCTCGAGCTCGCGGAGCGCGCCGCCTTCGAGGCAGAAGTTCCGATCGCAGCGCGACAGCGCCGCCTGGTTGCTCGACACCAGGACCAGGGTCCACGGTGCGTCGCGGTCGAAGAGCGCGTCGAACACGCGCTCGCGCTCGTCCTCGCCGAGGTGCTCGAAGACGTCGGTCACCAGCAGCAGCCGCGGGCGCGTCGCGATCGCGCGGGCGACCTGGAGCCGCACCGCCTGGCCGGACGAGAGCGGCCGGCCGTCGGCGCCGAGCGGCTCGTCGATGCCGCGCGGGAGACGCGAGATCTCGTCGAGGAGGCCGACCTTGCGCAGGGCCCGCCGCACGTCCTGGCCGGAGACCAGCGGCCGCGCCAGGTCGACGTTCTCGCGGATCGTGCCGTGGATCAGCTCCACCCGGTCGACCAGCACCGCGCTGCGGCGCAGCGAGTCGAGCGACAGCTCGCGCACGTCGCGGTCGTCGACCCGGATCACGCCGCTGCGCGGTTCGAGCAGGCCCCAGATCAGCTGCAGCAGGGTCGACTTGCCGGCCGCGCTCGGGCCGCAGAGGCCGACCCGCTCGCCGGGCGCGATGCCGAGGTCAACGCCGTCGAAGAGCGTCGCCCCGCCCGGAGGCGCCCAGCCCACCGCGCGCAGCTCGAGCGCCGCCCCGCGACCGTCCGCGCCGGGGAGGTGGTGCTCGCCGCCGGATCGCTCGACCGGCAGGCCGAGGAGCACGCCGACCTTGTCGGTCGCCGCGAGCAGGTCGTAGAACGCTTCGAGGTGCTTGCCGATCTTGGCGACCGAGCTCACGACGACCGCCAGCACGAGCTCGGCCGCGACCAGCTGCCCCAGCGTGAGGCTGCCGCGGATCACGAGCCAGCCGCCGAGGGCGAGCAGCGCGGTGCTGGCGAACGCCTGCAGCGCCAGGGCGGCGACGCCCTGGCCGAAGGCGATGCGGAAGTGTGCCTTGCGCGCCGCGACGTAGTCGTGGGCGAGGCGGTCGGTCTGCTCGAAGACCGACTTCATCACGTCGCTGGACTTGAACAGGATCGGGTTGCGCGCGATCTCCTCGAGCCAGCCGGCCATGACGTACTTGGCACCGCTCTCGGCCTTCGCGGTGCGGATCCCGCGCCGGATCGGCCCCAGCACGATGAGCGCGATCGCCAGCACCAGAACGAGGTCGAAGGCCAGCAGGATCGGGTGGTAGAAGGCGAGCAGCGTCAGGCCGATGGTCACGCTCAGCAGCACCGACAGGCCGTCGAGCAGCAGGAACGAGCCCTGCTTCTGGATCGTCTGCAGGTCGAAGTAGCGGTTGACCAGCTCGGGCCCGTAGCGGTTGCCCGCCGAGCCGAGCGCCACGCGCGGCAGACGCGCCGCGATGTCGGCGACCGAGCGCACGAAGACGCGCCGCTGCAGCACCTCGACCACCCAGGTCTGGAGCGCGCTCAGCAGACCGGCGAAGCACAGCCCGAGGAACAGCAGCACCGTGACGACGATCAGCGGCGGGATGGCCGCTCCGAGCGCCACGTAGTTGACCACCGCCTGGACCGCGATCGGCGTGGCGAGCAGCAGCACGCCGATCGCGACGGCGAAGACGGCCACCGCGATCAGGTCGCGCCGGTCCGGCCGGAGGATCGCCCGCAGCCGCTGGAGCGGCGGGAGCGACTGCTCCCCCACCTGGCTCCCCAGGGCGACCGCGCCGACGTCGATCCGCAGCCAGCGCCGCCGGCCGTTGCCGAGCCCCAGGTCGTCGCCCCCGTCGTCTGCCGCGACCGTGCGCGTCGACGCGCCGGCGCCGTCGATGGTGGTCACCGACACCTCGCCCTCGACGTCCCCGCGCTCCACCACGACCCAGCGGGCCTCGGCGGGCCCGGCGAAGGGGTGGTCCTCGAGCGCGGAGAGGAGCGGCACGTCGCTCTCGACCCAGCCCAAGAGCTCCGCGGGCGTGGCGTCGACCGGTTCGAGCGGGAGCCCGCCCTCCCCGGCGGCGTGGCGCAGCCACTCGACGGCGTCCACCGGCACCTGCCCCTCTCCGGGGAGGTGCAGGGACGGCAGGGCGAGGCCTTGCCCCGCCGCCCGCACGAGGTGGGCGAGGGCGAGGCTGGCGGGTTCCTGGGGCTTCCTTCGGTCGCGGATCATCATGCTCCTGTCGGTTCTGGCGGGCCGTCGCATGAATTCTAGTTCCTGCATTTAGATTCGCGCATAAAGAATCGCCGAAAACCGTATCCGGAATCGGCCATCATGCGCCAAACATCCATGGGAAGGCGCCAGCGCGCCTCCGGAGCCTCGCAAAGCCGCTCTTGGGCCCCCGGTGACGGCCTGCATCCGCCGCTGCACCCGCGCTCCTCGGCTGCCGCGGGCGGTCACCGGCTACACTCCGGCCTCCCCCGGCCACGCCTCCTCGACCCCCACCTCCCGCCGTGATTGCCCGCGCGACCGCCCTGCTTGCCCTGACGCTGCTCGCTGCGCCCGCCCGGGCGACCGACTGGGTCGTCGCCCCCTCAGGCGGTGACTTCATCACCATCCAAGCAGCCCTCGACGTCGCCCTCGCCGGCGACCGGGTGCTGGTGCAGGAGAAGCCGGGCGGTTACTCCGAGCGGCTCGCCTTCCCCCGCAGCGGCGACGCGGCGGCGGGCTACATCGAGCTCCTGGCCGCGCCGGGGCACCGCCCCGCGCTCGACGGCGCGGGCGTCCCCGGCGTGTGGATGATCACGATCGAGGACCGGAGCTACATCCGCGTCGCCGGGCTGGAGATCCGCAACAACCTCGACGTCCCGAACGACGGCTCGGGGATCCGCGTCCAGGGCGAGGGCTCGCACATCGAGCTCCGGGACAACGTCCTGCACGACCTGCGCGGCTTCGGCGCGATGGCCATCACGGTCTACGGCACTTCGGTGACGGGCTCGATCTCGGACCTCGTCATCGACGGCAACCTGGTCTACGACTGCGAGCCGGCCGACTCGGAAGCGATCACGCTCAACGGCAACGTCGAGCGCTTCGAGGTGACGAACAACGTCGTCCGCGACGTGAACAACATCGGCATCGACTTCATCGGCGGCGAGGCGGACATCAACCCGGTGCACGTAGCGCGCGACGGCGTATGCCGCGGCAACCTCGTGCTGCGCGCCAACGCGAACTACGGCGGCGGCTACGCCGGCGGCATCTACGTCGACGGCGGCAGGGACATCCTGATCGAGGGCAACACCGTGATCGGCTGCGACCTCGGCATCGAGGTCGGCGCCGAGAACGCCGGCATCACCACCACCGGCGTCGTGGTGCGGGGCAACCTCGTCTACCACAACGAGAAGGTCGGCATCGTCTTCGGCGGCTATGCGGAGCTCACCGGACGCGTCGAGGACTGCAGCTTCGTCAACAACGTCGTCTACGCGAACGACACGCTGGGCGACGGCAACGGCGAGCTCTGGATCCAGTTCGCCGACAACAACGAGGTCGCGAACAACATCTTCTTCTGCGGACCGCAGGACGTGCTGCTCTACAACGGCCCCACGACGTCGGGGAACGCGCTCGACCACAACCTCTGGTTCTCAGCCGCCTCGGGGACGCCGCTCTTCGTCTGGGGCGAGGTGGCCTACGGCGGGCTCGCCGCCTTTCAGGCCGGCAGCGGGCAGGGTGCGAGCTCGATCTTCGCCGACCCGCTGCTGCGCGCGCCGCTCGGGCCCGACGGGCTCCCCGGGACGCTCGACGAGGACCTGCGCGTCACGCCGGACTCGCCCGCGATCGACGCCGGCTCGAACGCCGCCCTGGCCGGCGCGGAGCAGGACTTCCACGGCCTCCCGCGGCTGTTCGACGACCCCGACGGCGTCGACACGGGGGCCGGCGCGGCGCCGCTCGTCGACCTGGGCGCCCACGAGCACCACCCGCTGACGGCCGACGTCGACCGCCTGTCGCTCGCCGCCGGCGGGACACAGGGGCTCGACCTGGACGCCGGGGCGGCGCACGCGGGCGGGCTCTACCTCCTGGCCACCTCGGCCAGCGGTACCTCGCCCGGCATCCCCATCGGCGGGCTGACGCTGCCGCTCAACTACGACGCGGTGATGCTCGCCAGCCTGAGCAACCCGGACGCGGCTCCGTTCGCGGGCTACCAGGGCGTGCTCGACGCCGCGGGCGAGGCGGGCGCGTCGCTGTCGCTGCCGGCGGGTGCGCTGACGTCGGCGGCGGGTCTCGAGCTCGCGTCGGCCTACGTGCTGTTCGACCCGGTGCTCGGGGTGACGTTCGCGAGCAACGCGATGCCGCTTCGGCTCGCTCCGTAGCGACAGGGCGGGGCCGGTGCGCGCGGTGTCGCGCGAACCGGCCCCCAAGGCGATCAAGGAGCGAGCGAGAGCGACACCGCGTTGCTCGCAAACACGGCCGCTCCGGACGCCGCCAGCACGGCGTAGGCGTGGTTCAGGGTCACGCCGACCAGGCTGGGTTGGGTGCCGGCCGGGACCACCAGCGCGGCGGCGGAGCTCCCCGCACCGTCGAGCAGGCTGAAGCTGTTCTGGATCAGGTCGTTGGCGGACACGAGCGTGGCGAGCGAGTAGCTGTCGAAGTTGAGCGGCAGCACGACGGCCCCGAGCGGGAAGCCCGGCGTCGTTCCGCTCATCGAGCCGCCCAGGACGTACAGCTCGCCGGCGAAGTCGGAGCCGGCATCCAGCAGGAAGTTCTGCGCGCCGCCGGCGCTCAGCGACAGGGTCTCGGTGTCCACCTGGAGCGAGTCGGCCGGCAGGCCGCCGGGGTGGCGGTCGATCAGCAGCGCCGCGGCCAGGCGTTCCTGGTTGACCGGGTGCTCGAGGCCCACCTCGACGATGATGAAGCGCCCGTTCGGGCTCATGCTGTAGGAGTTCGCCTCGAGGCCGTCGTTCGGCAGGAGGAAGCCGGGGAAGCCCTGCAGGCCCGCCCCGATCTCGACGACCGGCACGTCGTCGAAGGTGCCGCCGGGGATCGTCACGGTCGGGTTGCCGAGGTGGGTCAGCACGACGTCGGGGAAGGTGACGCCGTCCAGCATCGTCACGTTCTCGCGCAGCAGGACGTCGTGCTCGTAGAACAGCGCCCGGTCCTCGAACGGCGTCGCCTCGTCGACGAACTCGCCCAGCCACAGGAGCTCGCCGTCGTCCGACAGGTAGTAGTCGAGCGCACCGGTGGGGCTGATCGTGCTGATCAGCTGCAGGCTATGCCCGTCGACCTCGATGAACTCGAGCCCGCGCAGGAAGACCTCGTTGTTGCGGATGAAGACGGTGCCTCCCAGGCCGGGCTCAAAGGCGTTGAAGAAGCCGCGCAGGAACCAGTCGCCGGCGTCGTTGACGGCGGTCGGCGAGTTCATGAAGTCGATGAAGCTCTGCCCCTCGACCGGCGAGCTGCCGCCCTCTTCGGCGAGCAGCGTGTACGCTTCGGTCTGCGGGTCGTAGAAGACCAGCCGACCGTTGTTGTTGACCGAGCTGGTGCCGGAGATGTTCACCGGCAGGACCATCTTGCCGCCGGGGCTGACGCTGACCGAAGAGTCCCGCTGCGGCACCTGGGTCGGCGTTCCGATGCCGGGGATCGGACTCCCCTCGACGAAGGGAGCCGCGAGGATGTTGGTCGGATCCTCCGGGTCGACGACGTAGACGCCGTCGGTCGAGACGGCCCCCAACCGAACGCTCATGTTCGTCACGACGCGGCCGTCCGCCAGGACCTTGAGCGCGTTGCGGATCGACGAGGTGTCGACCACACCGCTCCCGACGACGGGCGCCGTCACCGGCACGTCGTCGAGCAACATCAGCTCGCCGCCGAACGTGTACCCGCGGGCGATGATGCTGGTCTGCGGGACAAGCGGAGTGAGGAAGTCGGTCGTGATGAAGGTCGCCAGCTGCCCGTCGGTGACGGCGATCTGCTCGATCGTCGTCAGCAGATACTCGGGGTCGGGCCCGGTCAGCTCGGGGAAGAAGGTCGGCCCGGGTTGCGGGTCGAGGCGGTTCGTGACGATGCCCTCGTTGCTGAGCAGCACGGGGTCCATCTGGTCGCCGCTGATGATCCCGGTGCTCCCGTTGGTGACCGTGTCGAGCTCGAGGAACCAGTTGCCCTCGTCGTCGACGACCGCGTCGCGAACCGTCAGCATCTCGCCGATCTCGCCGAGCTGGACGCCGGTGGTGATGAGCACCTCGATGGTGAAGTCCTCGCCCGAGGACGTGGGGCACGCCGCGGGGACGGCGAAGAGAGCGGTTGCGAGAATCGCAGGCATGGAGGAGGGTCCTTTCGTTCCGACGGCGCGCCGCAAGCCCCGGAACCGCCGGGGAGGCGCCGCATAGATCTCAGATCAGAAGCATGATCTGAGCGCCAACCTAAACCCCGCCTGAGAGGCCGCAAGGGGCATTTCGGGCGCAAATTCAGGCTCGCCTGATCTAATCTGATCTCACTGTTCCCACATCACCGACCCGGAGCACAGATCCCGATGGAGCACGACACGACGGGCGCGGAAGGACCGCCTGCGCCCCCCGGCGAGGGCGCCCTGACGGCGACCGAGACCCTGCGCGTGGAGCGGGTTGCGAAGCGCCTGCTCGGCGAGCTGCGCCGCCTGTGCCGCTACGCGGAGCCGGAGCAGCGCGGAGGCAGCGCGCTCGCCCGCACCCTGCGTCTGGACCGCAGCACCTGCCAGCGCGTGACCTCCGCCCTCGCGGCGGACGACGAAGGCGTGGCCGCCGTGCTCGCGCTGCCCGGCCCCGACGCATGCCGGGCCTTCGTCGAGGCGTGCGGCGCGCTCGAGGCCTCCGACGAAGACGTCGAGTCCGCGCTCCAAGCGTGCGCCGACTATCACGCGCTCGTGCGCGAGATCGGCCGCAGCAAGGCCGGGCTCACGCGCCGCCTCGAAGCGAGCCGGGCGGACTCCCGGCACGCGGCCGCGCGCGGGCCGCTCTCCCCCGCCGAGTACACCCGTGCGCGCGAGCGCCACTTCGCCGCGTCGGCCGAGCTCGCGGGTCGCTGGTCCGAGCTTCACTCCTACGTGTGGTGCTACCGACCGGATCCGGAAGACGCCGCGCGCGTCCAGGCGATCGGTGGCTTCCTGCTCGGCGGTCACGAGTCGCGCATCGAGGCCGTGCCGCTGCTCCTGTCGGCCGGCTTCGAGAAGAGCTATCCCGGCGGCGACCGGCTCTTCTCGACGCTCTCCGCGACCGAGATCGGAGCCGACGCCCGGCACGTGCTGCTGCCCGACCTCTCGTCAAGCCCGCTCCCGCGCATCACGGCCCGCCAGCGCGAAGAGACCATCGAGTATCTCGTCAGCACCGACGAGACGTCGCGCGGCAGGCCGACCGACATCGCGATGGCCCACCGCGCGACGCTGTCCATGACGCACCCGGCCGCCGAGGACCCGCCGATCCTGGAGGTCTGGTACATGTCGACCTACCCCACCCAGCACCTGATCCTGGACGTGTACCTCGACGCCGCGCTCGCCCGCAGCTGCATGCCTTCGGTCGCGCTGCACGGGCACTCCACGCACCTGGTCACGGTCGAGGAGCGCTGGAACACCGAGCTTCCCCAGCGCCCTCCGCTGCGCCTGCTCCCGCGCGGCGTGGAGGATGCCGGCTCGACGCGTTCTCCGCGCCAGCCCGAGCTCGTCCGCGCGCTGCTGCAGGGCGCGGGCTGGTCGGAGAACGGGCTGATCGGCTACCGCTGCGAGATCGAGTACCCGATCTGGCGCGTGGGACACCTCATGGTCTTCCGCTTCGACCCCCTCGATCCGGCACGCTAAGAACCGGTGCACCGATCCGGTCGGGCCGGCTCGCCGCAGGGAATCCACGAGAGAGCCTGAACCGCGGGCACGCCGCGGCAGAGCACTTGGGCCGCCCCCAAAGGAGTGCTCAACAAGCCGCGATTCGCCCCTCGCCTGCTCGCATCCCTCCTCGCCCTTAGCTGCCTACCGGCGGTGCCCGCGGCCCAGATGTCGATCGCATCGGGTCTACGGCCGAAGCCGACGCTCGGCGCGCCCAACGGCATGGCCACGGTCAGCGTGCAGGACCTGGTCTTGATCGCACAGACGGCCGTCAACGACTGCGTCTCGTCGGTGAGCACGGCGGATGGCTGGGAAATCCGCGTCGACATGCAGGAGCGTCTCGGCGCTCCGGATCCGGACCCCGACGACCCGGTCCTGCCCCGCACCTTCCCCGAGGACCGTACGACCTGGCTCGACGCCTCGGGAGAGCTGATCACGCACGCGAACACGTCGTTCGAATACAACGACAACCCGATCGGCACGATCGACCTCTACATCGACGGCCCGCTCGCGCCGCCGCCGCCCCAGGGCTGTGGTTGCGGGTGCAACGAGGCGGGCTGCAAGTGCGGGGCACCAGCGCCGGGCAACAACGTCGGTGACTCAGGCTTCTGGGCCACCACGCTGTCGACGGGAGGCTGCGCCATCGCCGGCGCGACGGCGGTGGAGACGGTCGTGGCAGGCCCCGCGGCCTGGGCGACGACCGGGTCGATCTTGGCGATCTGCGGCGCGGTGGTCTACCTCTTCCGGTAGCCGCGAAGCACGCCCGGGTCGCGGGCCGGCGATCCGGACAAGGCGGAGCCGACCTCATAGCTGCATAGGAGGCCGGCCCCGCTCTGCGTGGGGGCCGGGCGACTCGTCTCGCGCCGGGCGATCGGATACAACCTCGGCAAGTCGCCGCCGACCGAGACCCCGAAGACACCGCAGCCGTGCTGATCAAACCCCGCTACTCCCCGGGCGATGTGCTCCGCTGGACGCGCATCGAGATCGTCCTCTTCTTTTCCTACGCGCTCGTCGTCACCGCGCTCTACGAGCTCGTCGGGCTGGAGTTCCTTCACCTGCCCTGGGCGCCGGTGGCCGTCGTCGGCACCGCGGTCGCCTTCATCGTGGGCTTCCAGAACAACGCCGCCTACGGCCGGATCTGGGAGGCGCGCAAGATCTGGGGCGGGATCGTCAACGCCTCGCGGTCGTTCGCGATGCGCGTGCAGGACTGCGTGACCGCGGAGCGGGCGCGCGAGCCGGTGACCGAGGAGGAGCTCGCCGAGCACCGACGCGTGCTGCTCTACCGGCACATCTCGTGGCTGACGGCGCTGCGGCACACGATGCGGCAGCCGCGGCCCTGGGAGACGTCCGACGACCACCCGACCAACCGCGAATGGTCGGAGTTCACCAACACGCCGGAGCGCGCGCTGTCGCTCGAGGAGGAGCTCGCCCCGACGCTTCCCGAGGAGGACCGCGCCAAGGTCATGGCGAGCACCAACCGCCCGGCGGCGCTCCTGTTCGCCCAGTCGCGCCACCTGCGGATGCTGGAAGAACGCGGCCTCGTGTGGGAGTTCGCGTTCCTCGAGCTGCAGCAGAACCTCCAGACGCTCTTCGAGCTCCAGGGGAAGTCGGAGCGCATCAAGAACTTCCCCTACCCGCGGCAGTACGCGACGCTCTCCTACGAGTTCGTGCGGCTCTTCCTGGTGTTCCTGCCCTTTGCCGCGATCCCCGAGTTCGCGCGCATCGGAGCCGAGCTCACCGCGAACGGCTCGTCGGCCGGCTCCTGGTTCCCGTGGCTGGCGGCCCCGTTCTCGCTGGTGATGTCGTGGATCTTCTACGTGATGGAGCGCATCGGACGCGTGGGCGAGAACCCGTTCGAGGGCTCGCCCAACGACGTGCCGATCTCGACCATCGCGCGCGGGATCGAGATCGACCTGCGCGAGATGATGGGCGAGGACGAAGAGCGCGTGCCCGCGCCGCTCGAGGCCAACTGCCAGGTGCAGATGTAGGCCGGCCGCCCACAAGATCGCTTCTCGCGCCTGGGACGGGAGCGTCGCGCGAGGGGCTTTCGAGGGCTAACCCTAGGCCCGCGCAGCTAGGGTAGCCCCGTGGTCGTCGTTCGCGCCGCGCACCGTGCGCGGCGGTCGGCGAACCCGAGAGAAGCTCGGCGCAGGCAGGCCCCCGCCCATGGTCCCCGTCTCCCACCCCTCCGGCAGCACCGCGGCGCCGGCGGGCTCCAACCTCTGGCTCGAATCCCTCCTCAGCGAGGCCCGCGCGCACCGCGCGGTGCAGCACCCGTTCCTCCGCGCGCTGGCCGACGGGGCGTTCGGCGTACGGACGCATGCGGCGGCCCGCGCGCTCGGGCACGCGTACGCCGGCTACTCGCAGTGGTTCCCGCGCTACCTGCGCGCGCTGATCGCACGCATGCCCGCGGAGGACTACCGCGACCTCCTGCGGCGCAACCTCGACGAGGAGCAGGGCCACCTGGACCCCGCCGACCGCGAGGTGTTGGCGTCGATGGGGATCGACCCGTGCGACGTCGAGGGCGTGCCGCACCCCGAGCTCTTCCGGCGCTTCTGCGTGGCGATCGGCCTCGCGGAGGCCGACCTGGCTCAGCCTCCGCTCCCCACCATCGAGTGGCGCGCCGGCTTCCTCGGCGCAATGCGCGCCGGAACCCCGGCCTTCGGCGTCGGCGCGTTGGGACTCGGCACCGAGTCGATCGTCGCCACGGTCTACACCCTGGTGATCCGCGGGCTGGAGCGCGTCGAGGGGCTCTCGCGGCGCGACCGGATCTTCTTCGACCTCCATTGCTACGTCGACGACCAGCACCAAAAGGACTTGCTCGCGATCGCGCAGGAACTCGCGCAGGAGCCCGCGGGCGCCGCCGAGGTCGAGCACGGCCTGCGCCTCGCCCTCGCGCTGCGCGAGGAGTTCTTCGACGCGCTCCACGAGAGCTGCCTGCCGCACCCGGAGCTGCTCGACGCTCCGCCCACCACCACCGACGCCGACGAGGTGCCCCGTGACTGAGACCACCCGCTCGATCTACGACCGCTCGGCCGCGCGCTGGCGCCGCGACGAGCCGGTGCTCCTGTCCGACTACACCGCGCGCCCCTTCCTGCTCGACTGGTGCGAGCCCGTCCGCGGGCAGCGGATCCTCGACCTCGGCTGCGGCGAGGGCTACGTCGCGCGCCAGCTCGCCGAGCGCGGCGCGGGCGAGGTGGTCGGCGTCGACCTCTCGCCCAAGATGATCGAGGGCGCGCTGGCTCAGCGCCCGGGCGAGCCGGGCGCGCCGACGTCGTTCTCGGTCGGCGACTCGTCCGACCTGTCGCGCTTCGAGGACGCCTCGTTCGACGTCGTGCTGTGCGTCTTCCTCTTCAACTACCTCGACGTCCGCAGCACGCGCCGCACGATGGCCGAGGCGGCGCGGGTGCTGCGGCCGCGCGGACGCTTCCTGTTCTCGATCCCGCACCCCATGCTGCCGTTCGTCCGCGAGGAGCGGGCGCCCTTCTACTTCGCGCGCGGACAGCACGGCTACTTCTCGGGCACCGACGCGGTGCTCGAAGGCAAGATCTGGCGCCGCGACGGCGACGCGGTCCCGGTGCGGTGCGTGCACAAGCCGCTCGAGGTCTACTTCGAGGCGCTGGCCGCCGCCGGCTTCGACGCCCTGCCGCGGATGAAGGAGCTGCGCGTCACCGACGAGCACCTCGCGCTCGACCCCGACTTCTTCGGGGCGCTGCGCGACGAGCCGCTGCACCTGGCGCTCCAGGTGCGCCGCTAGCCCGGAGGGATGGCGAGGACGGGGCACACATCGACGCTCGCCCGCCGGAGCGATGCGCTCGTGCTCGGCCCCGCCGCGCACGGCGAGCTGGACCGCCTCGGCGTGCAGGCTCCCGAGCGGCTGCTCGAAACCCGCCCCGAGCTGCCGGCGGTGGCCGACCTGGCGGCGCGGGTCGCCGCACGGGTACGGGGCCCCAGCGGGATGGCGCTGGTGCGCGCGGCCGAGCTCGCGCCGCGCGTCCAGCGGCTCGCCTTCGCCGCGCTGGGGCTCGCGATCGCGGAGCCGATCCTGCGCTACGGGCTGCTGTACGCGGTGCACGACCGCGGCGGCTCGTACCGCGAGTCGGCCATCCCGGTCAGCAAGACCCGCGCGGCGACCGGCTTCCACACCGACAGCAGCGCGTGGAACTGCGTGCCCGGCGTGGTGGCCCTCCTGTGCGAGCGGCCGAGCCCCGCCGGCGGCGCGTCGCGCGTAACGCACGCCGAGCGCGCGTGCGCGTGGCTGGCCGAGCGCGATCCCGCTGCCCTCGCACAGCTGCGGCGGAGCTACGTGCGCGACGTCGTCACGCCCGGCGCCGAGCGCACGGCCGCAGCCCTGCGCCGCAACCGCTTCCCCGTGGTCGCGCTGGAGCCCGACTTCCAGCTCCGCTACATGCGCTACTGGATCGAGAAGGGCCACGAGCGCGCCGGCGAGCCGCTCGACGCCGACGCGCTGCGCGCCTTCGACGCGCTGGACGCCGCCCTGGCGCGGCCCGCGTGGAGCGCGCGCTTTCGGCTGGAGGCGGGCGACATGCTCTTCCTCGACAACCGCCGCCTCGCCCACGGCCGCGAGGCCTACGCCGACTCCCCGGGCGACGGCCGGCTGCTGTGGCGGCTGTGGCTCGACGAGCGGGCGCGGACCTAGCTGACCCGGCCGCGCGCCGACCCGGCCGCGCGAGGAAACGGGCAGAACGGTGGCAGCCGAGGCCGGCGCCCTGCGCCCCGGAGAGGGAACCCATTCCCCTTCTTCATCCGGCCTCCTGCCGACCCGGTCTCCGCCATGAGAACCCTACACCGCCTCGCTTTCGCCCTCGCCCCGCTCTCCCTCGCCGCTCCGCTGAGCGCGCAGGCCGTGCTCGTCGTCGACGCGGCCGGAGGTCCGGGCTCCGACTACACCGCGCTGCAGCCCGCGCTGAACGCCGCTCAGGACGGCGACCTGGTGCTCGTGCGCGGCGGCACGTACGACGCCGCCTCCGCCCAGGGCAAGGGCCTGACCATCGCGGCGGCGGAGGGCGCCTCGCCGCTGATCCGCGCCGCGATGCCGTCGCAGGCCGGGCTCGCCTTCTGGGAGATCCCCGCCGGGAGCACGGTCGAGCTGCGCGGCCTGCGGCTGCGCGGCACGCCCGGCCTCTGGGTCTGGGGCAGCGCGGGCCCGGCCCTCATCGACGACTGCGAGCTCGAGGCCCAGTGCTTCTTCGGCTCGTCGAACAACGCCGCGCTCGTCGTGGACGAGTCCGAGGTCGTCGTCACGGCGAGCGAGCTGACCGGCGCGAGCGCGTGCGCCAACCAGCCCGCCGGGCTGCGCGTCCGCGGCGGGCGGGCGCACGTGTTCGGTGGCGAGGTCGACGGCGTGGGCTTCGGCGCCAACGCGCTCGAGCTGAGCGGGACGAGCTTCGCCTACGTCGCCGGCACCGCGCTGGTCGGCGGTGACGGCGCGGATGCGTACGGCTCCGGGCTCGCCTGCTCGCCGGGCACCGACGGCGGGGCCGCGCTCTGGCTCAAGCAGACCGCGGCGGGCAGCCCGCACGCGGTGACGCGCGACGTCGCGCTCCTGCCCGGCTCGAAGGGGGCGGCCGCGCCGGCGTGCCCCGGGGGCGAGCACGGCGTGCCGGTCGAGGTCCACGGCGCGGCGACGCATCAGAGCGAGGCGGGCGCCAGCTACGGGCTGGCGGTCGACTCCCCCGTCGCCGCGGGCGCGCCGTTCGACCTCACGCTCGAGGGCGAGCCGGGCGACGTCGCGCTCGTGCTCTACTCCGAGGCCTTCGCGCCGGCCTACCTTCCGTCGCTCGCCGCGTCCGCGGCGCCCTCGCTCGCGGCGCTGATCGTCAGCCCGCCGGCCGTCGTCGGCGCCGGCGGCGAGCTCGCGGTGTCGGCGACGCTCGGGCTGCCGCCCTCGCAGGCCTTCCTGCGCCTCGCGGTGCAGGGCGTGCTGGTCCAGCCCGACGGGCTGTCGCTGTCCGCGCCGCGCAGCGTGCTGGTGACGGCGCCCGGCGTGTAGCGGACACGCGACGGGGACGCGGCCGGACGACGCCGCGCGGCGTCGCCCGGCCCCCGCGCGCCTACTGCGCCCGGAACACGTCGTCCGGCAGCTCGTCGCCCAGGTCGGTGTTGCGGCGCAGCACCTTCGCCAGGGTCTGGGCCTCGACGACGGCCACGAGCTCGGCGGGAAGGTAGGCCTCGTACCAGAACCGGTCGGCGTCGCGCGTGCGGCGGAACTGGTCGCGGAGCAGCTCGCGCAGCGTCGGTCCGACCATGGCGCCCGGCGCGTGGTCCTCGGACAGCAGCCCGACCCAGGCGTCGACGTCCTTCACATCGTCGTAGGTCGCCGCGAGCCGGTCCTGGACCTCGGGATCCGAGGAGACGTGCGCGAACGACTTGACCGGCCCCCCGACGAGCTCCTTGCGCAGCGCCACGTACGACGGGAGGCCGTGGTCGCGGCCGCGCTGCACGTTGAGCGCCGCCAGGTCGAAGCCGCCGGCTCCGGGCGGGCCGAAGAGGAAGTTGCGCACGTCGTCGATGAGGTAGGGGTCGACCTCTTGCGCGCGCTGGTAGGTCAGGCCGCGCAGGTAGGGCTCCAGGCCGACCGAGGAGAGCTCTTCCGGGTTGAAGAAGGCGTCCGCCAGCGCGAGGTGCCCGTCCGAGTGGACCGACCCGTTGGCCAGCACCCGCAGGAGCTGCGGGGACAGCATCGTGTGCCCCATGCGGTAGCCGGCGGCGGCGAACTCGTTCGCGATGGCGGGGTCGAGCTCGTCGCGGTAGCCCTGATACGGCCCGAGCGCGCCGTCGCCGAGCAGCACGGGAAGGAACTCGCGGTACGTGATGGCCTGCATCTCGGCCGCGACGATGGCGCGCGCGATCTGATAGATCGCCTCGCCGTCGAGCGCGCTGACGTCGAAGAGCCACTGGGCCCACGCGTTGTGCTCGCGCACGAAGACGGTGTGCATCGCGATCAGCACGACCTGCTCGTTGGCGCGGATGTCGCCCGCCAGGAAGAAGCTCGGGTCGTGCGCGGTCGGAGCGTTGGGGAAGCCGTTGACGTTGAAGGGCAAGAGATCGCCCGGGCTGGTCTTCAGGCGTCCGGTGCCGTCGAGCGTGCGCAGCTCATGGGCGCGCTCCTCCTCCGAGCCGTAGACGTTCGACGCGTCGATGTAGGCGGTGATCAGGTTCACCTGCTGGCGGACGCCGCCGATCTCGTCGTAGCTGGAGCGGTCGAGCGGGATCAGCACGCCGCCGGCCCCGGTCGGGTCGAACCACGGGTCGCCGGCAGGGACCTGGATGTCGAAGGGCTCCGCGGGGTCCGCGACGGGCGTCTCGTCGAGGTCGTGGTCGAGGAACTGCCCCCACACCCAGAGGAAATCGGAGGCGCCGACCGCGTTCGGGATCGAGTCGCTCTGGGCGACGACGCCGTTGCTGACCGCACGCGCGCTGGGCCGGTCCGAGCCCGCCGGCGCGTGGGCGTCGTCGGCGTAGGCGGCCTGCGCCATCCGCCGCATCACGGTCTCGGCGGCGCCCCAGTCGGGGTGGTGCGGGTTGTTGCCCGAGCCGTCGATCGTGCGGAACTCGAGCGGGAAAGCGGCCGGCGTGCCGAAGGAGCCCGGGCCCCCTCCGCCTCCTCCCGGACCTCCCCCGCCTCCGCCGGGGCCGCCTCCCCCCGGGCGGTCGCCGCCGCCGTGCTTGCCGGGTCCCTGGCCCGGGCCGCCGCCGGACTCGCCGGTGCTCTTGCGGGCCCGTTGCACCGGGGAGCGCCCGACGTCGTCGGCGCCCTGCTGCATCACGAAGGCCGCGCCCAGCCCTCCCGCTCCCGCCCATGCCGCCAAGGCCAGTCCGATTCGCGCTTTCATTCCGACTCCTTTCGCAGAGGCCGGACGGCGGAGCGCCGCCCGGTGGGTTCCATCTGCACGAGCCGGACAGGTCTTAAGAGCCTCTGAAGGCGGGGCGGATTTCCCGGGAAATCCGCCCGCGCCCCCCGGCCGGAGCGTCGGCGAGCACGGTTTTCCGACCTTCGGAGCGTGCTCCCCCTCGCGCCGCACCCCGACTCCGCGGTACAGTGCCAGATCGCGCCCGGCCGGGCAGAACGTCCCGGGCCCGACCGGCGCCACCGGGGCCCGCAGGGGCCCTTCGCCACCGGGCCCGCAGGGGCCCTTGCCACCGGCCCCTTCGGGCCCCCGCGCCCAACACCCTCAACTGCACCGCATGGACCTGAGCGAGCCGACCGCGACGGGAGTCGCCCTCTTCCCCGTCCCGGACACCCCCATCGACCTGACCGAGCTCACCGAGCTCGGCGAGATCAACCGGCTCGGCGAGACCAACCGGCTCGGCGAGACCAACCGGCTCGGCGAGACCAACCGGCTCGGCGAGACCGACCCGCTCGGCGAGACCGACCCGCTCGGCGAGACCGACCCGCTCGGCGAGACCGACCGGCTCGGCGAGACCGACCGGCCGCTCGAGCTCCCCGAGCTCGAGGACGCCTCCGGTCCCTTCGACGCCGTGCCCGCCGCGCTGCGCGCCGCGGTCGAGCGGCGCGGGTTCGAGGGGCTGACCGCGGTGCAGAGCGCCGCGCTCGCGCCCGAGCTCGTGGGCCGCGACCTGCAGATCTCGTCGCAGACCGGCTCCGGCAAGACGCTGGCGCTGGGCTTCGTGCTCGCGCGCGGGCTGGAGAGCGAGCGCAGCGGCAGCGGGCCGAGCGCACTGATCATCGTCCCGACGCGCGAGCTCGCGGCGCAGGTCTGCGGCGAGCTGGGCTGGCTGCTCGCCGACCTCGACGACGCGGGCGCGGCGTCGGTGACCGGCGGGACGCCGCTCTTCCGCGACCACCGCGTGCTGGCGCGCGGGCCGCGGGTGCTCGTCGGCACGCCGGGGCGCCTGCTCGACCACGTGCGCAGCGGTGCTCTGAAGCTCGACTCCGTGCAGGAGCTCGTGCTTGACGAGGCCGACCAGATGCTCGACATGGGCTTCCGCGAGGACCTCGAGGCCATCCTCGACGCCATCCCGGAGACGCGGCGCACGCACCTGGTGTCGGCGACCTTCCCGGCCGGCATCCGCCAGCTGGCTGCGACCTACCAGCACGACCCCGTCGCCGTCGAGGGCACGCGCCTGGGCGACGCGAACGCCGACATCGAGCACGAGGGCCACCTGATCTCGCGGCACCAGCGCTACGCCGCGCTCGTCAACCTGCTGCTGCTCGCTGGCGACGAGCGCACGCTGGTCTTCGTGGAGCGCCGCTCGGACGCCGTCGAGGTCGCCGAACGCCTCGAGGCCGACGGATTCCCCGCGCTGCCGCTCAGCGGCGAGCTGGCCCAGAGCCAGCGCGACCGCACGCTGGCCGCCTTCCGCGCCGGGCGCGTGACCGTGCTGGTCGCGACGGACGTCGCGGCGCGCGGTCTCGACGTGCCGGACGTGGCGACGGTGATCCATACCTCGCCGCCGATCGACGCCCAGGTCTACACCCACCGCAGCGGCCGCACCGGCCGGGCGGGCAAGCGCGGGCGCAGCGTGCTGCTCGCGCCGCCGAACCGCCGCCGCCGCGTGGCGTCGCTGCTGTCCGAGGCCGGCGTCGATCTCCGCTGGCGCCCGGTTCCGGCCGCCGCCGAGGTGCGCGCCCACGTCGAGGCGCGCGCGCAGGCCAAGCTGCGCGCCGACCTCGAGCGCACGCTCGAAGAGGCGCCGGCCGAAGAGCGCCTGGCCCAGGCCCGCGCGCTGCTCGCGGACCGCGACGCCGAACACCTGGTCGCGGCGTTCCTGACCCGCCTCGCGCCCGAGCCGCGCGTGCTGCCGCGCGACGTGAACAGCTACACGCCGTCCGAGCGGCCGACGCGCGCACCGCGTGACCGCGACGCCGACGGCGGCAAGCACGGCAAGGGCGCGAAGTGGAACAAGGCGCCCCGGTCGACGCCCGGCCGCCCGTCGCGCGCCGGCGGCGAGAACACGGTCCGGTTCTTCATGAACTGGGGCGCGAACCAGGGCGCGAGCCCCGGGCGCGTCCTGGCGGCGGTGTGCCGCCGCGGCCAGGTCAAGGGCGAGCACATCGGCTCGATCTCGATCCACCGCAACGCGAGCACCTTCGACGTCAGCGCCGAGATCGCCGAGCGCTTCGAGCGCAACGCCAGCCGCCGCGACTCGCGCGACCCGCGCACCCGCATCCGCCGCGACCGCGGTCCGCAGACCGGCGGCCCGCGCTAGCGGCGGCGGCAGCTCCGGGGGAGGGAACCGTCCGCGCCTCGCGCGGGCGCTGGTAACGTAGCCGCGAACGCGAGCCCCAGAACGCCGCTCGGGCGGCCCCTCCTATGACGATGCTCCCCCACGCTCTCCTGGCGCTGACCGCGCCGTTCCTCTCCCCCGTCCAGGACTGGCCGCAGTTTCTGGGCCCCGACCGCACCGGCGTGGTCGCGGACTCCGACTGGACGGCGTCCGGCACCGCGGAGCCGCTCTGGAGCAAGAACGTGGGCGCGGGGTACTCCTGCCCCTCGGTCGCGGGCGAGCGCTTGGTCACGATGGGGTTCGACGCCGAGGCCGAGCGGGACGTCGTGCTGTGCCTCGACGCGGAGAGCGGAGAGGAACGCTGGCGGCACGCCTACCCCGCGGCCGACGCGCCGCGGTACCACGGCGGGGGGACGCTGACCACGCCCACGATCGTCGGCTCGACGGTCTACACCGTGAACCGGCACGGGCGCGCATTCGCCCTCGACCTCGCGACCGGCGAGCCGCTGTGGGAGCGCGACTACCGCGCGGACGCGGGCCTCGACGCGACGTTCCACGGCTATTGCGCGTCGCCGGTCGTCGTCGGCGAGCGCATCGTCTACGCCTTCGGCGGCGTGGCCCTCGCCGCCGCGCGCGACGGCGGCGAGATCCTGTGGCGCACCGAGGACCACGGCGACGGCGCCTACACCAACCCGACCGTCTTCGAGCTCCGCGGGCGCACGCTGGTCGCGGTGATGCTGGCCCAGATCCTCTTCGTGTTCGACCTCGCGAGCGGCGAGGTGGTCCACCGCTATGAGTGGCCGCTGGACGCCTTCGCCGTCCACGTCGCGCACCCGCTCGTCGTCGGCGACCGGCTGCTGCTCTCGACCGCCTACGGCAAGGGCGCGGGCATGCTGCGGCTGGGCGACGAGCTGGAGCCCGAGCTGCTGTGGACGAGCCGCCGGCTGCGCAACAAGGTCACCGGCCTCTACCTCCACGACGGGCACGTGTACGGCTTCGACGAGTCGATGCTGAAGTGCTTCGACCTCGAGGGCAACGAGAAGTGGCGCACCCGCGGCCTCGGGATGGGCGCGCTCTCGATCGCCGGCGGACGGCTCTTGGTGCTGTCGTCGCGGGGCGAGCTGATCGTCGCGGAGGCGACGCCCGAGGAGTTCCGCGAGCTGTCGCGGCGCAAGGTGCTGGACGGCGGCTCCTACTGGACCATGCCGGTGCTGTCGCGCGGGCGCATCTTCGTGCGCAACAGCCTGGGCGACCTGGCGTGCCTCGACCACCGCGCGGCGGAGGAGGCACAGGCCGCGCCGCTCGCCGCCGGCGACGCGCCCGCGGCTCCGGAGCTGTTCGCCGCCAACGACCTGCTCGTCGGCGGCGCCGCGATCCGGAAGGCCCCGGGCCTGCGCCTGCGCGGCGACTGGGAGATCCTGGGGCGCGGCATGGCACGCAGTGCCGTCACGCTCGTGCTCGGCCCGCCGAACCGTTGGACGGTCAGCCTCGACGCCGAGGACTTCGCCCAGACCTTCGACGGCGAGCTCGCGTGGGAGCGGAACGACGGCGCGCTGGAGCTCCTCGGCGAAGACCAGCCGGACGCCGGACGCGTGCTGGCGCTGGTCGACCTCCTCGCTCCGGTCTGCCCCGGCGGCGCGAGCGTTGCGGCCAAGCCCGTCGCGTTCGCCGGCGTCGCGTGCTGGCGGGTCGACTCGACGCTTCCGGTGGAGGACGAGACGGCCGAGGAGGGTACGGCGGAGCGCTGGTCGGTGCAGCACTACTTCGCCGTCGAGGGCGGCCGACTGGTCGGCCGCGAAGGCGACCGCCTCTCGACGACGGCCTTCCACGGGACCCTCGCGGTCGGCGATACGGTGCTGCCGGAGCGCATCGCCCTCTACCGCCTCGGCAGCGGCCAGGAGGAGACGCTCTACGTTGCCGGTGGCGAGTGGATCGAGCCGCCCGCGGGCGCCTTCGACCGCCCCGCCGGCCTGCAGCGCCTGCTGCGCACGCCGGAGCAGCGCGAGGCGGACACGCGCAGGCTGCGCGGGCGCTACGCCGAGGAGCTCGGCGCGTATCGCGCCGACAGCGACGAGGCCCCGCTGACCGATCTGACGATCCTCGTCCGCGACGGCGACCTCTGGGCGAAGGCCGACCGCGGCGAGACGCTGCTCCTTCCCGAGGAGCCCGACGAGGCAGGCGGGGAGACCTTCCGCATGGTCGACTTCGGCGGCGCCGCGTGGCGCTTCGCGTACGACGAAGCGGGGCGCGTGACCGGCGCCGTGCTGACCGGCGCCACGACGGAGCTGGCCTTCACCCGCGCCGACTGACGTCGCCGCTCACTCGAGCAGCGCAGCCGGCACGAAGACCGGCGCGCCGTCGAAGGCGGCGTGCTCGGTCAGGCGGCGGGTCTCGCCGGTGGCGACCTCGACGCGCCACAGGTCCCAGTTTCCGTCGGCGGGCCGCACACCGCCGAACGCGATCCAGGCGCCGCCCGGCGACCAGGCGGGGACGAGGTCGTTCCCCGGACGCTTCGTCAGGCGGCGCACCTCGCCGGTCTCGACGTCGACCAACGCGATCTCGGCGTCGCCCGCGAAGGTCGTGTCGAAGGCGATCGAGCCCCCGTCCGGCGACCAGGCCGGATGCCCGACGTAGCGCTCATCGCGCGTCACCCGCAGCGGCTCGGCCCCCGGCTCGTCGACGTCGAGCGTGCAGAGGTCCCAACCGCCCGCGAGGCGCCGCGCGACGACCAGGCGCTTCCCGTCGGGATGCCACGCGGGGTAGCGGTCGACGATCGCGTCATCGGTCAGCCGGCGCTCGGAGCCGCCGTCGGCGTCGGCCAGGAACAGGTCCGTCCGCCCGTCGCGCTCGGCGACGTAGGCGATCCGGCTGCCGTCGGGCGACCAGACCGGCGGCGCGTCGCCGTTCGGGTCGGCGAAGAGCACCTTCCCGGACTCGGCCCCCTCAGCGGCGCCGCGCCCGACGAGCAGCGTGGGCTCCTCCGCGCCGTCCGCGGGAAAGCGCTGGTAGACGACGCGCGAGCGCGCCGCGTCCCAGCGGGGAGTCCCCTCGGGCGCCTCCGTTCCCGCGAAGAGGCGCGGCGTCGACTCGCCCGGCGCGAGTACGTAGAGGTCGCCCCCGCCGCTCCGGCCCGAGGCGAAGACCAGGGCGTAGGCGTCCTCCGGCGCGTGCGCGGCGCGCGGGGCTTGCAGAAGAACGGCGAGCAGGGTGGCGTTCGTGAGCATGGGCATCGGCGGCTGCGGAGGGCACGAGGCGGACGCGGGAGGGTTCGCCGCTTGCGCGGCTTCGGATGTGAGCATCCGCTCGAACCGGGGCGAGCGGCGGAGGGCCGACGCTCGCGAGCCTCAGAGGGCCCACAGGTCGCGGCGCGCCCGCGCGGCGACGCGCGTGCCGGCGGCGAGGCGCCGGTCGTGCTCGACCAGGAGCCGCTCCCCGCCCGCGTCGAGCTCCACCCAGAAGGCCCGCCCGCGGTAGCGCACGTCGATCACCTGCAGCGGGCCGTCCGGCTCGGGGCGCAGCTCTAGGTCCTCGGGACGAAGGCAAATCCGAACCGGCCCGCGCCGCTCTTCTTCGACGAGCGCGACGTCGCCCAGGACCGTGCTCGCGCCGCCTCCCCGCGCCTCGCCGGACAGCAGGCTGCACTCCCCCGTCAGCGCCGCGACGTGGGCCGTCGCGGGGCGGCGGTAGATCGCCTCCGGCGTACCCTCCTGCAGCACCGTCCGGTCGAGGATCACCACGCGGTCCGCCAGCGCGAAGGCGTCCTCGCGGTCGTGCGTGACCATCAGCGCGGCCGACTCGGCGCGCGCGAGCAGCGCGCGCAGCTCGCGCGTCAGCCGGCCCTTCAGGCTCGCGTCCAGGTTCGCGAAGGGCTCGTCGAGCAGCAGCAGGGCGGGACGCGGCGCGAGCGCACGCGCCAGGGCGACGCGCTGCTGCTGGCCGCCCGACAGCTCGGACGGGCGGCGCTCGGCCAGCTCGGTGAGGCCGACGAAGTCGAGCAGCTCGCGGACGCGCGCCGCGGCCGACTCCGCGCGCACGCCGAAGGCCAGGTTCTGCGCCACGGTCATGTGGGCGAACAGCGCGTAGTCCTGGAACACCATGCCCGTACCACGCCGTTCGGGCGGGACGAGCTCCCGCTCCCCGTCGCACACGCGCACGCCCCCGACCGCGATGCGGCCGCGCCGGGGCTGCACGAAGCCGCAGACCGTGCGCATCAGCGTGGTCTTGCCGCAGCCCGACGGGCCGAGCACGGCGACGACGCCGCCGGGCTCGACGGCGAGGCCCACGTCCTCCAGGACCGGGGCGGACCCGAAGTCCACGCACAGCTCTTCCACCTCGAGGGGACGCATCAGCGCGAAGCCCGCACTCCGGAAAAGGCCAGGGCCTGGAGCGCCAGGGCCGCGCCCGCGAGGACCAACCCGACCACCCCGGTCTCGAGCAGGTTGCCGTTGCCGTAGCTGCCGTAGAGCCGGTAGCTGAGCGGCACGACCTCGCGCGGCTGCAGCATCAGCGTGATCGGCAGCTCCTTCAGGACGCCGAGCGCGATCAGCAGCCCGGCCGCGCGCAGCCCGGGCACCAGCGCGGGGAGCTGGACGCGCCCAAGCGTGCGCAGCGCCGAGGCGCCGAGGCTGCGGGCCGACTCCTCCTGGCGGCGGTCGATCGACAGGACCGCGGGCTTGAGCGCGCCGAAGGCCTGCCCCACGAAGCGCAGCCCGAGGCCGAGGACCAGGAGCGCCCCGGCCTGGCGCAGGACGTCGTGCCACGGCTCGCCGCTCGCGCGCGCCACCCCGCGCGCCGCGGCGAGCAGCCCGAAGGCGACCAGCACGCCGGGAAGCGCCTGCACGACGAACAGCGCGAGCTCCGCGAGGCGGCCGCCGCGCTCTCGCCGGGCGGCGCTCCACGCCGGCGCCAGCGCCATCCCGGTGGCGAGCACGGCGGCGGCGAGCGCCAGAGCCAGGCTGGTCGCGAGCGGCGCGACGACCAACGCGACCGGGCCGAAGTCCCAGGCCTCGGCGCGCCAGGCGGCGGGGAAGATCCAGCGCAGGAGCACCGCCAGCGGCAGCGCGACGCCCAGGCCGATCTGCGCCGCGTGCAGCGCGTAGGCGGCGGCGAGCGCGGGGCCGCGCAGGGCGAGCCGCGCCGCCGGCCGCTCCTGACCGACGCCGCGCTGCTGCACCGCGTCGCCGTGCAGCAGCCGCGCCGCCAGGATCAACGGTACGGCGAGGGCGACGAGGCCCAGCCCGAACAGCGTGGCGAGCTCGACCTCCTGACGCCCCCACGCGCGGTACAGGGACCACGTCAGCACCTCGCAGTCGAGCACGTCGACGACCCCGAAGTCCGAGACGGCGTACAGCAGCACCAGCAGGAACGAATACGCGAGGGCCGGGCGCAGCTGTGGCAGCACGACGCGCGCGAACACCTGCCGCGGCCGCGCTCCGAGCAGGCGGGCGGCGTCGAGCTCGGCGCCCGCAAGGCGCCGCAGCCGGGCCCCGACCAGCAGCTGCACGTAGGGGCTGGTCGCGAGAATCAGCACCAGCACCGACGGCCCGGTTCCGCGGTAGGACACCGCGCCGAAGACGTCGCGGTGCGTCATCGCGATCAGATAGCTGGGCACCGCGAACGGCACCAGGCCGAGCGCCGCGAGCCAGGCGCGTCCACGGTAGGACGCGCAGTCCCGCAGCCAGGCCAGGGCCGTCCCGAGGCCGAGCGAGCCGGCGCAGACGAGCGCCGCCAGGAGCAGCGTGCGGGGCAGCGGACCGAGCTCGCGCTCGCCCGCGGCGGTGCGCGCGGTCAGGAGGTCGGCGAAGCTCGGCGCGATCCCCGCCCCGAGCCGTGCCTGCGGCGGATCCAGCCAAACGTAGGCCACTCCGACGAGCGGGAGCGCGGCCAGGACGACCGCCAGCGCGACGAGGGCCGTCCGGACGGCCGCGGCCCGCATCAGCGGACCCCGACCTCGGTCAAGAGGCGCACGGCCTGGTCGACGCGCGTCAGGGCCTCGATGTCGATGTCCGAGAGCCCGATGTCGTCGAGGGGCGGCACGCCGCCCGCGGTGTCGATGCCCGGGCGCAGCGGATACTCGAAGACCTCCTCGGCGAAGAAGCGCTGCGCGCGCTCCGAGACCAGGAAGCGCGCGAGCGCGAGCGCCCGCTCGCGGCGCGGGCCCGCGGGCGCGGTGACGCCGATGCCCGCGACGATCAGGACGTTGCCCGCGTCCCCGCGCGTCGGAAAGGAGTAGTTGACGGCCTCCAGGCTCGGGTCCTGCACGCGCTGCTTGTGCAGGTAGTAGTGGTTGACCCACCCTACGTCGATCGAGCCGCGCGCCACCGCGGCGACCTGGGCCGAGTTCGAGTTGAAGCGCACCGGCTCCGGATCGCGCGTCGCCAGCCGCGTGAGCCAGGTGCGCGCGCGCTCCTCGCCCCAGGCATCGACCAGCCCCGCGATGTGGGCCTCGAAGCTCGCGTTGCCCGGCGCCCACCCGAAGCGCAGGCCGGAGGCGAGCTCGGCGACGGCCTCCAGCGTCGCCGGCAGCTGCGCCGCCGGGAAGCCGGGGCGGTGGACCAGGACGCGCACCCGGCCGCTGGTCCCCACCCAGCGCTCACCGGGGTCCCGGAACGCCTCGCCCACCGCGTCGAGCACGTCGCGCGGCAGCGGGGCCAGCAGCCCGGCGCGCGCCAACGCGCTCAGGTGGCCGCTGTCCTGGGCCAGGAAGAGGTCGCAGGGAGTGAGGTCGCCGTCGGCGGCCACAAGGTTCGCCAGGTCCGCCGTCGAGGAGCCCCACTGCGCTTGCACGTCGAGGCCCGTGTCCTGCTTGAAGGCCTCCAGAAGCGGGCCCATAATGGCCGCCGACCGGCCGGAATACAGGACGATGGGTTCGCCCTCCGCCGCGTCACGCCAGCAGCTCGTAAACAGCGACACTCCGACGAGGGCAGCGAGGACCGAAACGGGGATGTAGCGGAGCGGGAACATCGGATCGACGCACGAGTCGGCCGGTGATTCTCGGCGCTCACCGAAGACAAGGGAAGCCGCAAGCCGCGCAACTTCCTCCCCGTGCACGGATCGCAATGACCACTCGTTCCCGTATTTCCTCGCTCCGCTTCAGCACGCCCCTTCTGCTGCTCCTCCCGCTCTCCTGCTCTTCGGGGTCGGACCGGAAGGCGGAGCTCGCGCAGCACTACGTCGAGGTGCTGCACGCAACCTATACCGACGCGGAGGCCGGCGCCGAAGAGCTGGACCAGGCGATCACCGCCTTCTGCGACGCGCCCAGCGCGAGCGGGCTGGAGCACTGCCGCGAGGTGTGGATCCAGGCCCGCCTCAGCTACCAGCAGACCGAGATCAGCCGCTTTTACGAGGGCCCGATCGACCGCGCGCCCGATGGACCCGAGGGCTTCATCAACGCCTGGCCGGTGGATGAGTCCCATCTGCGGGCGATCATCGCCGACGCCACGGCCTTCCCCACGATCGACGCCACGACGCTACGCGAGGCGAACGAGTCCGGCGGCGAGGAGAACATCGCGACGGGCTGGCACGCCATCGAGTACCTCCTTTGGGGGGAAGACCTGCGCTCCGACGGCCCCGGCGAGCGCGACTGGCAGGACTTCCAGGACGGCGGCCCGCTGCCCCACCCCGACCGCCGGCGCCAGGTGCTGCGCGTCGCGAGCGGCATCCTGGTGGCGGACCTGCGGCAGGTGCGTCTGGAGTGGGAGAACGCCTACCGCGACGAGTTCCTCGCCGCGGGTGCCGACGAGTCGCTGCGGCGGATCCTCACCGGCGTCGGCACGCTGGTGAAGGGCGAGCTGTACGGCGAGCGCTTGGTCGTGCCGTGGTCCAGCAAGTCGCAGGGCGACGAGCACTCGTGCTTCGCCGATACCACGCACCTCGACCACCTGCACGACATGATCGGCGTGCGTAACGCCTGGACCGGGTCGTTCCGCAGCGAGCGCGACGACCGCCTGCTGGAAGGCCCGGGTCTGCGCGACCTGGCGCGCGGCGCCGACGCCGCCCGCGCGGACCGCATCGACGCGCTGATCGAGCGCGCGATCCGCCTCATGGAGAGCCGCGCCTTCCGTCCCTTCGACCAAGCGATCCTCGGCGCGGACAACGCGCCCGGCCGGGTCGCTGTGCAGGAGGCCATCTCGGCGCTCGCCGAGCTGAGCACCGAGCTGACCGGGCTGGCCGACGACCTCGACGTGGCCGTCAGCATGGAGCTGCCGGAGTAACCGAATGCGCAGGTGCGAGCGGTGAGCCCTTCGAAGGGAGGCCAAAGGAGCCGAACGCTCCTCGGGCTGGCGCTGGCGCTCGCGGGCTGCGGCGCACCCGAGGCGCCCGAGGCGCCGGTCGTCCCCGCGGGCGGGGCGACCACCGTCGTCAACACGTCCGCCAAGGCCTTCGCTCAGCCGGCGCCCAACTTCTCTCAGGAGCGCCTGATCGACCACTTCGTCGGCAACGCGCTCTTCAACAAGAACTGGGTCGCCGCGCCGGCGCAGGCGGAGCGGCTGGACGGGCTCGGCCCGCTGTTCAACGCGCGCTCGTGCTCGACGTGCCACTTCCGCGACGGCCGCGGCGCACCGCCGGCTCCGGGTGAGCCGGCGGTCGCGCTCCTGTTCAAGGTCGGAACGCGCTCGGCCGAGGGCGCCGGCACCGACGCGCCCGACGAGGTCTACGGGAGCCAGTTCCAGAACTTCGCCATCGCAGGCGCGCAGGCCGAGGGCAGCGTCGAGATCGACTACGCCGAACGCGCGGGAAGCTACGCCGACGGCACGGCCTACGCGCTGCGCGCGCCGCGCTACCTGCCCGCCGAGCCCGGCTACGGCCCGTTCTCCGACGCCCTGTTCCTGACGCCCCGGATCGCTCCGGCCGTGTTCGGCGTGGGCCTGCTCGAAGGCATCCCCGAGGATGACCTCCTCGCCCGCGCCGACCCGGACGACGCCGACGGCGACGGCATCTCGGGGCGCGTGAGCTACGTGACCGACATGGCGAGCGGCGAGACCGTCGTCGGGCGGTTCGGCTGGAAGGCCGGCCAGCCCACGGTGGACCGGCAGGTCGCCGCCGCGCTCCTCGGCGACATGGGGATCAGCTCTTCGCTGGTCGGCGGCGTACAGAACCACGGGCCGCGCCAGGCCGTGCTCGACGAGCTCCCGACCGGCGGCACGCCCGAGATCGACGACGTCGACCTCGAGCGGCTCAGCTTCTACATGCGCACGCTGGGGGTTCCGGCGCGGCGCAAGCCGCGCGATCCGGGAGTGCGCCGCGGCGCCGAGCTCTTCGAGAGCGTTGGCTGCAACGCCTGCCACGTCCCGGTGCAGCGCACGCTCGAGGTCGCGGGCATGCCGGAGCTCTCCGACCAGAGCTTCGCGCCGTACACCGACCTGCTCCTGCACGACATGGGTGACGAGCTCTCGGACGACCGCCCCGAGGGCGACGCAAGCGGCCGCGAGTGGCGCACGCCGCCGCTCTGGGGCATCGGGCTGATCGAGGTCGTCAACGACCACCAGGAGCTGCTGCACGACGGGCGCGCCCGCGGCGTCGCCGAGGCCATCCTGTGGCACGGCGGCGAGGGCGCCGCCGCGCGCGACGCGTTCCGCGCCCTCTCCACCGCCGAGCGTGCCGACCTGGTCGCCTTCGTGGAGGACCTTTGACGCCGCGCCCGCGCTGGTGGCTGCCGCTGCTCCTCGCGCCGCTGTTCGCGTGCGGAGGCGGCTCGGCGAGCGGCGAGGAGCTGCGGCGCGAGGTGCTGCGGTCGCTCACCGACGAGCTGCTGCTGCCGAGCGTCGAGGCGCTCGGCCGGGACGCCCACGCGCTGGCGGAGGCCTGTGACGCGCTCGCCGCGGCGCCGGGCTCCGCGACGCTGGCGGACGCGCGCGAGCGCTTTCGCGGGCTGCGGGCGACCTGGCGGCGCGGCGAGGTCTGCGTGCTCGGACCGCTCGAGGCCACCCTGGTGGCGCTGCGCGTCGACACGCCGCTCGACCGCGGGGCGCTCGAAGCGTGCCTGGCCGACGCGACGCCGATCGATGCGAACTACGCCGCGGGGCTCGGGTACGGCGCCAAGGGCTTCGAGGCGCTCGCCGCGCTCCTCTTCGAGGGTGAGCCCGACGCGCGCGAACGCGCGCTGGCGCAGCACGCCGCGGCCGAGCTAGGCGTCGGCATCGACGGCATCGTCGCGGCCTGGACGCGCGCGGGGGGGCTCGCCGACGACCTGCGCGACCCGGGACCGGGGCGCGCCTTCGCCGACGCGGATGCGGGCGTCGACGCGCTCGTTCGCCGCGCCGTCGTGCTGGTCCAGGACGCGCGCGACCGCGAGCTCGCACCGCTGGTGGGAGGCACGTCGAAGGGCGTGGTTCAGGTCCTGCCCGCCGACTTCGACCGCGCCCGCCAGCACCGCCTCGACCTGATCGAGCGCTTCCGCGGCCTGCGGCTGCTCTACGCCGGCGGCGAGCCCGGGAGCGAAGCGGCGGAAGGCGCAGGCCGCGGCCTGTCCGCGCTGATCGCCCGCGTGAGCGCGCGCAGCGACGCCGCGGTGCGCGCCGCCCTCTCCCGCGCGGTCGAGGCGATGGAGCGGATGCCGGCCGAGCTCGAAGCCGCCTCGCGCGACGACGCGCCCGAGCTGCGCGCCGCGTACGACGCCTCGACGCACGTCAAGACGCACCTGGGCGTCACCGTGGTCAGCACGCTGGGGACCACGCTCGGCTTCGCGCTGGCCGATGGCGACTGAAGGCCGCGCCGCCCAGGGCGGGGTCGATGCCGCCAGCCTCGGCGCCTTCCGCGTGCTGTTCGGCCTACTGGTCGCCTTCTCCGCCCTGCGCACGCTGGCCCTGGGGCGCGTCGCGCCGCAGTACCTCGAGCCCGAGCTCGCGTTTCCCTACCCGGGCCTGGAGTGGCTGACCACCGGCCCGGCCTGGTGGACCTACGCGCGCTTCGTCCTGCTGGTCGTGCTCGGGAGCCTGCTCGCCCTCGGGTGGCGCGCGCGGTGGACGGCGGGCGGCGTCTTCGTGCTCTTCACCTGGAACCACCTGGTGGACCGGGCGCTGTACCTCAACCACTACCACCTGGTGAGCGTGCTCGCGCTGCTCCTGACGGTCGTCCCCGCGGACCGCGCGCTCGCCCCCTGGGCACGCCGCGCTGCCGGTCCCGTCGGGGCGCCGTGGCTGGTGCTGCTGCGCGGTCAGGTGGCGCTCGTGTACCTCTCCGCGGGCCTGGCGAAGCTGCACCCCGACTGGCTGTTCGAGGCGCAGCCGCTGCGCACGTGGTTCCTTGCGCGCGACCACCTTCCGCTGCTCGGCCCGCTCCTGCGGCTCGAGGCCACGGCCTACGCGGCGTCCTGGGGGGCGCTCGCGTTCGACCTGACGGTGCCGTTCCTGGTGCTCTGGCGGCCGACCCGCCGCGCGGCCTTCGGAGCCGTGATCGGCTTCCACCTCCTGACCGTCATCCTCTTCCCCATCGGGATCTTCCCGGCGCTGATGGTCGCCTGCGCCACGCTCCTCCTGAGCCCGTCCTGGCCGCGCCGTTGGCTCGGCCGGCGTCCGAACGCGGGGGCGGAGCGCGCGGGGCAGCAACCGTCCTGGCGCCTGCGCACCGGGGTGACCGTGTGGCTCGTCGCACAGGCCCTTTGGCCGCTGCGGGCGCAGCTGAGCGCGGGCGACCTCCTGTGGCACGAGCGCGGCTTCCGCTTCGGCTGGCGCGTGATGGTGATGGAGAAGCGCGGTCAGGCGGCGTTTCTCGTGCGCGGCGCCGGCGAGCGCGTGCGCGAGGTCGCCCCCCACGAGCTGCTGACGCCCATCCAGGCCCGGATGATGGCGACGCAGCCCGACCTGATCCGGAGCTTCGCGCGGACGCTTCGCGCTCGCTACGAGGCGGCCGGGTGGGAGGACGTGCGCGTCTTCGGCGACGTCTGGGTCACGCTGAACGGGGCGCCCGCGGCGCCGCTGATCGACCCGGCCGCCGACCTGGCGGCGGACGAACCGCCGGACGGCTGGATCCTGCCGCGCCGGTCCTCACTCGGCGCGGAGCGCGGCGAGGACCTCGGTCAGCCGCGCCACGACTTCGGGGCGCTCACTCCAGAGGTTGGTCGTCTCGCCCGGGTCCGTGCTCAGGTCGAACAGCTGCCCGCGCGGCCCTCCGGGCGCGGGCTCGACGCGGCCGGGTCGGGAGAAGCCGCCCGACCCGAGGTGCGCGACCAGCTTCCAGGCGCCGTCGCGGACGACGCTCGCGTTCGCCTTTAGGACCGTGGCGCCGCGCGCGGTGGAAGCGTCCGGGTCGAGCAGCACAGGCACGAGGCTGCAGCTGTCCTCACCCGCGCCAGGAGGCACCGGGACCCCGGCCAGGTCCGCCGCCGTCGCCAGGAGGTCGGTGAAGCAGAGCAGCTGCCCGCAGCTCGTCCCCGCCGGCGCGCGCCCGGGCCAGCGCGCGACGAACGGCATGCGGTGGCCGCCCTCCCACGCGTCGGCCTTCATGCCGCGGAAGGGGCCGGTCGAGGCGTGGCCGAAGCGCTCGACGTCCGCGGGGTACCACACCGGACCGTTGTCCGACGTGAAGATCACCAACGTGTCGTCGGCCCGCCCGGCCGCGTCGAGCGCGTCGAGCACGCGGCCGACCGTCGCGTCCACCTGCGCGACGAAGTCGCCGTACGCGCCCGCGCCGCTCGTGCCGGCGAAGGCCTCGCCGGGCAGCCACGGCGTGTGCGGCGACGCGAGCGCGAGGTACAGGAAGAAGGGCCGCTCACCGCGCGCCTGCTGGTCGAGGTACGCCAGCGCCTCGGACTCGAAGCGCGCGTGCACCTCGTCGTGGACGAAGCCGGGCGCGACGGCTCCTTCGCGCCAGAAGGCGCCCTGGATGCTGGTCCAGCCGTCGCTGGCGCTCGCCGCGACGCTCTCGGTCGGCGGCGCGAGCGGCGTGCGGTCGCGGACGTAGTAGTACGGGGGGATGTCGAGCGAGGCGTGGATGCCGAAGAAGCGCTCGAAGCCGCGGTCGACCGGGCCTCCGCGCAGCTCACCGTCCGCCGGATGCGGGCCGCCCTCGAAGCCCAGGTGCCACTTGCCGACCATCGCCGTCGAGTAGCCCGCGTCGCGCAGCAGCGAGGCGAGCGTGACCCGATCCGCGTCGATCACCGGCCCCTTGCCCGGCGCCAGGCCACGCGCGCGGCACGGGTAGCGGCCGGTCAGAAGTCCATAGCGCGACGGCACGCACAGCGCGCCCGGCGCATGCGCGTCGGTGAAGCGCATCCCCTCGCGCGCCAGCCGGTCGAGGTGCGGCGTGGGAATGCGCGAGCTCGGGTTGAAGCAGCGCGGATCGCCGTAGCCCAGGTCGTCCGCCAGGATCAGCACGACGTTGGGCGGCGTGGGCTCGCGCTCGGCCGTCGGGACGGCCGAGCAGGCGAGCAGCGTCGGGGCGAGGAGTAGGCGGAGGAGGCGCTCCATCCCCCGAGTCTAGCCCGCCATCTTCACGAGCCGACGCGCCGCTGCGGCCCAAGCGGCCCGCTTCGCGGGCCTCTCGGCGTCTGGCGGCACTTTGCGGGCACCGGCGTCCTCGACGACCCGTTCAGGGTCGCCTGCGGGGCCGCCGCCCGCAAAGCACCACCCGACACCGAGTTGGACCGCACCGCCACGCCGTCTCGCGAAGAAAGCGGGCTAGCGACGGCGGAGCGCGGACCGGAGGCGTGGGGTTAGCGGGCCGACCCGGGGCGGAAGGGCTCGAAGCGCCCGCCCGCGAGCCGGAAGACGCCGTGCTCCAGCGTGCTCGCCCACAGCCGGCCTTCGCGATCGTAGAGCAACGAAGCCACATAGACCCCCTCGTCGAACGCGAACCGGGTCACCTCCTCGCCGTCGAACCTCCGGACGCAGTCGCCGCACGCCATCCACAGGGCTCCGGCCTCGTCCTCGAGCATCGACTGGTAGTAGGCGAAGTTCTCGGCCGTGTCCGACCCGGCCAACGGCAGGCCCTCGCGCTTCGTGTACCCGATCCGCACATGCCCACCCTCTTCCCGGGCCTCGCGGTCGATCTCGAAGCGCTGCCGGGTGTTGCACACCCAGAAGTCGCCCGCTCGGTCCTCGAAGATCGAACGGATGCCGAAGGCGCCGCCGCTCGGCGTCGTGGTCAGCCGCTCCTCGTACATCCACGCCAGGGTCTCGCCGTCGTAGCGGCACAACCCCGCACCGGCGGTGCCGAACCAGACGTGTCCACGGCGGTCGCGGTACACCTGATAGACGCCCGCAAGCGGGAAGTTGGCGCCCGGGCCGTCGGGGTCGACGTAAGGGCTCTGGGTCAGCTCCAGCAGGTAGAGACGCTCGCCGTCGTAGCGACAGGGCCCGTGCGTGCCCGGGGCGAAGACGAGCCAGACGTCGTCCGGATCCAGGGTCCATCCATCGTCGCCTGCCGGCACGGCGGTCAGCTCGGTGAAGCGCTCCCCGTCAAAGCGGGTGACGCCGGTGCTCGTCGCGAAGAAGAGGTTGCCGTCCTTGTCCTCGGTAATGCTCCGCACCTGCAGCCCTTCCAGGCCGTCGTCGCGCGTGTAGTGCACGACGCGCTCGCCGTCGCAGCGATAGAGCCCGCTGCCGTTGCTGCCGAGCCACAGGTGGCCGTCGCGGGCCTCGTGCAGGCACCAGATGCGCGGGTCGATCGCGTCGACCTCGACGCCGAGGGAGGTCTCTCCGTCCTGGGGGACCAGGAGCAAGAGCGCGGTGAGGTGGAGGACGGTGGGTTGCATGGATCGGCGCGTACGGCTCCCGCGCCGCGTCGTTGGCCGAAAAGCCACGGCCGCCCTTACGGCCCCGGGGTCAGCAGGAGGGTACTCGCCACGCAGAGATTCTCGGCGCGCCTGCAACCGGTACGCGCAGCGGTTCGGCGAACCACATGAGGCGGACTCGGTTGTCGAGCCGCCACCCCCTATCAAAACCAACTCACATTTCCTCATGAGAGAACAGATCATTGCTGCGATTCTGTCGCTCGGCTTCCTCTTCGGAGCGAGCGCGGACAGGGACGGCACGGCCGAGTGGTCGCCCGTCTTCGAGCAGATGGCCAGCGGAGCCATGGAGGCCTACGCGGAGAACATCCCGCCGCGCGGCGACATCGAGGAGGACCTCGGCGGCTACTACCAGGGTCACCGGGACAGCGCCGAGTTCTACAACCGGGGCACGGACAACTTCCTGGCGGACGACGCCGACCTCGAGATCGAGGATTGCGACACCGAGTGCACCTACCCGTGCACGGCTAAGTGCACCTACGAGTGCAGCGCAGCCTGCACCTACTGGTGCTCGCAGCCCTGTACGTACAGCTGCACGCAGGACTGCACGTACTTCTGCACGCTCAAGTGCACCTACTATTGCACGGCGTCCTGCACGGTCAAGTGCACCTACAACTGCACGTACAGCTGCACGGCTCCGTGCACGCAGTGGTGCAGCTTCCCCTGCACCAAGGAGTGCACGTACCCCTGCACCGTAAAGTGCACCTACTGGTGCACCGCGATCTGCACGTACAACTGCACCAAGGCCTGCACCTACGAGTGCACCGACGTCTGCACCTACCCCTGCTCGAAGCCGTGCACCTACACCTGCACGCAGCCCTGCACCTACCAGACGACGTTCCCCGGGGACGGGGACGGGGACGGGGACGCGTAGGCCCTCCCCACGGCGGACTTCACGGAGGAGTCCCACGGCGCCCCTGAGGTCGTCATCGGGGGTCCGCGACCGAGCGTCGCGGGCCCCCGTTCTCGTTTCTGACCGCCCGACCTCCGGCGATCCCGCTGAAACCGCGGCTCGGTGCGGCCGGGCTAAGGAGGTGTCGTCCTCCGGGCGGCGGCGGGCCCGGCCCGGTGTCGGGCTCCGTCCCTTCCACCCCAGAAACAACCCACCTTTCGCCATGAAAGAACAGCTGATCGCAGCGATCCTGTCGCTGGGCTTCCTCTTTGGAGCCGGACAGGACCGAGACGGCCCGGCCGAGTGGTCGCCCGTCTTCGAGCAGATGGCCAGCGGGGCCATCGAGGCCTACGCGGAGAACATCCCGCCGCGGGGCGACGTCGAGGAGGACCTCGGCAGCTTCTACCAGGGCTACCGGGACCAGTCCGAGTTCTACAACCGGGAGGCGGGCAGCCTCCTGCTGCAGGATGAGGACATCGAGCACGAGGAGTGCGAGACCGAGTGCACCTACGAGTGCACGTTCCCCTGCACGGTCAAGTGCACCTATGAGTGCACGGCGAACTGTACGCACTCCTGCACCTTCCTCTGCACGTACACCTGCACCATCGATTGTACGTACTGGTGCACGTTCGAGTGTACGTACGGCTGCACGGCGTACTGCACGCTGAAGTGCACGTACAAGTGCACGCAGCCCTGCACCATCTGGTGCACCCACTCCTGCACGGATCCGTGCACCCAGAACTGCACCTACCCCTGCACCGCGCCGTGCACGTACAACTGCACCGGCGCGTGTACGTACCCCTGCACGAAGAAGTGCACGTACGCGTGCACCGCTTCCTGCACGTACTACTGCTCGAAGCCGTGCACCTACACCTGCACGCAGCCCTGCACGCAAGCGACGACCTTCCCCTCGGACGGCTAGGCGTCCTGTCCTGGCAGTTGCTCACTCGATTCCTCCGGGATCATGGGGCCTACCACAGTCTCCAAGACCCCGGAGAGATCGAGTGAAGCTGCACGCCAACGCCAGAACCACGCCCAAGGCCCGTCGAAGCCCATCGGCTCGCCGCCTGACCGAGTGAAGGATGGCCCCTCGGCCGCAACCGCGGGTGGGCGCAGCCGGGCTAAGGAAGGGTCGCCTCCCGGCGACGGGTCCGCCGCCGCATGCGGCGGGCACTCTCCCTTTCCTCCGCAACCCACCCACCTAGTGCAATGAGAGAACAGCTAATCGCAGCGCTACTGTCGCTCGGCATCCTCTTCGGAGTCAGTCACGACAAGGACGGTCCCGGCGAATGGTCGCCGGTCTTCGAGCAGATGGCCAGCGGCGCCATGGAGTCCTACTCGGAGGACATGCCGCCGCGGGGCGAGTTCGAGGAGGACCTCGGCGGCTTCTACCAGGGCTACCGAGACAACGCTCAGTTCTACAACCGCGGCGCAAGCAGCCTCCTTGCACAGGACCACGACGCCGAGTGCGAGAACGAGTGCACGTTCCCCTGCACCGCCCCCTGCACCCTAGAGTGCACGAGCCCCTGCACGATCGAGTGTACGTTCCCCTGCTCGTACGAGTGCACCACTCCCTGCACCACGGAGTGCACCTACTACTGCACGGTCGAATGCACCTACCCGTGCACCTTCGACTGCACGAGCTACTGCACGGTCTGGTGCACCGATCCCTGCACGCTTGACTGCACGTACTACTGCTCGACGCCCTGCACCTTCAAGTGCACGTACCCCTGCACCTACAAGTGCACGTACAACTGCACGGCGCCCTGCACGGTCGACTGCACGTATCCCTGCACCGTCAAGTGCACCGTGCCCTGCACGTACTGGTGCACCACCGCCTGCACGTACGAATGCACCTACGAGTGCACGGTCGGCTGCACGTACCCCTGCACGTACGCCTGCACCGATCCGTGCACGTCCTATTGCACGACCCCGTGCACGACGGAGTGCACTCTTGAGTGCACGTACGAGTGCACCTCGCCCTGCACCTACATCTGCACGGCCGGGTGCACTTCGGTGTGCACCACGCCCAAGACGTACCTCTAGGACGGCCCCACGATGAGAGAACAGATCATCGCAGCGCTTCTGTCGCTCGGTTTCCTCTTCGGAGCCGGCCGGGACTCCGACGGGCCCGCCGACTGGTCGCCCGCCTTCGAGCAGATGGCCAGCGGCGCCATGGAGGCCTACGCCGAAAACATGCCCCCGCGGGGCGATTTCGAGGAGGAGCTCGGCGTCTACTACCAGGGACACCGGGACAAGGCCCAGTTCTACAACCAGGGCGCCGGCGGCTTCCTCACCCAGGACAGCGACGTGGAGGAGTGCGACACCGAGTGCACCTACCCGTGCACGGTGCCGTGCACGGTCAAGTGTACGTACGAGTGCACCCAGCCGTGCACGATAGACTGCACCTACCCCTGCACGGTCGCGTGCACCGTTCCGTGCACCTACTACTGCACGGAGCCCTGCACGGCGCAGTGCACGTACGAGTGCACGGCCCAGTGCACGTACCCCTGCACGGCGAAGTGCACGTACCCCTGCACGGCCAAGTGCACCTACTACTGCACCTACCTGTGCACCTACAAGTGCACCGTCGAGTGCACCTACTCCTGTACGACCGACTGCACGTACGCTTGCTCGTACCCGTGCTCGTACACCTGTACCGCGTACTGCACGTACGACTGCACCATCGCGTGCACCAACGCCTGCACGATCCCCACGACGTTCCCCTAGGGGCGCTTGGGATCGGCCGCAAAGGCAAGCGCCTCTCGGCGACGCTCTGCGCGCGGGGGCCCGCGGCTCCAAGGACCGCGGGCCCCCACCGTTCCGCACCAACCAAACCCAAACTTTCGCAATGAGAGAACAGCTAATCGCCGCGCTCCTGTCGCTCGGCTTCCTCTTCGGAGTCGGCCCGAACGCGGACGGAGCGGGCGAATGGTCGCCCGCCTTCGAGCAGATGGCCAGCGGGGCCATCCAGACCTACGCGGAGGACATGCCACCGCGGGGCGAGTTCGAGGAGGAGCTCGGCGGCTACTACCAGGGGTACCGGGACAAGACCGTGTTCTACAACGCGGGACCGAGTGCGCCCCTCGCGCAGGATGACGACGACTCGAAGTGCGACATCTACTGCACGTACCTCTGCACCGTCCCCTGCACCGTCCTGTGCACGTACGACTGCACCAAGCTGTGCACCGCCATCTGCACGCTCGAGTGCACGGTTCCGTGCACCTACTCCTGCACGGCGCCGCGCACCTACTAGCGCTGAGGAGCGCGGCTCAAGGAGGGAGCTCGCGGCCGCGCGTCGCGGGCTCCCGCTCACTTCGGGGCGGTTTGCCCAGCTCGTCCGCAACCGCGGCTCCGCCGCGGACGGAACGGGTGCACGAAGGTCCGCACCGGTCCGCAGACCTCTCCCTAGGCGTGCTCCCGGGGACGGCTCCTGGCGGATAGGAGCCCCGGTGACCGCCTGGTTCCCGGCGGGGGCCCGCGGACGCGCGCCGCGGGCCCCCGCCCTCGTTCGGGGCGCGTAGGGCCCCTTTTGCGCGCTCGCCTGAAACCGCGGGCGAGCCCGGTCAGGTCAAGAGGGTGTCGCCCTGCGAGCGACGGGTTCCACCGACCCGATTCACGAAACGCCCTATGAAAGATCGAGTTCATCTCGCCCTGATCGTCCTCGCCGTATCGCTGCGCGAGGGGGGCCTCTGGCCCCTGGATCCCATGACGGCCAAAGCGTTGGCCGCCGGCCTGCTCTCTCTCTCCCTGCTGGCGCACGCCTTCTCGGCGGCCGACTCCGAGCGCTCCGCGCTGCGGATCCAGCTCGGGGGGATGCTCCTCGGAGTGCTCGTCCTCGGCCTCGCGGAGAGCGCGGGGCTCGGCATCCTGGGGGTCGCGGCGTTCGCCTGGGCGCGCTCGGTTCCGCCGGCCGAGGACGCCGAGGGGGACCGCCTGGGAGCCCTGCGGCGGCTCGCCGCCGCGCCGCCCTCGGCCGTTGCGCTGGCCGCCTTCGCGCTGCTCACCGAGCTGCGCCTGGTCGGCCCGGTGCGCCTCGCCTACGAGGGCATCGCGGCCGCGGTGAGCGGCGTGAGCAACGCGGTCACCGGCGGCACCCTCGAGCTCGGCGCGACCGCCCTCGGCGTCGACCTCGCCGTGCTCGCGCTGCTGCTGATCGCGGCTGCCGCCGTGGGCCGCGGCTGGAAGACCGGACTGCTGCGCACCTCGCTGGCGGCGGCGGGCCTGTTCGCCGTTCTGCTCGCCTACGCGATTGCGTTCGACGCCTGGATCGACGCGACGCGCGAGTTCACGCGCGAGGCCAGCGAGGAGGGACCGGAGATCTTCCGCGGGCTGTTCGTGCTCGTTCCGGTGCTGGCGCTCGCCGTCGTGCTGGGCGCGGCCTCGCACGAGCGACGCGTCTCGGTCTCGCCGCTTTGGGCGCCTGCCGCCGCCTGTGCGGCGCTCGCCGTGCTACCCCTGCTGCTCCTCGGTGCGAAGCGCCCCGCGCGCCTCGACGAGAGCACCGTGCTGCTCATCCTCACCGCCGAGACCGACGATCGCTTTGACGGCAGCCCGCACGCGTCCTACGGCTACTACCAGAGCGAGGGCTACCGCGCCTTCCGTTCGTGGCTCGAGGCCTGGGGCTGCGACGTGCGCTACTCCGTGGAGCAAGAGCTGTCGCCCGCGGACTTCCAGGGCGTCGATCTCGCGGTCTACGTCACGCCGGCGCGCCCGTCCGAGGGCCCGGTGCAGAGCTTCATCGAAGGCGGCGGCTCGGTGCTCTACATCGGCGACCACACGCCGATGCTCGACGCGCTGGCCGAGCTCAACGACTTCCTCGCGCCCTTCGATCTCAGCTACGAGTTCGACTCGGTGTTCCCGTGCCGGGTCGCCCCCGGCGCGACGCTGCGAACGGCGGGCTCACCGCTCGGCCGGGCGGTCGAAGCGACGCCCGAGGTGTGCTTCGGCGTCGGCGCTTCGCTGCGCGCCGGGCCGGCCGCCGACGTCCTGCTCGAGTCGCGCTGGGCGGTGGGCGACCTCGGCTTCGAGGACAGCGCCTCGCTGCTGGGCAACCGCCACTACGACCACGGCGACCGCCTTTCGGACCTGCCGGTGGTCGTCAGCGGCCAGCACGGCGCGGGCAAGCTCGTCGTCGTCGGCGACACCGGATCGTTCGTCGACTCGGCGCTCCCCTTCTCCTACCCCTTCGTCCACTCGGTCGTCGAGGAGGCCCTGACGTCCGGCGTCCGCTCGTTCGGCGTTTCCCTGCTCGGGTTGGCGGCACTCCTGGCCGCCGCGGCGTACGCCAGCCGCAGCCTCGGCCCGGTGGCGATCGCGGCGCTGGGTGCCGGGATCACGCTGCCCGGCGCGCTCGCCGGCACGCCGAACGCCGCGCCGCTCGACGCCAGCCGCGCGGTTGCGATCGACGCCAGCCTGCGGCCCCAGACGGCCTCGCTGGACCGCGATCCGCGGACGTCGCTGAAGGGCTTCGCCTACCAGTGCTCGGTCAACGGCTGGCTGCCGATGGTCGTGAACGACCTGTCGGCCGCGGTCGAAGCCGCGCCGGGTCTCGTCGTGGTCGTCAGCCCGGCGCTTGAGCCCGATGCGGCGCTCCGCTCCGAGCTGCGCTCGTACCTCCAGGGGGGAGGCGAGCTGTGGGTGTCCGTCGGACACGAGGAGGCCGGCGGGTCGCGGACCCTGCTGGGCGAGCTCGGCCTCGCGGTGCGGCCGTGCCCCTTCGGGTCGAGCCTCCAGGACGGCGCGCCGACCGGCGTGCGCTACCGCGAGGCCTGGCAGGTCGCCAGCGCCCAGGGCGTGCGCGCGGAGGTCCTCCTCGCGGCCTTCGGCCTGCCCATCATCCTTCGCGCCGAGAGCGGCGCGGGCCACGTCACCGTCTTCGGTGACAGCTACTTCCTGTGCGACGAGAACGTCGGCACGGGCGAGATGACCCACGAAGAGTCCGAGCACCTCCTCAGCCAACTCCTGGCCCGCGTCCAATGAAGCAAGCGAACACTTCCCCCCTCGGTACGACGTCTCTCACCAGCCTGTTCCTGCTGGCGCTCTCCTGGATCTTCCTGGTCCCGGTCTACGACCGCCCGATCCCGTGGGTCGGCTGGCTGCTGATCCTGTCCGCCACCGCGCTTGTCGTCGCCGCGACCCCGTCGGCTGAGCGCGCCAAGAGTGCCGCCCAGACCGGCTGGCGCGGCTCCGTTCTCCCCGTCGCCGCGGCCCTCGGCCTGCTCCTTCCGATGCCGTTCAGGCTTGGCTTCGCGCTGCTCGGCGTCGGCCTCGTCGCGGCGCGCCTCGACGACCCGCGGCTGCGCCGGCTCGGCGCGCTCGTCGGGCTGGGCACGGCTTTCCTGCTGCAGAGCGTCGCCTTCGTCGGCTATCAGCTGGTGGCGAGCTCGATGTCCACCTTCCAGCTCGGCCACCTCCTGGCGCCGGTCCTGGGCGGGCTGTTCGGGATCGACACCCTCGCCGCCGACGGCCAGCTGTTCGTCGGCGACGCGAAGCTGCAGCTCGTCGCGGTCACGCTGGACTCGCTCGGCGTCCTCATCCCGCTCCTGGTCGCCGTGCCGCTCTGGCTGCGCGCCTCGCGCGAGGGCTCGCCGACGCGGATCTACCTGCTCCTCTTCGCCTACGCGGTGGTGCGCTACGCCGCCGTAGTCGCCTGGGCCGCCCAGAACCCCGAGCACTACCCCTACCTCCTGACCCCCGTCACGATCGCGCTCACCTACGTGCCGCTCGTGGCGCTGCTGTGGACGCGGCCGGTGCGCGAGCGCGAGCCGTGGCTCGCGTCGACCTCGCTCGAGTTGCGGCCCGGCCTCTACGCGGTCGGCGCGCTCGCCGCCGCGTGCACCGCCTACGGGCTGATCGGCGTTGATCGAGGCACCGACAAGGCGGGCCGCATCCTGGTCGACGACGCGCACGGCGCGTGGGAGTCGGGGACCGCGGAGCGCTCGATGGACGACTTCGGGACCGACTCGACCTACACCTACTCGGCGCTCTGGGACTGGCTGGGCGGCTACTACCCCACCAGGATCAAGTCCGAGGGCAGGCTGACCGCTGCGGAGCTGGACCAGACCGACATCCTCGTCCTCAAGACCCCCTCGTTCGCCTACACCGCCGAAGAGCGCAAGCTCATCGAGCGGTTCGTCGCGCGCGGCGGAGGCCTCTTCGCGATCGGCGACCACACCGACGTGTTCGGGACGACGACGGTCCTCAACGCCGCGCTCGACCCGTTCGGGCTGGAGATCGAGAAGAACGTCGGGCTCCTGATCCGCAAGCGCTACGTCGGCGACTACCGCTACTACAAGGACCGGTTCTTCCCGAACCCGCTCACGCACCGGATCGCGTCCGCGTTCGACTTCATGGGCGCGGCGGGCGTGCGCGTGACCGAGGGCACGGCCGACCACGTGATGCTGTGCCACGCTCAGGTGCTCGAGGGCGCCGACTACCGCGACTCGAGCTTCTTCGGCGACCGGATCATCGACCTCGACGACGAGGTGCGGCCCTTCAACGCCTGCGTCTCGAAGCGCTACGGAGACGGCCGGGTGGCCGTCTGGGGCGACAGCACGGTGTTCTCCAACTTCTCGATGTTCGAGTCCGGGAAGCCCGAGGTCATCCTCTCGATCGTCTCGTACCTCAACAAGCGCAACGCGCAGCCGATCGGATGGAAGCCGGGCCTGCGCCTCCTGGGCCTGCTCCTCGCGGGCGGCGGGCTGGCGTTCCTCGCGTTCCGCCGCTCGGGCGCCGGCCTGGTGTCGGCCCTCAGCGGCTGCGCGGCGGGCCTGCTGCTGATCGCGATCCACGGGCGCACGGTGCAGGAGGGCGCCTACGCCGAGCCCGAGTTCAACGAAGACCTGACCGTCGTCGGCTTCGACTTCAAGAACGGCCGAATGGACGTGGACGTCCCCCCCGGGGACGGCCTCGCGACCGAGCAGGAGTCCCGGACCGGCGGGTATGAGTCGCTGTTCCAGGCCACGATGCGCCTGCCGGACACCTTCCCGCGCACGGTGACGGACTACGACGACCTCGACGAGCTCGACGTGCTGTTCCTGGTCGACCCGAAGCCGATGTCGGCGGCCGACGACGCGGCGCTCGCGCGTGCCGTCGACGACGGCCTGAAGCTGGTCGTCGTCGAGTCCGCCCGCGGCGAGTCCCAGGGCTCGGTCGACGTGCTCGAGCGCCACGGCATCAGGTTCCGCGCCTTCGCCGACACGACGCTCGAAGTCCGCGAGGTCGAGCGCATGCCGCGCCAGATCGCCGCGGTCGACAGCGGGCTCCTGGCCCCGGTCGACGCCGCCTTCTACATCGTCGATTGGGAGAAGGAGTTCCGCGGCGGGCCGCGCTCGGTCGGCTACGGCGCCACCATCCTCGGCGTCTCGGGCGGGATCATGCACTGGAGCGCCGGCGAGAGCAGCGTCCCGATCCTCTCGGGCACGCCCGTCGGACACGGGCAGATCTACGCCTTCGCCGGCGGCGACCTGTTCCACAGCGACACCATGGGCGGGAGCTCGAACATCATCCTGCCCTTCGATCCGCAGATGACGAGCTACCGCACCTTCGACTCGCTGATGAAGTACGTCGTCGGCGGCGGAGCATCGGGGCCCGGCTCGCTGGCGGCGGGGCACGGCGGTCACGGAGGCCATCAGCACGACGAAGACTGCAACCACGAGTCGGACGAACACGGTGGCGGACATGCGGGGCACTCGCACGACGATGGCCACGGGCACGGTGAGCTCGCGCACGGTGATCGCGAGCGCGACGACCACGGGGGCGAAGAGCCCGCGCACGAGGCCGACGGCCACGACGACCATGCACACGAAGGGCACGGGCACGAGGACCACGGGCACGAAGAGCCCGCGGCCATCGCGCCGCGCGAGGCGGCCGTGGCGTCCGCGGCTCCGGCGGAGACGCTGGCCGATCCCGACTTCATCGGTCCCCCGCCCGGCCCGACCGCGGTGCGCGCGCGGGTGAGCGTCCTCCTCAAGAACGCCTCGCAGGCCGCCTTCTACGGCGGGTACGCGCTGGAGAACGCCGAGGGCAGCTACCTGCGGCTCGCGGCCGACAACGGCAGCGGCCGCCTGTCGCAGCGCTCCCCCTCGGCGACGGTCCTCCTGACCCCCGACGCCTTCGGCCTGTTCCCGCGCGGCGCGCCGGGCGCGCTCGGCAGCCGGCGTGAGGGCCGTGCGGACGGCGGCTCGCCGCTGTCCCTCCCGGGCCCCTGGTCCGAGGTGGAGTGGACCGAGGAGCTCGTGGAAGCCGACCCGTGGGAGTTCGTGAGCCGCAGCCTGCGCGACGACAGCATCGCGGACCTCGGCAACGACCTCGTCCAGGTCGACGAGATGTCCGGGAACATCCCGGCCGAGGACTGGGCGCCGCTCCCCGAGGACACGCGCTACCGCGTCCTTCGGACCGACGGCGTGGTCGCCCTGGGCGGCGAGCTGGTCGGCAGCGCCGAGCTCTGGATCGGCGAGAGCACCGGCCGCCCGCGCAAGCTCACCATGTCCTTCCGGCTGGTCGGCGACGTCAACATGATGGACTGGTACGACATCGTGATCCTCCACGACGACTACCAGACCCACGCGGGCTTCCCCGTCGAGCTCGAGGCGGACCTGTCGGACGAGAACATCGACTGGGTCGACCTCAACGACGGAGTTGCGTTCGCGGAGGCCCGAGCGCGGTGATAGGGCGAACGCTCGCAGGCGCGCTCTTGCTCGGGCTTCCGCTTCTTCTGTGGGCCGCCCTTTCGAGCGGCGGGCGCGGGGCGGGCTCGGTCCGCCC
>JBCCGI010000013.1:0-143201 GCA_039029355.1 Planctomycetota bacterium
CACCCCCACCGACTTCGCCACCGACCTCACCAACGCCACCAGCCTCGCCCCCCTAGCCGACACCCTCTTCGTCGCCGACGGCCCACGCCTCCTCCGCTATCGCGACGCCGACCTCGACGGCCTACCCGACGCCCCGCCCGAACCGGTCCTCACCGGAACCGGCAACGCCCACCTCATCGGCCTCACCTGCAGCCCCGACGGCTGGCTCTACGGCACCCAAGCCGATGGAACCACCTGGTCCGTCGAAGGGCGCCTCTTCCGCGAGCGCGACGTGTGGCGCTGGCATCCCGTCACGCGTCGCCTCGAGCGCGTTCACGCCGCCGACGACTTCTTCGGGATCGCCGCCACCCTCCGCGAGCCCGCTCCCTCGACCTCCTTCACCCCGCTGCCCAAGGACGCCGCCGTCGACGCCCTCGTCGCCGACCTGGCCCAGGCCGACGGGCCGCGCGCGCGCAGCGCCATGGAGCGCCTCCGCGCCCATCCCGAAGCGCTGCGCGGCGTCCTGGAAGGCGAGGAGACCGGCCCCGCCGCCCGCCGCGCCGCGTGGGCTCTGCACGGCGTCGAGCCACTCGACGGCGCGGAGCTCGACGTGATCGCGGGCTGGCTGGCCCATCCGGACGAAGAGCTGCGCGTGTGGATCGCCGCCGAGGTCGCCGCGCCGCGGATCGCGCGGCTCGCCGCGGCCGTCGACGAGACCTCGCTCGCAGCCGCGACGCAACTCGTCGCCGCCGCCACCGACCCCGCCACCGCCGCCCCGCTGCTGCTTGCGCTCGACGAGGCCTTCCGCGGCCGGCGTGACGTGCCGCTGCCCGAGGCCCTCGCCGAAGCGATCGCCGCGGTGCCCGAGAGCGATCGACTCTTCCCCGAGACCCAGGTCCGCAAGCTACGCCTGCGCCTGCGCCAGGGCGACGCCGGGGCCTTTCCGGTCGCGCGCGGATTCCTGCGCTACGACGACCCGCAGCTCGAGCCTCTCCGCCTGGAGCTGCTCGACGCGCTCGCGGACGTGCCCGAGCCGACGATGCTCGAGCCGCTGATCGTGCTCGCGCGCGGGTCGCAGCACGCTCCGATCCGACGCGCGACGCTCGCGGCACTCGAGCGCTTCGACCAGGGCGCGGTCGCCGGCCGCGTGCTCTCCTTCTTCCGCACCAGCCCCGAGAAGGTCGAGATCTGCGAGCTGCTCACGCGCCGGCCGCAGTGGTCGCGCGACCTTGCGGAGGCGGTGCTGCAGGGCGTCGTGTACGCGCACGAGGTCCCCCAGGAGCTCGTCGAGCGCATGCGCGCGCATGGCGACGCGGAGCTGGACCTGCAGCTGCGGGCGGTGTGGGGCGCGGGGGAGCGCTCGCGCGAGGCTCTCGACGCCGAGCGCACGCGCGTCGAGGGTGCGGCGGAAGGCGGCGACGCGAGGCGCGGCGGCGAGGTCTTCCGCAGCGCCTGCGCGCGGTGCCACGGCGGACCGCGGGCTCCCCGCCTGCGCCCCTACGGCGGCGAGGGCGCCGCGCTTGCAGCCGCCCTGGTCGAGCCTTCGGCCGAGGTAGCCGCGCCGTACGCGGCGATGCGGGTACGCACGCGCGACGGGCGCTTGCTGACCGGACGGGTGCTCGACGAGACGGGCGACTCCATCACCCTGGAAGATCCGCTTCGGGGGCCGCGCAAGCTCCTGCGCGAGGCGATCGCGACCCTGGAGCCGAGCCCGTCCTCGCCCATGCCGGCCGGTCTGACCGAGGCGCTGACCGAGTCCGAGCTCGCCGACCTGGCGGCCTGGCTGCGAAGCGACGGGCGGTAGTCCCGCGACCGCACCCGGCGCGCTAGGATCAGCGCGTGACGTCTCTCGCCGCCGCGCTCCTCGTACTCGCACTCGCCCCCGACGGTTCGGACGCGCCCCGCGTCGACTTCAACCGCGAGGTGCTGCCGATCCTGGCCGAGCACTGCTTCACCTGCCACGGGCCCGATGAAGGGACGCGCGAAGGCGACCTGCGGCTGGACGTCGAGCAGGAGCTCTACAAGCCGGTCGCGCGCGACCTCTGGGTGGTGAAGCCGGGCGACCTCAAGCGCAGCGAGCTCTGGTACCGCGTCAGCACCGACGACGAGTACGAGGTCATGCCGCCCTTCTGGAGCGATGACCCACCGCTCACCGATGCCGAGCAGGCGACGCTGCAGCGCTGGATCGAGGAGGGCGCCGAGTGGACCCAGCATTGGGCCTACATCGCGCCCGAGCGCCCGCCCATCGACGGCGACGCGCACCCGGTGGACGCGCTGCTCGGACTCGCGGCGGATGCCGCCGCGGGGCCGGCCGAGCCGGCGAAGCTGATGCGGCGAGCGAGCCTTGACCTGACCGGGCTGCCGCCGTCGGTCGAGGAGCTCGACGCCTTCCTCGCCGACACCGCGCCGGGCGCCTACGGGCGGCTGATCGAGCGGCTGCTCGCCTCGCCGCACTACGGCGAGCAGCGCGCGCGCCGTTGGCTCGACCTGGCGCGCTATGCCGACACCCACGGCTACGAGAAGGACGGTCGGCGCACGATGTGGCGCTATCGCGATTGGGTGATCAACGCGTTCAACGACGACATGCCGTTCGACCGCTTCACGGTCGAGCAGCTGGCGGGCGACCTGCTCGAGCATCCGACGACCGCGCAGCGAATCGCGACCGGCTTCCATCGCAACACGATGGTGAACGCCGAGGGAGGGACGGATCCCGAGGAGTTCCGCGTCGCGGCGGTCGTCGACCGCGTCAACACGACCGGCTCGGTGTGGCTCGGTTCGACGCTGGCCTGCGCGCAGTGCCATACGCACAAGTACGACCCGTTCACGCACCGCGAGTACTACGGGCTCTTCGGCTTCTTCAACTCGACCGCGGACGTCGGCAACTCGGCGGCTCCGGTGCTTTCGGCTCCGCTGCCGGACGACGAACGGCGGCTCGCGCGGCTCGAGGCCGAGCTGGCGCGGATCGAGAGCCGCCTGACGGCGCCCGACGACGAGATGGACTTCGGCGAGTACGCCTGGGAGCGGCGCATCGCGCCCGCGCTGGCCCCTCCCGCTTCGTGGCGCCAGCTGGAGCCGGCGGCCGAGGTGTGGAGCTCGCAGGGCGGCGCGACGCTGACGAGGGCCGCGGACCGCATTCGCGTCGGCGGCGAGCGCGCGCCGACGGACGTCTACGACGTCGACGCCCGGCTCGCGGGCGGCGGCCGGATCACCGCGCTGCGAATCGACGCGCTGCAGGCCGAGCAGGGCGGGCCGGTCGGACGCGCCGACGACGGCAACTTCGTCCTGACCGGGGTCGAGCTCACGCTCGTGTCGGCGAACGGCGAGGAGCGCGCGCTGCGGCTAGCCGGCGCCGAGGCGGACTTCGAGCAGAGCGACGCGCGCTATCCGGCGCTCCACGCGATCGACGCAGACGCGGGCAGCGGCTGGGCGGTCTCGCCCGAGGTGCGCGCGCCGCACGTGGCGACCTTCGCACTCGCACACGCGGTAGAGCTGGCGCCGGACGACCGGATCCGCGTGCGCCTGCGGCAGGAACACGGCGCTTCGAGCTGGTTGCTGGGCGACTTCCGCCTCGCGGTCACCGACGACGAGGCGGAGCGCGAACGCCTGCTTCTGCCGGCCTTCTCGCCGTGGCGCTCCGCCGGCCCGCTCGCGGGCGAATCGGGCAAGGCGCTGTATGCCGAACAGCTGCCCGAGGAGCGCGAGGCGCTCGCGGGCGAGGTCGCGTGGGACGAGCGTCCCGACTGGATCGACGCGCGCGTGCACACGCTCGACGGCGAGAACAGCGCCTTCGTACTGACGCGCACGATCACGAGCGAGCGCGGCGGGCCGCTCGACCTGCTGGTCGGCAGCGACGACTCCGTTCGCGTGTACCTGAACGGCGAGTCCGTGCACGCGAACAAGGCGCGGCGCGGCGCGGCGCGCGGGCAGGACACGGTGCGCGTCGAGCTTCCGCCGGGCGAGAGCCGCCTGGTGATGAAGGTGATCAACTACGGCGGCCCCGGGGGCTTCGCGTTCGAGGCGCGGCCGGCTTTCGAGGAGCGTATGCCGCGCGACGTGGCCGCCGCGCTTGCGGTCCCGCGCGGCGAGCGCTCCTCCTCCGACGCGGCCGTCGTGCGTGCGTACTTCCGGCGCGAGGTATCCGAGCTCGGCCGCGGTCTGGTGACCACGCGAGACGCGGCGCGCACCGAAGCCGACGCCCTGCGGAGCTCGCTCCCCACCACGATGGTGATGCGCGAGCTCGACGCCCCGCGCGAGACGCGCATCCTGCAGAAGGGCAGCTTCCTGTCGCCCGGCGAGCCGGTCGAGCCGCACGTGCCGGAGGTGCTGCACGACTTCCCGGCGGACGCGCCGCGCAACCGGCTCGGACTCGCGCGCTGGCTCGTGGCGCCCGAAAACCCGCTGACGGCGCGGGTCGTGGTGAACCGCGTGTGGGAGGAGCTCTTCGGCATCGGGCTGGTCGAGACGAGCGACGACTTCGGCACGCGCGGCGAGCCTCCGGTCAACCAGGCGCTGCTCGACTGGCTCGCGGTCGAGCTGATCGAGAGCGGGTGGAGCCTAAAGGCGCTCTACCGCACGCTGCTTGCCTCCGATGCCTACCAGCGCGACTCGGCGGTCACGCCGGCGGCGCTCGCGGCCGACCCCGCCAACCGCGGCGGCGCGCGCGGCCCGCGGCATCGCCTGTCGGCGGAGACGATCCGCGACAACGCGCTGGCGATCGCGGGGCTGCTGTCGGACCGCATCGGGGGGCCGAGTGCCTTCCCCCCGCAGCCCGAGGGCATCTGGGCGGCGACCTACAACAACGACCGTTGGACCAACGACGAGGGCGAGGGCCGCTACCGCCGCGGGCTCTACACCTTCCTCCGCCGGACCGCGCCCTACCCGACCTTCGCGATGTTCGACGCGACCAGCCGCGAAGTGGTCTGCACCCGCCGCGCGCGCACGAACACGCCGCTGCAGGCGCTGGCGGCGCTGAACGACCCCGCCTTCCTCGAGGCGGCCGGCGGTCTGGCGCTGCGCATGCTCGCGGCGCCGGGCGCGGTCGACGATGGCGCGCGCCTCGCCTACGGCTTCCGGCTGTGCGTCGCTCGCGCGCCGGAGGCGGACGAGCTCGAGGTGCTGGCCGCGCTGCTCGACGCCGAGCGCGCCCGCTTCGCGGCTCCGGGAGGCCCCGAGCGCGCGGCCGAGCTGGACGCGGCCGCCCTGCCCTTCGAGAGCGACCGGGCCGACGCCCCCGCCCGCGCGCCGTGGATCGTGGTCGCGAACGCCCTCCTCAACCTCGACGAGACCCTCACCAAAGACTGATGAGCCAGCCCCTCGAGCACCTGCGCGCCGCGACGCGCCGCGAGTTCCTCCAGCGCTGCGGCGCCGGCCTCGGCACGGTGGCGTTCCACTCGCTGCTGGCGGGCGACGGGCGCGCCGCGGACGCGCTGCGCCCGCGCGCACCGCACTTCGCGCCCAAGGCGCGGCGGGTGCTCTACCTGCACATGGCGGGCTCGCCGTCGCAGATCGATCTCTTCGACCCCAAGCCGAAGCTGCGCGAGCTGGACGGCGAGGAGTGCTCCGAGGACCTGATCTCGGGCGAGCGCTTCGCGTTCATCAAGGGCGTGCCGAAGTTCCTGGGCTCGCCGTACGACTTCGCGCGCCACGGCGAGTCGGGGCAGGAGCTATCGACGCTGCTCCCCCACCTGTCCAACTGCGCGGACGACCTGGCGATCGTGCGGTCGATGTGGACGACGCAGTTTAACCACGCGCCGGCCCAGTTCTTCCTGCAGACCGGACACGAACGGCTCGGGCGGCCGAGCCTGGGCTCTTGGCTGTCGTATGGGCTCGGCTCGGAGAACCGCGACCTGCCCGCGTTCGTGGTGCTGATCTCCGGCGCCTTCCAGCCAAGCGGCGGGACGTCGCTCTGGGGCTCGGGCTTCCTGCCCACGATCCACCAGGGCGTGCGCTTCCGCTCCCAGGGGGATCCGGTGCTGTTCCTCTCCAACCCTCCGGGGATGGACGACGCCTCGAGGCGCGGCTCGCTCGACGCGATCAACGCGCTGAACCGGCGCCGCCTCGACGACGTCGGCGACCCGGAGATCGCCACGCGGATCGCGCAGTACGAGATGGCGTACCGCATGCAGTCCAGCGTGCCCGAGCTGCTGGAGATCGACTCCGAGCCCGAGTCCGTGCGCGAGGCCTACGGCGTCGAGCCGGGCAAGGTTTCCTATGCGAACAACGCGCTGCTGGCGCGGCGTCTGCTCGAGCGCGGCGTGCGCTTCGTGCAGCTGTACCACTGGGGCTGGGACAGCCACGGTACGGGCCCGAACGACGACATCGTGACGTCGCTGCCCGAGCGCTGCCGTGAGACCGACCGCGCAACCGCGGCGCTTCTGCTGGACCTGAAGCAGCGCGGCCTGTTGGACGACACGCTGGTGGTCTGGGGCGGCGAGTTCGGGCGCACGCCGATGAACGAGGAGCGCAACGGCTCGACGTTCCTCGGCCGCGATCACCACCCGCACTGCTTCACCATGTGGCTGGCGGGCGGCGGCGTGAAGGCCGGCACGACCGTCGGTGCCACCGATGAGCTCGGGTACCACATCACCGACCGCCCGGTCTCAGTCCACGACCTGCACGCGACGCTCCTGCGCCTTCTGGGCTTCGATCACGAGAAGCTGACGTACCGCGCGCAGGGGCGCGACTTCCGCCTGACCGACGTCGAGGGCGAGGTCGTGGAAGAGCTCTTGGCCTAGGCTCGCACCGTTGCGCTCAAGCGGCGAGCACCCCACCATGACGCCATGTCGACACCGTCGCGCAGAGGCGTCTTGGAAGCATCGATCTTCGTCACCGCGAGCGGGTTCGCGCTGGCCCTGGGCCTGCCGGGGGCGCGCTTCCTGCTGACGCCGCTTCTGCGTGAGGAGGAGCGCTCGTGGGTCGACCTAGGCGAGGTCGAAGCGCTGCGCTCCGCGGGCGCGCCGGTCGCGGTCAGCTTCCGCTACGAGGCCTGGCGCGGCTACGTGCGCGGGACCAAGCCGGGCATCCTCTGGGTCGTGCCCGGCGACGCGTCGGACGAGACGGGCGTGCGCGTGCTGAGCGCCGTCTGCTCGCACAAGGCGTGCAACGTCGCCTGGTCGCCCGAGGAGGAGCTCTTCGCCTGCCCCTGCCACAGGGGTCGCTTCGACCGCGGCGGCGCGCCGGTGTCGGGGCCGCCCAAGGATCCGCTCGCGCGCGTCGCTGTGCGCGTCGAGGACGGGCACCTGTGGGCCGAGCTGGCGGAGTCGATGGCATGAGCGGCGGGCCGGGCCTCGCGCACCACATCCGCCGGGCGCTCGCGTACCCACTGCCGCGTGGCGTGGGGTACGCGCAGATCTTCGGGGGGCTGCTGCTCGCCTCCTTCGCGATCCAGGTCGTGACGGGCGCGCTGCTGGCGCTCTACTACAGCCCCTCGGCGACCGACGCGTGGGAGAGCGTGCGCTACATCGAAGAGGAGGTCGCCTCCGGCTCGCTGATCCGCGGGGTGCACCACTTCGGTTCGTCGAGCTTCGTCGTGCTCCTGGTGCTGCACGTGCTGCGCACGTTCATCTGGGGCGCCTACAAGGGCACGCGCAAGGCGACCTGGGTGGTCGGCTGCGTGCTCTTCGGCTGCGTGCTGGCGTTCGGGTTCACGGGCTACCTCCTGCCGTGGGATCTCAAGGCCTTCTTCGGCACGCGCGTCGGCGTCGGCATCGCGGGTTCCGCGCCGGTCGTCGGGCGGCCGCTCGCGTCGCTGCTCGCGGGCGGGCCGGCGGTCGGCGAGCTGACGCTGCCGCGCTTCTACGCGCTGCACGCGGTGATCCTGCCGCTCGTGACGGCGGGGCTGATCGCGCTGCACGTCGTGCTGCTGCGCGTCCACGGCGTGACGCCGCACTGGAAGCACGGCTACCTCGCGAGCGGCCGGACCTTCCACCCGCACCAGACCGCGAAGGACGCGGCGGCGGGGCTGCTCTTGGTGCTGGTGCTGCTCGGGCTCGCGCACTGGGTCGGCGCGCCGCTCGAGGACAAGGCCGACCCGCAGAACACCAGCTACGTCCCGCGGCCCGAGTGGTACTTCCTGGGCGCGCAGCAGCTGCTGCGCATCTTCCAGGGCGACTTCGAGATCCTGGGCTCCTTCGTGCTGCCCGCGATCGGCGCCGCGATCTTCTTCCTGCTCCCCTGGCTCGACCGCAACCCCGAGCGCAACCCGCGCAGGCGTCCGGTCGCGATGAGCGCCGGCGCGGCCGCGCTGGTCGGCGTGGCCGGGCTGACGCTTTGGGGCAACGCGGAGCTGAAGGCCGAGGAGGTCGCCATGGCCGGCCGCGTCGAAGCGCGCGAGGCGCAGAGCGCGGCGGCGGAGCCGGCGGCCGAGCCGGAGGAAGAGGAAGAGGCTCCGGACGAAGCCGAGCTCGTACGTCGCGGGGAGATCCTCTACCGCGACCTCGCCTGCGGCGCGTGCCACGGCGAGACGCACCTCGTCGAGGACACGCCGTCGCTCGCCTTCGAGGGCGACGTCGTGCACCGGGACTGGCTGCGCGAATACCTGGCGAAGCCCACGCCGATCCGGTTCGGCCCCGGCGGCAGGCCGCCGGCGACGCGCATGCCCGACTTTCTGCTCGCCGAGGACGAGCTCGACGCGCTCGTCGCCTACCTGGTCGGGCGCACCGAGGGCGAGCGCTTCGCGGCGCCCGAGCTCGACCCCGCAACCGCCGAGGCCGAGCTCGAGCAGGGCCGGGTGCTGTTCGACGAGCTCGACTGCCTGGGCTGTCACGTGCTGGGCGACGAGGGCGAGGACTTCGGGCCGCGGCTCGACGGCGTCGCACGGCGGCTCAAGGCGGGTTACATGTACCGCCTCGTCATCGATCCCGAGGGCGTGATTCCAGGCACGCCGATGACCGACTACTACCTCGAGGACGAGGAGGCGCGCGCCATCCTGCGCTACCTCCTGACGCTCCGCTGAGGCCCCGGCGCCGAGTCGGGGCTCGCAGGCGTGTCCCCGCGCCGATTCCCAGGTAGCATGCCGGGTATGAAGCCTCTGTTCCTGGCGCTGACCGCGCTCTTCGGCCTCGTGCTCGCCTCCTGCTCGTCGAACTCCGCCGCCCCGGAGGGGTCTCCGCGCGTCGAGGTCGAGCTGCGCGTCGAGGTCGACGAGGCCGTCTTCTCCCCCTTCGACCCTTCGGTCGACCGCGAGGCGATCCTGGAGCTGATCGACGGCGCGGTGCAGCCGCTCGCCGACGTGGGGCTGCGCTTCTACCCCGTCCCCGCCGAGGTCTACACCGAGGGCGACGAGCGGCCCGAGTACGCGCTGACGGTCCGCGTCGAGAAGTTCGAGGTCACGCTCGACCACGAGCTGATCGAGGAGGAGAACAAGGACCCCTGGATCCAGACCGAGATCGAGCAGGCCGAATGCACGGTGCTCGCCACGTTCGAGAAGCGCCGCAACAACGCGCCGCCGCTTCAGGTCGGGACCGAGGCCGCGATGGGCGAGTCGGGCGAGAACCGGGAGCTCGAGGGCGAGTTCCTGCTGGAGTACGTCACGCAGACCGGCGGGCGGCTGAACCTGTCGCGCGAGGCCTTCGCCTCCGCGGTCGACCAGGCCGTGGCGCGCGTGCTCGCCAAGCTCCAGAAGCCGATCGACCGGGAGTTCAAGCCGAAGACCGACTGATCGCGCATGCTGCTCCGCCTCCTCACGCTGATCGCGGCGCTCTTCGTCGTCGCCCCCAGCGCCGCTCCGGCGCCGGTGCAGCAGTCCTTTTCCCACGAGATCAACCAGGCCATCGACCGCGGCATCCAGCGCGTGCTCGCCTGGCAGAACGCCGACGGCTCGTTCGGCGGCGCGGGGCACCAGGGCAAGTACCCGATGGGCCAGACCGCGCTGGCGGTCTACACGCTGCTGAAGTCCGGCCTGCCGCGCACGGACCCCGCGATCCAGCTCGGCATGCGCTACCTGCGCGAGCTGCCGTACGAGAAGACGTACTCGGTGTCCTGCTGGATCCTGGCGCTCGACGCGACGCGCGACCGCTCGGTCGAAGGCGAGATCCACCGCGCGGCGGCGTGGCTCGAGAGCGTCTTCAACGATCGCGACGACCTGTGGGCGTACCCCGACGGCGAGGGCGAGCTCTCCTGCACGCAGTTCGCGGTGCTCGGGCTGTGGACGGCCGAACGGCGCGGCTATGAGGTCGACAAGCGCGTGTGGGCCGACCTGATCCAGGGCACGCTCGACATGCAGAACGACGACGGCGGCTTCGGGTATCGCCCGAGCGACCGGCCCTACTCCCAAGGGGCGATGGTCACCGCCGGCATCACGTCGCTGGAGATCGCCGTGGCGGCGCTCGAGGACGACTCGCGCTTCAAGAAGGTGCGCAAGCTGGGTCAAGAGGGGCTGGAGCGCGCCTGGACGTGGATGGAGCGCCACTTCACGCCGACGGGCAACCCGGCCTACGACACCGGCATCCTGGTGGACCGGCACAAGATCACGAAGGGCCGGCTCCACATGTTCCACTACTACTACCTGTGGGGCGTGGAGCGCATCGCCGCCATCGGCGGACGCCACGACATCGCGGGACGCGACTGGTACCGCGAGGGCGCGGTGCACCTCCTCAAGGAAGAGGAGCCGTCGGGGGGCTGGAACCAGCTCGACACCACGGCCTTCGGGCTGCTCTTCCTGCGGCGCGCGACCTACTCGGGGCTGGCGGGACGCGAGCAGGAGAAGTCGGTGCCGCGCGCGATCCGCTGGCACTACACGACCGACCAGCCGCCGGAGGGCTGGGAGAAGGTCGGCTTCAACGCGACCAGCTGGCGCATCGGCTCCGCGAGCTTCGGCGACTGGAAGACGTCGCACCGGCGTGACCGCACGCTCTGGGACACGCCGGACATCTGGATCCGGCGCGAGTTCGACTGGCGTAAGGAGCCCGAGGAGCTGCAGCTCTTCGCGATGCACGACGACTCGATCGAGATCTACCTCAACGGCGTGAAGGCGGCGTCGAGCTCCTCGTCGTCGGCGCAGCCGAAGGAGTACGAGGTCTCCGACGAGGCGCGCGCGACGCTGAAGGAGGGCATCAACGTGCTCGCCGCCCACTGCCGCGACGCCGGCGGGGCGTGCACGGTCGACGTGTGGCTCAACGACCTCGGCGGCATGGCGGCGCGGCTCGGCAAGACGCTGGACGAGGAGCCCACGCCTCCGCTGCAGACGCCGCCCGGCCCCGAGGTACCGTTCCTGCGGCGCTGGCTGGCGCTCGGGCCGATCGACGACAAGAAGCACGACGGCTTCGCCGACGACCTGATCGAGGAGGCGGAGGCGACTCCGGTCGAGGGTCAGCGCGCGGGGCGGCAGGTGTGGCGCGAGGTGCGCTCGTCGTCGAGCCTGGTCGACCTCCCGGCGCTGCTCAAGCCGCGCGAGAAGAGCATCTATTACGCCTTCACCCACCTGAACGTCGCGCGCGAGGTCGAGGCGATTCTGTGGCTCGGCTTCCAGGACGGCGGGCGGGTGTGGCTCGACGGCAAGCTGCTGCTCTCGCACCACGAGCACGGACCGCCCAAGCGCGACGAGCTGCCCATCCGCGTGCACCTCTCCAAGGGGATGCACCGGCTCTTGGTCAAGATCGAGCAGCACGGCGAGACCTGCGGGCTGATCGCGCGCTTCGCGGGCCTCGACGGGTCGACGCTCCAGGAGGTGCGCCCGGTGCTCGCGGGCGGAGATCCCAACTGGGAGGCGGTCGCGCTCGCGCAGCCCGAGCTGTTCGGATACGAGCGGCTGGCCGCCCTGCTGCCGCTGGACACGAGCGCGCGCGTCGACTTCGACAAGGCGGGTTCGCTCGACCGGCTGGCGACGAGCGGCGCCGCCGACGGCTACCCGCGCTGGCACTCCGGCAAGAGCAAGCGCAGCGCGGTCGAGGCCGCGCACGCGCCGAACCCCGGCGCGAAGGGCCTGGTCGAGCTGCTGCCCGCCTCGGCCGACCATCCCGCGCGCCTGCTGTGGCGCGTGCGCGTCCCCACGGGCGAGCCGCAGCTGGGCGTACGCTACTCGACCGACGTCAAGAACCCCCAGTCCAGCGCGCTGGTCCGCGTTTGGGCCTATGGGGCGAATCTCGAGCGGCTGGGAGAGCATCGCGCCAAGGCGCCCGCCAAGCCGGCCAAGAAGGAGTGGCAGCAGATGCGTTGCGACTTCTCCAGCGTCGCGGGTCAGGACGTCATCGTCGTCGTCGAGGCGCTGGCGGAGGAGCAGGCCGCGGGCTCGGCGGCGGTGTTCCTCGACCAGCTCATCCTCGAGCAAAAGAAGTAGCCCGGAGGACGGTTGCGGCCGGGGGCCGGATCCGGTGGGCTCTTTTGGAGCGCCCCGCCGCGCACCTCGTCCTCCACCAACCCAGGGCAGTCATCCGGTGACACCTCTCCTCCTCCTCGCAATCGCCGCCTTCTCGCAGGGAGTCCCCGCGCCGCCGCCCGACCCGATCCCGGTGCTGGTCGTAACGGGTGCGAACAACCACGACTGGGAGTGGACGAGCGAGTCGCTCGAGCAGATCCTCACCGAGTCGGGGCGCTTCGACGTCATCGTGACCACCGATCCCGCGGCGACGCTCGCGAACCCGCAGGTGCTGCGCTCGTTCCGCGCGGTCGTGCTCGACTACAACGGCCCGCGCTGGGGCGCGGCGGCCGAGACGGGCTTCCTCGAGGCCGTTCGCGACGGCCTGGGCGTCGTGGTCGTGCACGCGGCCAACAACGCGTTCTCGGGGTGGATCGAGTACGAGAAGCTCGTCGCGCTCTGCTGGCGCCGCGGCACGGGGCACGGGGCGTTCCACCGCTTCGGCGTCGAGGTGACCGACCGCGACCACCCGGTCACGCGCACGCTGCCGGACATGGTCGCGCACCCGGACGAGCTCTACCACCGCCTGGTGCACATGCACGGCACCGACTACCGGGTGCTCGCCACGGCGCACTCGTCGGCCGAGTCGGGCGGGACCGGGGCCGACGAGCCGATGGTCCTCGTGAAGAACTACGGCGAGGGGCGGGTGTTCCACACGCCGCTGGGGCACGTGTGGAAGGGCAACGAGGGCACGCGCGCGTCCCAAGTCGATCCCCAGTTCCGGACGCTGATCGTGCGCGGCACCGAGTGGGCCGCGACCGGCGACGTGCGCGACGGACGCGAGCCCGCGAACCAGCTCGCGTCGTGGGACGCAAAGGCGGGCTGGAAGCTGCTCTTCGACGGCGAGAGCACCGCGGGCTGGACGCGCCACGGCGGCGGCGGCTTCCCCGACCGGGGCTGGGTCGTCGAGAACGGCGCGCTGCGGCACCTGTCCGGCGGCGGCGGTGGCGACATCACGACCATCGAACGCTACTCCGACTTCGAGCTGGAGTTCGAGTGGAAGGTCGCCGGCGGAGCGAACAGCGGCGTCAAGTACCGCGTGGCTCCGGTCGAGGAGCCGAAGGCGATGCTGGGTCCGGAGTACCAGGTGCTCGACGACGCGCCGAAGGGGAACACGGGCAAGCACTCGGCCGCGTCGCTCTACGACGTGTATAAGCCGGGTGACAAGTCGCTCGCGCCGGTGGGAATGTGGAACCGGGCGCGTATCGTCGCCGACGGCAGCCGCATCGAACACTGGCTGAACGGGCGCCGCGTGCTGCGCGCCCAGGTCGGCTCGAACAACTGGAACGAGCACGTCGCGGCCAGCAAGTTCTCGAACGTCGCGGGCTTCGCCACCTCACGCCCCGGCCACATCGGGCTGCAGGACCACGGCGGCGAGGCGTGGTATCGCTCGGTCAAGCTCCGCGATCTATCGCAGCCGATCGGGCGCGAGGTGCCGCTGTTCGACGGCAAGAGCCTCGCGGGCTGGCACGAGCTGGGCGACGCGGTCTTCCGCGTCGAGGACGGGGTGATCCACGGCGAGGTGGGCGGCGGCGGCCAGAGCTTCCTGGTAAGCGACGCGACCTACGCCGACTTCATCCTGGAGCTAGAGCTCCGCATCCAAGCCGGCAACTCCGGCGTGCAGGTGCGCAGCCAGGTCAACGAGAAGGGGCGCCTGTACGGCTACCAGCTCGAGGTCGACCCGAGCCCGCGCTCCTGGTCCGGCGGGCTGTACGACGAGGCGCGGCGCGGCTGGCTGCAGAACCTCGCCGACAACCCGGAGGGCCGCGAGGCGTTCCTCGCGGGCGGCTGGAACCGGTACCGCATCGAGTGCGTCGAGCAGTCGATCCGGTGCTGGGTCAACGGCGTCCCCACCGCCGACTTCCTGGACTCGACGGACGCCGAGGGCCACATCGCGCTCCAGGTGCACAGCGGCCGCGACACGAAGCTCAGCTGGCGCAACATCGTGCTGCGCGTGCTCTAGCGGGGCCCCACGCGGTCCGGGACCGGGCGGGGCTGCGCCGCGGGCGAGCTAGCGTGGACACCGTAGCGCGGTTCCACGCGGGGCAAGGTCGGTCGCGGAGAGGGGTCGGGGGTGCATCCCGACCGCTCCTCTCCCGATCTCTCCCTGGGTGGGACTACTCCAGGCCCAGGCGCTTCCAGGCCTCGCGCTTACCGATGCCCTTCACCTGGAGCCACTTCTCGAGCAGCGCCTCGCGCGGGAACGACTTGCCCTTCTCCCAGTTGTAAATCGTCAGCATCGAGACCCCGACGAGCTCGCCGTAGTCAGCGGCCGACAGCTCCAGGCGCTCGCGCTCGGCGAACACGGCTTCGGGAGAGAAGCCGCCGCGGTTGGCGAGATCCTCGATCCCGAGGGTGTCGAGGGCCTTCTTGCGCGGCATGCCGCGGATCTCGAGCCAGCGCATCAGCTGGCCGCTGCGGGGCTTGCTGCGGCCGTGCTCCCAGGAGTAGATCGTCAGCGGCGAGACGCCGACCAGATCGGCGTAGTCCGCGGCCGAGAGCTCCAGTCGGGCACGGTCCTCACGGACCGCCTCGGGCGAGAACTTCTTCCGTTCGCGTAGCTCCCGCTTGAGGACGGCAATCTGTGCCTCCAGATCCTTGATCTGCTGTTCAGGGGAACGCCGGTTGTAGGCACGTTTCCTCTTCGCCACAGCTGTCTTCCTCTGCACCTCTGCCTCACTCTGTGCTGCGTAAAGTTACCGCGTAGGGCAACGCGAACAATGACATCAACTGCTCCTAGTACATAGATCATTGCTCGTAGTCTCCAGCCCTTTAGTGGCGTTCCTTTGTAACGCAAAAGCCTCACGGCTCCTTGCGCCCCGAGGAGCCCTGTCAAGCCTGACAGGGAAATGAGAACTATCTAACGTTCGATTGCCTCGATCGCAGCAAAGCCGTACCCAATGGCAAACAGACGCGCGCCGGGCCGCGGCTTCGAGCGGTGGAGGATTTCGTGGATCGCCCGCAAATGGGTATTCACCTTTTCCTGCTCCCTGGACGTCAGCCAACCCTTGACGCGCCCCACCCCCGCGTCGCTGTCAGCCTCGTGTCCGACGCGCCCGCCGGCGTCGATCGAGCGCGTGAGATCGCGCTGGGTGGCGCGCAGAGTTGCAAGCATCACCTTGGACATGAGCGCACGGTACTTGGGTCCGGATGAAGCGGTGCTCATGCGGATCACCCGGGCTGGCGCGGTATAAGTCGCCCCGTCGGGTCCGCCGCCTTCCTCGGCCAGGAGCTCGACCCGCACGAGCCGCCGAAGGTGGTAGTACAGCGAGTCCGGAGCCCGGCCCAGCAGGCGCCCGAGCTCGGCCGCCGTGCACGGGCCCGCGGCGCAGGCCGCGTCCAGGATCTCCAGGCGGGCGGGCGAGGTCAGCTCCGCGAGCTGATCGATGCGCTCGACGACAAAGGTCGGCGGGTCCTGCTTGGATGCCATTGAAAAAACAATACAACTTTCAATGGCATAGCGCCGCGCCCCAATCGCAAAGGACACCCACAACGCCCCCGCCCCCCCCCTCCCCCGCCTCACGCATGAAAGACGCCCTCCGCCGCCGAGCCCGACTCGGCGCCCTCCTGCCCCTGCTCCTCGCCGCCTGCACTTCGCTCGAATCCGCGGACGTCGCGACGGAGCCGGCCCCGGCCCCGGTCTCGGCCGAGGTGGCCCAGGCCACGTTCGACGACGTCTGGTCGACGGTCCGCGAGCACCACTTCGACGAGAAGCTCAACGGCCTCGACTGGGACGCGGTGCGCGACGAGCTGCGCCCGCGCGCCTCCGAGGCCGCCACCCAGGCCGAGCTGCGCGGCGTGGTGAACGAGATGCTCGGGCGGCTGGAGCAGTCCCACTTCGGCATGATGCCGCGCTCGAACCTGCCCGCCCTCGACGGGTCCGACGACGCGGAGACGCCCGACAGCCTCGCCGGCGACCTCGGGCTCGACGTGCGCGCGCGGGGCGGCGACGTGCTCGTCTGGAAGGTGACGCCAGGGGGACCGGCCGACGCGGCCGGGATCCGGCCGGGCTGGATTCTCCTGCGGGTCGACGACCTCGACGTCGACGCCTACTTCGACGAGGCGGCCAGCGTCGAGGACGAGCGCGCCGCCCGCTACGCCACGTTCCAGGTGCACTCCCGGGTGATGGCGGAGACCTACGGTCCGATCGGCAGCACCGCCCAGGTCACGCTGCTCGACGACGGAGACCGCGAGGTCGTCGTCGAGGTGACGCGCGGCGAGCGCGACGTCGAAAAGCACAACTTCGGCACGAACCTCCCGACCTTCTACCTCCACTTCGACAAGGCCACGATCGAGCGCGACGGCGCGAAGATCGGCTGGATCCACTGGAGCAACTGGTTCCTACCCGTGATGAAGCCCATCGACCAGGCCGTGGACGAGATGCGCTCGCACGACGGGATCGTGCTGGACCTGCGCGGCAACGGCGGCGGCGCGGGCGCGATGGTGATGGGCGTCGCGGGGCACTTCTTCGACGAGCGCACCGACCTCGGTACGCAGTCCAGCCGCGAGGGGAACATGGTGTACCGCGCCTCGCCGCGCCGCATCAGCCCCGCCGGCGAGCGCGTCGGCCCCTATTCCGGCAAGGTCGCCATCCTGGTCGACGAGCTGACCGGCAGCGCGTCCGAGGTCTTCTCCGGCGGCATGCAGTCCACCGGGCGCGTGCGCGTCTTCGGCGAGACGTCGGCCGGCGCCGTGCTTCCGGCCGTGACGAAGACGCTGCCGAACGGCGACGGTCTTCTCTACGCCTTCGGGGACTTCAAGACCTCGACCGGTACGCTGCTCGAAGGACTCGGCGTCGTGCCCGACGTCGAGGTCCCTCTCACCCGCGACTCGCTGCTCGCGGGCAAGGACGCCGCCCTCGAAGCGGCGATCGCCTGGATCACCGGCCGCGAGCTCGACTGAGCACGGCCGAAACCCCTTCTCTCTAGCCAAGCAAGATGAAGCGCTACCGTACGTCGTTCCTCCTCGCCGCACTCACCGCCTCGGCGCTCGCGCCGCTCGCTCCCGCCTTCCAGCAACAGGAAGCGGCCGCGCAGGAAGCCGCGGTCGAGACGCTGCCCTCCGCCCGCGCTCTGATCGACCGTTTCATGGAGATCTCCGCGGGCCGCAAGATGATCGAGGAGACCAGCTCCGTCTTCTTCTCCGGCACGGTGAAGATGGAGGCGATGGGCCTCAACGGCACCTTCGCGAACTACCGCGCCAAGCCGAACCTGACCAAACAGGTCACCGAGCTCGGCCCGACCGGCGAGGGCCTCCAGGGGTTCGACGGCAAGGTCGCCTGGATGACCCACGCGATGATGGGCGAGCAGATCCTCGAAGGCGCCTCGCGCATGACGATGGTGATGCAGGCCGATTACGGCGCCTCGCTGATGCCGGAATCGGACTACGACCTGCTCGAGGTCAAGGCCCGCGAGAAGTTCGAAGGCATGGACTGCTACCGCCTCGACTTCGTCTACAAGGCGCCCCAAGACGAGGCCGAGGCGAAGGACACCGAAGCGGTCCGCACCGGGTCGCTTTTCTTCGACGCGGAGTCCGGGCTGATCGTGGGCCGCAAGCTGACCCAGGCCTCGCCGATGGGCGACACGCCGGTCACCGCGGTGCTCTCCGACTACACCGCGTACGGCGAGGGCGGCTACCTCATGCCGAAGAACACGCGCCTGAAGATGGGCCCGACCGAGGTGCTCATCTCCATCGAGAAGGTCGAGTTCGACACCGTCGATCCCGAGGAGATGAAGCTCCCCGCCTCGATCCGCGCGCTGGTCGGGGACGAGAAGCCCAAGGAGATGCCGAAGGACGTCTAGCGTTCCTCGCGCCCGGGGCCGGCCCGCCGGCTCCGGGCGAAGCGCGCGACCGGCGGCGCGCCTACCAGTCGCCGGCGTAGCGCAGCCCGAAGGGCTTTGCGTCGGCCTCCAGACGCTGGAACTCGAGCCGCAGGAGCTGCCGCAGGTGCAGCAGGTCGTGGGCCACCCAGGACGCCAGCAGGTCGCCCGCCGCGATCGTCCCGCCCCACGGCGCTGCGTGCTCGCGGGCCAGGTCGGGCTCGCCGAGCCCCCGCAACCAGCTCAGCGAGTCGTCGCGCTCCGCGCGCCAGGCCTCAAGCGTCGGAGTCAGCTCGCGCTCGCGGTACCCGCGCGCCTCGCACCAGCCCTCCGGGTCGATCGGGGGAAAGGGCTCGTCCGGGCGGTGGAGCGCGTAGTCGAGGCGCAGGCGGAAGTCCTCGCGCTCCTCGTCGAGCAGGTGGCACGCCACCTCGAGCATCGACCACCGCTTGGGCTCCGGCCGCCAAAGCGCCTCGTCGGCGCTCAGGCCCACGAGCACTCCCTCGATCGAACGCGCGCTGCGCGCGAGCCTCGCCGCCGCGTCGTTCGGGTTCACTCGCGCGTACCCTCGGCCGCGGCGGGCTCGAGCTCGCTGAGCGTGAAGGGCTGGCCGCGCTTCCCCACGGCCTCGGACACGGCGCGGATCGCCGCGATCTCGACCGGATCGGCGCCGTGGCCCCACTCGCGACGGAGGTAGGTCAGCACGGCCGCCAGGTCCTCGTCGGACGAGCCCCAGGCCGGCATCTCCATGTCCCAGCGCTTGCCCTCCAGCTCGACCGGCCCCACCAGCCCCCAACGCACGATGCGCGCGAGCCGGTCCGGATCGCCCAGCACGTAGGGCGAGAAGCGCAGCGGCGGCGCCTTGCCGTCCTCGCCGCGGCCGGACTCCTGGTGGCACTGTGCACACGCGGCGGCGTAGAGCACGCGTCCGCGGTCGAAGCGCGCGCGCTCGACGCTGGTGAGCGGGCGCACATCGGGGAGCTCGACCCCGCGCTTGCCCGGCCACGCCAGCGACGCCGCGACCTCGCGCCCGAGCTCCGCGGACAGCTCGCCGGGCATGCGCGTCAGCTTGCCGTAGCCGGTCGGCTCCTCGGCGAGCGAGATGTACGACGGCTCGCCGTCGGGGCCCTTCGGACGCGCCCCGAGCACGCCCTTCAGCATCGCGACCCCCTGCCAGTCCAGGAGCGGCGGGCGCGTCGCGGCGATGTACAGCAGATGCTCGATGCGGTCGAAGCGCCCCTCGCGCACGACGCAGCGCGACAGCTCGCGCAGCAGTTCGGCGCGCCCGGGGACCTCGTTCAGCCACATCGTCATGCCGGCGAGGCGCAGCACGACGTCGAGCTCGCGACCCTCCAGGCCGCTGAGCGCGGCGGAGCGCAGCGCCTTGTTGTCGAGCCGTCCGTCGAGCACGCGCAGGAGCGCGATGTCGGTGGCCTCCGAGCGCCCCTCGCCCAGCGAGAGCACGACCTGCCGCGTTAGGTGCTCGTCCGCGCCTGTGGCGACGGCCACGAGCCGGTCGACCAGCTCGGAATGCTGCGCGCCGAGCCACGGCTCGGAGACGCGCACGGCGGCGTGCACCACGCGCGGGTCGGGATCGCCGAGCGCGGCGAGGCAGTGCTGGGGCTCGAGCCATCCCATGCCGGCCAGCGCCCACAGCGCGTGCATGCGCGCCAGCGGTTCGACGGAACCGAGCGCGGCGCGCGCGAGGTCGACCGCGTCGTCGTCGCGCGCGCCCTCCTCGACGAAGATCCGCTGGGCCGCGTCGCGGCGCCAGCCGTTCGGGTGGCCGAGCTCGGCCGCGAGCTCGGTCCAGCTCGCCTGCGCCAGGTCGGGCGCGGTGTCACGGGCGGCGTCGGTCCGCACGACGCGCCAGATGCGGCCCAGCCCGATGGGCAGCTCGAGCTCGCGCTCCTCGATCTGGCGCCGCAGGAAGGTCGTGACGAAGAGGCGGTGTTGGATCACCCCGCGGTACATGTCGACGATGTAGAGCGCGCCGTCGGGACCGGTCGAGAGGTGCACCGGGCGGAAGCGCTCGTCGGTCGACGTCAGGAACTCCTCGCCCTCGACCAGGTTGTGCGCTGCGAAGGAGCCGTTGGGGCGCTCCTCGAGTCGATACCGCTTCAGCAGGTGCCCACACGGCTCGCAGATGAAGGCGTCGCCGCTCAGCTCGGGCAGCGCCTCGCCGCGGTACACGTACGGCGAGCACGCGCCGGTGAAGCGCGCCAGCGTGAAGTCCTCACGCAGCGTGCCGTCGCGATAGCCGCGGTTGACGCCCGGCGTGATGCGCGCGGGCCAGACGCTGCGGTCCTTGGCGTAGCCGACGTTCACGCCGTTCGCGCGGCCGAGGTTGGCGTTGCGCACCGCGTAGTGCGACGAGTACGGGTCGCCGCGCAGCGGGTCGGAGTTGGTGTTGAAGAAGACGCGCCCGAGGTCGTCCTTGGCCACTCCCCACTGCCCGGCCTTGCCCACGCGCTGGCGCTCCCACTCGCCTTCCCCGTTCCAGCGGAAGCGGAAGCCGTGGTTGGCGCACAGGATCCAGTTGTCGATACCGGGCAGCAGCCCGTTGATCGCGTGCTCGGGGCTCTGGATGCCGCCGAGGCCGGTCTCCAGCACCTCGGTCTCATCGCCGCGCCCGTCGCCGTCGACGTCGCGGCAGAAGAGCATCCGCGGCGGCTCGATATAGAGGAGCCCGCCGCGCGTCGGCAGGATGGCGCGAGGCAGCACCAGGCCGTCGAGGAACACCGTGCGCTTGTCCATGCGGCCGTCGCCGTCGGTGTCCTCGAGCACGGCGATCTCGCCGATCGGCTCGTCTTCGTCGGTGCCGTCGACGTCGCGCATGTAGGCGCGCATCTCGCACACCCACAGGCGGCCCTCGGCGTCCCAGGCGGTCACCACCGGATCTCGAACGAGCGGCTCGGCCGCCACCAGCTCGACCGCGTAGCCCGCTGGCACCTCGAAGGTCGCGAGCTGCTCCTCCCATGGGAGCGGCGGCGCGGCGGGGATGACGAGGTCGGCGGGAAGCGGCGGCTGTTCCTCGCCGGCCGCGTCCCCGTTCTGCGGGGCGGCCCAAAGGGCGACGGGAGCGACGAGGGAGAGGAGGAGGCCCGAGGCGAAGGACGCAGACATGACTCTGGATGGTAACCTCCGCACCCCGATCCGATGCAGCTCCGCGTTCGCTCCTTCCAGCTCGACGTGCGGCCGTGCCGCACCCGCCTCCCCTTCCGCTTCGGCGCGGCCACGGTGACGGCAGCGCCGCTCCTGACCGCGCGCCTGGTGGTCGATGCGGATGGCGCCGAAGCCGTGGGCCTCTCCGGCGACTTCGCGATGCCCAAGTGGTTCGACAAGAACCCCGAAAAGTCGGCCGAGGAGAGCTCCGAAGACCTGGTCCAAAGCGCGCGGGAAGCGGCGGCGGCCTACGCCGGGCACGCCGGCGGCACGGCCTTCGGGATCTGGCGCGACGTGTATGGCGCACGTGTGGGAGGCACCCCCGAGGACGCTCCCGACCGGCTGGTGCGCGGCTTCGGGGTGGCGCTCTTCGAGCGCGCGCTGATCGATGCCGCGTGCCGCGCTGCCGACGCATCGCTGCTCGACGCGCTGCGCGGCGACGCGCTCGGCTTCCGCCCGGCCGAAGTACACGCCGACCTCGCGGGGTGGGAGCTTGCCTCCGAGCTCCCAGCGGCGCAGCCCGCGGGCGTGCGGCTGCGCCACACCGTCGGCGGAGCCGACCCGCTGCGCGCGGAGGACATCGCGCCCGAGGCCCGTGTCGACGACGGCCTGCCGGTCGCGCTCGAGGAGGACATCGAGCGCTATGGGCTGACGTCGTTCAAGGTCAAGCTCATCGGCGATCCGCGGATCGACGCGCGGCGCCTCTTGACCCTGGCTGAGTTCTTTCACGGTCAGGACATCGAGCTCACGCTCGACGCCAACGAGCAGTACGACGAGCTCGAGGAGCTCGCGCGCGTACTCGACGTCGTCGGCACGACCGATGAAGGGCACGAGCTGCTCTCGCGGCTGATGTACGTCGAGCAGCCGCTGCACCGCGCGCGCTCGTTCGAACCCGCACTGACCGCGCCGCTGGCCGCGCTGCCCGTGCCGGTGATCCTCGACGAGGCCGATCACGGCGTCGAGGCCTTCCCGCGCGCGCTCGAGCTGGGCTACGGCGGCGTGTCGGTCAAGAACTGCAAGGGCGTGTTCCGCGCGCTGATCAACCGCGGCATCTGCGCCATGCGGGGCGGCTTCCAGTCGGCCGAGGATCTGACCAACGTGCCGCTGCTCCCGCTCCATCAGGACCTGGCGACGCTGTCCCTCCTGGGGTTGGAGCACGCCGAACGCAACGGGCACCACTACTTCCGCGGGCTGGACCACCTGACGCCCCCCGAGCGCGAGGCGGCGCTCGCGCACCACCCCGAGCTCTACCGCTCGGACGAGGATGGCGTCTTCCTCCGGATCGAGGGCGGCGCGCTGGCGCTGTCCTCGCTCGCCGGCCCCGGCTTCGCGTCGGCGGCGGCTCACGCTGCTCTCGGTTAGGACCGGCGCGGCCTTAGGGCGAGCACCGCGGGCACCTTCCCGCTAACCTGGGTCGCGCCGTGCGCTTCAAGCCCCCCGGACGCCACCGGACGGTCGAGGAGTTCCGCGCCTACCTGCGCGCGCTCGACCCCAGCCTCGACTGCGATCCCTCGTGCGAGGGAGACGGCGGCCCGCTGGGCTGGCCGCTGGAGTTCCGCGGCCGCACGCTGACCAACCGCTTCTGCATCCACCCGATGGAGGGCTGGGATGCCGAGCCGAACGGCCTGCCGTCCGACCTGACGCTGCGGCGCTGGCGCGGCTTCGGACGCAGCGGCGCCAAGTTGATCTGGGGCGGCGAGGCCTTCGCGGTGCAGGCCGACGGCCGCGCGAACCCGCGGCAGCTCTACCTCAACCCCGAGGTCGACGTCGGCGCCGGGCTGGCGCGGCTCTTCCACGCGGTGCGCGAGGGGCATCGCGAGATCGGCGAGGATCCGGACGAGCTCTACATCGGGCTGCAGCTCACCCACTCGGGCCGCTTCGCGCGGCCCGAGGGGCCCCCGGCGCCGCGGCTGGCGGCGCACCACCCGGTGCTCGACGCGCGCGCGGGCGCGGGGCCCGACACGCCGCTCCTGACCGACGGCGAGCTCGAGGACATCGCCGAGCGCTACGTCGACGCCGCGGAGCTCGCCTGGCGCGTGGGCTTCGACTTCGTCGACGTGAAGTGCTGCCACGGCTATCTGCTGCACGAGCTCTTGGGCGCGCGCTCGCGGCCGGGGCGCTACGGAGGCGACTTCGAGGGGCGCACGTCGCTCTTCCGCCAGATCGTTTCGGCGATCCACTCCTCGTGCCCCGAGCTGGAGATCGGCGTGCGCGCGTCGCTCGCCGACGTGTTCCCGTTCTCCGCCGACGACGACGGCGTCGGCGCGCCGGTCGGATGGCGCGAGCACGTGCCCTACGACAACGGCTTTGGCGTCGACGCCGACGACCCGCGCCGTTTCGATCTGACCGAGCCGCTGCGCGTCCTCGAGCTTCTGCGCGACCTCGACATCGGGATCGTGAACGCGACCGCCGGCTCGCCGTACTACTGCCCGCACCTGCAGCGCCCCGCCACCTACCCGCCCAGCGACGGCTACCAGCCACCGCAGGACCCGCTGCTGGAGGTCGCGCGTCACCTGCACCTGGTGCGGCGCTGCAAGCAACACCTGCCCGAGCTGCTCTTCGTAGGCACCGGCTACAGCTACCTGCAGGAGTGGCTGCCGCACGTGGCGCAGTACGAGCTGCGCCGCGGCCACGTCGACCTGATCGGGCTCGGGCGTATGACGCTCTCCTACCCCGAGCTGCCGCGCGACGTGCTTGCCGGCGAGCCGATGGCGCGCAAGCTGATCTGCCGCACGTTCAGCGACTGCACGACCGGCCCGCGCAACGGGCTGGTCAGCGGATGCTATCCGCTCGACGAGCGCTACAAGAAGATGCCCGAGGCGAAAAGCCTGCGGGAGATCAAGGAACGGCTCAAGGAGGAGCGCGCGTGACCGAGGAGACGACCCGCGACGAGGCCGCGCTCGCCGAGCTCGACGCGCTGCCGTTCGTGCCGCGCACGCTCGGCTACCTGAAGCGGATGGGCCCGGGCTACATGCAGTCGGCCATGACGCTGGGCGGCGGAACGGCCTTCTCGGCCATCTTCGCCGGCGCGGCCTTCGGGTATGAGCTCCTGTGGGTGGCGCCGCTCGGCATGCTGCTCGGCGTGATCGTGCTTGCGGCGGTGGCGCACCAGACGCTCTCGACCGGAGCCAACCCGTTCCAGGCGATGAAGACCCACGCCGGGCCGTTCTTCGCCTACGGCTGGGCCTTCAGCGGCATCTTCTCGTCGATCATCTGGCAGTTCGCGCAGTACGCGCTGGCGAGCACGATGCTGGTCGTGATCGCCGCGCAGCTCGGCGTCGAGGTCCCCTCGTGGGCGATGGGCGTTGCGGCGCTGCTCTGGTGCGTTGCGGTCGCGCTGCTCTACGAGTCGAAGCCAGGGCTGATCCGGCTCTACGAGAACATCATCAAGGGGATGGTGTGGTTCATCCTGGCGGCCTTCGCGCTGGTGGTGTTCCGCACCGGCGTGCCGCAGCCCGGCGACCTCCTGCAGGGGGCGGTGCCGTTCCGCGTGCCGGACTCGAACCAAGGCGTCGAGGGGCTCACGCTGGTCGTGTCGGGCCTGGCGGCGGCGGTCGGGGCGAACATGGTCTTCGTCTATCCCTACACGCTGCGGCGCAGCGGCTGGGGTCGCGGGCACCGACGCCTGGCACGCCTGGACCTGATCTTCGGCATGCTCGTCCCCTACTCGATCGCCGCGAGCCTGATCCTGATCGCGGCGGCGAGCGTCTTCTACTACGGCGACCCTTCGCTCTTCACCGGCAAGACGATCACGCCCTGGGCCGCGGCCGAAGTACTCGCGGCGCCGGACCGGTTGGGCCCGGTCGCGGGCATGTGGGTCTTCGGGCTCGGCATCGTCGCGATGGCGCTGTCGTCGATCACGATGCAGATGCTGTGCTCGGGCTTCGCGCTGTGCGAGATGATGGGCCGCGAGGCGCGCGGCGCGACGTATCGCATCGGGATGCTGCTCCCGGCGGTGGGCGTGCTGGGTTCGATCTTCTGGAACGACATCCGGCTGTGGGTCGCGGTCCCGACGACGGTGCTGTGCGGCTTCCTGCTGCCGCTCGCCTACGTCGGCTTCCTGATCCTGCAGCGCAAGCAGGCCTACCTCGGCGAGGACCGCCCCAGCGGCGCGAAGGGAGCCCTGTGGCTCGCCGGCATGGCGACGAGCACGGTGGTGCTGGTCGTCTTCCTGGTGTGGTTCGCCTGGAACCGCGTGCCCGCGTGGCTCAGCGATCTCGCGTGAGCGGCGGAGAGCGCGTCCACCGGCTCGCCTACGCCGCGGCCCACGTCGTGATGCGCGACGGGTACGCCGATGTGCCGCACTCCGCCGGCTCGCCCGGTTCGTCGGACGAGGTCGCGGAGTGGATCGACTGGGACCGCACCTTCGCCCTGCGCGAGCGGCTGGGGCGGCTGGGCTTCGGCGTCGCCGAGGCGATGGACACAGCCCAGCGCTTTCAGCTCGGCTGGGCCTCGGCCGAGCGCCTGATCCGCGGCACCGGCGCGCTCCGCCTCGCGCGCGGGTTCTGCGCCGGGGCGGGCGTCGATCACCTCGCGGACGCAAGCGATCCGGACGAGCTGGTCGCGGGCGTCGCGCACCAGGCGCGCGTGATCCAGCAGCACGGCGGCATCCCGGTGATCCTCCCGATGGTGCCCCTCGCGGCCCGTGGCGCGAGCGAGGACGACTACGTCGACGTCTACGGCCGCATCTTCGAGCGCTCCGACGGACCGCTCTTCGTGCATTGGCTCGGGGCGATGTTCCTGCCCGCGCTCGAGGGCTACTTCCCCGGCCGGAGCTTCGAGCGCGTGATGGAGCTGGCGCCCGACAAGGTGCGCGGTGCGAAGCTGTCGCTGCTCGACCGCGCGCTCGAGGTGCGCCTGCGGCGCGCGCTGCTCGCGCGCGACCAGCTGCTCTTGACCGGCGACGACTTCCACTTCGCGCGCCTGATCCTGGGCGGCGACGGCGAGGGCGACACGGCGCCGCAGCCGGAGCGCTGGACCGAGCTGGGCGGCGACCGGATCGCGCTGGGCGACTTCAGCCACGCGCTGCTCGGCATCCTCGACGGCATCGCCGAGCCCGCCTCGCGCGCGCTGGCCGACCTGGCGGCCGGAGACGACGCCGCGTACCTCGCGCGCATGGAGCCGTGCGAGCGCCTCTCGCGCCACCTCTTCGGCGCGCCCACCGAGCACTACAAGGCCGGGCTCGCGCACCTCGCCTGGCGCGCCGGGCTGCAGCCCAACCCGCTGTTGGTGAACCACGCGCAGCGCTCGCGCGACGCCGAGCACTACCGGCGCGCCGAGGAGCTCGCCCGCGAGGCGGGCGCTTTGCCGTCCTAAACACCTGCTGCATAGCTACTTAGACCCAGCTCGACGGCTTTTAGCGAGCGGATCCGTAGCCTTGCTCTACACTCGTAGTACTACACTCGTAGAGCAACACCGATGGATCCCCACAACCAAACCGATCCCGAGCCCCCGCCGCTCACCGCCCTGCAGCTCGCCCTCCTCGGCGTGCTTTGGGACGCGGGCGAAGCGACGGTGAACGACGTCACCGCGGCGCTGCAGAGCGAGCGCGGCCTGGCCCCCACCACGGTGGCCACGCTGCTCAGCCGGCTGGAGAAGCGCGGCGTCGTCGAGCGCCGCCGCGAAGGGCGGCAGTACCTGTATCGCGCCACGATCGAGCAGCAGGAGGCCCAGCGGACCATGGTCGACGAGCTGGCGAAGAACCTCTTCGAGGGCGACTACGCCTCGTTGATGCAGCACCTGCTCGCGCGCGACGACGTCGCGGCCGGCGACCTGCGGCGCGTGAAGGCCCTGATCGAAGAACGGGAGCGCGGCGAGGGCCGCGAGGGAGGCAACCGATGAACGGACTGGAAACGACAGCGCTCGACCTTTTGGCCTGGCTCGCGACGTACGCGATTCACAGCACGCTGCTGCTTGGAGCGGCGCTCGTCGCGACGCGGATGCTGAGCCAGCCGCGGCTGCGGGAGCTCGTCTGGAAGGGCGCGCTCGTCGCGGCGCTCGTCACCACCTGCGTGCAGGCGGCGGCCGGTGTGGGTTGGACGTTCGCGCTCACTCCGCGCGGGAGCGTGCCGGAGCGGCCCGGGGAGCTGGTGGAAGGCAGCGGGGGCGCGGCGCTGACGCTGGAGCTCGGGGAGGGCGTGCCGGGGGGCGCGCGGCTCCGCTCCAGCGCCGCGCCCGCTGCGGATCGGGAGGCGGCGGGGGTCGCCGCTCCCGCCGCCGACCGCGCTCCCGCGGCTACGGGCGGCATGGCGTGGTCGGTCTGGCTGCTCGCCGCGTGGCTCGCGTGGGCCGCCGTGGGACTGGCGCAGCTCGGCCGGCGCTGGCTCGCCCTGCGTCGCGGCCTGGAGCACCGCGAGCCCGTGCAAAGCGGCCCGCTCGCGAGCCGCATGCACGAGCTACGCCGCGGGCTGGGTGTCGCGCGTGGCGTGCGGCTCTACCGCTCGCCCTACGTCTCCTCGCCGCTCGCGCTGGGCGGCGGGTCGATCGTGCTGCCGAGCTTCGCGACCCAAGAGCTCTCCCGCGACAGCCAGGACGCGATGCTGGCCCACGAGCTCGCGCACATCGCGCGCCGCGACGCCGCCTGGGCGCTCTTGGCCGGTGTGCTCGAACGGCTCTTCCCCTTCCAGCCGCTGCACCGCGTCGCCGCGGCGCGGATGCGCGAGGAGGCCGAGCTGCTCTGCGACGAGCGCGCCCTGCGCGAGACGCGGGACCCGCTCGCGCTCGCGCGCTGCCTGATGGAGGTCGCCGAGCGCTACGCCGGCGACGCCGTACCCGCGTTGAGCCCGTCGATGGCGGCCGCTCCTTCGCAGCTGGTGCAGCGGGTCGAGCGCGTGCTCTCGGGCGAGACCGCGCCGCCGCGCCGCCGGTGGATCGCGCTCACCGCACTGGCAGCCGGCGCCACCGCGGCGACCGTGGCGTGCACGGCACCGGGCGTGACGTCGACGGGCGACGAGCCCGTCGCTGAGGAAGAGGTCGGGGCGGTCGCGTCCGGGGTTGAGCCGGAGCGCGAGCCCGACCCGGACGCCGAGGCCGCCCTGCGAGCGTTGGGCTACGTCGGGTCGAACGAACCCGGCGAAGAGCCGGTCGGGATCGGCGCGGAGGACGAGGAACGGCTCAAGGCGCTCGGCTACGCCGGGAGCCCCTCCGAGCCGGCGGTCGCGGAGGGGGCGGAGGAACAGCTCTCCGCCCTCGGCTACCTGGCCCCGGCGCCGGCCGCGAAGCCGGTCGACCCGGCGGTCGTGGTGCGGCTCGACGGCAAGGGCGCGGTCAGCCTGGATGGCGACATGCTCGTACCCGCCGGCTCGAACGACTTCGAGCCGCTCTACGAGCGCCTTGCCGAGCGCGCCGCCGGCCTGCGCCGGGCCGAGACCGCGTCCGGCCTGTCGGTCGTCGACGAGGCCCTTCGCATCCGCGCCGAGGCCGGCACGGACTTCCACCGCGTGCTGCGCGTGCTCGAGCAATGCGGCCGCCAGCGCGTGCAGATCTGGCGCACACAGTTCGACCTGGTCGACGGCGATGGACGCCGCGAGGTCTTCGACATCCCGCTGCCGAGCGACGTCGGCGTGCACGCCGGGCCGGTCGGCGAACACCGACCCGGCGGGCCGCCGCGCGTCCGGATCGAGCCCGAGCGGGAGGAGGGTGCGCCGCGGCGCGCCGGCCTGCCGCCGCGCATCGAGGTCGAGGTGGCAGCGAGCGATTGGCGCCTGCTGCTGCCCGCCGACGTGCCGGCGCCCGAGCTCGACTGGCACGGCATGGACCCGACTCCGGAAGACCGGCTGACCGCCGAGGCCTTCGCCCTACGCCGCGCCTGGCCGGGCGCCACCTTCTCGATCGACACGGGTCGGCGTACGGCGTCGTCCGAGCTGGCCGCGGTGCTCCGCGCGCTCAAGTTCGCCAAGGTCGACTCGATCCTGTTTATCGCGGCCCCGCGCTAGCGGCACTACATCTCGAGCTCCTGCCAGGACTTGGTCAGGAACACGTGCCCCTTGAGCTCCGCGAGGAGGTCGGGGAAGAGCTCGAACGAGGACATGCCCGCGCGCTCGGCGCCCTCTTCGGACTCCTCATCCCCCTCCTCGTCGGACTCGGTGGGCGGCTCTAGGGTGATCTCATCGGGGAGCGCGAGGAACAGGATCCCCGAGCGCCCCGAGGCGTCGACGATCGCCTCCTCCATCGTGCCGTCGCTGACGCGGACGAGCACCTGGGCTTCGATGCGCGCCTCCTTGAGGAAGGCGGAGGTCTTCTCCTTGATCTCCGCCCGGCCGGCCTCGCTCTGGACGTGACGCAGGACGCGGATCTTGTGGTCGCTCCAGCGCGCGTTGGTCTGGATCAGGTGCGCCAGCGTCAGCATGAACGTCGAGTTGGCGCGCGAGAACCACCAGATGTCGATCGTCGGCGCGAGCGCCGACTGCGGCAGGTCGGTGTAGCGGTAGAGCAGCAGGTTGCGCCGCAGCTGCAGCACCTTGCGCACGGTGCGCTGGAACGACGCGGTCCGCGTGGTGTCGTCGCTCCACCCAGCAAGGACGGTGTTGGGTTGGAAGTGCCCCAGCCCCGCCGTCTGCATCAGCACGACGACGCCCTCCTCGAAGCTCTCGGCCACGACGGTCTGGGCCACCGCGGCGAGCCGGTTCTTCGCGATGAAGGTCTCCATCTGCTCCTGGAGCGACTCGCGCCGCGGGATCAGCTTGTCCCATCCCCCGGCGTAGACCTGCCCGAGGAAGATCAGCCCGCGCCGCGACTCGATCCACTGCGCGAACTGCACCAGGCGCTTGCGCTTCTCCGGATTGCCCGAGAGCACGAGCACGACCGGCCGCCAGTTGTGCACGTGCTGGTGCGACGCGGTGAAGCGCATCAGCCCCAACCGCGTCGCGGCGAACCAGAAGCCGCTGCGCATGTCGCCCCACTGGGTCTGGAAGCGCATGCGCGTCAGCAGCAGATAGATGATGAAGATGAAGAGCGTCGCGACGATGGTCGCGGTGGCGTTCAGCAGGAACATCACCGCGAGGCAGCTGAGCGCGCCGACCAGCGAGACCAGCCAGTGCACGCGGAACGTCGGCCGATAGGTCGGGTTCGCCACCAGCATCTCGAGGCCGGCGACGAGGTTCAGCATGCCGTAGGTCGTCAGGAAGAACATCGTGATCACCGGCGCGATCACGTCGAGGTTGCCCGACAGGATGCAGACCTCGGCCAGCACGACCGACAGCGCGAGCGCGAAACGCGGCTCCTTGGCCGCGCCGAAGCCGCGCGCGAAGAGCCGCGGAGCCACCCGGTCGCGCGCGAGCGCCTGCAGCGTGCGCGGCGCCGCGACGAGGCTCGCCAGGGCTGACGACAGCGTCGCCGCCCACAGGCCCGCGAAGATCAGCGGCGCGTAGATCGCGACGCGACGCATCACGAGCGAGTCGGTCCGCAGCTCCTCGACGGTGGCGGTCATCGCGAGCGCGACCATCACCACGACGTAGACGATGAAGGTGAGCACCACGGCGCCCAGCGTGCCGCGCGGGATCGCCCGGCCCGGGTCCTTGAGCTCGCCCGACATGCTCACCCCGGCCGTGATGCCCGTCACGGCGGGGAAGAAGATCGCGAACACGGTCCAGAAGCGCGCGTCGCCCGAGTCGACGGGGTCGGTGGCCTCCATCCAGCCCTCGAGCGGCGCGAAGCCCGCGAAGAACGTGCCCAGCGAGACGATCAGGATGGCGAGGATCGCGTACTGCGTCTTCACCGCGAGGTCGGCCCCGATCCACGCGATGGCGACGAGGAAGAGCAGCACGCCGGAGGCGACGACGCGCTCGTCGACGTCGGGCCAAAGCAGCTGCACCGACTCCGCAAAACCGATGCAGTAGAAGGCGACCGAGATGGCCTGGGCGAAGTAGAGCGGCACGCCCAGCCCGCCGCCGATCTCGAGGCCGAGGCTGCGGGAGATCAGGTAGTACGCGCCGCCCGCGCCGACCTGCGTGTTGGTCGAGATGGCCGACAGCGAGAGCGCCGTCAGCAGCGTGATCCCGTTCGCGAGGACCAGGATCAGGAGCGCGCGATAGAGGCCGACCGTGCCGACGACCCAGCCGGTCCGCAGGAAGAGGATGACTCCCAGGATGGTCAGGACGTTGGGGACGAAGACCCCGCCGATGGTCCCGAAGCGTCGCGCGGCGCTCATGGCCCGGCACCGTACCCGGGCGGCGGGGCGGGAACCAGAACGCTCCCCGCGCGAGCGCACACGTGGGAACGCGCGTGCGGAACCGCCGGCGCGGTGCGGCTCCGGGCTTGCTCCGCGCGCCCGCCGTTGCTAACGGACGCGGAGCTAGAGCCGAACCGCGGCGCCGGTGCGCAGGCTCTCGCGCTCGGCGTCGAGCAGCCGCGCGTGGCCCTCGGCGTCGGCCACCGTCGCCACGAGCCCCGCGGTGCGGCCCGCGATCACGTCGAGCAGGTGGCGCACCTCGCCGTCGTAGCCGGCCCAGGCGTCGACCTCGACCGGCGTAGCCTCCCCGTCGCGGCACAGCAGGAGCTCGGGATCGCGGCCGATCTCGAAGTCCGCCGTCGCGTGCTCGAAGACGATCACGTAGCGCATGCGGAAGGCGAACCCGGGCGCGTGGTTCCAGCCCCCCTCGGCGACGACGTGCTCCGGACCGTCCGGGTAGCGGTAGAGCGTCGTGACGTGGTCGAGCGAGCCCGCGCTCACGACCGCGGCGGGGTCGCCGAACAGGTGCCGCACGAAGTCGGCGTCGTGGATGTGCAGGTCGATGAGCGCGCCGCCGGTGCGCTCGGGGTCCTGGTAGAACTCGCGGTTCCAGGCCGGCGCCGAGGCGAGCCGCTGGAACGCCGCGCTTCGCACGGCGCCGTACGTGCCGTCGGCGACGGCGCGCTTGAGCCAGCTCCAGGCCGGCCAGAAGCGCATGCACAGCGCGGGCATGCAGTGCAGCCCGCGCTCCTCCGCGGCGCGCGCCGCCGCGCCGAGCCGCGCGACCTCGTCGTGCCGCAGCGCGACCGGCTTCTCCACCAGGACGTGCTTGCCGGCCTCGAGCGCCGCGATGGCGAGGTCGACGTGCGAGTCGGTCGGCGTGCAGACGCTGACGAGCTCGACCGCGTCGTCCGCGAGGAGCTCCTCGGGCCGCTCGTAGCCCGCGACGGACGCGGGGTCGAACAGGCGCTCCTGCCCCGCCGCGGTCGCGATGTTGCCGCCGGCCTGCACCTCGCCGGCGCGGCGCGCGGGATCCTGGTCGCAGACGGCCACGAGCCGATTCGCGTGGCCCGCCTCCGCCGCCGCGGCGAAGGCGCCGACGTGGGTACGGCCCATGAAGCCCAGCCCGATGACACCGACTCCGGTGGACCCGTCCGCGCTCAAACCAGCATCCCCTCGACCATCTCGCGCGCGGTCGAGACGTCGCCCGAGCGGTCGTCGCCGGCCTCGCGCTCGATCATCAGGTCGACGTCGAGCTTGCTCTCGCGCAGCACGCCGAAGAAGGACTCCCAGTTCACCTCGCCGGTGCCGGCGAGGACCTCCTCGCCCCACTCGCCGGGCGCCTTCGCGCGGACGGCGTCCTTGACGTGGATCTGGCGCACCCAGGGAACCAGCTTGCGCAGCGAGTCGACCGGATCGCCCATGTCGTACAGCAGCATGTTGGCCGGGTCGAAGTTGACGCCGACCGACTCGTGCCCGAGCTCCTCGAGCACGCCGAGCAGCGTGTCGGCGCTCTCCTGGCCCGTCTCGAGCGCCACGCGCACGTCGGCCGCCGCGAACGCGTCGGCGATGGCGCGGAGCCGGTCGAGCATGACCTCGCGCTCGGGGTCCGACGACTCGTGCGGCAGGAAGCCCGCGTGGAACGACACGAGGTCCAGGCCCAACCGGCGCGCGAGGGCGGCGTTCGCGTGCGCGGCGGACAGGTTGTCCTCCCAATGCTCGTCGGGACGCACGCCGCCGGTGCGGCGGATCGTCTCGAGCGTCGAGTAGTCCTCGCCGCGCATGCTCATCATGCCCGACACGATGCGCGCGCCGCCGGCGGCGAGCGCGGCCGTGGTCCGCTCCTCCACCCAGCCGGGTTCGAGCCGCAGCGGGTCGAGGTGGAGCTGGACGAACGACACGCCGGTCTCGCGGACGCGCGCCATCAGCTCGTGCGGGCTGCGCGGGCGCAGCGACCACGAGCAAACGCCGATTCGGTGCATGGAAGTGCTTCTGGCTAGGGAGTGGGTGAGGATGCCGTCGCGGCCTCCGGATCGGTCAGGAGGCGCACGTCGGGATGGCCGTGCAGCAGGGACGCGGGGACCTCGGCGCGCGGCTCGCCGCGCAGGAGCTCGGCGACGATGTCCGCCTTGTGTGCGCCGAGCGCGAGCACGCGCAGCCTCCGCGCTTCGAGAATGGTGGCGATCCCCATCGAGAGCGCGTGGGTCGGCGCTTCCTCGCCGAGGCCGTCGGAGTACGAGCGCCGCGTGACCGGGTGCAGCTCGACCCGGCGGGTGCGCGAGTCGCGCGGCGAGCCGGGCTCGTTGAAGCCGACGTGGCCGTTCAGCCCGACGCCGAGCACCTGCAGGTCGATGCCGCCGGCGTCGCGGATGGCGGCCTCGTATTCCTCGCAGTGCGCCGCCGCGGCCGCCCCGGTCAGGTCGCTGCGCAGGAGGTGCACGCACTCCGGCGCCAGGTTGACGTGCGCGAAGAGGTGCTCATGCATGAAGCGCCGGAACGAGCCGGGCGCGTCGGCGGAAACGCCCTCGAACTCGTCCAGGTTGAAGGTGACCACGCGCGCGAAGTCCAGGCCCTCTTCGCGGTGCATCCGCACCAGCTCGGCATAGACCCCGACCGGCGTCCTTCCGGTGGCGAGCCCGAGCACCGCGCCGCGCCCCTCGTCGCGCCGCAGACGCACGAGCTCGGCGATCTCGCGCGCCAGCGCCAGCTCGGCCTCGCGCCGCTCTCCAAAGACCCGCAGCTCCAAAAGACCGCGCGGGGCGCTAGGCCCCGCCCTCCTCGAACCGGTGCATGGCGGAGAGGATACGGCACCCGAGCCGGGCTCGGCTAGGTCGGACCACGGCCGTCGGCGGCACGAACGGGACGCGCACGACCTACACGCCCTCGATGCGATACACGTTGGTGGCGCCTACGAACTCCTCACACGCGATCTCCTGCACGCGCTGCAGCAGGCGCGGGTCGGAGGTGTCGGCGAAGACGTAGAACTTCCACAGGTCGCGGTACGAGCGCTCGAGGTCGGCCAACCGCGGCACGTGGGCCGCGAAGCGCGAGAGCGGCTGGACCGCCTCCTCGCCGGGCCAGCGGACGTGCGTCTGCGCCTCCTTCAGCTGCATCGACGCAGCCGGGCAGTAGACGATGATCTCGACGCTCTCGCCGGTCGCGAAGCGAACGAGGTCGGCGACGCGCTCCTCGACGGCGACGCGCTCATCGCGCCGGCCGGGCGAGAAGAAGCGCTCGACCAGGCCATCCTGGGCCTTCTCGTTGGCGTAGCGCGGGAACACGCACGCGCGCTTCAGCAGGCGCCGACCGTGGAAGCGCGCGAGCATGTTGTTGATCCGCCGCTGCACGTCCGGGCCGGCGCGCTCGGCCCGCCGCGCGAGCATGTCGAGCAGGCTCGCGTCGGTCTGGCCGTAGAAGTCCGCCTCGGACACCACGTCGGCCTGCACCGCGAGCTCGACCGCGCGCGCCACCAACGCGCCGGCGGACACCTTGGCGTGGTGGTAGTAGACGCGCTCGGAGAAGTAGTAGCGCGCCTCGAGCATCCGCACCACCTCGCTGAGGATGTCCTCGCGCAGGAGGTCGCGCTTGGTCAGGTCGATGAAGAGGTTGCCGGTCTCGCGGTCGACCTTGAAGTAGCTGGTGATACGCGGATCGATCTGCAGCTTTAGGCCCGTGAAGTAGGCGTCGCGCTGCAGGTAGTCGAGGATGTCGGAGCAGATGGTGTCGCTGACGACCTGGCTCCAAAAGGCCGGGACCGGGCCGCCGGCGTCGGCCTCGTCGCACAGCAGGATGCTGAGCACGTCGTCCGCGAGCCCCAGGCGCGCCAGCTCCGCGCCCAGCGCGGTCCCCGAGTCCAGCATGTGGCGGAAGCGGTACTCCGAATCGTGGCGGTGGAACAGCCCGGTCTGGTCCTCGATGTTGTGACCGAACGGGATGTGCGTCACGTCGTGGATCAGGGCCGCGATGCGGATGACGCGCTCCTCGTGCTCGCCCACGCCGAGGCAGGCCCGCGGATCGAGGTCGGCGTTCAGCCGCATGGCCTCGATCATCCGCCGCGTCATGTGCAACGTGCCGATCGAGTGGTCGAAGCGCGTGTGCATCGCGCCGGGGTACGCGAGGTAGGTCGTGCCGAGCTGCTTCACTCCCCGCAGGCGCTGCATCTCCGGCGTGTCCAGGAGCCGCATCTCCTCGTGCGTGAGATACACGTCGCCGTGGACCGGATCGCGCAGGACGCTGAAGCGTTTGGGGGCGGACAAGAGGGCTCTTCTTCCGAGGGGGGCGGACGGCCGCGCGGGCCTTCGACGCCGCGGGCAGAGCCCTACATTCTAGCGCGAACCGCGCCCGGCCGGCCGCCGCGTGCGGGTTCGCTTCCCGGGAGCGTCCGGGTCGGTCCGGCTAGCGCCCCTCGGCGAGCTGATCGATGACCCAGGCGCGGACCGGGAGCAGGTCGCGGCCGAGGAGGTTCTCCCCCACGCCCGCGAGCCAGCGGAGGTCATGCTCCATCAGCCGCTTCAGTCGCTCGGCCTCGCCGAGCTCGGCGAGCAGCATCGCCAGCCGGTGGGCCGCGAGCGTCGACTCGGTGGAGCGCTCGCCGAAGACGCGCTTCACCCCCGCGAGCACGTCGCGCCGCAGCCCGCGCGCGAGCCGCAGGCTGCCCAGCGCCTCGAGCGTGACGGCTAGGCGCTCCAGCGTCCGCAGCGTCCCGGGGTGGTCGTCCCCGAGAGTTCGCTGGCGGAAGGCGAGTTGCCGCGCCAGCATGTCCTGCTGCCGGCTGAGTTCCTCGCGACTGACGCGCGCTCGCTGCTGGTCCATTCGGAACGGTGCTCCCTCGTGCTTCCCTGGAACGGCAAGAGCCGCCCGTCCGCACCAGCGCCCCGTCGCGCCGCCGCCCGAATCCACCAGAATCTCGCCCCGCTCTCGCCCCTGGGACCATGTCCGCCCTTCCGCCCCTGCTGCCCTTTCCCCGAACCGTCGAGCGACGAGGGGGTTCCCTTACGCTCCCGCATCCCACCTCCATCGCGGGCGACCCCGGCGAGGCCGCGCTCGCCCGCCTCGGACGCGCGCTCGACCGGACGGACGTCCCGTGGCGGCGCAGCGGGGATGCGGCGCGCGCCACGATCGCCTTCGAGCCGGCCGAAGATGCCGGCGAACCCGAGGCGTACCGGCTGTCGATCTCGACCGAGCGCGCGGTCGTGCGCGGCGCGCCGCGCGGGCTGGCGCACGGCGCCTCGACGCTCGCCCAGCTCGTCCGCTGCGCCTCGGGGGGCGGGCTCCCGTGCCTCGTGATCGACGACGCCCCGAGCTTCGCGCACCGCGGCGCGATGCTCGACGTCAGCCGCGACCGCGTGCCGACGATGGAGACGCTCTTCGAGCTGGTCGAGCTCTTCGCCGGGTGGAAGCTGAACCACCTGCAGCTCTACACCGAGCACACCTTCGCCTTCGCGGGGCACGAGACCGTGTGGCGCGACGCGAGTCCGCTCACGCCCGCGGAGATCCGCGAGCTCGACGCCTTCTGCCGGGCGCGCGGCATCGAGCTCGTGCCCAACCAACAGTGCTTCGGGCACATGCACCGCTGGTTGCGCCACGAGCGCTACCGCCCGCTGGCCGAGGTGCCCGCCGGGGTCAAGCACCCCTTTGCGGTCGAGGCGGAGCCCTTCAGCCTGTGCCCCGGGGACCCCGGCTCGCTCGCGCTGATCGAGGACCTGCTCGACCAACTCCTGCCCTGTTTCGAGAGCGCGGAGGTGAACGTCGGGCTCGACGAGACCTTCGATCTCGGCGAGGGCCGCTCGAAGGAGCTGTGCGCCGAGCGCGGCGTCGGGCGCGTCTACCTCGACTTCCTGCTCGCCGTCCACGAGCGCGTCGCCGCGCGCGGCAAGCGGATGCAGTTCTGGGCGGACGTGCTGCTCCACCGCCCCGAGCACGTCACCGAGCTACCGCGCGACTGCGTGCCCATGCTGTGGGGCTACGAGGCCGACCATCCGTTCGAGCGCGAGGCCGACGTCGTCGCCGCGAGCGGGCTCGACTTCTTCGTCTGCCCGGGAACCAGCAGCTGGCAGTCCATCGCCGGCCGCACCGACAACATGCTCGCCAACGTCGCCTCCGCCGCGCGGCACGGCGCGCGGACCGGCGCGTCCGGGCTCCTGGTCACCGACTGGGGCGACCGCGGGCATCTGCAGCCGCTGCCGGTCAGCTACGCGGGCTGGGCGCGCGCCGCCGACCTGTCGTGGAACGCGGCGCGCGCGGACGAGGGCGACGACGACCTGGCGGCACGCCTCGACGTCCATGCGTTGGACGGCGAGGGCGCCGCGCGCGTCGCGCTCGAGCTCGGACGCGTCGAGCGGGCGATCGGCAGCGGCGCCGGGAACGGCAACGCGCCCTTCTTCCTGCTCGCGATGATCGACGAGCGCGTGCCGTGTGAGCGCACCCCGGACCTGACGCGCGAGGGAGTCGAGCGCGGACTGGAGCACCTGGCGCGCGCGACGGCCGGCCTCGCGGACGCCGAGCTCCGCCGCCCCGACGCCGAGCTCGTCCGCCGCGAGCTGGCCTTCTGCTCCGACCTCCTGGAGGTCGGCCTGCGCCTGGGAGCAGCGCGCCTCGCCGCGCCCCCGGAGGCCCCGGCCTCCGCGCTACCGACCGCGGTCCGCGCGGAGCTCTCCGAGCGCCTGCGCCCGCTCGTGGATGAGCACCGCGAGCTGTGGCTCGCGCGCTGCCGGCCGGGCGGGCTGGCGGATTCGGCCGGGTGGCTGGAGCGCGTGCTGCGCGTCCTCGCCTAGGCGGCTAGTGCCCCACGCGCTCGCGCGCGCGCGCCAAGAGGCCGGCGTACTCGGCGCTGTCGGGCACGAGCGCGAGGGCGCGCTCGAAGCAGCTCGCCGCCGCCGCGGGGTCGCGCAACGCCGCGTTGTGCGCGTCGAGCAACAGCAGCCCCTCGCCGCCCCACCCGGTGGGCAGCTCCGGATCGTCCTCGCGCGCCCGCCGGAACTCGGCGAGGGCTTCGCGTTCGCGACCGAGCCGGGCCAGGCTGTCGGCGTAGTCCGCGCGGATGGCGGGGTGCGGGTCCAGCTCCAGCGTCCGCTCGTAGGCGCCGGCCGCGCGCGTGTAGTCCTCGGCCTGGTGCGCCAGCAGCGCCTCGACGAACCAGCTGCCGCTCCAGTCGGGCGCGCCCTCCTGCACGATCGGCGCGAACACGAGGCCCGAGGCCGGCTGTCCGAGGTCGAGCCAGGTCATCGCGAGCCAGTAAGCCACGCCCGGGTCGCCGGGCTTGGCCGCGAGAGCGGTCTGCAGCGTGAGCAACGCATCGCTCCAGCGCTGCTGCACGCGCAGGAGCTGCCCGTGGAGCAGCAGAACGTCCGCGCGGTCGGGCGCGAGCGCGACCGCGCGCGCCAGCGCCGACTCGGCCTCGGCGTTGCGACCGGCCTGATAGAGCAGCCAGCCGCGCCGGAAGGCCCACTCGTAGCGGCCGCCATCGGTCTCGCCGAGCTCTTCGTACACCGCGATCGCGTCGTCGCGGCGCTCGGGGTCGGAACGCAGCGCCGCGCCAAGCAGCTCGAGCGCGGCGAGCCGCAAGGACGGCTCGTCGCCCGCGAGCAACCCGCGCGCCTCGGCCTCGGCGTGCGTCCGGTCGTCGGCCAGGTTCGCGACCCAGCCCGACGCGAGGGCGAGCTCGCGCGACTCCGGCAGCCGCGCGCGCGCGCCGTCGACCGCGGAGCGCGCTTCGTCGAAGCTCCCGTGCCAGGCCAGCGCGTAGGCCCGCACCGCCAGGGCATGGGGTTCGTCCGGATCCAGGTCGACGGCGCGTTGCGCGAGCGCGAGCGACTCGGCGAAGTCCGTGCGGACCTGCCCCAGGCAGTGCGCGAGGTCGGCGAGCAGCACGGCGTCGTCTCCCTGGGAGGCGAGGACGCGCCGCAGCAGCTCCTCCTCCTCGTCGAAGCGCTTGAGCTCCATCAGGCAGACCGCCAGGTCGTGCACGACGTCGAGGTCGTCGGGCTGCACCTCCCGCGCCACGCGCAGGTCGAGCAGCGCCTCGTCCCGGCGCGATAGCCGTCGCAGCGTCGAGGCGCGCCGACAGCGCAGGGGGAACGACGTCGGGTGGTCGACCAGCGCGGCGTCGAGGTGCCCGAGCGCGCGGTCGGGCTCTCGATCGGCGAACCAGCGGGCGAGGGCCGCATGGTCGCGTGCGGAGCGCGCCTCGGGCGGCGGCTTGGGGAGCGCGACGTCGAGGCCCTGGAGGCGCTCGGCGACGCGGAGCCCTACGACGTCGGCGGTCGACGACTCCTGCTCCAGCGCGCTCCGGAAGAGCCGCGCCGCCTCAGCGGGTTCGCCGGCCTCCAGCGCGAGGTCGCCGAGCAGGCCGGCGACGCGCGGCTGTGCTCCGCCGGCGAGCAGGTCGCCGAGCAGCCTCTGCGCCTCGGCTTCGCGGCCGGCGTGGAGCGCGCCCTCCGCGCGGTCGAGGACGGCGCCGTGCTCGGTGCGCTCGGCGGCGTTGCTCTCGCGCACCGCGAGTGCGCCGGCACCGCCCGCCGCCGCGACCAGGAGCCCTACCGCGAGCCACGCGGCCGCGCGACGCGGGCGCAGCACGGCGCGGCGCCAAGCCCGCGCCAACGGGCCGCGGCGAACGGCCTGAACCGGCTCCAACCGGCGCACGCGGCCGAGCTCGGCGGCGACGGCGGCTCCGTCGGGGTAGCGATCCGCGGGGCGCTTCTCGAGGCAGCAGCCCACCACCGCGCGCAGATCGGCGGAGAGCCGCGAGTCCGCGGGCCAGCTGTGGTCGCGGAAACGGATCGCCTCCTCGGTACGCAGCGCTCCCGGTCCGGCGAAGGCGGGGCGGCCGCACAGCAGCTCGAACGCCAGGAGACCGAGGGCGAAGACGTCGGCTTGCGGGCCCACCGGCTCGCCCGAGAGCTGCTCGGGCGCGGCGTAGCGCGGCGTCCCCACAAAGCCCGACGTGCGCGTGTGCTCGGACGAGTCCTCGCGCGCGAGCCCGAAGTCGGCGAGGAACGCGCGGCCGCCTGAGTCGAGCAGCACGTTCTCGGGCTTCACGTCGCGGTGCACGATCCCCTGCGCGTGCGCGGCGCCCAGCGCGCCGGCGATACGCTCGAGCACGTCGAGGCAGAAGACCTGCCAGCCCTCGGCGCCCCGCGCCGGCAGCCCTGGGCCGTTGCCCGCGAGCGCCGCGCGCAGGTTGGCTCCGCGGATCAGCTCCATCGCGACCCAGCGAAAGCGCGCCTCCTCGCCGGCGGCGAGCACGTCGACCAGGGCGGGGTGCCGCAGCGTCGCGAGGAGCCGCCCCTCGCGCAGGGCGCGCCTGCGCTCCTGGTTCGACGGCCCGCCGGACGGCCACGCGACGAGCTTCAGAGCGACCGCGCGCCCGAGCGACACCTGCTCGGCCTCGAAGACGACGCCGCCACCGCCGCGGCCGAGCTCCCGCTTCAGGGAGAAGTCCCCCACCTGCTGCCCGACGCGCGGGAGCGGTTCGGCGCCCTTGGGCTCGAAGTGGAGAAAGCGCAGCGCACCTCGCTCACGCGAGTCGAGCGGCTGGGCAAAATCGGGTTCGCTCAGGCTCAAGGCTCGTCCTCCAGCCGGCTGGCGCAGCGGCCGAGCGCACGCTTGACGCGCAGCGACACCGTGCTGGGATCGACGCCCAACCGATCGCCGGCCTCTCGCAAGCTAAGCCCTTCGTAGAGCCGCAGCAGCAGAGCCTCGCACTCATCGCCGGGCAGCGTGGAGAGGACCTGACGCACCCGGCGCTCGGTATCGCGACGGCCGACGTCGGTGGAGACACCCGGCCGCGTGTCGCGCAGCGCCGCGAACAGCCCCTCGGGCGAGTCGTTCGGCGCGGCGCTCGCGTGGAGCTCGACGCCGCGCCGGTCGCTCCGGGCGCGCTCGCGCATCTTGTTTCGAGCGATGCCCGCGAGCCAGCGCTGCAGCGAGCCGGGCCCCCGGTAGTCGAACTCGCCGAGGCCGCGTGAGGCCTGCAGCCAGACCTCCTGCAAGACGTCGTCGGTGTCGCGGCAGCCGCGCAGCTCAAGCAGCACCCGCAGGCGGCTCTCGGTGCGCGCGAGGATCGTCGCCCACGAGGCGTCCGCGTCTTCGCCCAGCGCCTCGAGCGCGAGGCGCGTGACAGAGTCGCGCTGCTCGCGCGAGGGGTCGGTCGGTTTCTCCGGCAATTCGCTCAACGGCAGGGTCGCCTCGGTCAAGGGAGGGCGTCCCCCCCTCTTTCAGTCTCTCAACCGAAGGACTCCATGCGCATTCTACCTCTTCTCTCGCTCGCCCTGCTGTGCGGAACTGCACAGGCGCAGACGACGTTTTTCGTCGACGTGCAAAGCGGTAACGACGCGAACACGGGACTCACGCCGGCGACGGCTTTCCAGACGATCCCACAGGCGCTGAGCGTCGCGAGCACGAACCCGGCGGTGGTGGACACGATCAACGTCGCGCCGGGCTTCTACCCGGGCGGGATCTTCGTCAACTTCAACGTGAAGCTCGAAGGGCGCCCCGAGGCCACGATCAATGGCACGACGGCGGGCTTCGGCATCTTCGTCGACTCTCAAACCGCGGAGATCAGCGCCGAGACCCAGGTGAAGAACTTCACTTTCCTCGGCGACCCTGGCTCGGACCAGGAGGTCATCGGGGTCCTTCTCTCCGGCCCTCGGGCCATGTCGCCGCGTGTGGAGAACAACCGCTTCCAGGACTGCTACTACGGCATCGTGCTGGCGCAGGGGCTCTTCCCGGGCGCGCTCGCGGAGGGCGTGAGTCGCCCGCTCCTCCGCTACAACGAGATGGTGGGCCCGGAGATCCTGGGCAAGAACCCGGAATCGACGGGCATCTTCCTCAGCTCCGATCGCGAGGCCGAGCCCGAGCTGATCGCCAACCGCATCTCCAGCTACACCTTCGGCGTGGACCAGATCGGCATGCTGGTCGAGGGAACCCCGTCGCTCCGTCCACGCCTGCGGTCGGAGTTCATCTGGCGCTGCGCAACGGGCGTCCGGGCGCGGACCGGTACGGCTACGCGGGTCACGAACGAGTCGATCGCACTCGACGATGCTCCCTTCGACGTTCCGAGCGGCACGGCGATCGGTGTGGAGTCCACCTCGGAAACGGCACTGCTCCTGACCAACTCGATCGTGTGGACGATGGACGACCCGGGCGGGTTCTACCTCGGTGACGATGTGGTCGGCGCCGTGACGGTCGCCTCCTCGATCCTGTTCGACGGAGGCGTGGGCTCGATTCCGGGCATCGCGTCGCCCGGATTCGTGGATCTCTCCTCCGGCGACCTGGAGCTCACGTCCACGTCGCCCGCGCTCGACATCGGCAACTCGGGCTTGGTGCTCCCCGGAGGCGCCGACGTGATCCGGCACGACGTGCGCGGCAACCCGCGCGTCCTCGATGGCCAGTTGGCCGGCGCACCGATCGTCGACATCGGCGCACATGAGTTCAACACGGCGGTGCTAGACATCTCCGCCCCGGGCCTGCTGCCCGGCTACGTTGCTTCCGGCCGGCCGATGGTCGATGTGCCGGCAGGAGTAGCGCTGCTGATCACGATGACCTGCCCGGCGGGCCTGGCGCCGGTCTTTTGGTTCGGGCCCGCGAGCGCAGCGGTGAACCTCGTGTCGGTCCCCTTCTTCGGCAACCTCCTGATCCTCCCGACCTCCACCCTCCTGCCCTTCGTGGGCCCGGCGGCGGTGCCCTTCCCGCCCGGAACGAACGAGCTGGAAATCCACTTCCAGGGGGTCTGCGGGAACCTCGCAGGGATCGGCAGCATGACCCGGGTCATCGAAGTCGAAGGCAACCTGCCCTAGGCAACATCCTTCGAGAGGGGGCCCTCGCGGGGGTCCCCTCGACTCCCGCGGGCGAAAAAGTACAGAATCCGGCGAAGGACGCCCCGCCCCCGGGGCACCAAGCCGCCATGCAAGCCCGCTGGGACCAGGACGCCTCCGGCGCCGACGACCTCGCCCTCCGCGACCGGATCCTGTCCGGCGACGGCGGGGCGGCCGAGACGCTGGTCGAGCGCCACCTCGACGCGCTCTACGAGTTCGTCCACTACCGCGTGGGGGGCGACCGGGCGTCGGCCGAGGACGTGGTCCAGGACACGCTGCTGGTCGCGCTGCAGGGGCTGGGGGGCTTCGACGGACGCTCGACGCTGCACACCTGGCTGTGCGGCATCGCCAAGAACAAGATCCGGGCGCACCTCCGAAAGCGCCGGCCGCGGCCGATGGAGGACGTGCTGGCCGAGGCCGACGCCGAGATCCACACCATCCTGGCGCGGGTGTCCGAGGAGCCGCTGCCCGACTGGGTGGTCGAGCGCCAGGAGACCCAGGAGCTGGTCGGCGCGACGCTCTCGTCGCTCCCGCCCGACTACCGCCAGGCGCTGGTCGACAAGTACGTCGAGGGCATGACCGTGGCCGAGATGGCGCGGAAGAACGGCAAGGGCGAGAAGGCCACCGAGTCGATGCTGCACCGCGCGCGGCTCTCCTTCAGCCGCGTGTTCGAGCTGGTCACGCGCAAGCGCGGAGGCCTCTCGTGAGCCCCGACGGCCGCATCCTGGACCGCAACCTCGAGGCGCTGCTGTCGCGCGCCTACGTGCCGGTCCTGCCGCGGCCGGCCTTCCGCGCCGAGCTGGTGCGGACCGTCCGGGCCGAGGTGGCGCGCCGGCACGGCGTGCGTCCGGGGCGCGTGCTGCGCTTCGCGCTGCCGCTGGCGGCGGCGGCGGCGCTCCTCCTGTGGCTCGGCCTCGGCGGAGCCCTGGGCGGAGGCACGGACGCGCCGCAGCGCACCGCCACGGCGGCCGAGTTGGTCGAGACCGGTCGCGTCGCGCTGCGCGGGCTGGGCGAGCCCAGCTGGCGCGCGGCCACCGAGGCCGAGCTGGAGGAGGGTTACGCCCTCGACAACGATGCGGACCTCGAGGTCGCAACGCCGCTCACCGCCGCCCTCGCGCTGCGCGGGCCCGGGGCCGACGCGGTGCTGCAGCGCTCGTCGGCGGCGCGCTTTCTGCCGCTGCCGAGCGCGGGCTTCGAGGCGCCCGGGCCGGGCCGCGCCCTGCTGCTGACGGGCGGCGAGCTGCGCCTCACGCTCGGCGCGGAAGCACGCCCCTGGTGGATCTTCGACCTCGCTGGAAACGACTGCCACGCCCGCGTCCTCCCGGGGGCCGAGGTCCAGGCCTTTGAAGAGGCGGGGCAGACGTCGGTGCTGCTCGTCGCGGGCACGGCCGAGGTGGTGCGGGGCACCGAGGTGGTCGCGCTGCGCCTTGGCGAGGAGACGCTGCTGCGGGACCCGCGCGTTGCCGACGGCTCGCGCGGCGAGCTGGGCGACCCCGGCCAGGCCGAGGGCGGCCGCAGGCCGGTCGAGGAAGCACCGGTCGACGCGGGCGGTGAGGCCGAAGAGCAGACCGCGCCGCTGCGCCGCGCCGCCGTGCGCGGCACGGTGCGGAACGCGGCGGGCGAGCCGATCCCGAGCTTCCGCGTGATGGTGCTGCTCGACCGCGAGGTGCCCCAGGTGGAGAGACCGGAAGTGCGTACGTTCGAGGACGGCGCATTCCTCTGGGACGACCTGGCGCCGGAGGCCTACGAGCTCTTCGTCGAGGCCGACGGCTTCGCGCAGCACCGCGCGGGTGTGCTCCGCATCGAGGAGGGCGAGCCGCTGTCGCTCGACGTCGTGCTCGGCCTCGGGCGTTCGTTCCGGGGCTGGGTGCTCGACGGCGAGACCGAGGCGCCGCTGCCCGGGGCGCAGATCGTGGTCGAGACCGAGGTGCCGAGCCGCGTGCTGCCCTTCGACCTCGACCCGCTGCCCGAGTGGCTCACGCGCGCCGCGACGAGCGGCTCAGGCGGCGACTTCGAGCTGAGCGACATGCGCTCCGGCACCGCGATCCTGCGCGTCGACGCCGAGGGCTACGCCCCGACCTGGGTCGAGGTCCCGGTGCCCGCGAGCGACACGCCGATCGCCGACGTGTTCGTGCGCATGCGCTCGGGCGGCGGCATCGAGGGCCGCGTGAGCGGGACGGGCGGGGTGCCGCTCGAGGGCGCGGTGCTGCTCGCGACGCTCGCCGACGACCCCACCATGTCGCGGCTGTTCTCCTACGAGCAGGCGGTGACCGACGCCGAGGGGCGCTACTCCTTCGACAACCTCGCGCCGGCCTTCTACATGATGGTCCAGTGGGACACGAGCGCCGAGTTCTACGGCGGCTCCTCCCCCACGCTGCGGCCGGTGTTCGTGGAGCGCGACCAGGTCTCGACCCTGAACTTCGGGCGCGCCGACACCGCCGTGCGGATCACCGGTCGCTTCGCGGGCGCCGCGGGGCCGGGGCCGCACAAGTTCACGCTGCTGCCGAGCGACGACATCGAGGTCGACTCGACCACGGAGTGGCAGGCGAGCTCGACCGACGCCGAAGGGCGCTACGAGGTCACGGTCGCCAAGCCCGGCAGCTACCTCGTCTTCCTGACGCTCGGCATGGGCGAGCGGCTCTCGCTGGTCGACGAGATCGTCGTGCCGGAGGGCGAGACGCGCTTCGAGCACGACGTGATCGTCGGCAAGCTGCACGTCGAGGGCCGCGTGACGTCCGGCCCGGCGCTGACCCCGGTACGCCGCGCCGAGGTCGTGCTCGTGCGGCTGGGCGAGCGCGAGGTGTTCTCCGGCCGCGCCATCGGGGGCGAGGACGGCTCGTTCGCCTTCACCGGCCTGGGGCCCGGCACCTATCTCGTGATCGCGAGCGCCTACGGCGATCCGACCCTGGGAACGGCCGTCTCCGGCCCCTTCGAGCTGAGCGCGGGCGACGAAGACGCCGAGCCGCTGGTCGCCGAGCTGGTGCTGCCGCCCGGCGGCGAGCTCCGGGTGCGCGCCGAGGACGAGCAGGGCAAGCCGCTCGCCGGCGTGCGCATCGAGCTCCACGACGGGAACGGCAAGGTGACCTGGGCCGGGCTCTCGCCGGACACCAGCGCCAAGGGCGAGCTCGTCATCTCCGCCCTGAACACCGGCACGTATCGGGTGCGCGCGACGCTCGACGGGTACTCCCCGGCCGAGACGCGCGCAACCGTCCGGACCGGAGACGGCGGAGACGCCGTCCTCCGGCTCCTTCCGCTTGAATAGAACCGCCTCGAAGAGGAACTGAGCGACATGAATACCGCAGCTACCGTCCTTCTCTCCGCCTCCGCCGCCGTCGTCGTCACGGTCGGCGCCGAACTCCTGCGCGGAGACCGCGGCTCCGAAGCCGGTGCTGCGACCTCGCTCGACGCGACGCTGACCGACCTGGCCAAGCACGTCGAGTCGATCAAGAGCACGCAGTCCGACCTCAGAGGCGAGCTGGCCGAGCTGCGCATGCGCCCCGCCGAGGGCGGCTCGCGCATGCCGGTCGGCGAGATCGAGGCGGCGGTCGAGCGCTACCTCGAAGGGCGCGCCGACGAGCTCGACGAGACGCTCGTGCCCGTCGAGCCCGTGCTGGCCGAAAGCGAGCTCGACAAGGTCGACGTGCGCTCGCTCATCGAGGCGCTGACCGACCCGACCGCGGACTGGATGGAGCGCGAGGAGCTGTGGCAGCGCCTGCGCGAGGAGGGCCGCCTCGACGAGGTGATCGCCGAGTTCGAGCGCATGGCCGAGCTCGACCCGAACAACCCCGACAGTCAGGTCGAGCTGGGCTACGCCTACATCCAGAAGATCCAGGAGGTCGGCGCGAGCGCCCTCGCCGGCAAGTGGGCGACCATGGCCGACGAGCAGTTCGACAAGGCCCTCGCGCTCGACGAGAACCACTGGTCGGCGCGGTACTCGAAGGCGATCTCGCTGTCCCACTGGCCGGCGTTCACCGGCAAGACCGGCGAGGCGATCCAGGAGCTGGAGAAGCTGATCGACATCCAGGCCGGCTCGCCGCCCGACGACAACCACGTGCAGACCTACCTGTCGCTGGGGAACATCTACCTCGGCCAGGGCAAGAACGACCTGGCGCTCTCGACCTGGGAGAAGGGCCTGTCGCTCTTCCCCACCAACGCCCAGCTCGCCCAGCAGGTCGAATCGCTGCAGCAGTAGCCCCGCAGCGCCCCCTGCGGCCGGCGGCGGCCCTGGGGGGCACCGCCCAGCCCCTGTGACCGAAGTCGCGGGTAGCACCGGCTGGGCGGTCGGGCTAGCCTGGGCGCCCGCCCAAGCGCGGCTTCCACGTCATGCCCAGGCTGCCCAGCTTCCCGCTTCTCGCCCTCGTCGCCCTCGCGGGCTCGGCCACCGCGCAGGATCTGATGCTCACGAGCCGCCCCACCCGCTGGCGGTTCACGGTCGAGCGCTTCAGCGCGAATAGCTCGAACGACCTCGGGCTGGTCGGCGCGCACTACGACCTGCTCGACGTCGCGCCCGAGACGCTCCCCGGCGCCTACGTCGGGCTCGGCGGCTACGGCGCGGTGACCGGCACGACCGGCGGGCTCTTCTTCGGCGGGCCGACCGTCGGCTGGCTCAAGGAGCTCTACCCCGGCTGGATGCTCGACGTCGCCGTCATGGCCGGCGGCGGCGGTGGCGGCGGCGCCGACACGGGCAGCGGGCTCTTCTTCCGCCCGCACCTCGCGGTCGAGTACGCGGTCGGGCTCGCCGCGGTCCGCCTAGAGCTCGCGCACCTGGGCTTCTCGAACGGCGACCTCGACGACACGCACCTCGCGCTCGGCTTCTCGCTGCCGGGCGAGCTGCTGCTGGCCGACCACGGGCGCCAGCCCGACGAGGTGCCGGGGGACGACCTCCTGTGGCGCCGCGTGCGCATCACGCCGAACGTCACGCGCATCTACACCTCGGACAACGAGCGCACGAACCCCGCCGCGAGCGGCGCGGGCAACGCGCCGCTCTCCGACGACGTCGAGCTCGGCGGGCTCGCGCTCGACTACTTCCTCTCCGAGTCGCTCTTCATCCCGCTCGAGCTGGCGGGTGCGATCGGCGGCGGCGTCGGCGGCTTCGCGATGGCGATGGGCGGCATCGGCGGCTCGCTCCCGCTCTTCGAGCGACTGCGCCTCGAGGGGCGCCTGCTGGCCGGCGCGGGCGGCGGCGGCGACGTCGACACCGGCGGCGGGCTGCTGCTGAAGGGCGCGGCCGGCGTGTCGTGGGCCTTCGGCGGCAACATGGCATTGGAGCTGCTCGGCGGCTACATCACCGCGCCGGACGGCGACCTCGACGGCACGACGCTGACCGCCGGCATCAGCTGGAACCCGCGCAGCGCCGAGCTGTCGTGGGACTACCCGCGCAGCTCGCTCGACAGCGATGGGCTCTCCGCCTCGGCCGCCGAGCTCGACGCGACGCGCGTGCAGGCGCTGCACAAGAGCTACTTCCCCGCCAGCAGCGCCAAGACCAAGAACGGCCAGGACATCGAGGAGCCCATCCACATGCTGGGCGCCGGCGTGACGCGGCCGATCGAGCTCTTCGACCAGGACTTCGCCCTCACCGGGCGCCTGTTCACCGCCTACGAGGGCGAGAGCGGCGGCTACGCCGAGGCGACCGGCGGCCTGCAGTACGAGCTGAAGCCCTTCACCAGCCTGCGCTTCCACACCGTGCTGCTGCGGGCCGAGGTCGGCGCGGGCGGCGGAGGCGACGTCGACGTGTCGTCGGGGCTGATCTACCACCTGGCCGCGGGCTGGCGCTTCCAGTACTCGAAGAACCTCTCCTTCCACCTGGACGTCGGCTCGGTCGAGTCCGACCGCGGCTCGTTCGAGGGCGAGTCGCTCACCGTCGGCGTGGGCTACATGCTGAACCGCGCCATCTTCGCCGACGGATGAAGACCGGACTCGAAGACCGCGTCGTGTTCCTGACCGGCGCCTCGGGAGGCATCGGACGCGCGGTCGCCGACGCCTTCGCGGCCGAGGGCGCGCGGCTGGCGCTCCAGGGACACCGCCGCTTCGAGGAGCTCGAGACGCTGGTCGCCGACCGCCCGTGGCGCGAGCAGGCGATCTGCCTGCGCGCCGACGTCACGCGCCCCGCCGAGCTCACCCAGGCGTTCGAACGCACGCTCGAAACCTGGGGCCGCGTCGACGTCTGCGTGGCGAACGCCGGCGTCTGGCCGCCGCAGGACAGCCCGCTGCACCAGCTCGACGAAGAGCGCGTGCGCGACGTGCTCGACATCAACCTGCTCGGCGCGACGTGGACCGCGCGCGCCTTCCTGCAGGCGCTCGCGCACACCGGCCCGCGCGACGACGGCGACGGGGCCTCGCTCTGCTTCACCGGCTCGACCGCGGGCCGCTTCGGCGAGCGCGGGCACGTCGACTACGCGATCAGCAAGGCGGGCCTCTACGGGCTCGTGCGCACGCTGAAGAACGAGGTCGTCTCGGTCGACCCCCACGCGCGCGCGTCAACCTGGTCGAGCCGGGCTGGACGGTCACCGAGATGGTCCGCGCGGAGCTCGACGACGACTCGCACCTCGAGCGCGTCGGCAGCACGATGCCGCTGCAGCAGCTCGCGCGCGCCCAGGATATCGCGCAGACGATGGTCTACCTGTCGTCTCCGCGCCTCGCACGCCACGTCACCGGGCAGACGATCACCGTCGCCGGCGGCATGGAGGGCCGGCTGCTGTGGCAGCCGGGCGAGATCGACCCGGCGGCGATCCGGGCCCGGTTGGAGCGCGACTAGCGTCCTGAGTCAGAAGTTCGTCGTCACATTCCGTTCCCTGTCGGTTCCTGGCAAGACGCGACGACGACTGCGTATCCAGGGCGCTACGCCGAGGAGGAGCAACGCCGCCAGGGGCTTACAGGGAGCGGAATGTGACGCCGAACTTCTGACTCAGGACACTAGAAGCTGCCGCGCATCGACTCGACGAGTTTGAACGCGCCGTAGAAGAAGCCCACCATCACGGCGAGCACCAGCAGATAGGTGCCCCACCGCAGGGACGCCGGCCACTGCGACAGGTCGCCCGAGAGGAAGGTCGAGGAGCGCGACTCGGCCAGGATGCGCGCGCGCTCGAGGTCGCGCTCGGACAGCTCGGGCTGCGGCTCGGGCCGCGGGCGCTCGGCCGGTGCGGCGCGGCGCGGCGCGGCGGCGGGCGCCGGCTTGGGGGCGGGGGCCTCCAGCTCGATCTCGTCCTCGAGGTCGATCTCCTCCTCCAGCTCGAAGCCGCCCCCCAGCTCGGGCTCGGGCTGGGGCTCGGCTGGGGCGGCCGGTCGTGCGGGGGGCGGCGGGGCGGGCGCCGCCGGAGCGGCGGCCGGCAGCGGCTCGTCCGCGTCCATCCGGAAGCGCAGCGGCAGCTCGCCCAGCTGGATCTCGTCCATGTCCGTCAGCACGGCGCGCTCGACCCGCTCCCCGCTGTGGCGCACGCCGTTGCGCGAGCCGAGGTCCACCAGCACCCAGCCGCCGAGGTCCGGCTCGATGCGCGCGTGGCGGCGGCTGATCGAGCGGTCCTTGAGCCGGATGTCGCAGTCGGTTCCACGCCCGAGCACCATCGGCCCGGCGAGCTCGAACGAGCGGCCCGCGTCGGGCCCCGAGAGCACGAAGAGCTGGGCCATCAGCCCGTCCTTTCTGCGCGCCGTTCGGCGGCGCGGCGGGCGAGCTTGCGCTCGAAGTCGGCAGCGGTCATGCGTCCCTTGAAGGCGGCGCGCCCGGCGATGGCGAGCACGGGGATCGAGAGGCCGTGGAGGCGCTCCAGCTCGGGATCGCCCTCGATATCGACCTCGCGCAAGGCGTAGCGCTGGGCCGGCCGGCTGCGCTTCAGCTCGGCCTTCATCTCGTCGCACAGCGGGCAGTCGCGGCGGGTGTAGAGGACCACCGGGACCGCCTCAAGCTCGGGGGCGGCCTTTGGGGTCGGGCTGAAGAGTCGCTTCCACATGGATCCCCGAAACGATAGCAGCCTCCCGTTTGGCACACTACCGGCCGCGCGATGCCCGACGCAGCAAGTACGCCCGCGGTCCGGCTGGCCGGCCTCCGCAAGGCCTTCCCCGGCCCCTTCGGCCCCCTCACCTCGTTCGTCGGCGCGGCGCGCCGCGAGGTGCTGCACGGCATCGATCTGGAGCTTGCGCGCGGGCGCATGTTGGGCCTCGTCGGCCCGAACGGCTCCGGCAAGACCACGCTGCTGCGGCTCCTGGCCGGACTCGAGCGCCCGAGCGCCGGCGAGCTCGTCGTGCTGGGCGGGACGCCGGATAGCGGCGAGGTAAGGCGCCGCGTCGGCTTCCTCTCCGAGGACTCGCCCTTCCCGCCCGAGCTGCGGGCCGGCGCGGCGCTGGAGCTGCTGGCCGCCCTGCAGGGCATCTCCCGCGGCGAGCGCCGCGGGCTGGCCGCGACCTGGCTGGAGCGCGTCGGGCTCGCCGCCGAGGCGCGCCGGCCGCTGGGCCGCTTCAGCAAGGGCATGCTGCGCCGCTTCGGCCTGGCCCAGGCGCTGCTGCACGAGCCCGAGCTGGTGCTGCTCGACGAGCCGACCGCGGGCCTCGACGCGGTCGGCGTCGGGCTGCTCGGGACGCTGCTGGACGAGGTTCGCGCGCGCGGCGGCGCGGTGGTGCTCAGCTCGCACCTGCTCTCCGACGTGTTCGACCCGGCGGACGAGCTGGCGGTGCTGATCGACGGCAGCGTCCGCGCGCGTGGCGCGCCGGCCGAGCTCGTGTCGGGCCTGCGCCGCGTGCGCCTCGAGCTCGAGGACGCCTCGCCGGAGCTGCTCGCACGCATCGACGAGCTGGCGCGCGCGTCGGGCGCCGAGGTCGCGCACCGCGGCCCGGGCTCGAACGTGCTGCTCGAGCTCTACCGTCGCTTCGGAGCCGGCGGATGATCCCGCTCGCCTCGCTCGCCCTGCGGCGCACGCTGCCGCCAGGGCTGCTCGTCGTCTTCGCGCTGCTGGCGCTCGCGGCTGCGCTGCGCGACTGGGGCGCATCGGCCGAGGTGCTCGCGGCACTCGGCGGCGACGCTTCGACGCGCGCGGCCTCGCGCCAGGGCGTTTGGCTGCTCGCGGCGGCGCTGCTGGTGCCGGCGCTCGCGGCACGCGCGGCGGCGACGATCCCGCGCTGGCGCCGCGCCGACGCCGCCTGGCTCGCGCCGCGGCGGACGGGCCGCGTGGCCTGTCTGGCGGCGACCTTCGCGGGCTCAAGCGTCGGCGCCGTGCTCGCGCTGCTGCTGTTCTTCGCCGCCGCCGAGCTCGCCGCCGGCGAGAGCGACGCGGCGCGGCGCTTCGTCCGCGGCGTCGAACACCCGCCGCTGCACGTCCTCGACGGGCCGGGCGCGTACTGCGAGCTGGATCACCTCGGCGCCGACGAGCTGGCCGCCGGCGCGAGCCTGCTGGTGCGCCCGACCGTCGCGCCGGGACGCGGACCGACGGCCGACGTGCTGCTGCAGGTACGCCGCGGCGACGCGGTCCTCGGCGAGGTGGCCGCGCTCCTCACGGGGCGGGCGTCGGTCGAGATCCCGCTGGCTCCGCCCGCCGCGGACGCCGGCGGGGCGCTCCAGCTCGTGGTGCGACGCAACGCGCCGGGGGCGCCGGTGCTGCTGCCCGACCACAGCGTGTGGCTGCTCGCCGCCGCGTCGGCCGAGCGCGACGGCAGCGCGGCGCTCTTCGCCGAGCTGCTGCTGCTCCTTCTCGCGCTCGGCGCCGTGGCCCTCGGCCTGGGAGCCTGGATGCGCGGCGCGGTCGCGACGCTGCTCGCGCTCGCGCTGTGGACGCCCACCCTCGCGTGGGGGGCGGCCGGCACCTGGGCGCCCGGCGGCCGACTCGCGCGCGACCTGACGCTGCTCGGCGACGGCATCGTGCCGCCCGCGCCGCAGCCGGCTGCGCTGGCCGGCGCGGCGCTCGCGCTCGGCGCGGGCCTGGCCCTCGCCGCGCTCGGGCTGCGCAGCTGGGGGAGGACGCCGTGAGCACGAGCCCCGCACGCTGGCTCCCGTGGGCGGCGGCCGCCGCGCTCTACGCGGGCTTCCTCGCCTTGGGCGGAGCCCCCGCGGACGACGCTCCCGAGGCGCGCGTGGGCGGTCCAGCGCGCCGGCTGCTCGGCCCCTTCGCGCGGCTGGCGGCGGAGATCCAGTGGATCCGCTTCGACCGCGCGCGCCTGCAGGGCCGCGGCGAGCTGGCGCTGGCCCACGCCGAGACGGCGCTCGGCCTCGACCCGGGCGACGCGCGCGGCTGGGAGCTGCTGGCGATCCACCTCGCGCTCGACCTCGGCACGCCCGAGCTCGAACCCGACCCCGACCGGCGCCGCGCGTGGGTGAGCGCCGGGGTCGCGGTCGCGGAGCGCGGCGAGAAGGCTTCGCGCGATCCGGCCGCGCTGGCCTTCGTCCAGGGCTACCTGCTGCACGTCAAGCTCGAGAGCGACCCCGCCCTGAGCTGGCCCGGCGGCGCGGCGGCCGCGTGGCGCGAGACCACCGCGCACTATGCGCGCGCCGCGGAGCTCGGCTATCCGCGGGCCGAGATCGCCGCGGGCTACGCCGCCGACCGCGCGGCCGGCTACGCGGGCGGCGCGGACGCCGACGGATAGCGCACCGCTCCCGCGAGGCGCGCCGCCTCGCACAGCGCGTGGATCAGGCTGCCCGGGTCGGCGCGCCCCGTGCCGGCGATGTCGAACGCCGTGCCGTGCGCCGGGCTGACGCGCAGGTACGGGAGGCCGAGCAGCACGGTCAGCGCCTCGCCCGGCGCCGCGATCTTGACCGGTAGGAAGGCCTGGTCGTGGTAGAGCGCGAGCACGCCGTCGTAGCGGCCCTGCAGGCCGTGCAGGAAGACGGTGTCCGGCGACTCGGGTCCGGCGACGACGAGGCCCTCGTCGCGCGCCGCGGCCACCGCCGGGGCGAGGAGCTCGTTCTCCTCGCTCCCCAGGATGCCGTTCTCGCCGGCGTGCGGGTTCAGCCCCGCGAGCGCGATGCGCGGGCGCTCGACGCCCAGCCAGCGCAGGCCCTCGTCGAAGAGGCGCAGGCGCTCGAGCACGCGCCCGGGCTCGATCGACGCGATCGCATCGCGCAGCGGGAGGTGACGCGTCAGCAGCAGCACGCGCAGGCGCCGCACGACCGCCAGCATCTCGACGTCCTCCGTCCCGGCCCAACGGCCCAGGAGCTGCGTCTGGCCCTCCACCCGCTCGCCGGCGAGGTGCAGGGCCTCCTTGGAGACCGGCGCGGTCACCAGGCCGTCGACGGCGCCCGAGCGGGCCAGCTCGGCACCGAGCCGCAGCGCGCGGAGGGCCGCTCGGCCCCCGCTGGCCTGCGGCCGCCCGAGCACCCAGGGCTCCTCCTCGGCCCCGGCGGCGGAGTCGAGCCACACCGCGTCCGAGCGCTCGCCGAGCGCCTCGGGGGTCACGAGCGGGACATCCGCCGGCCGCAGCGAGCGCGGGCCGATCACGGCCAAGCGGCTCACCGAACGCACGCGCGGGTCGCGGAGCGCGGCGAGCACGATCTCGGGCCCGATGCCCGCAGGGTCGCCGGCGGTGAGCGCCAAGAGCGGTCGGTTGGCGGGGTCCATCCCCTCAGTGTAGGCCACCGCGCCCCGGTTGCGGCCCCCCCGCGGGCCCGCGGGGCGGAGAGTCCGCCGGGACCTCGAACGCCGTGCCCGCTAGCCTCGGGGCGTGCCGCTCCGACTTGCCCTCCTCCTGCCGCTCGCCCTCGCGGGCTGCTCTTCCCAGCCCGCCGAGCGCGTCGTCGAGATCCACGTCGAATACGCGGTGCGCTCCGAACCGGGGACCCGCGGCCTGACGGTGACCCTGCAGCTCCCCGTCGACCTGCCGGGCGCGCAGCGCGTGCGTACGCTGCGCGTGACGCCCGAGCCGCGGCGCGTCTTTGAGGAGGGCGGCGGGCGCTACGCCGAGCTCTTCTTCGACGAGGGCCCCGACCTCGTCCGCATCCAGCTCGCGGCGGTGATCGAGCTGTGGGATGACCGCTTCGCCGCGGAGGTCGGCGAGCCTTCGAAGCTGCCGGACGCCGAGCGGGCGCGCTGCCTGGCCGCCGAGCCGCACCTCGAGCGCGACGCACCCGAGGTCCAGGCGATCGCCGCGCGGCTGTCGGGCGACTCCGAGCTCGAGCGCCTGCGCTCGGGCTATCGGCTGGTGTGCGCGGCGCTCGCACCCGAAGACATCGCCGACGAGGCGCGCGGCGCGCTCGCGACCGTGCGCCGCGGAGGGGGCGACTGCTCGGACTACAGCGACCTGCTCGCGGCGGTGTACCGGGCGGGCGGCATCCCGGCGCGGGTGGTGACCGGGCTCCACGACCTGCGCCGCACGGCGCACCACGCGTGGGTCGAGGTCTGGAGCGACGAGGGCGGCTGGATCGCGCTCGACCCGCTGCAGGGCGACCTCGGCGAGGCGGACTTCGGCGCGGCGCCGGGCTCGTACGTCGCGTTCACCACGCTGCGCAACGATCCGCGGCTCGGGCCGTTCTTCTACTACGGCTTCGCCTGCGAGGCCGGCGGCGCGAGCGTCGGGTGGAGCTACCGGCTCGAGCTTTCCCCGAGCTCGCCGTTGAGCCGGTAGAGGTAGGCCAAGAGCTCGGCGACCGCGGCGTACAGCTCGGCCGGGATCTCGTCCCCCACGTCGCAGACCGAGAGGAGCTGCAACAGGTCCGTGTCGCGGCGCACCGGGACGCCGTGCTCGTCGGCGAGCGCGAGGATGCGCTCGGCCACCTCGCCACGCCCCTTGGCGACGACGTCGGGCGCATCCCGGGCCTGCGGATCGTAGCGCAGCGCGACGGCCTCGGCCGGCGGCTTGGGTTCGCGGCGCTCGCTCATCCGGAGACGTCCATCATCCGGTGGTCGTGAAGCAGTCCGATGTCGACGGGATTCACGGACACGGCGGCGTCGTCGGAGGTGCCGAGGGCCGCGACGACGTGCACCGCGCGGCGGCCGTCGCCGAGCCGCTCGATCAGCGCCGGCAGGTCGCGCTCGATGCGCTCGGCGAGCTCGGCGCGGGTGACGGTCAGGCGCACGCGCAGCGCGTCGGGCGAAAGCAGCAGGTCGGCCCGCACCGGGCCCATGCGTGAGAAGCTGACGCCCAGCACGAAGCGCTGCGTCTCGGCGTCGGGCTCCGCGTCGGATTCGCCGCGCCGCCGCTCGTCGGGCTCCTCGCGCGGCGGGATCAGCAGGTGAGCGGTGGTCCAGCCGTCGGCGTCCGCCAGGGGGAAGCTCCACACCTGCGGGTCGCCGGAGTGGGCGCGCGCGAGGTTCAGCAGCTGCTCGGCCTCGATGCCGGCGAGGGCGCGCGCGACGGCCTCGCGCAGCGGGCCCTCGGGGAGGTCGCGGAGGGCGGCGAGCAGCTGGCCCTTCAGGTCGCGCGTGAGCGCGGCGAGCAGCTCGCCCGGAGCGCCGCCGCGGAGCGCCGCCGTGAGCAGCGCCGCCTCGTAGCGACCGCCCAGGCTCTGCAGCAGGGCGCGCAGCTCCTCGCCGCCCGCGCCGGCGCGGAACAGGTGCCCCTCGACGTCCGCGAGCAGCCGCCCGAGCTGCTCGGGACCCGCGCCGGGGCGGGCCTGCTCGGCGCGCGCGCGGACCAGTAGCTCCTGCAATAGCTCCCCCACCGGCCGGTCCTGTCCGATGACCGCGCGCAGCAGCCGCAGGAAGGGCGCCTCGCCGCCGGAGTCGTCGCCGAGCACGCGCAGCAGGATGCGCCCCGCGGAGCGCTCGACCTGGAACAGAAAGCGCTGCCCCGGATCGAGGCGGACGTCGGTGTGGGCCGGCACGCGGTGGCGGCCGATACCGATCAGCACGCCGCCGCCCGACATGCTCCGCAGCACCTCGCCGGCGAGCACGCGGCCCTCGCGCAGCAGCGCCGAGAGCTCGCCGCCCTGGCCGGCGGCCGCCGGCCGGACCGCGATCGATTGCATCTGGGAGGCGATGGGCTCCATGGCGTGCGGGGCGGAGGAAGCGCTCCGGTACTATGGATCGGATGATCCGGCCACGACTTGAGCCTCGCGCGCGCACGGCGTCCCTCCTGGTGCTCCTGGGCCTCCTGAGCGGGACTCCGGCCGGCTGTGGAGGCGGGTCCGAGGAGCCCTCGGCGCGTCCCAACGTGCTGCTGATCAGCCTGGACACCCTCCGCGCGGACCATCTCGGAGCCTACGGCTACGGGCGCGACACGTCCCCGCGCATCGACGCGTTGGCCGCCTCGGGGACGCTCTTCGAGGACGCCGTCTCGACCACCTCGTGGACCCTTCCGTCGCACCTGTCGATGCTGACCGGCCTGGCGATCAGCGCGCACGGGGTGTGCGACGACCGGCTGTGGCAGGTGGCGGGCACCGAGGGCGCGCCGGACGAGGTCCCGCTGCGCGGCACCTTCCTGCCCGAGCTGCTGCAGGCGTCGGGCTACCGCACCGCCGGCTTCTACACCTGGAAGTACCTCGAGCCGCGCTTCGGCTTCGGGCCGGGCTTCGAGACGTACGAGCGCGTCGGGCACTCGGTGTTCTCGCACCCCGAGTGGAGCAAGCGCTTCGAGGCCCTGCGCGCCGCCGGCAAGATCGACGAGATCCAGCGCTGGCGCGACGAGAACCCCGCGCTGTTCGACGAGCAGCGCCCCACCGCCGGCGAGGCGGTCGATCGGGCGCTCGCGTGGCTCGACGGGACCGCCGGCGGCGATGCGGAGGAGCCCTTCTTCCTCTTCGTCCACCTCTTCGACATCCACGACGGCTATGTGCCGCCGCCGCCCTTCGACGCGCGCTTCACCGACCCCGACTACCGCGGGCCGATCACCGGGCGCAAGGTGACCACCCCCGACTCGCCGGTGCGCCCGGACATGGCGTCGGCGGACCTCGCGCAGCTCATCGCGCTGTACGACGGCGAGATCGCGTGGGTCGACTCCCAGGTCGGGCGGCTGCTCGACCGGCTCGACGCGCTGGGGCTGCGCGAGGACACCTTGGTGGTGCTGACCTCCGACCACGGCGAGGAGTTCTTCGAGCACGGGGCGAAGACCCACCGCGCGCAGCTCCACCGCGAGAGCGTGCACGTGCCGCTCATCGTGTCGTGGCCCGGCCGGGTGGCGGCCGACCAGCGCATCGCGGGACCGGCCGGCATCGTCGACATCCTGCCGACGGTCTGCGGCCTGGCAGGCGTGGCGGCGCCGCCGACGCTGTCGGGACGCGACCTGAGCGAGGTCGCGCGCGGCGAAGCCGACCACGTGCCGGCCGACTACACCACCCAGCTCGTCGTCTTCCCGCCGGGCGCGAGCGCTCCGGACCGGCACGTGGGGCTGTGGTTCGAGGACCGCCACGCGCTGACCGTGCGGAGTCCGGGCGGCGCGCTGAGCATCGAGCTCTTCGACCTCGCGCGCGACCCGACCGGTGCGGGACGCGGCGAGTCGGTACCGGCGGGGTCCGAGGCGGCACGCTCGCTCGGCCAGCGGTTGGAGCTCTCGCGGGCGCGGCTCGAGGCCGCGCGGTCGGGCGCACCGCCGCGCGGCGGAGCCTCGACGCCGCTCTCGCCGGAGGAGATCGCCGAGCTGCAGAAGATGGGCTACACCGGCATCGAATCGGGCACCCCCGGCGCGACGCGTTCCGACCGGCTGTGCATCGACGGTTGCGTCTGGCCGGACTGAGTCACTCGGGCGCGAGCCGCCGCTCGACCGGCGAAAGCAGCAGATACGAGCTGAGGCTCGCCGCGAGGTAGAGCGTGACGGTGGTGCACATCAGCACGGTGTAGCTGTTGTCCGTGCGGTCGAGGATCGCTCCACCGACGACCGGCCCCAGGATCCAGGCCACGCCCCACAGCAGGCCGAGCATGCCGTTCTGGACCTCGCGCATGCCCTCCGGCGAGGCACGCATCATCAGGTTCTTCAGGATCGGGTGCGCCGTGTTCATCAGCGCGCCGCGCAGCAGGAAGGCGAAGATCGCGAGCGGCAGGTGGAAGCTGAAGGCGAGGATCAGGAAGAACGGGATCGACAGCACCTCGACGAAGACCACGCCGCGCACATAACCGAGCCGGCGCAGGATCTCGGGCGAGAGGAGGAAACCGGTCGTCATCAGCACCTGCCCGCAGGCGAACAGGTTGCCGACCGAGCCGGGGCGGAAGCCGAAGCGATCGGTGAAGTAGAGCCCGAGGAACGGGATCACCAGGCCCGCGCCGCAGGCGATGAGGAACTGCGGCACCGCAAAGCGCAGCAGCAGCCCGCGGTGGGCACGCACCGTCGCAAGGACCGGCGGGCGCTCCTCGGGGGCGCGTGTCTCCTCGCGGATGCCGGCGAAGGCCGGCGCCGCCAGGAGCGGCAGAAGCGCGGTACCGGCCAGCACCCACGCCATCGACGACGCCTCTCCCCCCGCCGCGTCCGCCAGCCAGGTCACCAGACGCCCGCTGCCGAACGAGCCCGCGACCGCCATCAGCGTGTGGACCGCTTCCGCGACCGCGAAGGCGGTGGCGCGCTCGGTCGAGCGCGTGTGTCGAAACAGAAACGGCGCGATCGCGACGTGGTGCACCTGGTCCGAGAAGCCGCGCACCAGGTTCACCGCCGCGATCAGCGGGACGCCCGACATCCACGGCAGGGCCGCATAGGCCACAGCCCCGAGCAGGCTCGTCGCCACCAGCACCGGGATGGTGCGACGGCTCGCCAACAGGAACGCCGCCGGAACCGCCACGAGCGCGCGCCCCCAGGCCTCGGCCGAGTTGACCGAACCGATCTCCGCCTTCGAGAGCCCGAGCTGATCGAGGTACAGGTTCAGCAGCGTCCACGGCACCGCGTACGCCATCCCCATGAGCGCCGACCCGACGAGGTAGCGGCGCACGGCGGGCGCGAACAGACGGGCGTCCTGGAGCAGGCGGGCGAGCATGGAGAGCGGCGGAGAAAAAGACGGAGCCCGGCTCCAAGGAGGCGGGCTCCGCGGTGGTTTCGAGGGACGCGCATCGGAGTGCGCACACCCGTCGGGGGCACGTCGCTTTAAGCGCGCATCCCTTTTCTACAGTCACTCAATGTGATCACCTCCAATCGCCAGGGTCTCCCCAGCGGGTCGGCTGTGACAGCGCCGGTCGCCGGGCTCCCAGTACGGCCCCCGGCGTCCCGGGGGCGACTACGTTCCATCTTGGACCCTGGGCGGGCTAGGTCAAGGGCGCCCGAGGCCTCGAACCGACCCCTGACGCGCTTTCGGCGGGAACCGATTTCCCTGGCGCAAAGGGCCTTGAAGTCGTACCGCTAGCGTCCGCCGCGCCGGTGCACGCACTCGTCCACGGTGGTCTGGAACGAGCGCTGGGGCGCGTCCGGGAGCCCGCCGCGGAAGCCGCAGCCGTCCTGGAAGACCTCGACCAGGGCGCCGCGGTCGAACAGCTCGGGGTCCTCGATCACGTCGCCCTTCGCCACCAGGAGGTCGGCCCGCTGCCCGGGCGCCAGCGTGCCGGCATCGTCCTGTCCGATCTCGGCCGCGGCCATCCCGGTCGAGCCGTGCCACACCGCCAGCGGCGACAGCCCGTCGCGCATCAGGTGAACGAGCTCCATATAGTTGCGGCCGTGCATGCCCGGCAGCACGGGGTCGGTGCCCATCAGGACCTTGAGCCCGCCCGCGGCGGCGTAGGCGACGGCCTTCTGGTGCACCTCGTTGACCTTCTTGACCTTGTCCATCACGAACGGCGACAGCCCGTCGGCCTCGAGCAGCTCGGCCATCACCCACGAGGTCGGCGTGACGGTGCAGCCGGCCTCGAAGGCGCGCTCGACCTGCGCCTCGTCCATGAACGAGATGTGTTGGATGTCGTGCACGCCGTTCGCGATCGCCATGTCGATGCCGTTGATCGAGTGAGCGTGCGCCGCGACGCGCAGGCCGCGGGCCGAGGCCTCGTCGGTGATCGCGCGCAGCTCCTCGGCGGTGAACTCGCGGTGCTCCAACTGATCCGAGGGCGAGGCGACGCCGGGACTGGCGCAGACCTTGATCAAGTCGGCGCCGCAGGCGGCGATCTCGCGCACGCGCGTGCGGGCCTCCCAGGGGCCGTCGACGACGCTCGACGGCCGGCCGGGGCCTTCGGGCCACAGCTTGGAGATCTCGCCGTGGCAGCGGTCGGTGCTGCGGAAGTCGGCGTGCCCGCCGGTGGTCGACAGCATGCAGATCGCGATGCGCAGGCGCGGGCCGATCAGCACGCCCTCGTCGACCATGCGCTTCATCAGGTGCGTCGCGCCGCCGATGTCGCGCATCGTCGTGACCCCGCCGTCCACCAGGGTGGTGTGCAGGATCTTCTCGACGTAGAGCAGCATCGACCCCGAGTTCATCGTGTCCATCGCGTCCGAGCCGAGGCCGAGCACCGTGATGTGCCCGTGGCAGTCGACCAGGCCCGGCGTCACCGTGAAGTCCGACGCGTCGATGACCGTGTCGGCCTCGGCGTGGCGCGCGCCCGGCGCGTGGGGCGCGAGTGACGCGATGCGCCCCCCGTCGATCGCGAGGTCGACGCCCGCGTGCACGGCGGACTCGTCGGCCGCCGTGCCGTCGTACAGCTTCTGGATGTTCGACAGGATCAGCATGGCGCGAGCCTAACGCAGCCCGCACGGGCGCGCCTCCTCCGCCCGCCGGTTCAGGAGCTGCGCACGCGCGCCACGGCGGCGCGCCAGCCGGCGAGTCGCGCGTCGCGCTCCCCGGCTCCCAGCGTGGCCCGGAACGAATCGGCGCCGTCGGCAAAGGCCCCCGCGCGCGCGGGATCGTCCCACAGCCCCACGCCGACTCCCGCCAGCGCCGCCGCGCCGCGCGCGGTGGCCTCGACGCTCGCCGGCCGCCTCACCTCGACGCCCGCCAGGTCGGCCTGGAGCTGCAGCAACAGGCCGTTCGCCGCCGCGCCGCCGTCGGCGAGCAGCAGGTCGACCGCGAGCCCCGACTCATCGCGCAGCACGTCGACCAACTCGGCGTTTTGGAAGGCGATGCCCTCGAGCGCCGCGCGCGCCAGGTGCCCGCGCCCCGAGCCGCGCGTGAGCCCCAGGATCGCGCCGCGCGCCTCGGCGTCCCAGTAGGGCGCGCCCAGCCCGGCGAAGGCCGGCACCAGAAACACGCCGCCGGAGTCGTCGACCGAGCGGGCCAGCGCCTCGATCTCGGCGCTCTCCGCGACGAACCCCATCTGATCGCGCAGCCACTGCACCACCGCGCCGGCCATGAAGACGCTGCCCTCGACCGCGAAGCAAGCGGCGCCCGAGCGATCGACGGCCAGCGTCGTCAGCAGGCCGCGCTCCGAGGCGACGCGGCGCTCGCCGGTGTTGAGCAGCAGGAAGCAGCCCGTCCCGTAGGTCACCTTCAGGGTGCCGGCGTCGAAGCAGCCCTGGCCGAACAGCGCGGCCTGTTGATCGCCGGCGACGCCGCGGATGGGAATCGGGTGGTCGAAGCCGGGCAGGCGCGCGGCGCCGAAGTCGCCCGCCGACGGCCGCACTTGCGGCAGCCAGGAGGGCTGGACGCCGAAGAGCGCGCAGAGCTCGTCGTCCCACGCCCGGCGCTCCAGGTGGAACAGCATCGTGCGCGAGGCGTTGGTCGGGTCGGTCGCGATGGTCGCGCCGCCGGTCAGGTGCCGTAGGAGGAGCGTGTCGACGGTCGCGAAGAGCACGTCGCCCGCAGCCGCCGCGGCGGCGAGACCGTCGACCTCGCGCAGCATCCACTCGATCTTGGTGGCGCTGAAGTAGGGGTCGAGCAGGAGGCCGGTGCGCGCGCGCACCCGCGCGAGCTCGCCGGCCTCGCGCAGCTCGCGGCAGCGCTCCGCCGTCCGCCGGTCCTGCCACACGATGCCCGGCGCGAGCGCGCGTCCGCTGGCGCGGTCCAAGGCGAAGACCGTCTCGCGCTGGTTCGTGAGGCCGAGCGCCTGCACCCCGGCGGCCTCGGGACGAGCAGCGATCTCGGCCAGGACCTCGTCGGCGGCGGCGAGGATCGCGCCCGCGTCGTGCTCGACCCACCCCGGCTGCGGAAAGCCCTGGGCGAACTCGCGGTAGGCCCGCGCCAGCGGGCGCAGGTCGGCGTCAAACAGAACCGCGGTGACGCCGGTCGTGCCGGCGTCGAGAGCAAGGAGCGTCGGATCGGGCACGCGTCCAGGCTACGGACGCTCCGTAAACGAATCCACCACCTCCCCCCGAGCGCGGGGAGAGGTGGTGGGGGTGATCGTTCGCAGAGCCGCGCTACTCGCGCAGCTTCTGCGTCATGGTCACGACGCCGTCGTCGCCGGCCATGTGGAGGCTGTAGAACTCGCTCTCCAGACTCGTGGCGTGCAGGAACAGCATGCTGTCGGTGGCCCCGAGCGAGGCGAGCGGGAGCTCGCGGATGCTCATGGTCCCGAGCGTCATCTGCTCGGTCCACGCGCCCCCTGCGAACACCGAGGCGGTGCCGCCGGCGAACGTAGTGCCGCTCGAGAACGCCGCGTGCACCGGGCTGGTCGCCAACGCCGCTGCGTCGAGCGTGACCTGCAGGTTGCCCTGGAACGAAGCGATGAGCCGCTCGTTGTTGGGCGTCGCCGGGCGCAACGAGATCGAGCCGGAGCCTTTCACGTCGAGCACGATCGACTGCAGATCGGCCATGGTTCCCACGAGGAACCAGTCCGGCGCTTGCTCGTTGGCCAGCGACGGGAGGCTGCCGATGTCGTCGTCGCCGCCGCTGTCGCCCCCGCCTTGCGAGCCGCCACCGGCTCCGCTCGCCTGGGCAAAGCCAAGCGGCAGCGAGAGAGAAAGGACCGCAACGAAGGACGAGAATCCCGCCGCGAGGCGGAGCGATAGGTTGCGTTTCATCATGAAGCCGAATCCTCCGCCTTCCCCCCCTCGCCTTCCGAGGCGGGGTCTTCGGAGCGGAACAGTTCCGGACAGGCCGCGACGAGCGCCTCGCCGAAGCCCGGTTGACAGTCGATACACGCACGCAGCTTGTCCGAGCGTGCAAAGAAGCCGGCCACGTCGCGAGCGCGGTCGGGGTGGCGGTCCAGGAGACCCCGGAACACCGCGATCGACCGCCGCTGGTCGCGCAGGCGCGCGTAGTAGGTGCCGATGTTGAAGCGCACGAAGAAGAACCGGTCCTCGACGTCCGCGAGGCCGCTCATCGTGACCCAGCGGCTGTAGGCGATCGCCTTGCGGAAGTCCTCTTCGCGCGAGTGAAGCAGGGCCAGCTGGACGGCCGCGTGGCCGCGGTTCAGCTCGCTGATGGCGGTGTCGAAGATGTCCTGGAAGACGCGCGACGCCTTCAGGTAGCGCCCTTCATGCACGTCGATGTACCCGAGGTAGAGGCGCGACTCCTCGTGGTTGGCGTCGGCGCTGAGGGCTTCCTGCAGCAGCCGCCGGCCTTTGTCCAGCGCCCCCTCGATGCGGGTCAGGGCGCCGTTGAACAGATGACGGGCCTCGGCCCAGTCGACGCCGCCGGAGCCGCCGCGACCGCTCTCGAGCACTCCGTCGACAAACCCGCGGCCGCGCGTGCGCGCCGGCTCGACCGGGACGGCTTTTTCGAAAACGCGGATTCGGTAGCTCGGGTCGATGGCGCTCAACGTGTACGCCTTGCCGAGCTGGTAGAAGATGTTGGAGAGACGGCAGACAAGCTCGATCGACTCGACCTCCCCCGAGACCTCGACGCCCAGGAGATCCGAGTAGCGCTGCACCAGCCCGTCTGGGTTGGCGACGTCGCGATGGGCCTGAACCTGCTGGCGGGTGTCGTCGAAGAAGCGTCGACACTCCCCGCAGCCCTCCAGGTGGGCGACAGCCCGCGCCGAGGCGATCTCGTCGAGCTCGCCGTCGACCAAACAGGAAAGGTCGACCTGGAACTGGACGCACTCCTGCGTCAGCCCCTCGATCCACCATTGCGCGCTTGAGGCACTCATCTTTCACCGTCCTTCGATCCGCACGCCGTGTCCGGGGGGGCCGGAGCCGCGGCTCGGGGCCGCGGGTCCCGGGCGGGTCGACAGTCGGGCGGAAGCCCTTCAAAGACCCGGCGCATGGACCGGTGGATCTTCCGGCGGGCCCGGAAGATCACCATCTTCAGGTTCTCTAACTTGATCCCTAGCTCACCAGCAGCGACCCGGTAACTGCATCCGTCCACTTCCACCAGGTGGATTGCACGACGCTCACGTTCGCTGAGCATCGAGTAGAAGCGCAGGTAGAGGTGCAGGTAGGTCAGGTAAACGCGGGTGCACTCGAGGCGGCTCTCGTTCTCGATCGCGCCGCGCATGGGTTCGCGGGCTCGGGAGCCGACCTCGGGCTGTTCGGGGATGTCGTCGAAGGCGACCTCGGCGCGCCCGCTGCGGGAGAGCGAGCGCAGGTGCTTCAGCACGGTGTTCCGGACGATCGTGGCCGACCAGACCCGGAAGGCGTCGTCGCGGGAGGCGTCGAACCGGTGCGGGTACCGGTAGACGTTGAAGAAGACCTCCTGCAGAACGTCCTGGGGATCCGACCGGCTCTGGTACCGCCGCAGCCTGCCCGCGACCTGCTGCAGAAGGTGCTGGCGGTTGAGCTCATAAAGGAGGCCGAAGGCCGCCCGTCCCCGGTGGAGCCGGAAGATCTCCATCAGCCGCGTGCTCAGCCCGTCCCGGAGGCCGTCCGCGGTGCGCGTCTCGTCATCGACGACCGCTAGGAGGTCGGAAATGTCCTGGTCCGGCGTGTCCCGGCCGACTTCCTGCACGCGTTCGCGCAGAAGGCTCCTGCTCGTGGTTCCTGCGGTGGCCCAGCTGTCGAGCTGGGGGGAGTTGGTTCCGCCGATCAAAGAACCACCTCAAGCCGGTTTGAGGCGTGGGACGTCATGGGGGCGGAGAGAACCGCGGTCCTGGCGTGAGGGGGACGGACCTCGGATCTCTCTGACAGTACTTTAGTTGAGGCCTCCAACCAGGTAACCCGGGGGGGGCAGTCGAGCTTGCGACGTGCTTGCCCAACTTATGCGCTGTCGACCCAACCCCTTGATTACAAAGGGGTTGTAAGGGGAGCACTTTCCGGTGCGATTCCCCACAATAAGCCGGTGGACGCAACCCAGCTAGCCCTCGAGCTGGCGCACGAGGCCGGCTTCGACCTGGCCGGCGTGGCGCCGCTGGCCCCGCCGGGTGCCGCCCCCCGCTTCCGGCGCTGGCTGGAGGCCGGGCATCACGCCGACATGGAGTGGCTGCGGCGCAACGCGGAGCGCATCTGCGACCCGCGCTCGGTCCTCCCGGAGGCCCGCAGCCTGCTCGTGGTGGGCGTGGGGCACGCGCGTCCGGCGGTGAGCCTGCCGGGCGGCGGCCGCGTCGCCCGCTATGCGGCCGGCCGCGACTACCACAACTCGATCGGCAAGCGGCTCCAGAGGCTGGCACGGCGGTTGGAGCAGGCCGGCCTGGCCGGCCGGTGGCGGAAAGTTGTGGATGCCGGGCCGCTGCTGGAGCGCTCCCACGCCGCCGAGGCGGGCCTGGGCTTCGAGTCCCGCGCCGCCAACCTGCTGCACCCTCGCTTCGGTCCGTGGTTCTTCCTAGGCGAGCTTCTATTAGAGGAGGAGCTCGAGCCGACCCCCGGCCCGCCGCCGGGCTCCTGTGGCACCTGCACGGCCTGCCTGGACGCCTGCCCCACGGCGGCGATCCGTGAGCCCGGGGTGGTCGACAGCCGGCTCTGCCTGAGCTACCACACGATCGAGAACCGCGGCTCGATCCCCGCGCCCATCCGCGAGGCCTTGGGCGACTGGGCCTTCGGCTGCGATATCTGCTCGGAGGTCTGCCCCTGGGGCCGCCGCGCGCCCGACGCGACCGAGCAGCACGGGACCCACGAGGCGGTTGGGCGCTCCCTGGTCGACTGGCTCCGCCACCCGCCGGACGAGCACGCCGAGCTCTTCCGCGGCTCGGCCCTAAGGCGCGCCAAGCGCGACGGGCTGGCCCGGAACGCGGCGCTGGCCCTGGCGGCGACCCCATCGGAGGAGGGCCGCGACGCGCTCCTCGCCGCGCTGGAGTCCGACCCGGCCGCGCGCGTGCGCGAGGCGGCCGGCTGGAGCCTGGCCCGCGCGCACGCCCGCGACCGCGGGGTGGCCGAGGCCCTGGAGCGCGCCGAGGCGGCCGAGCCGGAGGCCGCGGCACGGGCCGACCTGCGGCGCTCGCGCGACCTCGTGGCCGAGCGCCCGCCGCGCTCGGCGCAGCGTTCGGATGGATGAACGAAACGGCCCCGCGTCCAATCCGCTGAACACGCGCCTCCAAGGGGCGCCCAACTACCTACGGGAAAAGGACTTGAGGCTCCCGCGCGGCGGACCTAGGAGGTCGCATCCCCGGCGCAGGGCCCCGCGCCGGGCTCGACGGCGTTCACTCTCCGCGACGGAAAGAATGGACGCCCCGGGGCCCGCAACATCTCTCCGGGTTGCGTAATCCGCTTTCTGACAACGCATTACGTCGATTGCTGCACAGCGAGCGCCGGCTGGCCGGCGCCTTGCGTCCCGCGGGGTGCGAGCAGCAACCGACCCGAGAGAAAGCCCACATGGATCGACCCGACTTCTACAGCGACAAAAAGTACTGCGACCACTGCGGCACCTACCGCAACTACCTCCAGTCGCTCGAGCACTCCTACTGCTCTCACTGTGGATCCGAGGTCCGACTCTTCTCAGAGGCCGATTGGGAGACCTTCCACGCGGAGCTCAAGGACCGTCGCCCCAAGGGCGGCCGTCCGCGCAAGAACCGCGGCAAGGAGTCGGCCTAGCTTCCCGGCTTGCTGAAATCAGCCGCGGCCCGTTAGCCTCGGCTGAGCTCCGTTCCCCGTACGGAGCCCCTTTGGATTGGATTCGGTACGGAATCCGATTGGGCCAGGACCCCTCCCCGTGGGGTCCTGGCCTTTTTCGTTTGCGAGCTAGCTCGCGGCCCGCGCGAGCTCGACGAAGCCGCGCAGCTTGCGCACCGCGCGGTGACACGACACGTGCACCGCGCTGCGGCTGACGCCGAGCTCGGCCGCGACCTCGGACACGCCGCGGCCGCGGACCATCACCTCTTCGAAGGCGCGCAGGGTGCGCGTGCGGAGCCCGCCGGCGCGCCGCAGGGAGCCGAGGGCGGACGCCAACAGCTGCCTCCACAGCTCCTCGTTCTCGGGCTCCGCGTCCGCCGCGCGGATCCCGCTCTCGGTCAGGCTCGTGTCCTGCAGGCTCTCGGGCCGGCGGCGGCGCCAGTGGTCGATCGCCCGGCTCCGGGCGCAGACCAAGAGCCAACGGCTCAGCCGGGCCGAGCCGGGCGCGTGCCGTCCGGCGCGCAGCTCGCAGACGCAGCGCCACAGGACGTCCTGGGTCAGGTCCTCGGCGTCGGGCTCATTCAGCCCGTGCCTGAGGAAAAAGCCGCGCAGCAGCGGGCGGTAGTGGGAGTCCAGGTGCTCCCAGGACAGACGGCCTGCAGCATTTGCCGCGCTTCCAGAGAGCGAGTCCGTGGACATGAGGGAGAGGTCTTGCATGGGAGGAGGCGCCGTCGGCGGTAGCTCGTGGCGCTGCCTCCTCCCCGAGAACCGCCGCGCGACCACGCCAGGATTCCCGTTGCGGCGGGGCATCCCCGCGTCACGCGAAAAAGCTGTCGGGGTCGAGCTCCGCTTCTCGGGAGCATCCCAGGGGAGCGGAAGCCCGAGGCGCTCTCCCCCATGGATCGACGCGCAGCGCGGCGACGTGCGCCGCGGGGGCAAGCTCTCGAACCCGAGGAGAATCGCAGTGACGCACAACGGCCAAGGCGCGGACCCGGTACAGGTGCTCGAGCTCGTGCAGGAAGCGCTCGCGCTGGACGGCGTGGAGCGCATCGCGTTCCTCGCGCGTCTGGGCGAGGACAGCGAGGAGCTTCGCGACGAGGTCGAGGACCTCCTCCGCCGCGACGGGTCGGGCTCCGACGGGATGATCGTCGAGTGCATCGCCGCCGCGACGCGGGCCGAGGCGCTGGGAGTGCCCAAGCTGCCCCCCAAGAGCAACACCAAGAACCGCTACGCGTCACGCGGCGAGATCGCGCGCGGCGGCATGGGGCGCATCGAGTGCACCCACGACCGTACGCTGGCGCGCGACGTGGCGCGCAAGGTCGCGCTTTCCTCTCGCACCGGCGGGGAGGCCGGCTCGACGGCGCTCCGCCGCTTTCTGGCCGAGGCGCGCGTCACCGGACAGCTGGAGCATCCCGGCGTCGTCCCGGTCCACGACCTGGGCGTCGGGTCCGACGGCGAGGTCTACTTCACCATGCGCCTCGTCCGCGGACGCGACCTCGCGGAGATCCTGGGCGAGGTCCACGGCCCCGGCGCCGCCTGGACCACCACGCGCGCGCTCGGCGTGCTTCAACGCGTGTGCGAGACGATGGCCTTCGCCCACGACCAGGGCGTGGTGCACCGCGACCTCAAGCCGGCCAACGTGATGGTCGGACGCTATGGCGAGGTCTACGTGATGGACTGGGGGCTCGCGCGGGTGTGCGGGCACGAGGACGTGAACACCGAGCGCCTCGACGCCGAGACCGACGAGCCGCCGTCGTCTTCCTGCACGATCGACGGCACCGTGCTGGGCACGCCGTACTACATGCCCCCCGAGCAGGCCGCCGGCGAGATCGGCCGCGTCGAAGAGCGCTCGGACGTCTACTCCGTCGGAGCGATGCTCTATCACGTGCTCGCCGGGCAGCCGCCCTATGCCGCCGGCGGCCGGCGCAGGCCGGCGCGCGAGGTCGTCGCGACGGTCTGCGCGTCCGCTCCGCGCCCGCTCTCGCGCACGGCGCCGGAGGTCGCGCCGGAGCTCGTCTCGATCTGTGAGAAGGCGATGGCCCGCGAGCCCGGGCGTCGCTTCGCGAGCATGACGGAGCTGGCGGAAGAGCTGCGCGCGTACCTGGAGACGCGCGTGGTGCGCTCGCACCGGACCGGCGCGCTCGCCGAGCTGCACAAGTGGGTGCAGCGCAACCGCGGGCTCGCCTCGTCGGTCGCCGTGACGCTGCTGGCGATCGTCGTCGGGTTGGCCGCGGTGACGCGCGAGAAGGCCGCGGGCCAGCGCGCGACCGAGAAGGCGGAACGCATCGCACGGCTCACCGCCGCCCGCAACCTCGAGCGCCTCGAGGAGCAGGCCAACCACCTGTGGCCGCCGCATCCGGCGCTCATCCCCGAGCTGTCGAAGTGGATCGCCGAAGCGGACGAGCTGCTCGCCACGCTCGACCAACCCTCGTCGGCGATGGTGCCCAGCCACCGCGAACAGCTCGCCGAGCTGCGCAAGCACGGCCAGGCCGTGCCGCGACCGGCCGGGTTGGGACCGCACGCGCTCGAGCCGCTGCTGGCGCAGAGGAGGCGCGAGCTCGCGGCGCGCGAGAGCGCCTATGGGACGGCGCACGGCGCGGCGTTCGAGCCTCCGCGACCTCTGCCCGACGACGATCCGCGCTCCACGGCTTCGCTGGAGTCGGAGGCCTTCGCGCTCTCCGGTCCGAAGCGCGTCGTCTTCGGGCGGGAGCGCGAAGGGCTGGCCCTCGCCCGGCTCGCGGTGGCGCGCCTCGACTCCGATGAGGAGGCGCCGCTGACGCTCCATGCCTCGGTGTGGGACACGTTCGCCTGGGCCGCCCTCTCGGTCGGACTCGTCGACGAAGCGCTGGCCGCCGGCGAGGAGGCGCTCGCCCTGGCCATCGACGTTCGCAAGTCCTTCTACCGCGACCAGCTTGCGCTTCAGCAGGAGGCGGCCGAGAGCCTGACGGGCGACGGCCCGACCGAGCGCATGGTCGAGCTCGAGCGCGAGGTCGACCGGCTACAGGCCGAGATCCAGAGGCCCGGCTGGCGGTTCGAGGAGGCCGAGATCCAGGGCTGGCACGACCTGCTCGTCGAGCTGATCGCCGACCTCGAGCGGATCGGCGCGCAGCTCGCCAATCAGGACGCCGGTCCCACCGCGGCGTCCGGATGGTCGGTTCCGGCACGGCTTGCGTTCGCGCAACGGCTCGAGGCGGAGTCCGAGAGCGCTGAAGCCCACGCGCGCTGGCGCGAGGCGGCCGAGGCCGTGTCGTCCTCCCCGCTGTACGACGGGCTCAGGCTCGTGCCGCAGGTCGGCCTCCTTCCGCTCGGCGAGGACTTCGAGAGCGGACTCTGGGAGTTCGCACACCTGCAGTCGGGAGAGCCGGCGCTGCGCCGGCCCGACGGAACGCTCCGGTTCACCGAGGCGACGGGGGTCGTGCTGGTGCTGATCCCCGGGGGGTCGTTTCACATGGGCGCTCAGCACGCGGCGCACGACGATGTCGGCTACGACCTGGACGCCTACGACAACGAAGGTCCGGTCCATCGCGTCACGCTCGAACCGTTCTTCCTGTCGAAGCACGAGCTGAGCCAGGCCCAGTGGCTGCGCGCGACCGGAGCGAACCCGAGCCAGCGCAGCCCCGAGGGCCCCAACCCGCGGCAGCTCGATCCGGACCTGCCCCTCCTCCATCCGGTCGAGATGGTGTCGTGGCAACAGTGCCGCGAGCTCGTCCACCGGATGGGTCTGGCGCTGCCGACCGAAGCGCAGTGGGAGTACGCGATCCGCGCGGGCACGACCGAGCCCTGGTGGACCGCCGGCACGAGCCAGCTGCTGTCGAACGCCGAGCGGTTCCGCCAGCACGGGCGCCAGCCCTCGTGCCACCGCCGGGTCGACGTGGGCGTACCCAACCGCTTCGGCCTGCGGAACATGGCCGGCAACGTCGCCGAGTGGTGCAGGGATACCTTCGTCGAGGGCTTCTATCTCTGGAGCCCACAGCACGACCCGCTCTGCTCGGTGCCCGGTCTCGAGCACCGCGTCGTCCGCGGCGCAAGCTTCTCGGCGCAGGCCTCGCGACGCTCGCGTCCCTCGAAGCAGGCGCGCTCGTCGGCTCGGCGCGGCGTCGAGGAGAGCATCACCGGCGTGAACGTCGGCCTTCGTCCGGCGCGCCCGCTGCGGCTTGAATCGAACTAGAGCTGCCCGTATCCGCGCGCTGCAAAGCGTCCCACCCAATTCGCAAAAACGTGTCGGGTTTGGCGGGCGGAACTCGGGAGTCAGGTTGAAGGAGGCTCGACAACGTTGCTCGCCGCGGGTGTCCGTCCGGGGCGATCGCCAGCGGTCGAGGGGTATGCTTCAGACACGATCTGCGTCCGATCGAAACAGGATGGCTGGCACCGATGTCACCACGGCGCTCCTCCAGCAGGCGGCCGACGGCAACAAGCGTGCAGCAGGCCAGCTGATGCGTTTGATCTACGATCAGCTGCACACGCAAGCGGACCGCTGCCTGCGCAAGCGCGGCGCCACCGACAGCCTGCAGGCCACCGAGCTCGTGCACGAGGCCTGGATGCGGCTCACCGAAGGCGAGCCGCGTGACTGGGAGGGGGGACGCCACTTCATCCAGCTCTCGGCGGTGGCGATGCGCAGCATCCTGATCGACCGCGCCCGGGCGCGCTGCGCGGGCAAGCGCGGAGGCGGGAACGTGCGCGTCGAGCTGGTCAGCGACATCGCGGTGTGCGTCGACGCGCCCGAGGTGGTGCTCGACACGCACGAGGCCCTAGAGCGCCTCGCCTCGCTCGACGAGAAGCTCGCGCAGGTCGCCGAGCTGCGGTGCTTCCTCGGGCTGACGCACGGCGAGATCGCGCGCGTGCTGGATGAGTCCTCGCGGTCGGTCGAGCGCAAGTGGCGCGCGGCGCGCGCCTGGCTCGAACGCGAGCTCAACGGGGAGCTGCACGATGGCTGAGAACGGCACCGCACCCGACCCGGCGCAGGTGCTAGCCCTGCTCCAGGAGGCCCTCGCGCTCGACCCGTCCGATCACGGCGCGTTCCTCGACCGCCTCGGCGAAACCAGCGCGGACCTCCGCGCCGAGGTCGAGGAGCTCCTCAAGCACGACCGCTCCGGCTCCAGCGCGATGCTCGTCGAGAACCTCGCGGCCGCGACCCGCGCCCAGGCGACCGATCAGCCGGAGCTCCCGCCCGAGAACGACACGCGCGCCCGCTACGAGTCGCTCGGCGAGATCGCGCGCGGCGGCATGGGGCGCATCGAGTGCACCCACGACCGCACGCTCGCGCGTGACATAGCGCGCAAGATCGCGCTCCCCCCACGCAACGGGGGAGAGGCTGGCTCGACGGCCCTGCGCCGCTTCCTGGCCGAGGCACGCGTCACCGGGCAACTCGAGCATCCCGGCGTCGTCCCGGTTCACGAGCTGGGCGTCGGGTCCGACGGCGAGGTCTACTTCACCATGCGCCTCGTCCGTGGGCGCGACTTCGAGGAGATCCTGGGCCAGGTCCACGGGCCGGGGAGCTCGTGGACGACGACGCGCGCGCTGGGCGTGCTCCAGCGCGTGTGCGAGACGATGGCCTTCGCACACGACCAGGGCGTGGTGCACCGCGACCTGAAGCCCGCCAACGTGATGATCGGGTGCTACGGCGAGGTGTACGTGATGGACTGGGGCCTGGCCCGCGTCCGCGGCTACGAGGACGTCAACACCGAGCGGCTCGACCCGGCCGGCGACACCGGCGGCTATCGGCCTTCGTCCCGCACGGCGCACGGCACGGTGCTGGGCACGCCCTACTACATGCCGCCCGAGCAGGCCCGCGGGCAGACCGACCGGGTCGACGAGCGCTCGGACGTGTACGCGGTGGGCGCGATGCTCTACCACGTGCTCGCGGGCCAACCGCCCTACGCCGTCGAAGGCTGGCGCAGGCCCGCGAGGGACGTCGTCGCAGCGGTCTGCGAGACCGCTCCGCGACCGCTGGCGCGCGCCGCACCGGAGGTCGCGCCGGAGCTGGTCTCGATCTGCGAGAAGGCGATGGCGCGCGAGCCGGCGCAGCGGTTCCGCAGCATCACCGAGCTCGCCGAGGAGCTGCGCGCGTACCTCGAGACGCGCGTGGTTCGCTCGCACCGAACGGGCGCCGCGGCGGAGCTGCACAAGTGGATCCAACGCAACCGCGGGCTCTCCTCCGCGATCGGCGCGACGGTACTGGCGGTCGTCCTGGGGCTGGTGGCGGTGTCCCAGGTGGAGGCCGCGGGCCGGCGCGCCGCCGAGATCCAGGCGGGCCGGATCGCGCGCCTGACGGCCGTGCACGAGCTCGCGGCTCTGGAAGACCGCGCGCGTCAGCTGTGGCCTCCCCACCCCGAGCGGATCGCGGCCTACGAGCGCTGGGTGGCCGATGCACAGGCGCTCCTCCGGGGCCTCGACGAACCCTCTTCCGACTCGGTACCGGGGCATCGCGAGCAGCTGAGGCTGCTGCGAGAGCAGGGGCAACTCGGGCCTCGGCCCCCGGAGCTCGGCCCGCACCCGCTCGCATCGCGGCTCGAGTACCTGCGCACCAAGCTCGACTCGCTGCGCCACGCTCGCACCGCCGCGCTCGGTGGGCCGGAGCAAAGCTCCGATCCCCTTCCGGACACGGCGCACCTATCCCCAAGCGCGTTGGCGAAACGGGCCTGGGCGCTGATCAAGCCGAACCGCATGGCCTTCGGATTCGAGCCGCAGGGACTGGCCTTGGCGCGGCTCGCGATGGAGCGCCACGAGTCAGCGCCGGAGACCTCGGACGCGCCGGCGTCCGAGCTGTGCAACACCCTGGCGTTCGCCTGCCTGTCGGTGGGACGCCTCGGGGAGGCGCTCAAGTTCGGCCGGCAGGCCGTCGCGCGTTGCTCCGCCGAGCGCAAGCCGCACTACCGCTCGCAGTTCGAGCGGTTGTGCGAGGAGGTCGACTGCATCGGCAGCGTCGCCGATCCGGACTCGATGCGGGAACTGGAGCGCGAGATCGCGGAACTCGAGGCGGCGACCAGCCAGAGCTGGCACTTCCCCGAGAAAGAGGTCCGGCGCTGGCACGACCTGCTCGGCGGGCTCATCCACAGCCTGGAGCGATTCGGCGACGAGGTCGCGAGCGAGAGCGCCGAGGCGTCTCCCTCGGTCGGCTGGCCGGTGCCGAAGCGCCTCGCGTTCGCGCGCGAGCTCGCGGCACGGGCGGATCGCCCGAAGTCGGTCCGCGACTGGGAGCGGGCCCGCGCGGCGATCGCCTCGTCGGGAGCGTATGCCGGACTGGACCTCCCCGCCCAGCTCGGCCTTCAGCCCCTCGGTCCCGACCCCGCGAGTGGGCTCTGGGAGTTCGCCCATCTCCAGTCCGGAGAGCCCGCGGAACGCCGGGCCGACGGGTCCATGAAGCTGACCGCCGACACGGGTGTCGTCCTGGTGCTGATCCCGGGCGGGACCTTCCACATGGGCGCGCAGGCGATCAACGAGGACGAGCCGGGCTTCGACGCGAACGCCGACGCGGACGAGGGCCCGGTGCGCCGGGTGACGCTCGACCCGTTCTTCCTGTCCAAGTTCGAGGTCAGCCAGGCCCAGTGGATGCGCGCGACCGGCGCGAACCCGAGCTTCTATCGGCACGGCGGCAGATCCGCCCGCGGGCTCGACCACGAGGAGCCGCTACTGCACCCGGTCGAGACGATCTCGTGGCCCCAGGGTCACGAGGTGCTCGGCTGGATGGACCTAGAGCTTCCGACCGAGGCCCAATGGGAGTACGCGGTCCGGGCGGGAACGACGGGCTCGCTGTGGACCGGCACCGACCTCGACCACTTCCACGAGGCGGAGAAGCTGCTTCGTCCCGGGCAGGTCGAGGTGCACCGGCGCGTCGACCATGGGCTCCCCAACGGCTTCGGCCTGTTGAACATGGCGGGGAACGTCTTCGAGTGGTGCGCCGACACCTACGTACAGAGCTTCTACTCGTGGGGCCCCGGTCACAACCCGCGGTGCGAAGTCCCCGATGAGAACCGCGTGATCCGGGGCGCACACTTCCACCACCTCGACTGGTACTACGCGCGTTCCGCGATGCGGAACGGAGCCGTGTCCACGTCGAAGGGGAACGCCTTCGGCCTGCGTCCCGCACGAGCCATCCGACCCTGAAGGTCCTGCGACCGTCGGCGAGCAAAGAAATCCCGAAAGCACCGTTGGTTCCGAAGCGAGCACTCCCACGCGCCGCAGGGGCACTGCGAACCGGCGGTAGAGATGGCTAGCGCCTCGAGGGGGGTGAACGTCCCGACCGCTTCGGGCGAACGGGTTGAGCTCCGCGCGCGACTCTCGGGACCCCGAGGCAAGGAGGCCCATCCCGCAGGATCGCCGACGAAGTTCGGCCCGCCGCGGTCCTGCGCATGCGGGAGTGTATGCTCCACACACGACTTGCGTCCGATCGAACCAGAATGGCTCGCACCAATCCCACAACGGCGCTCCTGCAGCAAACCGCCGACGGCGACCAGCAGGCGGCAGGCCAGCTGATGCGGTTGATCTACGATCAGCTGCACGAACAAGCGGACCGCTGCCTGCGCAAGCGCGGGACCGTCGACAGCCTGCAGGCGACCGAGCTCGTGCACGAAGCCTGGGTCCGGCTGACCGAGGGCGCGCCGCGCGATTGGGAGGGCTCACGCCACTTCATCCAGCTCGCGGCGGTGGCCATGCGCAGTATCCTGATCGATCGCGCGCGCGCGCGCTGCGCCGGCAAGCGCGGCGGCGGGAACGTGCGCGTCGAGCTGGTCAGCGACATCGCGGTGTGTCTGCATGCGCCGGAGGCCGTGCTGGACACGCACGAAGCGCTCGAGCGCCTCGCGGCTCTCGACGAGAAGCTCGCGCAGGTCGCCGAGCTGCGGTGCTTCCTGGGGCTCACGCACGAGGAGATCGCGCGCGTGCTCGACGAATCGTCGCGCTCGGTCGAGCGCAAGTGGCGCGCGGCGCGTGCCTGGCTCGAGCGCGAGCTCACCAACGAGGCGCGGGATGCCTGAGAAGGGCGCCACCCCCGACCCCGCGCAGGTCCTAACCCTGCTCCAGGAGGCGCTCGCGCTCGAGCCGGCCGAGCGCAGTGCGTTCCTCACCCGGCTCGGCGAGACCAGCCCGGATCTGCGCGCCGAGGTCGAGGACCTCCTGAAACACGACCGCTCGGGGTCCAGCGCGATGCTGGTCGAGAACCTCGCGGCCGCGACCCGCGCCCAGGCGGTCGACACGCCCGAGCTTCCCCCCGAGACCGACACGCGCGCCCGCTACGAGTCGCGCGGCGAGATCGCGCGCGGCGGGATGGGCCTCATCGAGCGCGCCTACGACCGCACGCTGTCGCGCGACGTCGCGCGCAAGATGGTGCTGAGCTCCGACCCCAGCGCCGAAGGCTCGGGCCCGGCGCCGCTGCACCGCTTCCTCGCCGAGGCGCGCGTCACCGGACAGCTGGAGCACCCCGGCGTGGTGCCGGTGCACGAGCTGGGAGTCGGCTCCGACGGCGAGGTCTACTTCACGATGCGCCTCGTCCGCGGACGCGACTTCCACGCGGTCATCCGCGAGGTGCACGGGCAGCGCTCCGAGTGGAACCTGACCCGCGCGCTGGGCGTCGTGCAGAAGGTCTGCGAGACGATGGCCTTCGCCCACGACCACGGCGTGATGCACCGCGACCTGAAGCCGGCCAACGTGATGGTCGGGCGCTACGGCGAGGTGTACGTGATGGACTGGGGCCTGGCGCGCGTGCAGGGGCACGAGGACGTCAACACGGCGCAGCTGACCATCTCGCACCACGTCGAGCCCGACGACCACCGCCCGCCGTCGGACACCGTCGACGGAACGGTGCTGGGCACGCCGCACTACATGCCGCCCGAGCAGGCCTCGGGCCAGGTCGACCGGATCGACGAGCGCTCCGACGTGTACTCCGCCGGGGCGATGCTCTACCATCTGCTCGCCGGCCGCCCGCCCTACGGCGGCGAGCAGCGCATGCCTCCGCACGCGGTGATCGCGGCCGTGCTGCAGGGCCCGCCCGACCCGCTGTCGCGCGCGGCGCCGGACGTGGCGCCCGAGCTGATCTCGATCTGCGAAAAGGCGATGGCGCGCGAGCCGTCGCAGCGCTTCGCGAGCATGACCGAGCTGGCCGAAGACCTGCGCGCCTACCTCGAGCATCGCGTCGTGCGCTCCTACCGCACCGGCGCGGTCGCCGAGCTGCACAAGTGGGTGCAGCGCAACCGCGGACTCGCCTTCTCGATGGCGGCGACCATGCTGGCGGTGGTGACCGGACTGGTGGCGGTGTCGCAGGTGCAGGCCTCCGGCAGGCGGGCGGCGGAGCTGCAGGCGGGCCGGATCGCGCGGTTGACGGCGATCCAGGAGCTGGAACGTCTCGAGGAACGCGCCGCGCGGCTGTGGCCCGCCCACCCCCAGCTCATCCCCAAGCTGGAGCGCTGGATCCAGGACGCGACGGCGCTGCTGAGCGGGCTCGACCCCACCGCCGACTCCGCCCCCGGGCACCGAGAGCAGCTGCGCCTCCTGCGCGCCCAGGGGATCCCCGGTTCGCGTCCCGCGGAGCTCGGCCCCCACCCTCTGGAGCCGCTGCTCGCGACGCGCCGTCAGGAGCTGGCGGCTCTGCGGGCTGCCCGCAGAGCCGTGCTCGGCGCCGCGGTGCCGCCGGTGGAGCTCCCGCCGGACGCGGCGCTGCGCGGCGCAAACTCGCTGAACTCCGAAGCGATGGAGCTGGTCGGCGCGACGCGCGTCGTCTTCGGCCGCGAGCGCGAGGGGCTGGCGCTCGCGCAGCTCGCGCTCGAGGAGCTCAGGTCCGACCCCGAGCAGGCAACCCCCAAGCTGGCCTCGATCTACGACACGCTGGCCTTCGCTCACCTCGCCGTCGGGCAGGTCGACGCCGCGCTTGTCGCCGGGGAGAGCGCGGTCGCCGAGGCGACGCCCAACCGTGAGGCTTTCCACCGCGAGCAGCTTGAGCTGGTGAAGACGATCGCCGAGAGCCTGAGGGCCGCCGAGACCCCGCAGGAGATCCTCGACCTGGAGCGCCAGATCGCGGAGCTCGAGGCCCGCGTCAACGAGCCGACCTGGCGCTTCGAGCAGAACGAGCTCGCGAACTGGCACGGACTCCTGGTGGAGTTGATCGCCGACCTCGAGCGCTTCGGCGCCGGCCTCGCCAACCCCGACGCCGGCCCGGCGCCCGCGTACGGGTCGCCGGTGCCCGCGCGGCTCGCGTTCGCGCGCGAGCTGGCCGCCGACGAGGAGTCGCCTTCCAGCCAGGCCGTGTGGGAGGCGGCGCGCCGCGCGATCGCCGACTCGCCGGCCTACGGTGGGATGAGCCTCCCGCGTCAGGTCGGCCTACTGCCCCTCGGCGAGGATCCCGAGAGCGGTCTGTGGGAGTTCGCCCACCTGCAGTCCGGAGAGCCGCCCTTTCGCCGGCCCGACGGGACGCTGGAGATCACCGAGGCCACAGGCCTCGTGCTGGTGCTGATCCCCGCGGGCATGTTCCACATGGGCGCGCAGAGCACAGCGCCCGACCAGCCCGGCTACGATCCGGCCGCGACCGACTTCGAGGGTCCGGTGCACTGGGTGACGCTCGATGCCTTCTTCCTCTCGAAGCACGAGATGAACCAGGCTCAGTGGCTGCGGGCGACCGGCGAGAACCCGAGCTGGCAGGCGTCGGAGGCCAACCTGCGCCGGCTGCTCGACGCGGAGCAGCCGCTGCTCCACCCGGTCGAGACGGTCTCCTGGCGCGACTGCTACGACGTGGCCCGCTGGCTCGACCTCGAGCTGCCCACCGAGGCTCAGTGGGAGTACGCCGTCCGCGCCGGCACGACCGAGCCCTACTGGACCGCGGGGACCGACCTGGTGCTGACCGAGGTCGAGTGGTTGCGGCAGCGCGGTACCTCGCAGCAGGGCCACCGCCGCACCGACCTGGGAACCTCCAACGGCTTCGGCCTGCGGAACATGGTCGGCAACGTCGCCGAGTGGTGCCAGGACACGTTCGTCGGACGCTTCTACGTCTGGAGCCAGGAGCACAACCCGCGCTGCGAGGTGCCGGACGAGCCCGGCCGGGTCGTCCGCGGCTCGGAGTTTTCCAAGAAGCTCCCGGGACGTTCGGCGCTTCCCAGGCACGCGCGCTCGGCGTTCCGGCTCGGCGCGGCCGAGGGCGCGGAGGGGGCTACGGTCGGCCTGCGTCCGGCGCGAAGCGTCCGGCCTTAGCGGGGCGCCCCGAGCGCTCGCAAGACCCTCTAGCCCGACGAGGAATCCTCGCTCGCCGCCTCGAGCCGGGCCGCCTCGGCGCCGCAGCGCACCTGGTTGACGCGGTCGCGGCGCAGGGCGTAGTAGCGCTCCAGCCGGCGCCAGGCCTCGGCGTCGTCGGGGCAGCTCTCCTCGAGCGCCAGCGCGGCCACATGCGTGCCCTCGGCGTCGCCCATCGCGTTGAGCGTGTCGACCACGAAGATGCGGACCGCGACCTCGGGGATGTCGTCCGGCCGCGCGAGCACCAGCTGCGCGAGCTGGTTGCGGGCGCGCCCCACGTCCCCGATCGACACGAACAGCTCGCACAGCCGCAGGATCAGCGGGTACTGGCCGGGCCGGAAGCGGAGGCGCATCTCGAGCGCGCGCACGTCCTGAGCGACGCGGTCCAGCTCCTGCCAGCGCTGCTCCGCCTCGGCGGCCTCGTCGTCGCGGCCGAGGTCGTAGAGGATGCGCATCGTCAGGAACCACGGCTGCGGCTCGTAGGGCGACAGCTCGCGCGCGCGCTCCGCGGCGGCGAGGGCCTCGTCGAGGCGGTCCTCGTCGTAGAGGATGCGCGCGCGGAACGTGAACGCCTCGGCGTGGCCGGGACGCAGCTCGATGACGCGGGCCAGCAACGACAGCGCCCGCTCGGGATCGCCGAGGCGCATGTGGCACAGCGCGAGCCCGCGCAGGGCCTCGGGGCTCTCGCCGAGCTCCTCGGGGCTGGCGGCGAGCACGGCCTCGTAGTGGTCGCGCGCGCCGCCGTAGTCGCCCAGGCTGTAGAGCGCGTGCCCCAGCGCCTGCGTGCGCCAGACGTCGCCGGGCGCGACTTCGAGGAACTGCTGCAACGACTCGCGGCAGTCCTCGTAGCGCCGCAGGCGGAAGTAGGTCGTGCCCAGCAGCATCAACCCGGGCGGGAAGCCGGGTGCGCGCTCGAGCGCGTCGTACAGCGCCTGAAGCGCGGAGGGGTAGCGCGCGGCGCGGTAGTGCTCCTCGGCCGCGGCCATGCGCGCGACGATCTCGGGGTCGAGGCCCGCGAAGGCCTCGTTGGGGTCTTCCGAAGCGAGAAAGGCCTCCCACGCGCCATCGGCGGCGCGCGGCAGCGTGTCGGGCGTGCGCAGCAGGATCGCCGGCCGTTCCTCAGGCGCAGGGGCCTCGGCGGGGATCGCGCCGGGCGGCGGGCCCTGCTGCGGCGCGGCGGCGAAGGCGAGCAGGAGCGCGATCATCGCTGCTCCTCCTCCGCCTGGGCCGCGGGCTCTTCCAGCACGAGCACGCGGTCCGCGGCGACGTCCTCGACGACCTGCTCGACCCCCGACGGCCAGCGCACGACGACGCGCTCGGCGCGCGCCGCGCCGCCCAGCCCGAAGTAGGCCGTGGCCGGCACCGCGGCCTGGAAGCCGCCGGCGGTGCGGATCTCGGAGGCGCGCTCGCCCCCGCCCCCCTGGACCGTGACGCGCGCGCCCAGCCCGGCGGTGTTCGCACCGCGGCCGCGCAGGCGCACCGCGAGCCAGTGGCGCTCCTCGCCTTCGGGGAGGAGCGCCGCCCCGCGGTTGTGCAGCAGGCGCACGGCGCCGTCCAGCTCGACCACCGCCAGGTCGGGCCAGCCGTCGCCGTCGAAGTCCGCCGCAGCGCATGCACGCGCCACGGTGTCGCCGGCGGTCGAGAGCGGCTCGGCGTCGAAGCGCCCCGCGCCGACGTTGCGGTAGAGGAAGTCCGGCTGCGCGTACGCGGTGTCCATCCCGGGCAGATCCGCCTGGGGGTACACGTGCCCGTTGAGCACCGCCAGGTCGAGCTGGCCGTCCAGGTCGAAGTCCTGCATCGACGCGCCCCAGCCGAGGTAGCGCATGCTGTGCCCGCCGACGCCCGCCACGTCACCGCGGTCGCGGAAGCTCGCGCGCCGCGAGACGTAGAGCGCGTTGTTCTCGCCCGAGAAGTTCGTGACGAAGAGATCCTCGACGCCGTCGGCGTTCACGTCGCCGACGGCGATGCCCATCCCCGCCTGCTCCTTGCCGTTCGGGTCGTGCGCGACGCCGCGGCGCATGCCCACCTCGGCCAGCTTGCCGTCGCCGCGGTTCTCCCACAGGTGGTTAGCGGTGCTGTCGTTGGTGACGTACAGGTCGGTGTCGCCGTCGACGTCGTAGTCCATCGTGGTCACGCCCAGCCCGTACCCCGCCGCCGTGGGCCGGAAGCCCGCGGCGGCGCTCACGTCCTCGAACGTGCCGTCGCCCTTGCCGCGGTACAGGAGGTCGTGCACCGGCGTGAGGCCTTCGGGGCCGCACATCACCTTCACGCCCTTCCACTTGCAGCCGCCGGCCTGCTCCTTCTCCATCATCTCGTCGAGCCGGAACGAGAGGTAGTTGACCACCGCCAGGTCCAGCGCTCCGTCGAGGTCGTAGTCGAGGAACGCCGCGCTGGTGCCCCAGCGCCGGCCGCGCAGGCCCGAGCCCTCGGTGATCTCCTCGAAGCCGCTCCCGGTGTTGCGCAGCAGGCGGTCCGGCCCCCACTCGGTGATCGCGACGTCGGGCCGGCCGTCGCCGTCCACGTCCCCCACCGCGCCGCCCATGCCCCAGCGGCCGGGGGCGACCTCCCAGGCCTCGCCCGCCGGGGCGAAGGTCCCGTCGCCGCCGTTCAGGTGCAGGCGCGGCGGCAGCCCGGGCTCGCCGGCGCGGAAGCGGTCGAGCGTCGAGCCGTCCACAAGGAAGAGGTCCTCGTCGCCGTCCGCGTCGAAATCAGCGACCAACAACCCGCCGCCGTTCACCTCGAGGATGAAGTCCTTGGCGGTCGAGCCGCAGGTCATCGTCGCGCCTGCCAAGACGGCGGCACCGACCTCGTCAAAGAGCGGCGGAGGCGCGCCGTCGCCCTGGGCCAGGGAGAGGAGGAGAGCGGAAAGGTGCATCGGGACAGACTACGACGAATGCCCCTCCCCGCGTTAGCGCCTAGGAGGCCGCGGCGCAGACTCCTTACGGGCAGGGCAGGAGCTCTACCCCGTTCGAGAACGCGAACCCCTCGGGCTGGGACGCGTCCAAGGCCGCGCACTGGAAGTTGATCTCGAACCCGCACAGCTGCGGATTGACCGGGATCGGCACCTGGAAGGTGGAGACCTCGCCGGCCGCGGGCACGACGAAGAAGTCGATGATCGCGGTCGGGTCCACCAGCCCGACGGCCCCCAGCAGCGGGAAGGTGAGCTTGGCCCGCGAAGCGACGAAGAAGGCGCCGGTGGTGCCGAGCGGCAGGTTGGTCGCGATCGCCTCAAAGGTCGTCCCGAGGCTCGTGCTGCCACCCGCGCCCAGGTCGATCGTGTTGGCCGGACCCGCCGCTAACCCGAACTGGCTGACGCCGCAGATCACCGGGTCGAGCGCGACGCGCCGCGCCGGGGTCACGGTCAGGTTGCCGGCCCAGTCGGAATAGGCGAGCTCGTAGGTGAGCTCGACGCCCTGGCACGCGGCGACGTCGACCATCTCGTGCCGGTAGAGCGTGCCGGTCGAGATCGTGCCGCCGACCGTCGCGGTGCCGGTGACCTGCACCTGGCCGGCCGGCATGAGCGCGTCGAGCGTCGAGACGTAGTCGTACGTCCCCGGCTGCACGAAGGTCACGTCGAAGGTCTCGCCCGGGGCGAGCGCGCCCGAGTCGAAGCCGTAGCCGGGCGTCGTGCTCGTAACCGACTGGTCGACGAGGTCGTTGTTCGTGAACGTCACCGTCGTACCGGCCGCGACCGACAGCACCGCCGGCGACCAGACCGAGCCCGCGATCGACGCCGCGTCGTCGAGCGGCGCGGTGTTGAGCGTGTAGCGCACCTCGCCCGCCACCCAGCTGCGGCCGTCGTCCAGCACCTGATCCTGCACCGAAGCGCGCACAACCCACGGGCCGTTGGGGGCCGTGGTCGCGAGCTCCTCCTCGCGCAGCACGACCGGCGCGAGCGTGTCCGCCGCGCCGGTGTTCTCGAAGACCTTGTTCTCCCACTGCGCCGCGCCGGACTCGCCCTGCACCGTGACCAGGTCGTAGTCCCCGTCGTTGTCGAGGTCGGCCGCGGTGCAGTCGAGCGTCGAGTCGTTGATCGCCTGGATCACGCCCGCGGCGACCGAGAAGGCGCCTGCGCCGTTGTTGGCGTGCATGCGTTCGGTCGGCCCGAGCGAGCCGATGAACGCGTCGAGGTCGCCGTCGACGTCGTAGTCGATCAGCGCGACCTCGTTGTCGTCGCTCCCGCCGCTGGCGGCGCCGGGCGTGAACGACAGCGCCGTGGTCTCGATCAGGTTGTTGCGCGCCGGCCCCTCGTTGAAGCTGAACCCGGCGCTCGCGAGGCTGATGTAGAAGAGGTCGATGTCGGTGTCGCCGTCCAGGTCGCCCGCATCGACCTCGTACACCGCCGACGTGCCGTCGACGACGAAGCCGGACGAGTCGCTGAACTTGCCCGCGCCGTCGTTGAGCAGCAGGAAGTGGTTGCCGCCCGGGTTGCTCTGGCGGTTGGCACCGAAGAGGTCGAGGTCCCAGTCGTTGTCGAAGTCGACCAGCTGCACGTCCATGTGCGAGCCCTTCGCCGGCGCCGCGACCTGCAGGTCGGTGTCCTCGCTGAAGAAGCCCTCGCCGTCGTTGAGGTACAGGCGCGGCTTCAGCGAGCCGCCCACGAAGTAGCCGTCGTTCAGGACGAGATCGAGGTCGCCGTCGTTGTCGACGTCGCCGAGCTGGGCGCTGCCCGACGACAACACCGAGTCCAGCCCGCGCGCCGCGCCCTCGAAGGTGAAGAAGCCCGGCGACGCGGCGCCGAGGTTCACGTAGAGGAACGGCGCGTCGGTGCCGAACGCGTTGCAGAAGATCGCGTCGACCCAGCCGTCGCCCTGGACATCGCCGGTCGTGACCCCCTTGGCGTGGGAGACGTGCATCCCGAGCCGTGTCACGCTCTCGTCGGCAAAGGTCAGCGGCGCGGACTCCAGCAGGTTGATCAGCAGCAGGTTCTGATACTGGATCCCCGGGCTCTGGAAGCCGCCCCCGTCCGCGATGAAGAGGTCGAGGTCGCCGTCGTTGTCGACGTCGGCCGGCTCGACCCCCTCGGACCAGTTCGCCGGCCCGGGGATCGCGGCCGGAACCTGCTGGAACTGCTGCGCGGACGCGGTGAGCGGGAGGGAAGCCGCCAGGACGGCGCCCCAGAAGGGGGAGAGAAGAGGGTGCATGGGCCCAGGTCTGCCGAGGGGTTCGAGGGGGTCCGGACCGCCGTAGGCGGTTTCCGTCATCGTAGCCCGCCCTGGGCCCCCCGGGGTGGGATCCCCACGGGGGATTCGGCAGGATGGGACGTCCCGCGGGGGGCGCGGGTGCGTACACCCGCCCTTATCCCCGCGGGGGAGCGCAAGGGCTCCCTCCTCCGAATCGACCCGACGCACGACCCATGACCTCGGAATCCGCCGCCTCCCTCGACGTCCTCGACGCCGTCCGGGAGCGCTACTCGGCCGGCGCCAAAGCGCAGGTGCCGGAGCTCTGCTGCCCCGTCGACTACGACGCCTCGCTGCTCGAAGTCCTCCCGCAGGAAATCATCGACCGCGACTACGGCTGCGGCGACCCGAGCCGCTTCGTCCAGCCCGGCGAGACCGTGCTCGACCTCGGCTCCGGGGCGGGAAAGATCTGCTACATGGCCAGCCAGCTGGTCGGCGCCGAGGGCCGCGTGATCGGGGTCGACGCGACCGCGGACATGCTCGCGCTGGCCCGCGAGCACACCGGCGGCGTCGGCAAGCGCATCGGCTGGCACAACGTCGAGTTTCGCCACGGCTTCATCCAGGACCTCGGCCTCGACCGCGACAAGCTCGCGGCGTGGCTCGCGAAGAACCCGGTGCGCGGCGTCGAGGACCTCGAGGCGCTCCACACCGAGGAGCGCCGCCTGCGCCGCGAGGAGCCGCTGATCGCGGACGAGTCGGTCGACCTGGTGCTCTCCAACTGCGTGCTCAACCTGGTCGACAACCGCGAGAAGGAGCAGCTCTTCCGCGAGATCCACCGCGTCCTGCGCCGCGGCGGCCGCTGCGCGATCTCGGACATCGTCAGCGACGAGGACGTGCCGGTCGAGATGCAGAACAACGAGGAGCTGTGGTCCGGCTGCATCTCGGGCGCGATGCGCGAGGACCGCTTCCTGCAGGCCTTCGCCGACGCCGGGCTCTACGGCATCGAGATCGCCGCGTACCAGACCGAGCCGTGGGCGGTGGTGCAGGGCATCGAGTTCCGCTCGATGACCGTCGTCGCGCGCAAGGGCAAGGAAGGCCCGTGCTGGGAGCACAACGAGGCCGTGATCTACAACGGCCCGTTCAAGCAGGTCGTCGACGACGACGGGCACGTGTTCCGCCGCGGCGAGCGCGCCGCGGTCTGCCGCAAGACCTTCGGCATCCTCACCAGCGCGCCGTACGCCGGCTCGTTCACGCCGGTGCCGCCGCTGGTCGAGATCGCCGCCGAGGACGCCAAGCCCTTCGACTGCGCCGGCACGCGCCCGCGCGACCCGCACGAGACCAAGTTCGGCGCCATCCGCGAGGATGTCGCGCCCGGCGTGGACTGCTGCGCGCCCGACAGCGGCGCCTGCTGCTGAAGCCGCCGCCCCGCCGCCGGTGAGCTCCGCCCTGGACCCGGAAGCCGCGCGTGACCGCCTCGGCCGCGCGCGGCTCATGCTGCTCTTCACGCCCGAGCTCGCGGGCGAGGCGGACCCGCTCGACGCCCTCGAATCGGCGCTCCCGTCGCTCGACGTCGTGCAGGTGCGGCTGAAGAGCGCCGAGCATCCGGACGGCGCCTCGCCGGCGCGCGCGCTCCTCGGCTGGGCCGAGCGCGTGCTCGAGCTCGTCGCGGGGCGCGTACCGGTGCTCGTCAACGACCGCGTCGACGTCTGCGCCGCGCTCGGCGGCCGCGGCCTCGCCGGCGTCCACGTGGGCGACCGCGACACGCCGGTGCCCGAGGTGCGCGAGCTGCTCGGCCCCGAGCCGCTGGTCGGCCTCTCCACCCACGGCCCGCGCGACGTCGCCGCGGCCGCCACGCTGGACGTCGACTACCTGGGCTTCGGGCCGGTCTACCCCACCGCCACCAAGGGCTACGAGCGCGGAAAGGGCCCCGAGGCGGCCTGGGTCGCGGCCGAGGCCTCGCCGGTGCCGGTGTTCCCGATCGGCGGAATCGACCTGTCGAACGCCGACGAGCTGGAGCACGTCGGCCGCGCCTGCGTGGGGTCGGCGATCCTCAGCGCGGCCGACCCAGCGGCCGCCGCGGCGGGCCTGCGCGAGCTGCTGCAGCGCTCGTAGCCGTCCGCCTCGACCGCGGCTCCGCTCGAAGCCGCATTCGCGCCGGCCGCGCGTCCCGCGCCCGGGCCTTCGGACCGCCGCCCGGCCGGGTACCGTAGGGGCCGTGCTCGCCGCGATCCAAACGCTCGTCGCCGACGGAGGGCTGCCCGCTCCGACGCAGACCGACGCGAACCTCCTTTGGGCGCGGCTGCAGATGGCCTTCACGCTCGGCGTGCACATCGTCTTCGCGTGCCTCGGCGTGGGGCTGCCGGTGCTCATGCTGGCGGCCGAGGGGCTGGGCCTGCGGCGCGGCGATCCGCTCTGGACCGCGCTGGCGCGGCGCTGGGCCAAATCCTTCGCGGTGCTGTTCGCCGTCGGAGCGGTGTCGGGCACCGTGCTCGCGTTCGAGCTCGGCCTCCTGTGGCCGCGCTTCATGGGCACGTTCGGGGCCGTGATCGGCCTGCCCTTCACCCTGGAGGGCTTCGCCTTCTTCCTCGAGGCGATCTTCGCCGGGATCTACCTATACGGCTGGGACAAGCTCTCGCCCCGCGCGCATTGGTGGAGCGGCGTGCCCATCGCGCTCTCCGGCGCGGCGTCCGCGTGGTTCGTGGTGACGTCCAACGCCTGGATGAACACGCCCCAGGGCTTCGCGGTCGACGCGTCGGGAACGGTCGTCGACGCGGACCCGATCGCCGCGATGATGAACGCAGCGACGTGGCCACAGACGACGCACATGCTGGTGGCCGCGTACATGGTCAGCGGCTTCCTGGTCGCGGGCTTCTACGCGGCCCGCCTCCTGCGCCGCCCGGACAGCCGCTACGACCGGCGCGCGTTGGCGCTCGGGCTGGCGCTGGGCGGCGCCGCCTCGCTGCTGCAGCCTGCGGTCGGCCACTGGGCCGGCCACGTCGTCGCGGCCACCCAGCCCGCGAAGCTGGCGGCGCGCGAGGGGCAGTTCCACACCGAGCGCCGCGCCCCGCTCCGCCTGGGCGGCCTGCCCGACGAGGAGCGCATGGAGACGCCCTGGGCCATCGAGCTCCCCGGCGGGCTGTCGTTCCTCGCTCACAACGACTTCGACGCGGAGGTGCAGGGCCTGGAGGAGTTCCCGCGCTCCGACTGGCCCCCGGTCGCGATCGTGCACGTGGCCTTCCAGCTCATGGTCGCGATCGGGATGGCGCTGCTCGCCCTGAGCCTGGTGGCCGGCTGGTCCTGGTGGCGCCGCGGGGCGCTGCCCGCGGGCCGCTGGTTCCTCGTCGCGGTGGTCGCCTCCGCGCCCGCCAGCGCCCTCGCCCTGGAGGCGGGCTGGGTCGTCACCGAGGTCGGCCGCCAGCCGTGGATCGTCCAGGGCGTGATGCGCACCGAGGACGCGGTCACGGATGCGCCGGGGCTCCTGGCGGTGCTCTGCGTGACGGTCGCGATCTATGCGGTGCTCGTGCTCGGGTGCCTGTCGGTGCTGCGCATCCTGGCGCGTCAGCCGCTCCCGGAGGACGCCTGACATGGGCCCCGAGCTGATCGTCCTTGGGATCCTGGGCGCCGCGCTGATCCTCTACGCCCTCCTCGGAGGAGCCGACTTCGGCGCGGGCATCTGGGAGTTCAACACCGCCTTCCAGCCGGGCGACGACGAGCGCGAGCTGATCCAGCGCGCCGTCGGTCCGGTGTGGGAGGCCAACCACGTCTGGCTGCTCTTCGCGCTGGTGCTGGGGCACACCGCCTTCCCCCTCGCCTACCAGGCCGCGGCCCAGGCCCTTTGGCTCCCGCTGCTCCTCGCCCTCGCCGGCATCGTCTTTCGCGGCGTCGGCTTCGTCTTCCGCGCCTACGCGGTCGACAGCCCCTTCCTGCGCTCGGTCTGGGGAGCGGTATTCGCCCTCGCGTCCACGGCGGCGCCGTTCTTCTTCGGCGCCGCCCTCGGCGCGGTGGCCTCCGGCGAGCTCGCCTTCACCGAGGCGGGCGCCTACGCCGGCAGCTACCTCACCGGCTGGATCCAACCGCTCGGCATCTTCACGGCCTTCTTCGCGGTAGGCGTCTGCTCCTACCTCGCCGCGGTCTACTTCACCCGCGAGGCCGCAAACCTCGGGAACGAAGCCCTGGTCGCCACCTGGCGCCGCCGCGCCCTCGCGACCGGTGCCTGGATGGGAATCCTCGCAGCCGTGGGGCTGGTCTTCCTGGCCCTCGAGGCCCCCGAGCTCTGGAGCGGTCTCGCGGCGGGGTGGCTGCTCATCGCAGCCTCGGCGGTCTCCGGCGGCGCCTCGCTGTGGGCTCTGGCGCGCTCGCGCTTCACCGCGGCGAGCCTCGCCGCCGCCGGGGCGGTCGTCGCGGTGATGGCGGGGTGGATGCTGGCCCAGTACCCCTACCTGCTGCCGCCGGCGATCGAGGTGGAGACCGCAAAGGGCCCGGAGCCCGTCCTCTGGGGCGCCGTGATCGCCGCAAGCCTGGGCGCCGCGCTGCTGCTGCCGGCGCTCGCCCTCTTGTTCCGACTCTTCAAAGCACCGCCCGGCGTCGACTAGCGCCCTTGCCACGGAAACACGTTCGGACGGGCGCGTCCGGTCGTTTTCAGGGGCGAGCTCAGAGATCACGGCGCTTCGTTCGGCGAGCGCCGCGATGGAAGAGCGCGACAGGTCGACAGGACGCGCTGCTGGCGCCGCGGCTTCGAGCGTTGCGAGACGTGAGTGTCGCGGATCGCCAGCGTCGCAAGTCGCCAGCGTCGGTGATCGCAAGCGTCGCAGTTCGCAGGCGTCGCACGTCGCACGTCGCACGTCGCACGTCGCACGTCGCACGTCGCACGTCGCACGTCGCACGTCGCACGTCGCACGTCGCACGTCGCACGTCGCACACGTCGCACACGTCGCACTCGTCGCACTCGTCGTACATCGCACGCGCCGCACATCGCACGCGTCGCAGGTCGCCAGCGTCGCAAGTCGCAAGCGTCGCGGGTAGCAGGTGTCGCTGATCGCCAGCGTCGCACGTCGCAAGCAGCTACCGTCGCAGCAGTAGCATCGCGTCGCCGTAGCTGTAGAAGCGGTAGTCCCGCTCCACCGCTTCGCGGTACAGCCCGAGCACGCGTTCGCGGCCCGCGAAGGCGCTCACCAGCATCAGCAGCGTGCTGCGCGGCAGATGGAAGTTCGTGAGCAGCGCGTCGACCACGCGGAAGCGCGCGCCGGGGACCAGGAAGAGCCGCGTCTCGCCGCTGCCCGGCTGCAGCGTGCCCGAGTCGTCGCAGCAGCTCTCGAGCACGCGCACGCTGGTCGTGCCCACCGCCACGACGCGGCCGCCCGCCGCTCGTGTATCCGCGACCGCGCGAGCGGTTGCGGGGCTTAGGGAGTAGCGCTCGGAGTGCATCTCGTGTTCGCGCGGATCGTCGACCTGCACCGGCAGGAAGGTGCCGGCGCCCACGTGCAGGGTGACCGCGGCGCGTCGCACGCCGCGCTGCTCGAGGGCGGCGAGCAGCTCGGGGGTGAAGTGCAGGCCCGCGGTGGGAGCCGCGACTGCTCCGGGCTGCGCGGCGAAGACGGTTTGGTAGCGCTCGCGATCCTCGTCACGTTCGGGGGCGTCGCCGCCGCGCGTGTGGTTCTCGCGCTCGATGTAGGGCGGGAGCGGCAGGCGGCCCACCCGCTCCAGCAGCTCCTCGGTCGCGAGCTCGGGACGCCCCGGATCGCGGAGCTCCACGCGCCAGTTCGCGTCGGGCCGCGCCAGCAGGCGCGCCTCGACCTCGCCGGGCGCGGAGATGCGGAGCACCTCCCCCTCCTTCAGCCGGCGCGCGGGATGCGCCATCGCCTCCCACGCGCGCGGTCCCGCGGCGGGGTCGGGGCGCAGGAAGAGGAGCTCGACCGCTCCCCCGGTCGCGCGCCGCGCGTACACGCGCGCCGGCAGAACCCGCGTGTCGTTCACGATGAGGAGGTCGCCGGGCGCGAGCAGGCGCACCAGCGCCTCGACGCGCGTGTGCTCGGTTGCGTCCGCGTCCACGTGATGGACCAGCAGACGCGCCTGATCGCGCTTCGCCGCGGGCTCTTGGGCGATCCGCTCCTCGGGCAGCTCGTAGTCGAAGTCCGAGAGCTTCACCGCGCGACGCCTCCCCGCAGCCGCCCCAGCTCGAGCGCGAGCAGCGCGAGCACCGGCCACGCTACCGCCGGCCAAAGCCACGCCGGCTCAACCCACTCGCCGTGCTCGATCCACCCACCCAACGGCCAGTAGCAGAGCGGCGCCACCACGGCGAGGTACACGAAAGCCGGCGCGGGTCGCAGGGCGAGGAGCGGCACGATCCAAGCGACGTACCACGGGTGCAGCGTCGGACTCAAGACGAGGAACCCGGCGAGCAGCACGAAGGCCGCCTGCGCCGGCGTCGCGCCCCGCCGCCACGCGAGCCCCAGCGCCGCGCCCCAAGCCGCCAGCTCGACCAGGCGTGCGAGCCGACGCGGATCGGTCCAGCCCTCGTCGTACGCGAAGAAGCGCGCGAAGGGCGGCTCGAGCAGGCGGTGGACGAGGCTCGCGGCCTCCCAACGGAAGCCGTACTCCCCGACCCCACGCCCCAGTCCCGACAACCCGCCTTCGAAAAAGAGCAGCGGCACAAAGGCGACCGCCCCGACCAACGCCGCCACCCCGAGCGGCACGGCACGCCGCCGCACCGGGCGCAACACAAAGGGCACCAGAGCCGCCGGAAGGAGCTTCACCAGCGCCCCCAAGGTGAGCAGAGCACACGCGAACGCCGGCCGCCACGTGCCGCCGGCGCCAACGGCGCCGCGTACGGCATCGGCACGGCTGGCGTCATCCGCGTCATCCGCGTCATCCGCGTCATCCGCGCCGTGCGCGCCGTGCACTTCGTGAGCATCGCTCGCTTCGTGCGCTTCGTGCGCTTCGTGCGCGTGGTCTGCGTGGTCCGCGTGGTCCGCGTGGTCCGCGTGGCCCGAGTGGCCCTCGCTTTCCGCGTGGTCCGCATGACCCGCGCCAAGCGCGTAGTGCGCGTCACGCGCGCGGTCCGCGTCCCTCGCGTCCCTCGCGCCCCCCGCGCCCGCGCTGCCCGCACGCTCCGAGCGACCGGCTCGGCTCGCCGCCGCGGCTGCGACGCCGCCGATCAGAAGCAGGATGCCCAGGCTGTCGAAGTGGGCCGCGCCGGCGAATTCCAGGGCGGCTAGCGGGCTCCAGGCCCAGGCCGTGAGCCACGCCTGGGAGCGTCCTGCCGCGCGCAGCAGCGCGGCCAGCGGCAGCAGCACCAGGAGGTCCGCGGCGGCGAAGGCCGCGCGCATCGCGCCGGCGGCGCGTTCGACGCCTCCCGCGGTCGCGACCACGGCGGCGAAGGCCGCCTGGGCAACCGGGGGGTACGCGGCGGAGATCGAGCGGTTGTTCATCGCCGCCCAGGTGCGCGGCCAGGCGGTGCGCCGGTCGGCGAGGTGCGGATGGTCGGGGGCGAAGGCGTAGGGGCTGGTTGCCCGCAGCACCAGTCCGCCTTCCCAGGCGTAGCGGTGCACGTCGTCGCTGGTCCCGACCTCGCCGGCCAGCACCCCGCCGCGCAGCAGCGCGGCCGATGCGACGATCCACAAGATCATCCGCGGCGACGTCCGGACGCGGCCGGCCAGGGCCAGGGCCGCCGTCCAGAGGACGCCGGCGAGCAGGAGGCAGCCGACGCCTCCCTCCAACCATCCCGCCAGGGGTCCGCGCGCGGCCACCAGCGCCAGCAAGGCGCCGATCGGCAGCGGCAGCAGCACAAACGCGAGCTCGGCGCGCGTCGGGCCGGAGCGTTGGCCACCCGGGGCGACGCGCGTGGCGGCGGCCGTGGCGTCGGCGCGGACGTCGCGCGCTTCGATCGGTGCTTCCACGAGCCGCGGAGCCTACTGCGGTCGAGCCGCCGCGGCGCCCCCGCCCCTCTCCCAATTCCGAGATACCGGGGCAAGCAGAGCAGTTCCCTAGGAAACAAGTACCGAAGCTGCACCTCACGGTCGTTACAACCCTTAGGGAGCCGACCCCAGGCTCCCCGATGAGTCGGTCGCGCCCGGGGGGGCCACGGCCTCCTCATCGGAATCTCCGCGTAGGGAGATGGACACGGAGGGGCGTCAGCGAGGGACACGGCTGGCGCCCCTCTTTTCGTTTCCGCGCGAGGTCGTTCCCGCTGCACTTTGCGACTTTGATAATTCGCGCACGATCGCGGCGCCGGCCGCGGAGAAAGCTCTAGCAGCAAAAGCGCGGCGAAGTCGAACCTCACGTTCCCGTCAAGAACGCGCGACGCTGTCGGATCGTCCCCACCGCTACGGCGCGCCGGCGCTCGCGGCGAAGGGATCCGCAGGATCGATGCGGGCGTCGCGGAGGCGGGCGACGAGCGTGTCCGGATCCCAGCCCAGATAGGCCGCGGCGCGGGTCTTGTTGGCGGTTCCGCTGGCGCAGCGGGTCTCCTCGAGCGCGGCGAAGAGGTCGCGGCGCGACGGATGCCGCGAGGGGATCTTGGCGACCAGGTGCAGCCCCACCCGTTCGGCCACCTCGCGGACCTCGGCCGCCCCCACCGCGGCTCCGGGCCCTTGGAGCACCAGGCGCGCCATCACCGCCTCGAGCTGCCGAAGGTTGCCGGGCCAGCTCTGGCGCCAGAGGAGCGCCACCGCCGCCTCGTCGAGCTGCGGGGCCGCCAACCCCTCCGCCTCGGCCACGCGGCGCACGAACAGCCGCGCCAGGGACGGGATCGCGTTGCGCCGGTCGCACAAGGGCGGGACGGTGAGCACCAGCCGGCCAACCCGCGCCGCCAGCTCGCCGTGGAGTCCCCCGGCGCGCGCCGCGACCTCCGGCCGCTGGCCCAGCAGCACCAGCACGCGCGGAGCCTCGTCACCAAGCCGCGCGAGGGTCGCTTCGAGCTCGGCCTGCCAGGCCTCGCCGGCACGCTCGAGGCCGGCCACGATCCACGTCGCCTCGCCGCGCGGCACGAGACGCGCCGCCGACCCCTCGCCCGCGAGCAGACGACGCGGCCGCCCAGCCGTGCCGGCGCCCTCGCGGTGCAGCCAGCGCGCCAGCGTCTCCTTGCCCGCGCCCTCGGGGCCGACGACCGCGGCCGGCATCCGCGCGCGCCCCGCGGCCAGCAGGTCTCCGGGCGCGAGCGGGAAGCCGAGGCGCGGCTCGACCAGCACCTCCTCGCCGAAGCGCTCGGCGTGCCACGCGCTGAAGCGCGCGCCGCACCAGGGCTCGAGGAACTCGTCCATCGCACGCGCGAGCCGCTCCTGATCGACGAGCGCAAAGTCGCGCCGCCGGGTGGACTCGAACGCGAGCAGCGCCTCGGTCCCGCGGGGTCCGCGCGCGGCGAGCACCAGCCCCGAGCCCGAGCGCGCGTGCAGCGAGAGCCGCTCGTCGGGCGCGTCGAACCGGATGCGCCCGCCGGTGGTCAGGGCGCGCACCAACGCCCGCCCGCGTCCCGCATCGTCGCGCCAGTCCGCGAGCGCTCCTCCCGAAGAGGCCACCAGCTGCGGCGAGTCGTCCTCGACGTCGTAGCCCCACCAACGGCGCATCGCGAGCTTCATCCCGAGCCCCGCGACGAGGCCGGCGAAGGCGCGCGCCCGCGGGTCGCGCCCGTCGACGCGGCCCGTCGCCGGCTCGGACACCGTCGCGGGCGCCTCGGCCACCGCGCCACGCCGCTCCCAGGCGGCTTCCAGGACGCGCCCGCGCCACCCGGCGGCCAGCGCGGCCAGGCGCCCCGCGGACGGCAGCAGGTGGTGGCCCAGCTCGATGGAAACCCAGCCCGCCACCTCGCCCTCGGCCGCGCCGTGGTCGAAGCGGATCGGGACGAGCGCCTGCGACAGGCAGGCGGGATCGAGCGCTCCCCGCAGCGGAGCCTCGCGCCGGTGCCGCAGCACCGGCGCCGCGCGTGCGATCAGGGTGTGCTCGGGCGCGGCTGGGTCGGCGCTCGCTCCGTCGCGCGCATCGACCCACTCGTCCACGCGGTCGCGCAGACCGGGCGCCACCTCGACCTCGAGCCGCACCGCCTCGGAGGCAGGGCCCAGCACGAACACCGCGAGCGCCGAGGCGCCGAGGTCCGCGCGCTCGGGCCGCTCCGGCGACCCCTCGGGCTCGGGCTCGGGCTCGCGGCCGGGAAGCAGCGCGATCCAGTCCTCGCGCCGGCCGCGCAGCTCGGCCAGCGGCGCCGGCAGGTCGCCCTCGTAGGCCGCCAGTCCGCGAGCGGCCGTGCGTGCTGCCTCCTCGTTGCCGAGCAGGAGCTCGCACCACACGAGCAGCCACGCCAACTCGTCGTCGCCCGCCAGCTCGCCGAGCTGGTCGTCGAGCCACAGCCGTGCCTCGCGCACGCGCCCGCGCTCGAGCAGGCACGCCGCGACCCCGCCGACGGCGGCGCGGCGGGTCGCGCGCGAGGCAGGCGAAGCATGTGGGGTGAGCAGCTCGCGGTGGGCCTCCTCGCCGTCGACCGGGCCGGCTCGCGCGCGGCGGAGGCGCGCCCCCCACAGGGCGGCCGCGTGCTCGCCGCCCTCGAGGCCGGCCAGGTGGGCGTAGAGGCGCGTCGCCACGGCGAGCGGCGACTCGCCCGGAGCCGGCAGGCGTAACGACCCGCCCGTCGGCTCGTCCACCAGCACGCGCCAGGCCTCGTCGACCGACAGCTCGGGCCGCCCCCAGGCGCGAAAGCGCCCCGGTCCGAGGTGCGCGGCGAGGTGATGGAAGAGCAGCGCGCACAGCGCCTGCTCGCGGCGCCGGCGCGCCAGCTCGACCAGCTCGGCGCTGGCGCCGTCGAGCGCCGCGGAGCCCTCCTCCGCCCGCTCGGCCCGACCGGCGTGCAGGAAGAGCCGCAGCGCGAGCGTGAGGCGCCGCGCGCGCTCGCGATCGTCGTGCGCCGCGTCCGGCAGCAGCAGGTCGAGGATGTCCTCGCAGCCCGTCACGCGCCGTCCCCCAGGACGGCGTGCGCAACGCGCTCGGCCGACGAGCCGGCCCCGCTCGCCAGGGCCCGGGCCAGCTCGGCGGTCGCCGGCGCTGGCCGCCACGAGCTGCCGCCGCGGAACACCGCGACCCGCAGCCGCAGCTCGGCCAGCGCGCGCTCGAGGTCCGCGGCGGTCGGGCGGAGCAGCAGATCCAGCCGGGCTCCGGCGCGTACCGCGCGCCGCAGGTCTCCGACGGCGAGCGCGAAGAACAGGCTGTCGACAAGCGCCTCGACCCCGCACCCGGGGACGTCGGCGGCACGGTCGGCCGCGCCCAGCGCCAACCGATCGTTGCCGCCCTGCTCGTGGGCGCGCGCCAGCAGGGTGCAGGCGCGCCACTCGATCTCAGGCGTCGGTGACGCGTCGAGCACGCGCACCAGCTCGGCCCGCGCGGCCGCCGCCTCGCCCTCGGCCAGGAGCGCACGCGCCAGCGCGAGCCGCCTGCGGGGCGTCGGGTCGAGCCCCAACGCCGCACGTGCGAGGGTGGTGGGTCCGGGCCACTCCGTCTCCGGCAGGGCGGCGATGGAAGCCAGGAGGTGTAGATCGCCGGCCCGTTCGTCGCGCCACAGCTCCAGCGCGTCGCGGGCGCGCACGCGCCACGCAAAGGCGTTGGCCTCGGACTCGCGCGGCTGGCCCACGAAGCGACCGAAGGGCGCCTGGGTGGCCCGGAGAGCGGCCGCCTCGGCGAGCAACGTCGCGATCTCGGCCCGCAGGATCTCCGAGAGCTCGTCGTGCGCGCTGCGCGGCACCTCGCGTCCAAGACGACCGTCGCGAACCGGTCCTCGGAAGCTCATCGCGCCTCCTCGTCGGCCTGGGTGGAGCGGCCCAGCAGCGCGCACAGCGCGCGCCGCGCGCCACGGGCGAGCTCGGTCGCCGAGGTCCCCAGCGCCCGCGCGGTCGCGTCGAGGGGCGCCGCCTCGACCACCAGCCGCAGGAAGGCGTCGCGGTCCGCGAAGGAGAGCCGGTGGAAGCGCGCGCACCCCGCCGCAAGCGCGTCCGGCGCCAGGTCGAAGCGGGCGGCGAGCCCGCCGGCGGCCCTCACCGCCTCGGCGGCCGGCGGCTCGCCTGCGGGCGACGGCGGCGCGACGCCCTGCCGTTCCTCGTCGAGCAGGCCGTCGAGCACCTCCTCGACCCGCGCGCGCAGCCAGAGATCGAGCCGCGGCCGGCCGCGGTAGCGAACGGCGCGCGCCGCGCAAAGCGCCATCGTCCGCAGGCAGGCGCGGTCGACGTCGAGGAGGAGCGCGCGTTCCCGCGCGCGCCGCGCGACGCGCGCGCGCAGCTCGAGCGGGTCGTCCGGGACGATCCGCGCCAGAATCTCGCGCGGACCGCCTCGCGCCAGAAGCTCGGCCGCCGCGGGGCGGCCCTTGACTCGGTGCTCTGTGGCCGGGATCACGAATTCCTCCGTCGGGGGGGGGCTGCAAGGAAGCAAGGGCGAGGGAAGTCGAGGGACCCGAGTCTAGAAGCGCCCGCCAATCGTGCTTGGAAAAGCGCCTCTCCCCCCAATCCCGGCCCCCCAGCGGGCATCGCTCCGATCTCGACCCCGCGATTTCCCCGGATCCACCAACGGTGAATGGCTCGCCTCCCGCGCCTCGCCGGCCGCCCTAAGGAAACCGCTGGCGCCGCTCGCTACCATCCCGGACCCCCTGACCCCCAACCCAGGATCGTCGTGAGCGGATTTCTCGAAGGACGCACCGGACTCATCGTCGGCGTCGCCAACAAGCGCTCCATCGCGTGGGCCTGCGCGCAGGCCATGCACGCCCAGGGCATGCGTCTCGCGTTCAGCTACGTCAACGAGCGCCTGGAGAAGCCGGTGCGCCGGCTGGCGGGCGAGCTCGAGGGTTCGGTCTGCTTCCCCTGCGACGTGACCAAGGAAGAGGAGATCACGCGGCTCTTCGAGAGCGTCGGCGAGGAGTTCGGCGGGCTCGACGCCTTCGTGCACGCGGTCGCCTCGGCCAAGCGCGAGGAGCTCGCCGGCGACTTCTTCGAGACGTCGAAGGAAGGCTACATGCTGGCGCACGAGATCTCCGCCTACTCGCTCACGTCGATGGCGCGCGCCGCGCTGCCGTTGATGGAGGGCCGCCAGGGTTCGATCGTGACGCTGACCTACATCGGATCGGAGCGCGTGGTGAAGAACTACAACATCATGGGGATCGCCAAGGCGGCGCTCGAGGCGTCGGTGCGCTACCTCGCCTACGACCTGGGCCCGCGCGGGATCCGCGTCAACGCGATCTCGGCCGGCCCGATCCGCACCGTGTCGGCCCAGGGCATCGAGGGCTTCAGCGAGGTGCTGGACCACATCGCCGGGATGGCCCCCCTGCGCCGCAACATCACCGCCGAGGAGGTCGGCGACGCCTGCGCGTTCCTGTCGGGCGACATGAGCCGCGGGATCACCGGGACGACGCTCTACGTCGACGCCGGCTACAACATCATGGGCGTGTAAGGCGTCCGCGAACGAGCACCACGCACGAGACCACGAAGGCCGGCAGCGCCATGGCGGTCAGCGGTGCGCCGACCGCGGCGAGCACCTCCTCGTCGGCGTCCGCCAAGGTCCGCGCAACGAGGACGGCGATCGCGTTCGACACGGCGTGGCACACCATCGGCGGCACGACCGAGCGCGTCCCCCACCCCACGAAGCCGAACCAAAGCCCCAGCGGCAGGACGCCGAGCACGTGCATCGGGTCCATGTGCGCGAGGGCGAAGATCAGGCCGGGCAGGCCGATGGCCAGCGGCGCGGTCCAGCGCTTCTGCAGCCGGTGCTGCACGTAGCCGCGATAGAGCAGCTCCTCGCAGAAGCCCGGCACCACCGACAGGCTGAAGATCATCAGGAGCCCGACCAGGCCCTCGGGCTCGACGATCAGAGCGGAGATGCGCTCGATGTGCGCGGAGGGCTCGTCGAACACGGCGCCGGCCAGGAGCTCGCCGAGCCCCGCGGCGAACAGCGAACCGAGGCAGAACACCGGCAGCCAGCGCCAGGCGATGCGCGGGCGGACGAAGCCCAGCCGGCGCGCGAAGGGCTCACGCGCGAGCGCGGCCGGCAGCACCGCCATGGCGGCCACCAGCGCCTGCGCCGGGAGGATGAAGAGGAGCAGGAACTCCAGCGGCGAGAGGTCCTCCATCCACGTCTCCACCTCGGCCATCGCGTCGAGGTCGCCCTCGAAGTCGGTGGCGACTCCGAAGGCGACAAAGCTGAGCAGGATGCCCAGCAGCAGCGAGAACGGCAGCGCGGAGAAGAGGACGAGCAGCGCCGCCAGGATCCGCGGCTGCCCGTGACGCTCGGGGTCAGTCACCCAGCGTCATCTGGAGGCTCGACGTGCCCGAGAGGCGGTAGACGCCGCGCATGCCGAGCTCCTGGTCGAAGAACGCCTGCGCCCAGCCCAGCTCGGCTTCGAGCTCGACGTCGCCGGCCCAGCGGAAGCTGTGCACGTGGCCGGCCTCCAGGTTCCAGAGCAGCTCGCCCTCGCCGTCCAGGTTCCAGGTCAGGAGGAAGTCCTCGAAATTGAAGTCGAGGTCCTCGCCGAAGGAGTCGGTGGCGCGCACGAGACGCTCGCCGAGGTCGAGCTCGACCGAGGCGTCGACCGCAAAGCCGATCCGGCCCACCGCCACGCCGTCGATCTCGTCGGCGCCGTTGTACTTGGCCTCGATCTTGCCGTCGTAGTCGCCGTCCGCCTCGCCGAGGTTGGTGAGCGTGGAGGCGAGCATCGCCGGCACCTCCATATTGACGTAGCGCTCGTCACCCAGGCTCGTCGGCTCGATCGCCAGGTCGCCGCCGGCCGCGAAGACACGGGCGAGGGCGTCGGGGTCGACCTCCCACTCGTCGTCCTCTTCGACGGCGTCGTCGGGCAGGAAGCCCAGGAAATCGGCCTCCTGGACCAGGCGGCCCAGGACCTCCTCGTCGCCGCCGCCCTCCTCGAGGCTGCGGCGGTACTCCCCGGAGTCCTCGTCCCACTCGAAGCGGACCGTGGCGTCCTCCAGCTCGCTGGCGGCGGTGGCGGTATGTTCCTCCAGATCGCCGTCGTCCAGCGAGACCGTCGTCTCGGTCATCAGGCCCTCGTAGGTCCGGAGCAGCTTTCGGACCCGGCCGTCCGCGACCTCCTCGTACTCGTCGGAGAGGGTCACGCGGCGCTCGGCGGTCATGCTGACCTCGGGGAGCTCCTGTTCCATCGGGGCGCCGTCGACCAGGACCTCGAAGGAATCGACCTCCAGCGAGGTCTCCTCGACGTAGTTCTTGGTCAGGACCGTGAATCCGGCGGGGGCAAAGCCGGCCTCGTCGCGGGCCGAGGCGGCGGCGAGGGCCAGGGGGGCGAGGACGAGCGTGGGATAGGTGATTCGGCGCGGCAGCATGGGGGCCTCCTTCCGGGGGCGAACCTTGGGATCCTGGATGGGGACCCTGAGCGCGGGAGCATGCCCTGGGCTTCGAGCCGCGCGCCAGAGATTTCCGTCCCGAAGCCGGCATTGCGCCAACAGCCGCCCAGCGCGGGTCGTAGCGCCCGCGGTTGCGCGGGCGAGGGCGCGTGCCGCGCGTGCGGCCTTGCGTCCACCGTTGCGCCACGCTACACCTTTCCGCCCCATTTCGCCGCCGCGCGCGGCAGCAGACCGTCCAGATCGCTGTCCCTAGAGAACACATCGACCATGGCACCCATGATCGAGATCCGTGGGCTCACCAAGCGCTTCGGCCCGTTCACTGCGGTGAACGGAGTTTCGTTCGCGGTGGAGTCCGGAGAAGTGCTCGGGTTCCTCGGGCCCAACGGCGCCGGCAAGTCGACCACCATGAAGATGGTCACCGGCTTCCTCACCCCCACCGCCGGCGACGTGCTCGTGGCCGGCAAGAGCGTGGCGGAGGCGCCGATCGCCGCCAAGGAGCGCCTGGGCTACCTGCCCGAAGGCGCGCCGGCCTACCCCGACATGACGCCGCTCGGCTTCCTGCGGTTCGTCGCCGACATCCGCGGCTTCGGCGGTGACGAGCGCGCGCGCCGCATCGACGAGGTCGTGCGCAAGGTGCACCTAGAGAGCGTGCTGCACCAGTCGATCGAGACGCTGTCGAAGGGCTTCAAGCGCCGCGTCGCGCTGGCCCAGGCGATCCTGCACGACCCCGACGTGCTGATCCTCGACGAGCCGACCGACGGCCTCGACCCGAACCAGAAGCACGAGGTCCGCGCGCTCATCCGCGAGATGGCGAAGGACAAGGCCATCGTGCTGTCGACGCACATCCTCGAAGAGGTCGAGTCGGTGTGCTCGCGGGTGATCGTGATCAACGCCGGCCAGCTGGTGTTCGACGGCACGCCCAAGGAGCTCGACTCGCGCGCGCCGGCCGACGTCACGGCCGGGCGGCTCGATTGGGTGTTCCGCTCGCTGACGACCAGCGAGACCGGCGCCGGCGCTCCGGCCGCGCAGGAAGGAGCCCCGGTCGCATGAGGCACGTCAAGAGCATCTTCAAGCGCGAGCTCGCGGGCTACTTCGTCACGCCGGTCGCGTACGTCTTCATCGTCATCTTCCTGATCCTGTCGGGCGTCTTCACCTTCAGCTCGGACCTCGGGAACTTCTACGAGCGCGGCCAGGCCGACCTGCGCTCGTTCTTCGGCTTCCATCCCTGGCTGTACCTGTTCCTGATCCCGGCGATCTCGATGCGCCTGTGGGCCGAGGAGCGCAAGCTCGGGACGATCGAGCTGCTCATGACGCTGCCGATCACGATGACCCAGGCCGTGCTCGGCAAGTTCCTGGCGGCGTGGGCCTTCTCGGGCATCGCGCTGGCGCTGACCTTCCCGGTGTGGATCACGTGCAACCACCTGGGCGATCCCGACAACTACGCGATCGTCTCGGGCTACATCGGCAGCTTCCTGCTGGCGGGTGGCTTCCTGGCCATCGGCTCGTGCATCTCGGCGGTCACCAAGAACCAGGTGATCGCCTTCGTGCTGAGCGTGGTCCTCTGCTTCGTCTTCCTGCTGTCGGGGCTCGACGTGGTGATGGCGTTCTTCCGCTCGTGGGCGCCGCAGGTGCTGCTCGACACGATCGCCTCGTTCAGCTTCCTGACGCACTTCGAGGCGATCTCGAAGGGCGTGATCGACGCGCGTGACCTGGTGTTCTTCGCCTCGGTCGTCGCGTTCTTCCTGTTCTCGAACGTGCTGATCCTCGACGCGAAGAAGGCGGACTGATCATGGGCAAGGGAGTGACCACCTTGATGGGGCTGGGCATCGGCCTCGTGCTCTTCTTCGCGGTCAACGTGCTGTCGAACGGCGCGCTGCGCTCGTGGCGGCTCGACCTGACCGAGGAGAAGCTGTTCACGCTGACCGAAGGCTCGAAGAACATCGCCGCGGCCGTCGACGAGCCGATCCGGTTCAAGCTGTTCGTCTCGCGCGGGCTGCTCGACGAGATCCCCAGCATCAAGGCCTACGCCCAGCGCGTGGAGGAGATGCTGCGCGAGTACGAGCTCGCCGCCGACGGGGGCATCGAGCTCGAGGTCATCGACCCCGAGCCGTACTCCGAGGCCGAGGAGGCCGCGGTCGAGGCCGGACTGTCGGCGGCGCCCCTCGGCGCCGGGCTCGACAAGCTGTACTTCGGACTGGTCGCGAGCAACGCGGTCGGCGACCGCGAGCTGATCCGGTTCTTCGACCCGAGCCAGGAGCGCTTCCTCGAGTACGAGGTCTCGCGGTTGATCCACACGCTCGACAACCCCAAGCGCAAGATCGTCGGCGTGATCAGCTCGCTGCCCCTGGCCGGCGCGGGCTTCAACCCGATGATGCCGCAGGCGGGCGCGCAGCGCTGGCCGATCCTGGGCTACATCGAGTCGCTGTATGAGACGCGCACGCTCGACGACGGGCTCACCGAGATCCCGGACGACGTCGACGTGCTGCTGATCGCGCACCCCAAGGGGCTCGCCGATGCGACGCGCTTCGCGATCGACCAGTTCGTGCTGGGCGGTGGGCGCACGATCGCCCTGGTCGACCCGTGGTGCGAGGCCGACCAGAGCGGCCAGGATCCCTCCAACCCCTACGCGGCGATGAGCGCGGACAAGAGCTCCTCGCTGCCCGGGCTGCTGGAGTCCTGGGGCGTCGAGCTCGTCACGGGCCGCATCGCTGCCGACCGGCAGAACGCGCTCCCGGTCATCACCAACAACATGGGCGCGCAGGAGCAGTGGCCGATGGTCGTCTGGCTGGGGCTCCGCGAGGAGGCCTTCGACCCCGACGACGCCGTCACCAGCCAGCTCGGCACGATCAACATCCCGACCGCCGGCATCCTGCGGCAGGTCACGGGCGCGCCCACGACCTTCCAGCCGCTGATCCAGACCAGCGACGACTCGATGGACGTCGACGTCGCGTCGGTCCGGTTCCAGCCGAACCCGAAGGACATGCTGGCGGACTTCGTGCCGCGCAAGGAGCGCTACACGATCGCCGCGCGGGTCACCGGCACGGCGCAGAGCGCGTTCGACGCCCCGCCGTCGCCCGCGCCCGACGAGATGGCCGAAGGCGAAGAGCCGCCGGCGACGCCCGAGCACGTCACCGAGGGGTCGATCCACGTGGTCGTCGTCAGCGACGCCGACTTCCTCGACGACCGCTTCTGGCTGCGCGACATGGGCTTCTTCGGTCAGCAGAAGACCGCCGACAACGGCGACTTCCTGGTCAACGCGATCGAGAACCTGTCCGGCAGCGACGACCTGATCGCGATCCGCGGCCGCGGCCAGTTCGCGCGCCCCTTCGACCGCGTCGAGGAGATCCGCCGCGACGCCGAGGAGACCTACCTCAACGAGGAGCGCCTGCTGACGCAGAAGCTCCGCGACGCCGAGGAACGCATCAACGAGCTGCTCCAGCAGGGCAGCCCCGGCTCGCTGATCCTCACCCCCGAGGTCGAGGAGGAGATCGAGAAGGCGCGCGAGGAGATGGTCGAGACCAACCGCCAGCTCCGCGACGTGCAGTACGGCCTGCGCAAGGACATCGAGCGGCTCGGGACGCAGCTCAAGTGGATCAACATCCTGGCCGTCCCCGCCGTGGTCGTCGTGGCCGCCCTGGCCCTGTGGTTCGTTCGCTCACGGAGGCGCCCCCAGCGATGAAGCTCAAGTCCCTTCTCCTCCTCGGCGGAGTCACCGCCGTCATCGTCCTGCTGGCCATCTCCCAGTCGGGCGACGGCACGACCAAGGCCGGCGAGGCCGAGACCGGGCAGCTCCTGCCCGACCTCAGCGCCTCGCTGAACGACATCGCTACGATCGCCGTCACCGGTGGCGGCAGCACGACCACGCTCGAGCGCGGCGGCGAGAGCTGGGCCTGCGCCGAGATCAGCGGCTACCCGGCCGACTTCGACAAGGTGCGCGACCTGCTCGTCACGATGACCCAGCTCGACATCGTCGAGACGATGACCAAGCGCGCCGAGCGCCACACCGAGCTGGGGCTCGACGAGGAGGGCGGCACGCACGTCACGTTGGCCAAGGCCGGCGGCGAAGAGGTCGCGGCGCTCGTCCTCGGCAACACCAAGTACGCCCGCAGCGGCCAGCGGATCTACGTGCGTCGCCGCGGCCAGGACCAGACCTACCTGTGCGAGGGCGACCTCGCGGTCACCGGCGACCCGATGACCTGGGTGAACAAGGAGATCGTGCGGATCGAGAGCGCGCGCCCGAACGCCGTCGAGGTGCGCCACGCCGACGGCGAGGTGCTGGCGCTGTCCAAGCTCTTCCCCGCCGCCCCGAACTGGGACGTCGCCGGGGTGCCAGACGACCGCGTGCTCTCGGGCGAGGCGGCCGGCAACCAGATCGGGACCGCGCTCAGCTACCTGGCCTTCGACGAGGTGCAGCCGGCCGACTCGCTGGCGCTGGCCGACAACGAGATCGGCGTGACGACGTTCCAGACCTTCGACGGGCTCTTCGTCGACGTGCGCTCGGCGCGGATCGAGGACAAGACCTGGGTCACGCTGAACGCGCGTTTCGAGGCTCCGCCGGACGTCATGGGCCCCGCGCCCGAGGATCCCGAGGCCGAGCCCGAGTCGACCCCCAGCGTCGACCCCGAGCGCCAGGAGCAGGTGCGCCAGGAGGCCGAGGCGCTCAACGCGCGCCTCGCCGGCTGGGCCTACCAGGTCCCGCAATACAAGGCCGACGTGTTGCTGAAGCGTATGAATGACCTGCTCGCGGAGCTGCCCGAGGAGGCGCCGATCCCCGCCCTCGAGGGCGATGCGGGGGCGCAGCCCGGAGCTGTCGAGGTCGACATCCCCGCCGAGTTCCCGTCCATCCAAGAGCTTCCGCCGGCCGAGGAGCCGGCTGAGCCCGCCTCCGACCCCTCCGAAGGAGGCGGACGCTAGGCCCCACCACCGGTCCGCGGGCGGCGCGACCACGAGGCCCGGGGCGGAGCTCGGACAAGGCTCGGCCCCGGGCCTCGGTCGTCGCGGCGCGCCGCGGTCTGGTATCTTTGTGGGCTATCCCCGTCCTACGCGGACTGTTGGGCCCAGGCATGCCCCAGCACGGATTCCAGCACATGTCGACGCACCATTTTTTCCTGCCCCTCGTCCTCGCGACCGCCGCGGGAGCCTCGGCGCAGACCTCGATCTACACGCTCAACGGGAGTGAGAACGGTGAGCTCTATGGGCGCGCCGTCGAGATCCTCAGCGACCTGGACGGCGACGGCTTCGACGACTTCATCGTCGGTCGCCCGAAGGACTCGACCGTCGCTCCCTCCGCCGGCGCGATCAGCGTCGTCAGCGGGCAGACGGGCATGATCACCGGGACGGTGTACGGCGACGCGCTCGACGAATACCTGGGCTGGTCGATCGCCGCGGCCGGCGACGTGAACGCGGACGGAACGGTCGATTTCGTCGCGGGCGCGCCGAGCCAGTGCGGCACCGGGCTCGTCGGGTACGCGCGCGTGTTCTCGGGCGCGGACCTCTCGACGCTCCACACGACGGTCGGCGACAGCTACCTCGACTGGTACGGCTGCTCGGTCAGCGGGGCGGGCGACCAGAACTTCGACGGGCACTCGGAGTTCGCCGTCGGCGCGCACCAGTTCTGCGGCGGGTTCGAGCTCAACGGCTACGTCCGGGCGTACTCGGGCGTCGACGGCTCCGAGCGCTGGACCGCGACGGGCTCGAACAAGTGGGACGCCTTCGGCTGGAAGGTCGAGCTGTTGGGCGACTACGACAAGGACGGCGTGCCGGATCTGCTGATCGGCTCGCCCGGCAACGACGCGGCCGGCTACGACGCCGGGCGCTTCTTCCTGACCTCGGGCGTCGACGGCTCGACGCTGCACATGGAGAACGGCGAGGCCGGGCTGCACTACTCGGGCTGGTCGCTCGCCGGCCTGGGCGACGCCAACCTCGACGGTACGCTCGACTACGCGATCGGCGTCCCCGGCGAGCAGGACAACTTCCCCGGCGACGACCCGCACCCGGCGGAGTTCGGCAAGGTGCAGATCCACGACGGCGCGACGAACACCGTGCTGCACGAGGTGATCGGCCCGAACATCCTCGACCACCTCGGCTGGTCGATCGCCAACGTCGGCGACCTCGACCTCGACGGGCACCCCGAGGTCGCCGCGGCCGCGACGCGCTACGACATCCAGACCACCAAGATCAGCCTCGGCCCGGCGTACATCGACATCGTGTCGACCGCGAGCGGCGAGGTCATCGAGCACCTCGAGGGCCCGGCGAACAACGAGAACTACCAGGTCGACCTGGGCAGCGGCGGCGACGTGAACGGCGACGGTGTGCCGGACCTGATCTTTGGCTCTGAGGGTCTCTCCGAGACCGCCGGCCTCGTGTGCGTGTACTCGGGTCGCGAGCTGCCGCTCTCGAGCGACCTGCACCTCATGCCGGTGACCGGCTCGCTCAAGCAGGAGCTGACGATCGCGAGCGAGGAGTTCGACGGCTTCCCCTACCAGGTGATCGGCAGCCTCTCGGGCGCGACGCCGGGCTTCTGGCTCGGCGGTGTTCAGGTTCCGATCAACCCCGATGCTTACACGCTATTCACCTTCGATCCGCCGAGCGGTGCGGTGCTCAAGCACTCCAGCGGCACCGTCGGCGTCGGGAAGAGCGTTGCGACGTTCAAGCCGCCGACCGAGCTGGCACTGGGCATCGTCGGCGAGACGGTCCACCACGCGCTCCTGATCCTCGATCCGTTCACCGGCGAGGTCGTGCACGCGAGCAACGCGGTCCCGGGCACGCTCGTTCCCTGATAGGCTTTGAATTCAGCCGCGACGCGGTGGGGCTTGCTCCACCGCGTTCTGCAAGCGCGCTCCCCAGCGCGAGCCGTCGACCGCGTTTCGGCCACGCCCTTCGGCTGCTGATGACTCCCCCCGGGCCCCGCGCCGCGCGCGGCGGGCCCCAAGCGTGATGTTCCCCCTGAGCCCCCTTCGCTCCGGCCGTTCCGACGCGACCCGCGGCAACGCAAGTGCCGTCGTGCCGGCGCCGGTCCCCTAGCTCCCATCCATGCACACCACCGCAGCAGCCTTTCTGCTCTCGCTCTCTCCGCTCCTCCAGAGCCCCCAGGAGGACGGCCGCGCCCTGCAGCCCGTCGGCGAGCCGACCTGGCCGGTGATCCGCCAGATCGCGATCGACCTTGCGGCGCATCCCGACCTGGACTGGCGTGCCCTCGACGCGGACGTCTACATGGCGCCGCGCCCGGGCGTCGACCGACTGCACGTGCTCGCCGACGACGACGAGCTCGCGCGCCTCGCGGCGCTCGGCATCTCGTGGACGATGGTCCAGGAAGACCAGACCGCGTTCTACCAGTCGCGACTGGACCCGAGCTTCGTCGCGGCCGGCGCCGGGCTGGGTTCGTGGCTGAGCCCGCCCTTCGCTTCGGGCGGCATGGGCGGCTACTACACCTTCAACGAGATCGTCTCGGTGCTCGACCAGATGACCGCGGCCTATCCCGCGATCACCAACAACAAGGTCAGCATCGGCACCACGGTGCAGGGCCGGACCATCTGGATGGTCAAGATCTCCGACAACCCGGGCGTCGACGAGGCCGAGGCCGAGGTGCGCTTCGACGCGCTCCACCACGCGCGCGAGCCGCAGGGCATGCAGACCACGCTGTGGCTCATGCTCTATCTGCTGGAGAACTACGGCACCGACCCGCTCGCGACGTACCTCGTCGACAACCGCGAGATCTACTTCGTGCCGTGCGTCAACCCCGACGGCTACGTCTACAACCAGAGCATCGCTCCGGGCGGCGGCGGCCTGTGGCGCAAGAACCGCCGCAACAACGGCGGCGGCATCTTCGGCGTCGACCTGAACCGCAACTACCCGTTCCAGTGGGGCTTCGACAACGAGGGCTCGTCGCCCAGCACCGACTCGGAGACCTACCGCGGCCCGAGCCCCGCGAGCGAGCCCGAGACGCAGGCGATGATCGCCTTCATGGCCGACCGCGACTTCAGGACGGCGCTGTCGACGCACACGTTCTCGGACCTGTGGCTGTTCCCCTTCGGCTACAACTTCCTGACCCCGTCGAACCTCGGCGACTACAACGAGCTGTCGGCGCTGCAGACCGAGGTCAACGGCTATGAGGCCGGCGCGGCCTCTTCGGTGCTGTACCTCGCGAACGGCATCACGGTCGACTACGAGCACGACGAGCACGGCACGATGTGCTGGACGCCGGAGATCGGCAGCGCCGACCAAGGCTTCTGGCCGGCGACGAGCGACATCATCCCGCTCGCCGAGGAGAACCTGCTCGCCTTCCAGCGCACCGCCCTCGGCGCAGGCGCGTTCGTCTACCTGAACGACTTCACCATCGGCGACCTCGGCGACGCCGACGGCAACTTCGAGGCCGGCGAGACGGTGTCCTTCTCGCTGGTCGCCGCCAACAGCGGCAACCTGGCCAGCTCCGGCTCGGTGGTCGCGGCGCTGTCGACCACGAGCTCGGACGCGACGATCAGCGACGGCTTCTACTCCTTCGGCACGATCAACGCCTTCTCGCAGAAGACGACCGGGCTGATGCCGCTGCGGCTCGACATCCTGCCCGGCACGCCCGCGGGGACGTCGATCCCGTACGTGCTCGACCTCGAGTACGAGGGCTACGTGCAGACCTTCGCCGGCAGCATCGTCGTCGGCACGCGGCGCCCGTTCCTGGCCGACGACGTCGAGATCGACCTCGGCTGGACCGCCGGCCTGTCCAGCGACACCGCGAGCACCGGCGAGTGGGAGTTCGGCAACCCCGACGGCACGGACTCCAGCGGCGAGCCCTCCCACCCCGAGAACGACTTCTCGTCGCCCGGCGTCAACTGCTTCTCGACCGGCAACGGCGGCGGCTCGGCCGGCAACGACGACGTCGACGACGGCCTCACGACGCTGATCACGCCGCGCATCGACCTGTCCGGGGTCGGCGCCGCCTCGATCTCGTACGCGCGCTGGTTCGCCAACCTGTCGACCGAGGACGACATCTTCCTGGTGTCGATCTCGAACGACGACGGCGCGTCCTGGGTCACCCTCGAGGCGGTCGACACGAACCAGAACCAGTGGACCGAGGTCTCGTTCAACGTGCCGGACTTCCTGCCGCAGACGGATGAGATGCGCCTGCGCTTCATCGCCGAGGACGACCCGAACAACTCGCTGGTCGAGGCCGCGATCGACGAGCTCTTGGTCGAGATCTACGACACCGCCCCGCGGATGAACGTCTACGGCAAGACCGAGACCGATTCGCCGGTCGCGGTGAACGTGACCGGCGACTCCGGCGCCAGCTACACGGTCTTCTTCAGCCCCGGCACCGGCAACCTGACCGTGCCCGGCATCGAGGGCACCGTGCTGCTCGACCTTGGGAGCTCGCTCGAGCTCTTCTCCGGCAGCATCCCGTCCTCGGGTCTGTCGGAGTCGATCGTGACGATCCCCGACGTGGCGAGCCTCGTCGGCCAGACCGTCTACCTGCAGTCGCTGGTAGTCGGGTCCTCGCTGGCGCTCTCCAACCGCGCGACGATCGTGATCGAGTAGCGCGCGAACGAACGCACCCCCGGACGCCGTCCGTGGCCCCGGCCGCGGGCGGCGTCTTCGTTTCTACTGCACGAGCACGACGCGCGCCTCGGACGGGATGCGCTCGCCGTCCAGCACGAACAGGAGGTAGTGGCCGGGCGGCGCCACGCTCGGCCCCGCGGGACCGACCAGGCTCGCCGTGTAGCTGCCCGCCAGCGGCCCGGAGACCGACGCGAGCTCGAGCTGCACGTAGCGCTGGTTCATGTCGACCGAGTGCGTCATCGAGCCGAGCGCCAGGAGGCACGCCTCCGCCGGCGCCGCGCCCGACGTCGTGACGTCGAAGGGCGTGCCGTAGCCCACACCGGCGGGAGCGGCGTCGAGCGAGGGCCGCTCCGCCGCCATGTACGGCGGCGAGTAGTAGCGGAAGGTCACCTTCTCCAGCGACTCGCCGGTCACCTGGTCCCGGCCGCCGCCGACCAGCACGCGGCCGTCCGGCAGCAGCAGTGCGACCGAGTGGTAGCCGCGGATGACGGTCTCGCGCGCGCGGCCCCAGCTGACGGCGAAGCCCGCGCGCGGGTCGACGTACTGCGCGCGCGTCACGCCCGGGTCGCCGGTGGACTCGTCGTGCCCCGAGAGCAGCAGCACGCGCCCGTCGGGCAGCAGCACCGTCGAGGGATGGTGCCGGCGGATCTGCAGGTCGACGGTGGGGAGCCACGCCCCCACGACGGGGTCGTAGACGTCCGCGCTGTGCTGCGCCTGGGAGCCGTGGTCGCCCCCGGCCATCAGCACGCTGCCGTTGCGGTAGCCCCACTCGCCGTCGGCCACGCGGAACGGGAGCAGCGTCGACGAGGCGCCGACGTTGGGCTGCACGAACGGCGGCGTCCCGGGACGGGCCTCGGGCCGCACGGCCCACGGGGTCGCGCCGCCCGGCTCGAACAGCACCGGCACGCCGTCGTCGCCAAACATCAGGAGCTCGTAGCCCTCGACCGGCTCGGGCAGCAGAAACACGTGCGGGTAGTCGGGGTTCTCGATCTCCGCCGGCGTGGCGCCGAAGTCCGAGACGACCTCCCAGGTCTCGGTCGCGGGATCGAAGACCTCGGCGCTGAGGTTGGCGCTCGGCGTCGGCCAGACCTCGTCGAAGCCCGCGGTGACCAGGATGCGCCCGTCGGCGAGCCGCGTGCAGGTCGGGTACCAGCGCGCCGCCCCGCCGAGGACGCCCGCGACCTTCATGTCCTCGGACGGCCGCGTCCACGACGTGCCGTCGAAGAGCACGGCGTACGGCAGACCGTACTGGTTGTACTCCGCCGTGACGGTGTTGAGCGTCGTGCGCGTCCCGCCGGCCGAGAAGAAGGTGCCGTCCGACGTCAGCGTGTGCCCGGCGCAGAAGATGTCGTCGCCGATCACCAGCGGAAAGGCCAGGTCGTTGTCGAAGTCGACGGGGACCGGCTCGCCGGCGACGACGACCTCGTCCGGCAGCGGCGCGCCGAGCGGATCCGGCGCGGCGAGGAAGGTGTACGGACCGTAGTCCTCGACGTCGATCGGCTCGGCGCTCTCGCGCCAGTACCCGGTGTGCAGCACGCGCCCGTCGGGGAGGAGCGTGGCGTGGATCGACGTCGCGTAGTCGCCCGTGGGCGTGCGCCAGGTGATCGGCTTGCTCCATCGGTCCAGCTCGATCGAGACCGCGGGCTTGGTCACCGCGGGCCCCTGCGCGTGCGCCGTGGCCGCGGCGGAGAGGAGCGCGCAGAGGACCGGAACGCGTGATTTCATGGGTTTCCCTAAGCTGGGGTTGCGGGCCGCTCCGACGGGCGGTCTCTCCCTTCTACACGCGCGTTCCCGAGCGCGATAGCCGCCAATCCTCCTCCTTCTTGAAGATCAAGAGGTGGTTGAAGCCGCGCAGGAAGAAGTTCCCTTCGGCGGCGGCGCGGTGGAAGTTGGGCCTCTCCAACTTGCGGTTGCCGCGCACTACCGCGATGTGGTCGACGGGCCGGAAGCGCGCCCGCAGCAGGGCGTAGAGCTCGAACCCGATGCCGACGAAGCCCTTCTTCTTCTTCCAGGTGTCGGAGACGTACACCGCGAGATAGCGGCGGTCGCGAAGGCAGCGGTGGACCTGGTCGAAGACCGCGTCCATCGCCTCGAAGTAGCCCGGCTCGAAGGCGTCGAGCGTGCCGATGCACTCGCCCGTGCCCGAGTACTCGATGTGCGTCGAGTACGGCGGGTCCATGAAGAAGAAGTCGGCCGCGTCGTCCTCGAGCGGAAGGTCGCGGGCGTCGGCGCGGGTGATGTCGTCGCGCGTCGGGTCCACGTCGAAGCCGCGCCCGAGCCGCCCCAGGTCCGCCGCGACGTCGAGCGTCGTGCCTCCGCCGCAGAACGGGTCCACGACCAGGTCGCCCTCGCGCGTGTAGCGCTGGAGCAGGTTCCAGATCACGTACGCCGGCGTCCGGCCCTCGAAGCGCGGGTCCCCCATCGGCCGGTCGCCGTACTGCTGGGAGGGGTAGTGCCACAGTGTCGAGGTCGATAGCTTCAGCGGCTTCTTGCGTTGCATCGGGAGCGCGTATCCTATCTGGGTTCGGCCCCATGGCGACCCGACTCCAGCTCCCCTTCGCGTCTCGCGACCTCGACCACGTCTCGGCCCTCTACCAGGAGCCGGGCTGCGGACCGTCGCGTGGCGGCGTGCTGCTCGCGCACGGCGCGGGCTACCACATGGAGTCGCCCTTCATGACGCGGCTCGCCGAAGGGCTGGTCTCCCAGGGCTTCGGCGTCCTGCGCTTCAACTACCCCTACCGTGAGCGCGCGCTGCAGCAGGACAAGCGCATGCTGCCCCCGGACCGTGCGCCGGTCCTGGAGGGCGCCCACGCGGCGGCGCTGGCCGAGCTGACCGAGCGCAGCGGCGACGCACGCCCGCTCCTGGCCGGCAAGTCGCTCGGCGCGCGCATCGGGACGCTGCTCGCCGCCAAGGACCACCCCTGCCGCGGGCTGATCCTGTTCGGCTACCCGCTGCACCCGGCCAAGCAGCCGCAGAAGGAGCGCTCCGAGCACTTCCCCGCCATCGTGCAGCCGGCGCTCTTCCTGCAGGGCACGCGCGACGAGCTGTGCGACCTGACGCTGCTCTCCACCGCCCTGGAGCGCTACGGCGGCACGCCCACGGTCGAGGTGCTGGACACCGCCGACCATTCGTTCCGAGTTTTGAAGAAGAGCGGGCTCTCCGAAGACGGCGTCTTCGAATGGCTGCTCGACCGAGTTGACCGCTGGGAAGCCACGAGCTTCCCGACCTGATCCGAAGGACACCCGACCGATGAATCGCCTGTTCGCGCTCCTCCTCGCCTCCTCGTTCCTCCTCCTCGGCTCGTGCAAGAGCGCGTACTACGCCACGATGGAGAAGTTCGGCTACGAAAAGCGGGACCTCCTCGTCGGCGAGATCGAAGACGGTCGCGTCGAGACTGCCGAGGCCCAGGAGGAGTTCAAGACCACCTACGAGCTGTTCAAGCACGTCGCCGGCTACGACGGCGGCAACCTCGAGAAGGTCTACGAGAACCTGCAGCTCGCCTACGACAACTGCTCCGAAGCCGCCGGTGACGTGAGCTCGCGCATCGCCGACATCGAGGGCGTGGCCGGCGACCTCTTCTCGGAGTGGCAGACCGAGATCAACGACATCACCACCGACTCGATCCGCAACCAGAGCGAGCAGATGCTGCTCGACACCAAGACGCGCTACACCGACCTGATCGGCGCCATGAAGCGGGCCGAGGACAAGATGGCGCCGGTACTCCAGGTCTTTAACGACCACGTGCTGTTCCTCAAGCACAACCTGAACGCGCAGGCCATCGCCTCGCTGCAGGACGTGGTGCTGGAGATCGAGGGCGACGTGGACGCCCTCATCGCCGACATGGAGGCCTCGATCCAGGAGGCCGACGCCTTCCTCCAGTCGATGGGAGCCGAGGGCGCCTAGGCCCCGGCTGCGCCGCGAGCCCCTTCCGCGGGGAGCGGCTCAGGCGTTATTCTCCCCGTCCCCGCCCGCGGTGGGCGGGGAGCATCCGAATCCTACGCACGAGGTCTTTACCGTGATCCGCACGACGCTGCTGCTCGCCGCCCTCCCGTTCCTCGCCGCCCCGCGCTCCGCGCCCGCCCCGGCCGCTCCGGCGGCCCCGGTCCACTGCCAGGTGCCCTGCGGGATCTACGGCGACCGGATGCGCATCGACATGCTGATGGAAGACGCCGCGACCATCGAGAAGGGCATGGCGATGATCACGCAGCTCGAGCAGGAGGGCGCCGGCAGCGCCAACCAGATGGTCCGCTGGGTGATGAACAAGGACGAGCACGCCCAGGCCATCCAGGAGACCGTCGCCTCGTACTGGCTCGCCCAGCGCATCAAGGCGCCCAAGGAGGCGACCGAGGAGGCGATGGCCAAGTACCACAAGCAGCTGACGCTGATGCACGGCATCACGGTCGCCGCGATGAAGTGCAAGCAGACGGTCGCCAAGGAGCACGTCGAGCAGATGCGCAAGCTGGCGATCGAGTTCAGCGCCACGTACTTCACGGCGGAAGATCTCCAGCACATCCGCAGCCACCACGACGACGATCACCGCTAGATCGACGGCCCACGCCTCGCTCCCGCCGCGGCCTGGAGGCCTCGACCTCTCGGCGGGAGTGAGGCGCGCGGGCGGTGCCGCCACCGCCCGCGGCGGGCGACGCTAGCCGTCGTCGCGCAGCCAGGCCATGGCGATGGTGTCGACGTACTCGCCGTCGCGCCACGCGTACTTGCGGTACACGCCCTCGCGCTGGAAGCCGAGCTTCTCGTAGAGCCGGATCGCGGGCTCGTTGTCGACGAAGACGCCCAGCTCGATGCGCTCGATGTGCAGCCAGTTCACGGCCAGGTCGAGCGCGGCCTCCATCAGCCGCGTCCCGATGCCGCGGCCCTGGAAGTCGTCGTGGACCTGCATGCCGAGGGAGGCCGAGTGGCTGCGACGGGGCCGCGGGTGCCGGTGGAGCCCGATCATGCCCACCACGCGGTCGCGGCCCTGGTCGCGCACGACCGCGACCAGCGTGTGACGCTGGGCGTCGACCTTGAGCATCTGCTCGCGGATGTCGAGCGGCGAGCGATACGGGGACTGCAGCGTCCCGCGCACGCAGCCCGGCTGGTGGAAGAGGTCGATGACGTCGTCGATGTCGCCCTCGGCGAGGGCCCGGATCTCGACGCCTTCGAGCTGCGGGCGCTGGTCGGGGCTCATGAGGACCACACGACGCGCTAGCGCGTCAGCCAGCCCTCGAAGGCCTCGAAGCCGTAGTCGCGGCCGAGGAAGTCGCGCACCAGCTCCTTGCCGTCCTTCGAGCCGCCCGGGCCGAGCACCTTGCCGCGGTACTCGTTGGCGGTCGAGGTCTCCATCAGGTCGCCTTCGAAGCGCGTGAAGAGGTCCTTCGCGATGACCAGCGACCACATGTAGGTGTAGTACATCGCCGAGTAGCCGTGCAGGTGGCCGAACGAAGCGTGGAAGTTCGTACCGTCGGTGTGCGGCGTGGGCAGCAGCTCGGTCTTCAGCGCGACCATGTCGCGCGTGACGTCGACGTCGGCGGGGTCGCGGTCGTAGTACGTGAGCGACAGCCGCGCGAAGAACATCTGCTGGAGCACCTGCAGTCCCTTGCCGTACTCCTCGGCCGAGCGCATGCGCTGCACCATCTCGGCCGGGATCGGCTCGCCGGTTTCGTAGTGCGTCGCGAAGGTGGCGAGGACGTCCGGGCTCCAGGCCCACTCCTCGAACATCTGGCTGGGCACCTCGACGAAGTCCCACTCGGTCGCGACGCCCGAGAAGCGCGCGAAGCGTTGCGCGCCGCCGAACAGGTGGTGCAGCAGGTGGCCGAACTCGTGGAAGAACGTCGTCACCTGGTCGTGCAGCAGCAGCGCCGGGTCGTCGTCCGTGGGCTCGGGGAAGTTGCACGCGATGCACGCCTCGGGCAGCACGTCGCCGCTGACGCCTTCGGAGATGTGGAACATCGCCGCGTGCTTGAACTTGTTCTCGCGCGGGTGCATGTCGAGGAAGAAGCGCGCGCTCACCTCGCCACCGTCGAGGATCTCGTAGCAGCGGACCGACGGGTGCCAGACGTCCGCGTCGGGCACCTCGCGGAAGTCGACGCCGTAGAGCGACGCGCTGGTCTTCAGCACCCCGTCGAGCACGCGCGGGAAGGCGAAGTAGGGGCGTGCCTCCTGGGAGTCGAAGCCGTGACGGCTGGCCTTGACGCGCTCGGTGAGGAAGAGCCGCTCCCACTCGTTGACCACGTCGGCGCCCTGGTCGAGCTGGCGCTTCTGCTCGAGCAGCTCGGCGAACTCGGCCTCGGCGCGCGGGCGCGCGAGGTCGACGATGCGGTCGAGGAAGCCGCGCACCTCGGCGGCGCTCGTGACCATCTTGTCCTCGGTGACGTAGTCGGCGTAGTTGGCGTAGCCGAGGGTCGAGGCAAGCTCGTGGCGCTTGGCGAGGAGCCGCGGCAACAGCTCGACGTTCTCGGGCATCGCGCGGTTGGTCGAGGCCAGCAGGAAGCCGCGCTTCACGTCGCTGCGCTCGGCGAACGACAGCACCGCCATGCGCTCGGCCGGATCGGTCGACAACTCGACGGTGCCGTCCTCGCGCTCGGGGTGCGCGGCGAGGAAGTCGGCCGGCAGCCCCGCGAGCCCGGCGTGGCCGTCCTCGACCACGTACGTGCGCCCGCCGGTCATGATGTTGCGATCAAACTCCTGCCCGATGCGCACGAGCTCCTCCTGGAGCCCACGCACCTTTTCGCGCGTCGCCTCATCGCGGTCGACGCCGCTGCGGCGGTAGTCGCGCAGCGCGTGCTCGAGCACGCGCGCATCCTCGGCCGGCGCGCCGGCCGGGTCGAGGGCGCGCAGCCGGTCGTAGACGCCGCGGTGCAGGGCGATCTCGGTCGAGAGCGCTGCGATCTCCTGCTCGAGCTCCTCGCAGGTCTCGCGCACGTCGTCCTGCGGGTGGGCGTGGGTGAAGAGGTGCACCCGGCCGGCAACGCCGTTCAGCGGCCGGCGGAGCTGGTCGAAGGCGAGCACGGCGTCCGAGAAGGAGGTGTCGGCCGGAAGCTCGAGGAAGCGGTCGACGTTGGCACGGCAGCGGGCAATCGCTTCCCGCGCCTCAGCTGCGAAGGCTTGGGCGTCCATCTTGTTGTCCTGTCGGGACGGAGAGCCGTCCGGTGTCAGGTGTCAGGCGTCGGCGAGCACGCGCTCGCCGTAATCGAGGAGGGCGCGGAACTGCGCGTGGAAGTCGTGCTCGGCCGCGCCCTTGGCCGTGAGCGGCGACTTGAAGAAGCAGGCGGCCTGCTCCATCTCGCCCGCCTCGCCGCGCGCCGCCGCCAGATCGGTCAGGCGCACCAGGTCGAGCACGAGCGGAGCGGCCAGGGCCGAGTCGCTGCCCTGCCAGGTCAGCTGCAGGCTCATCCGCGCCCCGAGGAAGCCCTCGAAGTGGATGAAGTCCCAGGCGGTCTTCCAGTCGTGCAGCGACGGAACGAAGTCGATGCCGACCTCGGTGTGCAGGCTCTCGTTCGACGGGCCGAGGATCGCGCGCAGCGCGGCGTCCTTGCTGCGCCGCTTGGCCTCGCGCCGCACCGGGTCCGAGAGCACCTCGCCGTCGCGGTTGCCGAGCATGTTGTAGCCCTGCCACGACATCACGCGCAGCGCGCGCGCCGCGAACATCGGTGCGAGCGCCGTCTTCAGGAGCGTCTCGCCCGTCTTGCCGTCGTTCCCGCAGTGGGGCATGCCCTCGCGCAGCGCCAGCTCGCGAAGCGCCGGCAGCGACGCGCCGCGGTTCGGCGTGAAGTTCACGAAGGGGCAACCGCACTGCAGCGCGGCAAAGGCGTACACCGATGAGGCCGGCAGCTCGGCAACGTCGCTCTCGAGGTCGGTCTCCAGCCGGCCGAGCTTCGACCAAGCCTCGCGCTCCTCGCGCCAGGACTCGGTGCTCGCGACGTACACGACCAGGACGCGGTCGAGGTTGAGCCCTTCGCGGAACGACACCAGGTCGGCCGAGATGCGCTCGATCTGCTCGATCTGCGGCGCCGCGCCGAGCCGCGCCGACTCGGGGTCCAGGTCCGCCAGCCCCACCTCGGGGCCGTCGAGCACGCCGGGCCGGATGCGGGCCTCGAACGCGGCGGCGTCGGAGGCGCCGGCGGCGACCAGGTCGGCCGGCAGCACGCCGTGCCGCGCGAGGTCCGCGGCGGTCGAGCTCTGATCGCCGCGCAGAATGTCGTGGCCACCGAGCACGATCTCGTCGAACCCGACCAGCGGCAGCGCCGCCAGCGGGCCGCGCGCGGTCGTGATGCCGGTCGGCTCGATCATGCTCTGCCGCAGCCCCGACAGGCCATAGGCAACGCAGGTGGAGATCGCGCCGCGCGCCCCCACCAACCACACTCCGAGCCGGCGTCCTGTTTGTTCCTGCATTGGGCTACTCGTCCGCGGCGTCGCGCGTGCGCTCCAGCCAGCGGCGCACGACGTCGTCGTACTCCGCAGGCCACCAGGCGCCCGCGCTCGAGCCGCTCTCGACCGCGCCCCGGGCGGCCGGAACGGGGCGGCCCTCACCGGTCGAGGGCCCGTCCCCGCCCCCCTCGCCGGAGGTGGCGTCGAGTGGAGTCGAGCCGGACATTGTGCCGTCTTCGGGGCCTCCCGTCACTCCGCCGCCCCCGGCTCCCTCGCCCCCCGCCCCCCCGCCGTCCGCGGGCTCGTCCGGGGCCTCGGGCTCGGTTCCGGCCGCCGCGTGCTCGCGCTGGAGGACCTGCCGGACGGCGTCGAGCCAGCTTCTCGATTCGGTTAGGGAGCGGCCGAGCTCCGGGGTCCGGGCGGCCTCGTCGCCGAGGGCCGCCAACTTGCGGTCCAGCTCCTCGACCCGCCGCAGGGCCGCCTCGGGGTCCTCCTCGCGCAGCTGCTCGAGGTCGCGGGCGAGCTGACGGGCCTGCGCCAGCGCCGCCTGGGCCTGGCGGGCGGTCTCCAGCGGGGTGCCCTCGGACTCGATCGCGGCGACCTGGACGCCCTCCAGGCCCTCGATCAGCCCGCGCGCCACCCCGGTCAGGCTCGGGACCTCGGGCTCCGAGCGGGTGAGCTGCAGCGCCACCGCGAGCGCGGTCGCGGCCAGGAGCGGCGCCGCCACCGGCAGCGCCAGGGGCGGCAGCACCGCGCGCAGGGCGTCGCGCCGCCGCAGCCGCGACAGGACGCGGCCCAGGAGCAGCCGCGCGAGCGGAGCCTGGGCCTCCTCGCGCAGCTCCAGCTCGTAGGCCGTCACCAGCGCTCCCTGGTGCCGCAGCTTGCGGTCGATCCTGCGCGCGACCTCATGCGGCGCGACGCGGTGCTCCAGCTTCCACGAGCTCGCGCAGAGCAGGCCGCCGAGCACCGCCGCGATCCACAGGTCGACCCGCCCGAGCGCAACGCCGCCGAGCGCCCCGGCCGAGAGCACCAGGCACAGGGCCGACACGCCGAGCAGCACGCTCTCCCCCCACCGCGCGGCCGAGAGGCCGAACCACGCATGGCGCACCACGCCGGCGACCGAGGACGGCGAGCCCTCGTCGCCGCGCAGGTCCCCGGTGCGCCACGAGCGCTCCGTACCGCCGGCGCGGGCCGCTATCGGCGCTGCTCCCGCTCCGCGCCCTCGGAGTCGTCGGGCTCGCCCTGCTGCTCCAGCGCCGCCGGATCGACGACCGGCAGGCGGTCGCGCCACTCGTCGGGCAGCGAGGTCAGCGGCGTGCTCGAGAAGATCAACTCGACCCCGGCGTCGCGCGGGGGCACGAGCCAAGCGTTCGGCATCCAGATCGACTGGTCCTCACACTCGGGGAGCGCGGGCGTCATCAGCGTGTGGCCCTCGCGGAAGAACGAGATGTTGATCAGGTTGCCCTCGACGTCGGCGGCGAACACCTCCTGCCCGTCGTCGTCTTCGAGGAAGGTCGAGCCCAGGTACACCCAGGGATGACGCCGCATGCTGCGGCCGGTCTCGAGGTTGGCGACCAGGTCCTCCACGCGGAAGAAGAAGGTCTCGTCGCCCTCGCGCCAGGCGACGTAGAGCAGGAGACCCTGGCCCTCGGGGCCCTCGGGCGGGAACACGCGGTAGGGCCGCTTGCCCGCGCGGCGCTCCTCGAGCGTCGGCGGCGGGTCGATGCGCTCCCAGCTCGCGTTCGTGCCGACCTGGGCGCCGATCGCGAGCAGCCCGGCGTTCAGCAGGCTGGGCTGGATGTCGGTCACGAAGAGCGACTCGTGCGCGGCCCCGCCGGGCGCGACGAGCAGGTACTCCAGGAGGTCGTACCGCACGAGCGCGCGCGCCGCGATCGACACGGTGCCGCGCTCGTGATCGAGCCGCACGCCGCCCTCCTCCAAGAGCGCGGTGAGGGCCGCCTGGGCGTCGCCCCCCTCCTGCGGGCCCGCAGCCGGCTTGGATTCGGGGGCGCGGCCCGCGAGGGCCAGCGGAAGAGCGAGCGCCAGGAGCGCGGTTCGGGGCGCGATTTGGGTCATAGGTTGGTTTTGGATAGGTGCTCGGGCGGGGAAACGCAAGCGGAGCCGTTCGGTTCGCCCGAACCGCGCGCGGACCCGAGTTCCCGCGCGGGCTAGAATCCCGCCCCCCTCTCCGCGTCCCCTTCCCAGACCTTACCCCGATGCAACGAACCGCCGCCCTCGCGCTCGCCGTCGCCCCCGCCCTCGCCATGCCGCTCGCCGCGCAGGAAGGAGGCCTCTCCTACGACGTCGAGACCTACCGGCTTGCAAACGGCCTCCTGGTGACGCTGCACGAGGACCACTCGCTGCCCCAGGTCGTGATCGATACCTGGTACTGGGTCGGCTCGAAGGACGAGCTGCCGCGCCGCACCGGCTTCGCGCACCTCTTCGAACACCTGATGTTCATGGGCACCGAGCGCGTGCCCGACAACCAGTTCGACGTTCTGATGGAGACCGGCGGGGGCTGGAACAACGCGTCGACCAGCTCGGATCGCACGAACTACTTCAGCGTTGGGCCGAGCGCGCTGCTGCCCACGCTGCTCTGGCTCGACGCGGACCGGCTCGAGGCGCTGGGGCAGAACATGACGCTCGCGAAGCTCGACAGCCAGCGGGCGGTGGTGCGCAACGAGCGCCGTCAGACTTCGGAGAACACGCCCTACGGCATCGGCTCGCTCCTTCTGCCGGGGTTGATGTATCCGGAGGGACACCCCTACCACCACCCGGTCATCGGCAGCCACGAGGACCTCGAGGCGGCCACCGTCGAAGACGTCGTGTCCTTCTTCGACACCTTCTACACGACGACCAACGCCAGCCTCGTCGTCGCGGGCGACTTCGACCCGGCCAAGGTCGTCCACGAGATCGAGCGCACCTTCGGCCAGATCCCGCGGCGCGAGCCGCCGCCGCACCGCTCGGCGCCGCCCGCGAGCCTCGCCGGCGTGGTGCGCGAGGTGGCCTTCGACAAGGTCAGGTTCCCCAAGCTCATCCTCGCGTGGCACTCGCCGCCCTACCTCGAGGCCGGCGACGGCGAGATGGATCTGGTCGGCTCGATGCTCGCCGACGGCCCGTCGTCGCGGCTGGTGCGCAAGCTCGTGCACGAGCTGCGCATCGCGCAGGACGTCGTGGCCTACCAGGCCTCCGGCGAGCTCGGCTCGACCTTCCACATCGAGGTGATCCCAGCCGGCGAACACGGGCTCGACGAGGTGAAGGCCGCCGTCGAGGCCGAGCTCGCAACCTTGCTGCACGAGGGCCCCGGCGCAGCCGAGCTCGCGCGCGTGCAGGCATCGATGGAGGCGGGCTTCCTGCAGGGGATGGAGAGCCTCTTCGCGCGCGCCGACCGCATGAACGCCTACCTGCGCCACTTCGGCGAGGCCGACGGCTTCCAGCGTGACCTCGAGCGCTGGACCGGCGCAACGCCGGCGGACGTCACCAAGTGGGCACGGCGCGTGTTCGTGCCCGAGCACGTCGACCTGCGCATCCTGCCCGAGGGCAGCGACGTGCCGGCGGGCTGGACGTCCGCGGCCGCCGTTGCCGAGGCCGCCGCGAACCGGCTGGACGAAGGCCCCGGCGAGGTCGCCGGCGGCGACGACTTCACCGCGCCGGCGCCGGTCGAGCTCGCGCTCGAGGGCGGCATGCGGCTGATCGCGCTGCCGCGTCCGGGTTCGGGGCTGTTCTCGGGCGCGGTCTTCGGCCGCGGTGGTCCGGGCGCCCTCGCGGCCGACCAGGCCGGGCTGGCCTCACTCGCGATGACGATGCTCGGCTCGGGGGCCGCCGACGAGGACGCCGCCGCCTTCGCCGAGTCGGTCGAGCTCCTGGGAGCTTCGATCGACGCCGGGGTCGGGCGCTACGGCGTGACCATCCAGGTCGAGGGCCTCGCCTCGCGCCTCGACGCAACGCTCGACCGCTTCGCCGACGTGGTGCTGCGCCCGAACCTGACGGCCGACGACTTCGCGCGCGAGAAGGCGCTCGCCGAAGCCGCCGTCGCCGCCCGCGCGGACAACCCGCGCGCGGTCGCCACCAACGTGGCGCGCGCGCTGGCCTTCGGACGCGCGCACCCCTCCGGCGGCGCCACCGGCGGCTACGCCGACACCGTCGCCTCGCTCGCGCACGACGACGTGGCGCCGGCCCTCGCCGCTCTGCTCCACCCGGGCAACGCGACCTTCGTGTTCGCCGGCGACTTCGACCCCGAAGCCCTGCGCGACAAGCTGAACGCGCGCTTCGCCGGCTGGCAGCCGACGGTCGACGCGCCGCCGGTGCCGGCCGCCGCGGTCGAAGCCGCGCCCGCGGGGCGCATGGTCGTGGTCGATCGGCCCGGCGCGGCCCAGACGGTCGTCTATCTCATGCGCCCGATCGGCGCGCCCGCCAGCGACGTGGCGCGCGCGACGCGCGACTGCGCCAACACGCTGCTCGGCGGCTCCTTCACGAGCCGCCTCAACCAGAACCTCCGCGAGCGCAACAACTTCACCTACGGCGCCGGTTCGCGCATCCGCCACGAGGGTGACCAGCACGTGCTCTACGCGACCACCGCGGTCCACACCCCGGTGACCGGCGCCGCGCTGATCGAGCTCCGTCGCGAGCTCGACGGGCTCGCGACGGGCAACGTCACCGCGGACGAGCTCGCCAAGGCGATCGAGACGATCCGCGCGAACCTCATCAGCAACCTCGAGACGACGTCCGGCACGCGGAGCTCGCTGCTGGAGCAGATCGACCAGTCGCGCTCACAGGACGCGCTCGCGCGCGACCTGGCGGCGCTGGACGGTGTGACGCTCGAGGGCGTCAACGCGCTCGCGACCTCGGGGATGTTCGCCTGGAGCGACTTCCAGATCGTGCTCGTCGGCGACCGCGCGGCGGTGCTGCCGCAGCTCGAGGAGGCGGGGTTCGCGGCGCCGCTGGCGGCGGACGCGGACGGGGAGTTGCTCGACTAGGAGACCTCGCGGCAAGTCCGGTCGTGCCCACGCCCCCCCGGGGGCGCGGTGAGCACTCCGGGCTCCCGGCCCAAGCTGGCCGATCAAGCCAGCGGCCAGCGAACCACAGCCCGGCAGCCCCCGAGCGATGCCTCGGCGAGCCACACCGACCCGCCGAACGCCTCAACCGTCCGCTTCACCAGCGCCAGCCCGAGCCCGTGGCTGCGGGCTGAGCGGTTCCAGTGTTGGAAGGGCCGGAAGGCCTCCTCGCGCCGCTCAGGCGGGATCCCGCGTCCATCGTCCTCGACGGACAGGAGCACGGTCTGCCCCTCGATCTCGATCGAGGCGTGGACCCGGCCATGGTCGTCGCCGTGGTGCGTCACGGCGTTTCCGAGCAGGTTGGTCAACACGCGCATCACGGCCGCGTGCGGCACGATCACGGACGCCTCGGCTCCCGAGCGCTCGAACGCGAACCCCTCGGGCGCCGAGATCGTCGCCCACGCGTCGTCCAGGGCTGCCCCGAGCTCGACCGGATCGAGATCGCGCGGCGCGGTCTGAGGGACGGTGAGGGCCAGCAACGAGTCCACGAAATCCACCAACGCCCTGGTGCGCTTGAGCACCCTGGAGAGGCTTGTTCGGGCCGAGTCCAGGTCGCCCTCGTCGATTCCCTCAAGGGCCAACTCGACCAGGCCGTAGATCGACCCGAGTGGCGATCTCAGGTCGTGCGCGCAAGACCGCGCGAACTCGTCGACCTCCCTGCGCGCATGCATGAACTCGGACACGTCGACGTGGGTGCCGAGCATCCGGACCGCGACCCCGTCCCTGCGAATCGCCACCCCGCGGCACCGCACCCAAACGGTGGAGCCGTCCTTGTGGCGATAGCGGACGATCTGATCGTAGGGGCACGTGGGATCGGCGGAGTGCGCCTCGAAGGCCGCGAGAACGAGCCCTAGGTCCTCGGGGTGGATGTTCTCCTGCCACCAGGCCGAGCCTTGCGGAACCTCGTGGTCCTGGTAGCCGAACAGCGCCTTGAAGCGCGGGCTGAGCCACTCGTGTTCCGGCTCCTCGACGTTCCAGTACCAGACTCCGTCGAACGACTCCTCGAGGTAGTCCAGGGCAGCCGGGTCCGAGCGAAAGAGCTCCTTGAGCTCCTGCTTCAGGTAGTGCTCCCCCTCGGTCAATCGACGAATCCCCCGCGACTCCTAGCCGACGGTAGGAGGCACACGCTCCAGAACGACTGCAGGGCCTGCACCACCGACGCGAGCTCTTCGCGACCCAGCGGCTTGGCCACGTACCCGCACACGTTGTACTCGTACGCGGCCGCGATATCGCGCTCGTGCTTCGACGTGCTCAAGACGAACACGGGCGTCCGGCACAGTGCCTCGTCTTTGCGGACCTCGTGCAGGAACTCGATCCCGTTCATCCCCGGCAGATGCAGGTCGAGCAACACGATCAGCGGTACGGCCGGGTTCGCGAGCTGGGCCCGCATCTGCTGAAGCGCCTCTTCCCCGTCCCGTGCCCGATGGAGCGGAGCGGAGATCCCCAGCCGCTTGAAGACCCGCCGGATCTGTTCGTAGTCAACCTCGTCGTCTTCCACGTAGAGAAGTTGGTAGTCCTGAGCCATGCAGCGATCCGGATACGGGTTGCGGCGAGTATAGCACGCGGCCTCTTGCGAGCTTGCTTCGCGCTAGCGAGCCGCAGCGGCCAGGACGTGCGCGGGATAGCTGGCCTTAAGGCGCCGCCACTGCTCGATCTGGCCCTCCCGACCTAGGCGGTCGGTTACGAGCTCCCACCCGCGCGCCGCGAGGAGCAGAGCGCGCTCCGGGCTCAGCTCTCCGCGGTTCGCACGATCGAGGTATCTCCCGAGGAGCGCAAAGTACTCGCCTCGCCCCTGAAGATAGAAGTCGGGCAAGCAGCCCTTCAGACTCGCCCGGTGCTGGCGCAGGAATGGCTCGGTGTACGCGCCCACAACCTGTGGATCGCCGTAGTGCTCAACGCGGTGTGGGTCGAAGAAACCGGCCCGGGCCCGCACGGACTCGGTCGAGGGGCCGGGGAGACTCGCGTAGAGGGTGAACAGGTAGGCGAGCTCCGGCTCGGACGAGGCGCGGGAGATCACGTAGTTCCAGCCCCAGTTGAAGTACGAGATCGGCACCAACTCCCCGCCGACCTCGCCGCCCGGCGTGGGGCCGAACACGAGCCGCTCGCGCACGCTCGACTCGGGACCGTTCAGGAACTTCTGAGTCCCTCCCCATCCGATGTTGCAGTACGCATGACCCTCGGCAAAGTCGGCCCAGTTGCCGAAGAGCCCCTGAGTCGCTGCGCCGGGCGTCTGCCAGGCGGACGCGGCGACGAGCTCCTCCAGCGCGGCCAGCCCCTCGGGCCCGTCGAACGCCGGGACCATCTCGTCGTCTACGGGCAGTACGCCCTTCGCGTGCAGTCGGATCCACCACTCCCACTCCAGATAGCCGGGGACTCGAAAGAGCGTCCCTCCGAAGCGCCCCGCGTCGGGGTCGTGGAAGAAGGCCATCTGTCGATCGAGCGCTTCCCAGGTCCGTGGAACGCCGAGCTCTTCGCCGTGCAGGTCCGCGTAACGCGCGCCCAGGTCACCGTCCCTCAGCAGCCCGCCGTTGTAGAACATCACATAGACGTCCCCGTCGGCCTGATAGCCGTAGAACCGTCCCTTGTAGCGGCTGCCGAGAGGATAGAGCCGCCCCGGTGACAGGTCGGCGGGCTCATGGCGCTCGACCAGCTCGTCGAGCGGCCGCACGACGTCGCCCTCCGCCAGGTCGGGCACGCCAAAGGTGGGCGGCAGCGCGATGTCGAACGAGACGCTACCGGAGACGCTCTCCAGCATGGCCGTACTCGCGACCTCGTCGACCGGGACCTCACGCATCTCGATCCTGACCCCGGTGGCGGCCTCGAACGAGCGTGTCACGGGCGTGACATTGGCCCCGCTCCCCTCGGGAAGGAGCAGCCGTACGCGCACCTGACGCCCGTCGGCCAGAGCTCGCGCGGCAGCCAGAACGCTGCCCTCGGCGTCGCCCCACCGCGCCCTCCCTGCGGCGCCCCAGATCGCCAAGCCCGACCAGGACAGCCCCCTCAGCAGGAGTTCGCGCCGGTTCCACGCAAGCGTTCCGTTTTCCATGCGCCTATGATTCCTTACTCGTCCCAACCTCCCGACCGGGCGGGACGAGGAGGTGTGACGCTCTTGAGCGACGAAACGTACACCGAGAGTCCACCGCGGAGCAACGCGCGACCGCGCCGGGCGCCCCCCAGCATCCGAAGCAAGCTCCGTGCTGCGGCCGTGGTTCTCTTCCTTGTGTTCGCGGCGTCCCTGTGGGTGGCCACGAAGCGCTCCAACATGCTCGGCGAGCGCATCCAGACGGTCCACGAGGAAACACTCCCGCAGCTGCTTGCCTACCAGGCCGTCGAGTCGGCGTTCCGGCTCGTCGTCCGCGCGGCAGCCGACCTGGGTCAAGCACGCGACGAGGCGGATCTCGCCCGGAAGGAGCAGCAGTTGGCGGAGCTCCTGCGCGACCTCTCCACCCATTCGGTCGCGCTCCCCGACGACCCCAGGCTCGCCGACGCCGGGCGGTGGAGCGAAGAGCACGTCGCCGCGCGCTCCGCACAGATGCGCTCCCTACTCCAGCACCGGACCGAGTTTGCCGCGCGAGTCGAGGCCAGCCTGCGGATGCTCGCCGAGCTCGCGAACCGACTGCAGGACTCGATCCTGCTCGAGCGATCGGCGGGCATGCCCGACGACGACTTCGCAAGGGTGCGCGAGGGCGTTACGGCAATCGCGCACCTCCTGCAGCGCGCCCGCGAGGCACAGAGCGTCGGACGCGTGGACGAGCTGCGCTCACACTTCCGGGTCGAGACGCAGGGAATCGGCCCCGCGCTGACACGCCTGCCCTCGGACGAGTCGCGCAGCCTGGGGCAGCCGCTCTTGAAGCTCGTACGCCAGGAGGCAAGCGGTGACGGGGTCTTCGAGCTGCGCCAGCAGGTGCTCTCTCTCGAAGCCGAGATGGATCGGGCCGGCGAGGATGCGTCCCGACAACTCGAGGATCTCCGCCGCGTCGCCGACGACGTGCGGGAACGGGCGGTCGAGGCAGCTCGATCGGCGCGGGCCGAATCGGAGGAGGCCCGTCGCGGGATGGTCTCGGCGCTTTGGGTCCTCTTCGCGGCTCTGTGCACGACGCTGCTCGCCGCCAGCCTGTACATCGAACGACGGGTGCTGCTCCGGCTAGAGGTCATGGTCAACGAGCTCTCGGAGCTCAGCCGTGGGGCCCTCAACGTCGCGATTACGCCCGGTGGAGATCGTGAGCTCGCCGAGCTTGCGTCGGCGGCGGAGGTCTTCCGCCGCAACGCGCTCGAGCGAGCCGAGACGCTTGAGGAGCTCGCGGTCCGCAACGCCGAGCTGGACCAGTTCACCTATGCCGCATCCCACGACCTGAGGTCTCCGCTGCGGGCCATCGCGAGCCTCTCCGGCTGGGTCCTGGAGGACTGCGACGATGGCCTGCCGCGTGCATCCCGAGACCATCTGGGCCAGATCGCCGACCGCACTCGACAAATGGAGGATGTGCTGAACCACATGCTCAGCTACTCCGAGATCGGTCGGCGGGGCTTGCCCTTTGAGTCCATCGAGCTGTCCGCTCTCCTGCGGAAGGTTGCGAGCCAGGTCGCGCCGGAAGACGCGCTCGATCTTGACCTCCCGCCGAAGGAGGTCCAGGTCTGGGCTCAACGGTCGCCCTTGGAGCTGGCACTACGACACTTGGTCGAGAACTCCGTCGTCCACCGGGACCGGGCGCGGGTGCGGCTCGAAGCCAGGCTTGCCGAGCTCTCGGACAGCGGCTTTCAACTCGACCTGATCGACGACGGGCCGGGGATCAGCGCCGCCGATGCGGAGCGGGCATTCCGCATGTTCACGCGGCTTGGACACGAACGCCTTGGGGCCGGAATGGGGCTCACGCTCGTGCGCAGGATCGCCGAGTCCGTCGGCGGCACGCTGCAGCTCGTACCGCGCAGCGGGCGCGGAACCCACATCCGCCTCGAGTGGCCCGCGCACGCCCCCGCGTCTCCATCTCCCCCGCGCGCCGCCGCACATGGCTAGGCCCCCGTGCGTCGGCTCGTGGCAAATGCGGGCTAGCTGAGCGCTCGCGGCCGACTGAGCAGAGAAGTCGCTCGAGCGAAGAGCGCGGCGTCGACCGGCGGCAGCGCGCGCCGCCTAGCGCTCCTCCCGCGCCCGCTCCAGCGCGGCTTCGAGCACGTCGTCCACGTCGTCGCCGGGAGTCGCATCCGCGACGAGCACCGGCGGCCGCCACGCCTCGCGCGGCGTCCCGTCGACGTGCGTGAGCGCCTCGTTCGCGAAGCGCACGACCCAGCCGGACCGCGGCAGCTCGACCTCGAGCAGGGCGCCGAGCAGTCCAGACATCGGGCCGCCGACGACCTCGGCGCCGATCGCGTCGAAGCCGAGCGCCAGCCCCTCGCCCATGCTGCCCGTCCAGCGCCCGACCAGCACGAGCACGCGGCCGGCGAAGTGCGGCGCGCGCGGCCACACCTCCTCCGTCCAGCTGCGCGGGATGCCCGTCGCCCGCTCTTCCTCGACCAGCACGTGCCGCTGGTACGGCCGGGGCGAGGTCACGAAGTGCCCGAGGATCCCGCGCGCCACGCTGGAGTTCCCGCCCCCGGGAGTCTCGCGCAGGTCGACGATCAGCGCGTCGACGCCGCGCAGCTGGCCCAGGGCCGCGTCGAAGCGCGCGACCGCAGCGCTGTTCCCGAGGCTGTCGTGCAGGCGCACGTAGCCCACCCGTTCGTCGCCCTCCCCGAGCAGGCCGGCGAACAGCGGGCCGTCGCGCCGCGGCGCCCAGCCGTCGCCGAGCGTCAGCGTGCGCTCGCCGGCACGCCCCTCGACGGTCAGCGTCCGGGGTTGGTCCCACCTCCCGGCGAGCTCGGCGCGTAGCGCCCAGTCGACCGCCCCGCGATTCGAGACGCCCACGCGCTCGAGCAAGCCCGCTTCCGAGAGGCCCAGCCGCAGCGCGGCGAGCTCGGCCACGTCGCGGCCGCCCAGGCTCCGCACGACGTCGCCGGGGACGATCCCCGCCCGGGCCGCGTCGGACCCAAGCCGCACGGAGGTCACCCGCGCCTCGCCGCCGATCCACTCGAGCCACAGGTCGACGTGGCTGGGAACCAGGCGCGGGGAGCTCGCGCCGTTCACGCCCAGGTGCACGTGGTGATCGCGCAGCGCTTCGAGCGCGTCTTCCAGGAGGGCGAGCAGCTCGCCCTTGCTCTGCACGCTCTCCGCCCGCGGCCGGAACGCGGCGCGGACGGGGCCCCAATCGACGGCGGTGCGGTCGTGGTACGCGTAGCGCGAGGCGACCTCCTCGCAGAGCACGTCGAAGTCCTCGTGAAGGAGCTCCTGCTGCGGAGCGGAGAGGAGGCACAGAGCCAAGAGAGGCGGCGGGAGCATGAGCGTCGAGGCGGAGATGGTGAGTCCCCGCAGGCGGAGCTGCGGGCGTCCGCCGCAGTAGCGCCGCGACGGGGCACATATTCGCAGGGGCGCCGAACCTCCCGGCCTGTGCCCCCCCCCCCGGAGAAACGAAAAGCGGGCACCGGCCCAACGAAGGCCGGCGCCCGCCTGGGTACGCCCTCACTCAGGATTCGCTAGGGCATCCCGGTGGTCACCGCCAGACCGCGGGTCGACGTGACCGCCAGGGTCAGGGGATCGATCATCCCCCACTGGAAGAAGAACTCCTCGCCCACCGGCGTCATCCCGCCGAGCGGGATGTTCACCGACGCCAGCCCGGTGTCGGGCACGGTCGCGGTCGCCAGGACCAGGAGCGGCGAGACGCCCAGGTGGAACGGCACGCCGAAGAGGTTCAGCGCGGGACACGAGAACGACGTGCTCATCGCGAGCACCGCGAGCTCGTTCTCGTTCGCCGCGGCGAGCTCGACCGAGAAGGTCGGGTTGGGCACGATCGCCGCCCCGCTCTGGCCGATGATCGGGAAGATGCCTCCGGAGGTCGAACCGAACAGGTTCCCGTCCGAGGCGATCACCATCCCCTGCAGCGGGATCGAGGGCGGCGTGTAGCACGAGAACGGCGAGTAGAACGTCGTGGCTGCCGGACCTCCGCCCGCGGCGGCGTCGACGATCGCGACCGTCGTGCCGTCGGTAACGTAGACGCGCCCGGCCGGCCCGGCGTTGTCAGCCGCGACCGCGGTCAGCGCGCTGTCGAGCCCACAACCGCTCGTGACCGAGACCTGCGTCGACCCCAGAGGCCCGAGCGCGCCGGACTTCTCGACCTGCGTCAGGAAGCCGGCTCCGTCCACGATCCACAGCGTGTCGGTCACCGGGTCGTGGCTGAGCGAGGTCGCCGGCGACCCGGTCGGCAGCGGCAGCGGAACCGACGAGGTCGACGTCGGCAGGAAGCAGGGATCGAAGAACGTGATCGTCGCCCGCCCGAGGTTCGCCCCGTCGGTGACCCACAGCTCGCCCGTACCCGGGTCGAAGTCGATCCCGGTCACCGGCGCGTTCAGGATCGAGAAGACGTCCACACCGGTCTTCACCGGCGTGCCGAAGGTCTGGTAGCCCGAGGCGATGAAGCCGTCGGTGATCCAGAGCTCGTCCGAGACGCGGTCCAGCCCGATGTCGCCCGCCGCACCCGCGCCGGTGGCGAGGGGCGTGGCACAGATGCCCGGGTTCTCGTACGAGTAGAACGAGAGCAGCGGGCCGAGCGGGTAAGAACACGGCCCGGCCGCGGGCCCGTTGTGCTTGGTCACGTTGCCGCTCTGGTCGATCGTCCAGAGCGATTGCGCCGACACCGCGGCGGTTAGGAGCGGAAGCGAGAACGCGAGGGTTCGGAGCTGCATGGGGTCTCCAGGATCGGGGGGAACGCCGTGCGCCTATCGTAGGCGAAAGGCGCCGAACGCGGGGGTCCCCAGCTCCTGAACGCACGCAGCGGTGCGCCCCGCACCGCGGCTCCGCCGCCGGAGGACGATCCGGCGCCACCACGGATTGTGCAGCCGGCCACCGGCGGCGAGCCTACGAAGCGCGCGCGTCCGCCGGCCTAGCGGAACCCGGGCCGCATCGTGCCCGCGCCGCTCGACAGAATCGGCGGCCCGTCCGGGCTCGGTCCGCCGCTCCCACCGGTGATGAACCACTGGTAGTGGTACTCGAGCCCCAGCGGAGTCGTCGGCGGAATCGGCAGCGCGATCGACCCCGAGCCGACCGCGTTGATCGCGGTCGTGAACAGCCCGATCCCGGGCGGGGTGATGATGAGCGGCGCCATCAGGATGCTCAGCGCCGGGCACAGCGGGTCGAGGCTGAAGGGCAGGAACGCGATCGCTCCCCCCGGCGCTCCGTCGACCGTGATCGACAGCTTCGAGCTCCCGATCACCGCCTGCCCCACCGAGCCCATCTTGGGCGGCTGGGTGCCGGCCGCGCTGCCGCCGACGCCGTAGGTCACCGGGCGCGACGAGTAGCCGACCCCGCTCGACGAACCGGAGGGGACGGGATAGCACTTGGACGGCTTCGCAAAGGTGTCCGGAGCTAGCTGTCCGCCGGGCACCAGGTTCGCCACCCGTTGGGCATCGCTGACAAAGACGCTACCCGCCACCGGCGACGACGCATCGACCGACACCCCGGTGAGCGGAAGCTCGAGGTTGCACAGCCCGGGCACGGCCAGGTACACGCCCAGGGGCCCAATCGAGCCGACCGGTACGCCTGGCAGCACGTTGCCGACGAAGCCCGACTCGCTGCACGTCCAGAGCGAGAGCGTCAGCGGGTCCCAGTCGATGTCGGTGATCTTGTTGCTCGGCCCGCCCAGCTGCGGCAGCAAGAAGGGCGCCGTTACGATCGCCGGCGGATTGCATGGAATCACGGGCGGCCGCACCTCGACCGCCTGCTGCCCATCGGTGAGCCACAGCGTCCCCTTCTGCCCGTCGAACCCCATCCCGAGGATCGGCTCGGTCAACACCAGCGACGGATCGAAGCTGTTGAGCGGCGTGCCGAGCAGCACGCCGAGCACCGGATCGTCGTCCCCCTGGTAGGAGGCGACACGGAAGCCGTCGGTGACCCAAATGACGTCGTTGAAGCGATCCACGGCCACGTCGCCGAACAGGTCTTGCGGCTGCGCTCGCCCCGGAAGGGGGCACGCGAAGCCACCGGTCGTCGGGAACTCGGAGAACACGGCGCCGTCGGGGTAGCCGCACGGCCCGGCCGGAGGACCGCTCGCCTCGCGAACGATCGCCGCGGGGCCATCAAGGACGTACAGCGTCTGGGCGTGGTCCACGGCGGAGAGAACCACCACAGACCCCGCGCCAAGAGCGGGGAGGAGCTTCATGATGCTTGCCTGAGGGAGAAGAGCTGAGCTGGGCGTTTCAGGATAGGGCATAGGCCCGGATTGCGTCAGGCGCCCGAGGGGGCGCCCCACCCCTCCCAAGGCGCCTGCGGAAAGGACTTCCGGCCAGCTGGCACGGGCTGCGGCTCGCCCGCGTCGTGCGGGAGGACGTTCCGGAGAGACCGAGAGCCAAGGGCCTCCGCCGAGCGCTACGAGCCGGGCCCTCGATCGGATTTCTTTTTTTGCCTGGGGCACGAGACCGCCCGCGGCGCGGAGCGCGCGTTGGCCGTGGTGCCGGCCGCAGGCGGGCCTCGGACCGAGCAACGGGCGCGCCCGGACGCCGGTCGCGCGCTGGGCTCGAAACGGCGCGCGCCGCGGTCCGGACGCGGCGCCCGGCCGGTGCTGCCTCACGCCCGAACGCCGTGAGAGCGCGAGCCCGCTAGACCCCGCCGCCCTCGATGAGCTCGCGGTCGATTCCAAGCCGCGCCAAGTCGGACTCGACCAGCGCGAAGACACCCTCGGCATAGCGCCGGATCTCGAACTGAGCGTCCTTCTTCAGTCGCTGCTCGAGGAAGTGAATCACCCCCTGCAACGAGACCGTCCAGTAGGCCTGCGTGTAGATGTTCTGCGGCAGGCAGGTGCGCGCGATCTCCTTCGCAACGCCGCGTTCGAGGCGCTCGCGATAGCGGCGGAAGGCCTCCTCGCACTCCTCGATGATGCGGCTGCGCTCGCCCTCGTGGTCGAAGTCCGCGCCCAGGTCCTCGGACGCCTGCTTGTTGCCGTGCGGCGGGTTGCCGCGCATCACCTTCGGGACGTAGTACTCCTGGGCCCACTCGACGTAGCGCCCCGAGATCTCGTTCCAGCTGCATCCCTTGTCGGAGTCGAACAGCACGTCGAAGGCCTCTAGAGAGATCGACTCCCCGTCCGCCTCGTATTCACGCCAGGTCGAGCCGACCTGGTACTTGAACGCTTGGCGGAAGACGAACAGCGGGGCCTTCCAGTGGAAGGTGTAGAAGGAGTGGCGGTACGGCGACGTATGCCCGTGCACCCACAGGAAGCGCGCCAGCTTCTGGTCCCCCTCGTCGAACCCGTCCTTGGTGCGGCTGTAGGAGATGCGCGCCGAGTTCACGACCTTGGTGGCGTGGTCCTGCTGCATCCGGTCGACGAGCGCGACGAAGCCGACGTCGTCGTCGAGCGTCAGGTGAGCGCCCTCGGGGACGTCCACGAGCTTCTTGGCCTTGGGCGGGTTCATGGCGACACCTTACCCCCGCATCGGCCGAATTCACGCGCGCGCCGCGTTGCTCGTTCGGGCGCTACCGCCCCGCGGCTTCCAGCGCGGCCTCGAGCGACCGTTGTTCGGCCGCCGCCGCCCGCGAACGGCCGAGCAGGTCGGCGGCGGCCTCCGCGTGACCGGCCGCCGCCGCGAGGTCGCCGCGCTCCAACGCCCCCCACGCGGCGGCCTGGCGCTCGGCGCTCTCGAGCCGAGCCCGCGGTTCGACGCCGCGCGCGGGATCCTCGAGCCCGAAGACGTCCTCCCACACAGACTGCGGCAGCTCCCGCCGCCGCCAGGCTCCGACGAGGTCGCGCGCAAGCCACTCGGCCTCGTTCCAGCGCCCGGTCTTCCAGGCCAGGCCGAGCAGCCGACAACGGGCCGCCGCGAGCTTGCCCTCCGCCGGCCGCGGGTCGCCTTCGCCGGCGATCAGGGCGGCGCGGTGCAGGGTCCAAGCCTCCTCCCAGGCCTCGCCGCGCAGCGCCGCCTGCGCCAGCGCCAGCAGCAACGGGGCGTCCAGCCGATAGGCATCCGGCGCGTGCAGCACGTGCGCCAGCAGCCCGTCCCCCGCGAGGTGCTCGACCGCCTGCAGCTCGCCGCGCCACGAGAAGCTGGCCTCGGGCACGCGCGCGCCCGCGAAGCGGCGGTGCAGCGTCTCCGCCGCCGCCTCGCGCGGGGCCCGGAGCAGCTCGGGATAGAGCTCCTCCGGCAGCCGACCGCCCTCGGCCAGCGAGGACAGAGCCTCGATGCGCAGCCGTATGCGGTCCTCCTCGAGCAGCCGCTCGCTGGAGAGCCGCGCGAGGAAGGGAGCCAGGTCCTCGCCGGGCGTCTCCGCCAGGAGCCGGACGGCAACCAGCCGTGTGTCGACGTCGAGCCCCCCGCCCGCGACGCTTCGCACCGGCTCGAGCCGTCCCGCGCGCACCAACGCCTCGAGCGCACGCCTGCGGTCGTTGCCGTCGCGCGTCGGGTCGACCGCGATCTCGATCAGGAAGGCAGCGGCCTGTTCGGACGCGCGCGCGGCCGAGCCGAGCGCGCTGATCATGCGCACGCGCAGGTCCCGCGCCGCGATGTCGATGTCAGCCAGGAGCCGCGCCACCGACCGGTCCAGCAGCTCGCCGCCGGACCGCCGGGCCAGTCCGATCGCAGCCTCGATCCGCGTACGGCTGTCGACGTCGTCGCGCAGGAAGGGGGCGAGACGCTCGAACTGGTCCGTCTCGGCCAGAAAGGCGACCGAGGTCTTGCCGACGTCGGTACTCCGCCCGAGCGATCGCTCGAGGGCCTCGAGCGTGAGCTCCGGAGGCGCGCCGCCGGCCACCGCGCGCAACGCCCGCAGCAGCCCGACGACCGACAGCGACGCGTCGCGCAGCTCCTCCTCACGCGCCGCGTCCAGCATCGTCAGCGCACCCTCGAGCCACCCCGAGAGGGCGCGCTCGACGTCGGCGTCGCCGTGGAAGGTGGAGAGCAGCTCGATCGCGAGCGACCGCAGCGGCCCGGTGCAGCACGCCAGCGCCAGGAGGTCGGCGCGGAAGGGCTCGAGCGGCCGCCCGCGCGGCAGCCAGGGCAGCATCAGGCTGCGCTCATCCTCCGTCGCCCGCCGCCATGCAAGCAGCAGCGGTCCAAGCGGCGGCGAGGGGCTCTCCACCTCCGACAACGTGCGGAACGCCACACGCACGACGATCGGATCGGGGTCGGCCAGCGCACCGGTGAGCAGCGCATGCGCCGCCGCGTCGCCGGTCCGCGACAGGGTGTTTGCGAATCCCTCCGTAGCGGCGAGGCGCAGCTCACGAGGCAAGCCCGGATCCAGCCAGGCCCGGTCGCGCTCGGAGTCCCACCGATCGAGCCGGAGCCCCAGCTCGGGCAGCAGGAAGGCGATCGTCGCGGGATCCCGGCCGGGCGCGTGGAGGCGCGCGGCGACTCCCTCGGCCCCCAGGTGCGCCTCCATCGCGTCGAGCAGGTCGAAGCGCAGGTGGAAGAGCTCGATGTCGCGCCCGTCCCGCACGCGCTCGCGTACGTCTTGAGCGAAGAACGGCAGGTGGCCCAGCACGTCCTCCCCGCGCTCCAGCGAAGCGACCAGGTCGAGCGCCTCGAGGAACCCCGGGCCGAGCTCCATCCCCTCACCGCGTCCGGACGCCACGAGCAGCTCCTGACGCCGCGGCTCCCAAACACCAAGGCCCAGCCACCCCTCGAAGATCGGCGTGGGGTCGGTGCTCCCGAAGAGCCGGTAGTCGAGCGCGCGGGCCACCGCGCGCCACGACCGCCCGCGCTCGGGCGGCGCGTTGTCGCACCAGGCCTCCAGGCCCCGCAGCACGCTGCGCTTGCCGCCCGCCCGCATCCACAGGCGGAGGGCGTCCAGCAGCCCGGCGTCGTTCCCCGAGTCGGCTCGATCGAGCAGAGCGCTCAGCTGCTCCTCCGCCGCCGCCGCGCCCAGCACGAAGAGCCCGGTGGTCGCCACCTCGGCCACGCGCTGGTCCGTGTCGAGGGAGAGGCGGGACAGGATGCGGGGTGCAGCCTCGCAGGGAACGCGCTCGAGCGCCCGCGCCAAGGCCTCGCGCACCGCCGGCAGCCGGTCCGCCGCGAGGCTCTCGGCGAGCTCGGCGTCGAGCACCGCGTGCTCGCCCAGGAACTGCACCGCCCCGAGAGCGGCAGCGCGCACGCTCGGATGCTCGTCTTCCAGGGCCCCGAGGACCGCGGCCGCGACGTCCGGCTCGGCCGGCTCCCCCACCGCGAGCCCGCGCCGCACGGCCTCGATCGCGTCAAAGCGCCGCGGCCAGGCGGCCCAGCCCGCCAGGTCGAGGTCGCGCGCCAGCTCCTCCCAGCTGGCGCTCAGGTCGAGCGCGCGCCGCCGAGTCGCCCACTCGCGCTCGACCGGCGCGTCCTCGCCGCCGACGAGCACCGCGAAGGTCAAAAGTGCCGCCAGCCAGACTATGCCAGCCCCCTCTGCGCCGCGGGCAGGAAGCGAATCAGGTCGGACGCGACCACCGCGCTCGGCCCGAGCTCGGACGCCGCGAGGTCGCCGGCGCGCCCGTGCACGTGCACCGCGAGGCGTGCGAGCTCGAGCGCGTCGAGCTCGGACCGGGCGGCCGCCGCGCGCGCGAGGTAGCCGACCAGGATCCCGGATAGGACGTCGCCGGAGCCGGCGGTCGCCATGCCGGCGTTCCCGGTCTCGTTGTGGTAGAGGCGCTCACCATCGGTGACCACCGTGCGGCGGCCCTTGAGGCACACCACCGCCCCGCTCCGCGCGGCCAGGCCGCGCGCAAGCTCGCCCCGGCCGCCGTCGTCGCGCGGCATGTCGGCCGGCGAGAGGCCGGCCAACCGCGCCGCCTCGCCGGGATGCGGCGTCAGCACCACGGGGCCGCCGGCGGCTTGGACGCGCTCCGGCTCGCCGTCGAGGGCGTTCAGCGCATCGGCATCCAGGGCGAGCGGCCCCGCGAAGTCGCTGGCCAGCAGCCCGCGGACGAGAAAGCGCGCGCGCTCATCGTCGCCCAGTCCGGGGCCGACGAGGCGCGCGTGGCTGCTGCGGAGATCCAGCAGCGTGTCGACCGAGTGCTCAGCGCTGAGCAGCAGCTCGTCGTAGGCCTCGACGAGCACCGCCTCGGGCGCGGCGACCGGCAGCACGCTCAGGAGCGACGGATCCAGGCAGGCCATCGAGACCAGGCCGGCACCCGCCCGCTGCGCGGCCCGCGCTACGAGGACGGCCGCGCCGGGCATCGCGCGGCTTCCCGCGACGCACAGGGCCCGCCCCGCGGTTCCCTTGTGGGCGTCCGCCGGCAGCTCGGGCAGCGGCCGCGGCGCGCCGGACTCGCGCCCGCCCGCGCTCACTCGAGCCGCACCTCGATACGCCCCACGTCCAGGCCGGCGTAGTTCTTGAGGGGGCCTGGACGCCAAGCCTGCAGCGCGTCGAGCTCGTCGGCGCCCGCCAGGCCGAGCCGCTCGATCAGCGCGAGCACCAGCGCGTGCAGACCGCGGCGATCGCCGTCGTCGACCTTCACCGCGAGCGCGCGGTCCGCGTCGCGCACGCCGATCACGTAGACCGCTTCGGCGCCGATCTTGGGGAACAGGCGCCCCGCCGTCACCCGCGCCAGATCCGTGCACAGCCGCTTGTGTGTTCCGGCGATCAGCTCCGGATGTTGCGCCACCGCGTCGCACAGCCGGCGGCAGTGCGCGGCCAGCTGTGTGTCGAGCCCCGTCGGCGCGGTCAGGCGTGCAAAGGCGGTGGCCAGGTTGCGCAGCGGCAGCCGGTACGTCGGCGCGCTGCAGCCGTCGATGGCGGGCACCAGATCCGCTTCATCGACGTCGCTCATCACCGCGATCGCACGCCGGATGAGGACCTGCCCCTCGGCGTCGGGCGCTAGGTAGTGCCGATGCTCGATGCCGAGGTGGTCGGCGAGGGCGAGGAAGCCGGAGTGCTTGCCCGAGCAGTTGTTGTGAAGCGCCGTGGGCCGATCGCCGCTCTCGGTCAGCGAGCGGCGGGTCGCCGGATCGCCGGGCGTCTGGGGTCCACAGCGGAGGTCCCCCACGTCGAGCCCCACGCGCCCGAGAATCGCCGCCGCGCGCTCGGTGTGGCAGGGTTCTCCGTTGTGGGACGACACCGCCAAGGCGAGGTCCGCGTGGTCGAAGGAGAAGCGCTCGGCCGCCCCGCTCGTAAGGAGCGGCAGGGCCTGGAGCGCCTTGATCGAGCTCCGGGTGAAGATGGGGGTCTCCCAATCCCCGGCCCCCTCGAGGGTGTTGCCGGCGCCGTCGGTCAGGACCCAGGCGCCCCGATGGACCGATTCGATGGCCCCGCCACGCCACACCTCCACGAGCGTCGGATTGACGCCCTGAGGAGCGGCGACCCCGGGGTAGGGACTCGCGTGGGTTCCGTTTGGTGAGCTCGTCATAAGGAAGGCCGGCCAAGTGTAGGCTACCCTGCTGGCATGCAGCGCGCGAATCAGCCCCCCGCGCCCGGCTCGGCCCGCGGCGCCTGGCTCCTCCCGCCCCTCTTTCTGGGGGCCGCGATCGCTGCGTTCCTGTTCGTTCGGCAGGGCCCGACGTGGATCTTCGGGTGGGTCTTCGGCGGGCTGTTCGCCGTCGTTCTCGGCTGGATCATGACCTCGATCCTCTGGCCGGCACGGGCGGACCGCAGCTGCCCGGTCTGCGAGGCCGAAGCAATCGAGCGCGTCGACGTTCGAACGACCTTCGGACGACGGTGCCGCGCCTGCGGCTGGCAGGATGAAACCCTCAGCACCTGGCTCCTCGCCGAGGAGGAAGAGGATCAGCTCGAGAACCTCGTCCTCGAGCAACGCCGGGCACGGCGCCGCGCCCGTCGGGTGGACAACCACGCCGCGGCGGACTAAGAAGGGTCCAGGATGGAGAGCGGCAAGATGATCCCCTGCACCCTCGGGCGCATCGTCCTGAGGGACGGCGAAGACAGCCAGTACATCTACCTGGCCGAGAGCGGAGGCCAGCGAGGCTTCCCGATCGTGATCGGCTGGAACGAAGTCCAGGAGATCCGCCGCGTGGTCCACGACAGCGATCCGCTGCGGCCGCTGACCCACCGGCTGGCCTACGACGTGATCGAGGCTCTGAACGCGTCGATCAAGCACGTGGACATCGTCGACCTCAAGGACAACACGTTCTTCGCTCAGCTCGTGCTCCAGAACGACGCCGGCGACGAGCTCGCGGTCGTCGACTCGCGGCCGAGCGATGCGATCGCGCTGGCCCTGCGCGCCCGGTGCCCGATCCGGGTCGCCGAGTCGGTGATGAAGCGCGCGGCTCCGGACGCGGGGTAGAGGCGGGCCGGCGAGCAGGCCCGCCGCGCGGGCGTTGGTGCTTGTGAGACAGCGGGACGGTGGAGGCATGGGGATCGAGGGCTGGGGCCTAGGGGAGTCGTGTCGCCGGCGTCGGGAGCGCACGTAGCTCTCCTCTCGCGCCTCCAGGACCGGCGAACGCCGCGTTGGTTTCACTCGCACCGGCGGAAACCCGAGGGACGCGATCCGGAGCCGGGCCCGCTTCGGCCGACCCATCCGCTCCCCCACCGATCGCTGGCGTATGCTTGTAAGCGGTGCAAGGCCCGACTCCGCCCCCTTCGAATCCAACGCGCGCGGGAGAGACCACGCGGCTCCTGCGGCGCGTCGCCGACGGTGAGCAAGGGCTCGAGGGCCAGCTGCTCGAGCTGCTCTACGGCGAGCTCCGTCAGGTCGCCGGCGCCTTGATGCGCGGCGAGCGCGACGACCACACGCTTCAGCCGACGGCGCTCCTGCACGAGGCCTGGCTGCGCCTCGACCTGGGCGGGCTCGATGCCGGAAGCTGCCGGGGGCAGTTCCTCCGGCTCGCGTCACGGGCGATGCGGGGGGTCCTGGTGGACCACGCGCGCCGGCGCAACGCGCTCAAGCGCGGCTCGGGCCGGCGCCTGGTCGCGGTCGACGAGGAGGCCCAGCTCAGCGGCGAAGCCGGCGCCATCCGCGTCGACCAGGTGCTGGAGATCGAAGAGGTCCTGGGCCGTCTCGCCGGGCGCGATCCGGAGCTGGCGCAGATCGTCGAGATGCGCTTCTTCGGCGGGGTGTCCGCGGCAGAGATCGGCGCGGCGCTCGGCAAGACCCGCCGGCAGATCGAGGCCAGCTGGGCCTTTGCACGCGGGTGGCTGCGGCGCGAGTTGGAGCGCGGAGACGCCGTTGGCTGACTTCTCACGACTGCGGTCGGTCGTCGAGGCCGCAGCGGCGCTCGGGAGCGACGAGCGCGAACGCTTCCTCGAGCGCGAGTGTCGCGGAGACACCGCGCTGCTGGACGAGGCGCGCGAGCTCCTCGCAGCGGCCGAGCGCGCGAGCGACCTCACGCCGCCCCTCCCCGGCCTCGTCGAAGCGGTGGCCGAAGCAGCGGCCGAGGTCGCCGCCCCCGGCCGGCCCGCCCCGGAGCGGATCGGCTCCTTCCGCATCCTGCGGGTTCTCGGGTCGGGCGGAATGGGGACCGTGTTCGAGGCCGAGCAGGACGAGCCCCGCCGGCGGGTCGCGGTCAAGGTGCTCCGCCGCGACCTGGGCGGCGACGCGGCCACCGACCGCTTCCGGCACGAGGTCCGCACCCTCGCGTCCCTGCGCCACCCTGCCGTCGCCCAGGTCTACGAGACCGGCGTCCACGTGGACGGTGTCGGCGGCGAGACGCCGTGGTTCGCGATGGAGTTCGTCGACGGCGCGCGCACGCTCCTGAGGGCGGCGCGGGAGGATGGCTTCGACCGCGAGTCGCGGCTGCGGCTCTTCCTGCGCGTCGCCGAAGCGGTCCAGCACGGCCACCAAAAGGGCGTCGTCCACCGCGACCTCAAGCCCGACAACATCCTGATCGACGCCGAGGGGAACCCGAAGGTCATCGACTTCGGGATCGCGCTCGCCTCCGAGGCGGGCGGCGACTCCGAGCGCCTGACCCAGGACGGGCAGCTGGTGGGGACTCCGGCGTACATGAGCCCGGAGCAACTCGCCGGGGGCGACATCGACACCTCCTCGGACGTGTACGGCCTGGGCGTGTGTCTGTACGAGCTCCTGCTCGACCGCCTGCCGATCGACGTCTCGGGCGCGTCGCTCGCCGCCATCGCCGAGCGCGTAGGCGGCGCGCCCCCGCGCCGCGCGCCCGAGCTGGGGCGCGATCTCGAAGCCGTCCTGCTGAGGGCGCTGGAGAAGGACCGCGAGCGTCGCTACCCGACCGTCGCCGCGTTCGCCGACGACGTGCGCCGCGTGCTCGCGCGCGAGCCCGTGACCGCGCGCGCCCCCACCGCCGCCTACCTCGCGCGCGCCTTCGCGCGGCGCCACCGGGTCGCCTTCGGCGCCGCGACGCTGGTGTTCCTGGCGGCGCTGGTCGCCGCGGGCGTCAGCCTGCGGTTCGCGCTCGAGGCGCGGCGCGCCGAGGACGAGTCGCGCGAGCTCTTCGACGCGCTACTAGAGCGCAGCTCGCGGATCACCGACGACTTCGCGGACGAGCTGATCCTGCTCACCGGGGGCGTCGACATCGGCCGGCGGCTGATCCGCCAGACGATCGACGATCTGGAGCACCTCGAGCGGCGCTCGGGCGGCGCGCCCGAGGTACGGCGCCGCGTCGCGCACGCGTGGTTCCGGCTCGGCGCCTTCGAGGCGCGGCTCGAAGGGCAGGCGCTCGACAGCGCGGAGCGGGGGCTGGAAGCGCTCGCGCGGGCCGAGGAGATCGCGCTCGAGCTGCTCGGCGAAACCCCCGGGGACCGCGAGCTGAGCCTGCTCCTCGCCCGGACGCGGCTCGACCGCGGGCTGATCGAGTCCGCCACCCGCGGCCCCGACGCGAGCGAGGCGGCGGTCCTCGCCGCCCGCGAGGTGCTGCAGGAGCTGCTCGCCGCGGACCCAAACGACGCCGACGCGCTGCTCGAGCTGGGCCAGTCGTTCGACCAAACCAGCGTCGCGCACGGCCGGCGCGGCGACCAGGAGCAGCTCCGCGCCGACCTCGCCGAGGCGCGCCGGCTGTTCGAGCGCTTCGCGGCGGCGCGCCCTGGAGATGCGCTGCACCCGATGCGGTACGCACGGACCTTCCTCACCTCGGGCGCAAGCTTCTACGTCGAGGAGCGCTACGAGGAGGCCGCTGCGGAGTACGCCGAAGTCGAGCGCCTGCTCCGCCCGCGGATCGACGAGGACCCCACGTCCATCCCGCTGCGCGAGACGCTCGGCCGCGCGCTGCTCTTCGGCGGCGAGGCTGAGCGTATGCAGGTCCACCTCGACGCGGCGCGGCGCAAGCTGGCGGCGGGCGTCGAGGTCTACCGCGCGCTGCACGCGGACGAGGCCACCAACCCGCAGCACGAGATCTCGATCGTGACACTGGCCCACGGGCTGGGCATCGTCGAACGCGAGGCCGGCGACCCCGAGCGCGCGGCGACGTGGTTCAACGAAGGCATCGCCGTGCTCGACCGGCTCGCGGCCGAGGGGCGGCTCGACGCGCGCTACGCGTCGATGCCCGCGGCGCTGCAGGCCGCGCTCAAGACGCTCGACCGCAGCCCGTAGCCGGCGCCGCGGCGATCCCGCCGCGGGCCGGCAAAGGAGGTCGGCTAGATGTCCTGTCCAAGTACGTTGTTCACCCGAATCTCCCCGGGATCATGGGGGCTGAACCACCAGTCCCAGACCCCGAGGAGATCGAGTGAAGCTGCATGCTAACGCCAAGACGACGCCCAAGACCCGCCAGCTCCTGGTCC